>CAZRGV010000033.1:7838-23947 GCA_964599655.1 uncultured Isosphaeraceae bacterium | reverse complement strand
CGATTGGATTGGTTGGTTCGGTGCGGGCCGTTGTCCCGTTCGCGACCGCGGTTACATTCGTCGGATGCCATCGCGCAATCCATTGTTCACGCATCGTCCGCACAACCTCGAGTCGATGCGCCCTGAACTCCTGAAGTCGAGCCAGGCGCTGGGCGATCCAAGGAGAGGGGCCCTGGGGAAGTGCTCCCTCAGCCCGAAGCCCAGCGGATCTCGACGCGGGATCCTCGCGGAGCTTCGGGTCGAAGATTCTGGCCTGGAAGGGCTTCGAGATCGACTCTGGATCCAGGTTCGAGACGATCGCGGTCGGTCGGGTCGTCATCGTCGATGGCACGATCCGCGCGTCCAGTACCTCGATGAGGAAGGAGACACGCGGCTTCAATCGTAAACGGATCTTCATGATAGACTCCCGAGGAAGCGCGACGGGTTACCGGCGGTTTGTTCCCGACAGGTGCCCCTGGCTAGGTCGGGCGGGATCGAATGAACTCGTCCCGGCCCCGAATCGTGAATGCGTTGTATGGATAGGAGGGATTGTGAAAACGATCCTAACCGATGCGGGTCGCTCTCGGCGAGAAAAAGTACCGCAATCGATTTGACTTCGCGCGAACGCGGGCCAAACTCCTAGTAATCTGCACCTTGCGCCCCCTCTCGATGTTGATTCTCGGCGTCACACCTGAGTTCCGCACCCACCGAAAAATTTCTCCAAACGGACTTGACAGGCAAGGGAACGACCTGTAATGATTGGTTGGGTGCATGGAGCCATCCATCTCGTTCGGCACACGACATGGGCCACGACGATCGGTTATCCTGTTGGTCGGGTCACTCGTCCGACGGATCGCGGCGTGTGTTCTGGGTGGGATGAGCTCCGAGGGATCAGCAAACCATTCTTCTGATGATGTTGTTCGCGTGTGGAACGGACGTCCGCGTTGGGGCGAGTCGGTTCGCGCGTGGGCTTCCTCTGCGGTGGCGCCTGGCTGGCGATCACCGTGGGATCGATCGCACACGATTCTGAGTTACCTGAGCGAGTGACCCCCGCCGCTTCCCGCCCGAATCTGGGCAGGCCGGCCGGTCGCGGATCTGGCCGGGGGGCGAACGCGGGGCTTAACCGGGGAGCCTGTCGATGGGCAGCTTCAATGGAAAATGGCGGGATCGGAACCCGGGACGGCGGCGGGGAGCCCAGAGTGGGCGCAAGCGAACCCTGCCGGAGTTGGAATCCCTGGAGAGTCGCAGATTGCTGGCCGGCCCATCCGACTCTCCGCCGGCGTGGCATCCGACGAGTCTCGATCCGGCCGACGTCAAGAATGGTCCCCTGGCCAATGCCGGTCAGGAGCTGATCAACATTTATCTCGAGTACCAGGCCTACAAGCAGGCGGGTGGTCAACCCAACCAGTTCCACTCGAGCCAGGCGAACACGATTCGCTTCCAGGGGAACCAGGTCGGCGTTTACGTGCGCAGCTACGGCGACTTCAACACGTTCGTCTCGCTGTTGAGCGGCGCTAACATCAACATGTCTATCCAAAGCAAGTCAGCCACCTCGAACATGGTGGCGGGCTTTGTTCCGATTGACAACCTGATCAACCTGGCCAATCTGAAGCAGACCATTAACGGCAACGTCGTTCAGACGGTGGGCCTCGACCCGATCTCGATTCCCATCGTGAACTCACAAGGGGTGGCCAACAACCAGGCCGAGCAGGTCTTGCAGATCGACACCGCTCGACAGCAGTTCAACGTCGACGGCACCGGCGTGACGGTGGGCGTGATCTCGGACAGCGTCAATCGTTACCAGGGCGGCCTCAATGATTCGATCAGCACCGGCGACTTGCCCCCTTTGAACCGGATCAACGTGTTGCAAGACGAGCCCGTCGGCGGCAACAACACCGACGAAGGCCGGGCGATGATGGAGGAGATTTACGACGTCGCCCCCGGCGCGAATCTTGCGTTCCACACGGGGTTCATTGATCAGTTGAACTTCGCGCAAGGGATTCTCGACCTTTCGCGGGTCGCGGGCGCGCAGGTCATTGTCGACGACGTGAGCTACCGCGACGAGCCCTTCTTCCAGCCGGGTCCGATCGAGCAGGCGATTTCCACGGTTGTCAACACCGACCACCGCATTTACTTCAGCTCGGCGGGCAATCAGGCGGACAAGGGCCTCGCGTCTCCCTTCCGCGCGACCACGGCGACGATCACGGGTATCGGCACCGGGACGTTCATGAACTTCGCCCCGGCCGGTTCCGCGGTCACGACCCAGATGCCGCTGACGGTCAACTCTCCTGGTCAGCTTGTGTTCCAGTACGACCAGCCGTTCTACACGACCAACGGCGTCTCGTCGGATCTCGACGTTTACGTGCTCGACGCCAACGGGAACATCGTGGCCTCGGGGACCTCGAACAACATCGCCTCGCAGACTCCGGAGGAAGTGGTTTCGATTCCCACGGCGGGCAGCTACACGGTGGCTGTCTTCGTGAAGTCGGGTACGGCTCCGTCGCGGATTCAGTTCCGCGAGTTCGGCGGCGACATGGACTTCTCGAAGCAGTTTGGCAGCCAGGGAGGGATCACTTACCCAACGTCCGTTGGCCACAACGCGGGCGTCGACACCATCGGTGTCGGGGCCGTTCCCTGGTTTAACGCGCCGCCTTACGGCAATCAGAACCCGCTCCGGAACGAGGACTTCAGCTCCTTCGGTCCTCGCAACCTGGTCTTCGACGCGCAAGGCAACCGGCTGTCGAGCCCGATGGTCTTGCAGCGGCCGCAGGTTTCGGGCGTCGACGGGGTGAACACCTCGTTCTTCCCGCCCGGCGGCGACATTCCGCAAGATCCCGACACGCTCCCGAACTTCTTCGGAACCTCGGCCGCCGCGCCCAATCTGGCGGCCATGGCCGCGTTGATGCGGCAGCTCTCGCCGGGCGTCAGCCAGGCCGACGTGCTCAAGGCGATGCAAGACTCGGCCGTGGCGCTCAACGGCACGCCCAAAGGGACGTGGGACGCCCAAGGCGGCTACGGGATGCCTCAGGCGGTTTCGGCCCTGAGTGAAGTCGACCGGCTGCGGATCACGGCCACCAACCCGCCCAACAACGCCACGCTCTCCTCGGGCTTCAAGGAGTTCGCGATCGTCTTCAACAAGCCGATCGATGTCAGCACCTTGCAGTCGTCCGACCTGCAATTCACGCAGGTGCCGAGCGGGGTTTCCGGCAGCCCGAGCTCGATCTTCGCCGACCCCAACAATCCGACCTTCGCCGTTTTCAACCTGAACATTACCCATCAGCCCGGCGTCAAGTCGAACGGCATCTACAAGTACACCTTCGCGGATGGGTCGATTCTCTCGAAGGATGACACGAAGTCCCTGGCTGCCTACAGCGGCAGCTTTACGCTGAATGACACGGTCAGCCCGCAGGTGACCGGAACGACGTTCAACGCTCGCACGATCACGGTGCAGTTCAGCGAGCCGATGGATCCGACGACCATCACCTCGAGCAACTTCATCCTGGTCCGGACCGGTTCGTCGGGCGTCTTCGGCAACCCGACCAACGTGATCTTGAACTCCTATCCCGGGTTCAAGGTGACGTACAACAACGCCACGAACCAGGCGATTGTCGACCTGAGCGCCCTGCCGCAGTCGGCCCTGCCGTCTGACCGCTATGCCCTGGTGATTGAGGACAAGGTGACGGACATCGTCGGCAACAAGCTCGACGGTGAATTCAACGGCGTCTTCCCCTCCGGCAACGGCCTCGAAGGGGGCAAGTTCGTCCAGGATCTTCCGGGCACCATTCTCAGGGCCCCGAACATCCTGTCCGTGCAGCTTAGCCCAGCCAGCGATACCGGAATCAAGGGGGACCGGAACACCAGAGCCACGACCCCGAGCTTCGACGGCCTGGTTTCGGCCGCGTTTCCGGGAACCGTGGCCGGCTTGCAGGTCGTGGTTCAGTTCAACGCCCTGCACAACGGCACCATCGACCTCCAGCAAGGCTCCAACGGCCGGGGCTTCACGTACACGACGACCCTCGACTATTCGACCACGACCGACGCCAACGGGCGCTTCACGATCAAGCCGCCGTCGGCCCTGCCCGACGGATTCCAGACCGTCCGTGTCATCGTCGTCGGCCAGCCTGATTCGCCCCCGTTGCCGGGCCTGTCCTCGGTCGTCGACCAGTCGTTCCGGATTGACACCACCAGCCCGCTCGTCATCACGACCTCTCCCACGCAGCTCGCGAGAATTTCCAATCTCAGCGCGGGCGTCGACCTGAACGTGGCCGATCCGGTCCTCCCATCGGCGCTCGGCGACCCGCTCGCCGTGCCGACGCAGTTCCAGATCACGGCGCTCGATCCGTCGACGGCCACGAACATCAGCAATTACTCGCTTTACAATCTTGGCTCCGACAACCAGCTTGGCGGAACCGGGACGGCCGCCGACACCGACTACTCCAACTTCATCACCGGCGCCACCTACACCGACACCAGCAACCGACAGCAGACCAGCGACTGGTACTCCGGCAAGATCCACCTCAGCTTCGCCACCGGTCTGCCCGCCGGCCGCTACATGCTCGTGGCTCGTTATCCGCAGCCCGGATACCAGGGAATCACCGACTCGGCCGGAAACCCGCTGGACGGCAATCCGAGCCAGCCGGGAATCCAGAACTTCGCGCTGCAATTCGACCTCCAGCCGGTGCCGTCCTACATCACCAACGTGATGGCGGTCAGCCCGGCCCCCACGCCCACCAACCCCAACGCGTTCACCGTCAGTGGTCCGCGTTCCTATTTCGAGATCCCGGTTCCGGGCGTCGCCCCCAGGGCTCCGGCGCCTCCCAACGCCTTCGTCGTGGATTTCTCGGGGCCACTCGATCCCAACGCCAACTACAACAACCTTGTCTGGCTGATCCGATCGGCCGACTCCCCGACCTCCCCGCCCGACGGTGACTTCGGGGTCGACCCGAGCTTCACCAACGGCATTGGTTACACCCGCATCTCGGGGACCACGGTCACCCTGGAAAACTCGATCCTGGGCGCCACCTACGGCCAGCCCGGCTACAAGAACCGCCTGGTCTTGCGGCTCCCGGCCGGCACCACATTGCCCGCCGATCACTACCGCCTGTTCATCCCCAACGCGATCCAGGGCGGTCAGGATTTGCGGATCTTTGACATCTTCGGTAACCAGATCGACGGCGAGTTCCTCGGCAATCCCACGCCGCAAGGCGGTTGGGAAGACCTGCTCCCCAACGGCCAGTATCGCGCGGGGATGTCGGGCGACGGCGTCGCGGGCGGTGGATTCGAGACCGGCTACGTCGTCGTTCCCAATGGCAACGTCATTTTCGCCAAGCCCGACGTCAACTTTGATCCGGGCACGCCCAGCAGCCTGCCCGATGGCAGTCCGCAGAAGCCCTATCCGGTGCTCGCGCCTGAGGCCGTGCCCAACGCCATCAACGGTGGCGACCTCAACAGTCCTCTCAATTTCGGCACCAATTTCAATCCGAACCTCGACATCAACGGCGACGGCCACTTTGATCCCTCGGCCTTCTACGCGGCGTCCGTCAAGTCGCAGCTTGGCCCGGTCGTCATCGTCGCCCTCCCGGCCGACACCGGCGATCCGCTCAACCGCACCTTCGTTCTCCAGAAGCCGACCCAGAATCCAGCCTTGCCGACCATCCAGGACGGCAGCGCCTCGGTCCCCTACAACACGTTGCTGGTCTTCCAGCCCGGCTCGATTCTGAAGATGCAGAACGCCTCGCTGTTCGTTCAGAATCAGGGCAGCGCCATCCAGTTCAACGGCGGACCGAACCCCAATCAGAAGGTCTACGTCACCTCATACCTCGATGACTCGATCGGAGGCGATACCAACGGCGACGGCAACCCGTTCGCTGGCGGTGGCGGGGCCTTGCCTCAGCCCGGTGACTACGGCGGCATCGTCCTCCGCAACTTCGACGACACCAGCAACGGCGGGCGACCCATCCCCGTCGCGCCTGGACCCGTCGACCCGAATCGTCCCTACTTGGGTCTCTCCGGCGCCGACGACTCCCTTTCGTCCTTGAACTACGGCGTGATCACCTACGGCGGTGGCGCGGTGCCACAGTCCATCGGGTTCCGCTTCGATGCGATCACCCTGTTCAACAGCCGGCCAGCCATCACCAACACGATCATCGATGGCCGGCAGCTTCCGGGTGCCGCTCCTGGCCCCAACGGCGGTTCGCAGGCGGGCATCTCCGGCGACATGGATTCGTTCCGCGAGGACCCGCTCGCTCGAGGTCCACTGATCCGACGCACGTCGGTCACCAACACCAGCCTCAACGGCATCTACGTCCGTGCCGAGTTGAACGGTGCCGTCGAGCCGACCGACGCCATCCACTACGTCAACAACCCCTCCAGCCTGGGCGGACAGCAGAACTACACCTTTGACGATCCGCTACCCTATCTGCTCGTCGCCCGCATGGATATCGGCGATACCCTGCTCCACAACACGGGCAACCAGACCACCAACAACAGCATCCGGGTTTACATTCAGCCCGGCATGATGTTCAAGTTCCAGCGCGGCTCGGCGATTGATACGACCAATCCGAACGTCAGCCTGAACGTTGGCGATCGGACCTACATTCGCCAGTTCGACGCCAATCCCAACCTGGCCCCGACCGATCCCGGCTTCAAACCCGAGAACACGGGGGATGCTCGCGTTGTCTTCACGTCGTTGTTCGACGACAACGCCCGGACCTACTTCGTCGATCCCAACACCGGCGCTCAGACGACCATCGTCGCGCCGATCGATTCCGACAACGCCGGTTCGACCAATCTGCCGACCCCCGGCAACGTGCCCGACCTCGCTCGCTGGGGCGGCATCTCGATCCTCTCCGGCGTGAAGACCGTCATCGACGAGGCCAACTTCTATTACGGTGGCGGCACGGTCAACGAGCCCTCGGGAACGATCGGTCAGCGCGACGTTCTGGCCTTCCAGGGGGCGGGCGGCAACAGCGCCTTCGGCGTTACCGTCGGTGCCCTCGGGACCCGCGCCTACATCACGAACAACGACTTCTACGACAACAAAGAAGCCCCGATGTCGATCACCCCGAACGGTCTCCTCGCGGCGGACCCCCTCCGGCCGCTGATCTCGGGGAACCCGTTCTTCCGCGGCAACATCATGCAGCGGAACGACATCAACGGCCTGGAGGTCATCCCGGTCCCCGGCAACCGCAACGGGTCGACCGTCGTCGGCTACCCCGCGAACTTGAGCGTCGACTCCGTCTGGGACGACACCGACCTGACCTACGTTCTCCGGTCGACGATCGTCCTCAGCGGTGTCCGAGGCTTCGCAATCGGGGGACCGAACGGCTTCCCGATGCCCGATCTCAACAACTTCACCGCCGAGCAGAGGCCCTATCTGACCCTGACGATCCAGAGCAGCCTGCCTGGAACGCTCCTGGCCAACGGCGACACCATTCCCAAGCCGGGTGAGTCGGTGCTGGTCAAGCTCTTGAACGACCTGACCGTGCCTCCGGCCGGTGATGGCGCCAACGGGATGCCCAGCGGCAGCCAGCTTTCGGATACGCGGGGCGGTGCCGGCTTCCTCGTCGGCTTCGATGACGGCGTCGACCCGACGCCCGACCCGCTGATCGATCCGGGCGTGATGAGCCAGATTCGCATCCTGGGCATCGGTGGCAACGAGACCACCGGCCAGCAGCGGGTTCCCGCCATCATCACCTCGCTCCGCGACAACAGCGTGGGTAAGACGGTCCGCGGCGTGACAATGAACGCGGCCACCACCCCAGCCTACCTGGCCACCATCCCGGGTGGTGTGGTCGGTGGTGATCCGACAGCCGGTCCGCAACCGGGAGACGGCGGTGTCATCGGATTCGGGGCCAACTCCCTCAGCGACTACAACCTGATGGACCCCCGCGATGGCAACCTGATCGACAACGCCGACATCAAGTACATCACCCGCATTGAGATGCAAGGCGGCGGCTGGGCCTACTCGAGCAGCACCGATGGCTCCGGTGCGGGCATTACGGCCAAGGTGGGCACGACGCCCGCGTTGCAGCTCAACACCGCCAAGGCGATGACGATCTCCAACTCCAACCTGTACGACTTCAGCCAGGCCGGCGTCATCGCCCATCCGTCCGGTGTCAATCAGATTCACCTGCTCCTGTTCCCGCCCCAGGGAACGGCGCCGATCGCTCGCGACGGCACGTTCCGCGGCGAGCCGGTCCTGTTGTTCCTCTACAACAACACCATCGCCAACATGCCGGTCGGCGTCCGGATCAACTCCGAGACCGTCGACAACACGGGTGGTCCCAACCCGTATGAAGCCGTCATCCTCAACAACACCTTCTACAACGACGACGTGGCCATCCACACCGTCGCCCCGGCCTACAACGGCCAGAACAGTCTCTCGCACGTCTACTTCCTGGCGATGGACAACATCTTCGCCAACTCCAGCGACGTGGCCGTGCGGGTCGAGGGGCAAGGCACGGGCAGCCAGCTCCAGTACAACCTGTTCAGCGGCAACAACAACAACGTGGATACCTCCACGGCCCAGTTTATCGCTGGCCCGTTCAACGCCCAGCCGATCTTTGGCCAGCCCGCATTTCGCGATCCGGCCAACGGTGACTTCTCCCTGACGTCCCTCTCCGACGCGATCGACGCGGCCCGCAGCGAAATCGGTCCGATCGCCCTGGGCCTTTCGCTCCAGCCGATCGCGACCCAGAACGTCACCAACATCTACCAGAGCGTCCGCAACGCCACGGGCCGGAGCAATCCGTTCGGTGGTCTTGGCTCCGCCACCTCGGGCGGCGACCTCGTGACCCTGCCGGGCTACCCGCCAGGACAGCGCGGTTACTACGACCAGTGGGTGCCGGCCTCGATCACGCCGGGAAGTCCGATCTATACCTACACGCCGATCACCGGTGAACGGGACGCGGCAGGCTTCCTCCGGGTCGACGATCCCAACCGGGCCAACGTCGGGTTCGGCAGCCGTCCGTTCTTCGACGTCGGTGCCTACGAGTACCGGCAGCTCTTCCCGCCGACGATCATCGACGTCACGGCCCTGCTGCCCAACCCGTCCAACCCGAGCAGCCCGATTCCCATCAACCTGTACAAGGTGGGTGGCGTCAGCGGCACCAACGTCAACCCCCAAGCGATCCAGATCAAGTTCAACCAGCGGATCGACCCGGCCACCGTCAACAACCTGACCTTCCTGCTCCAGGCGTCCGGCGGCGACGGCATCTTCGGCAACAACAACAACTCGCAGGACCGCTTCATCCCGCTCTCGGGCAAGCTGTCCTACGACCCGAATACCCAGACCGTTACCATCGGAGTGGGTAACCTCGGGCTGAACCTGACCAACGACCTCTACCGGATCACGGTCCTCGGCAACGGCGACAACGTCGTTCGCAACCCGCAAGGACTGCCGCTCGACGGCGAGGACACCGTCGGCGGATCGCCCAACGGGCTCCAGCTCCCGCTGCCCTCGGGTAACGGCATTCCGGGCGGCGACTTCTTCGTCACCTTCGCCATCGACACCCACCCGCCGGCGGTCGTCCCCGGCACGGTCCGACTGGCGCCCGACACCGACAATCGGCCCAACGATAATATCACCAACAACCCGCTGCCCACCTTCACCGGTCAGATCACCGACGTGCCCCCGCCGACCAACCCGCTTCTGGGCCAGACGGTCATCGTCGATATCTCGACCAAGGGTAACGGCGTCTACGACATCCTGGATGCCGGCCAGGCCACGACCGACGCTCAGGGCAACTTCAGTGTCACCCTCACCAAGAAGGTTCCCGACACCAACTACAACGTGGGTCCCGACGGGATCCTTGGCACGGCCGACGACAGCGGCTATAGCGTCGCCCGCATCCGGGTCGTCGACCAGAGCGGCAACACCTCCAACCTCAACGATCCGAACGCCCTCGTCCCGTTCGTCGTCGATACCCAAGGGCCTCGCATCACCGGCACGTCTCCGCTTCCAGGGGCGCAGGCAACCGTCAACAACGGCACGGTCTCGGTGGCGATCGCCGTCAACGAGAACTTCGATCCGTCGACCCTCAACAGCAGCACCATCAAGGCCGTCCGCGCCGGTGGCGACGGCATCTTCGGCAACGGCAACGACGTCCCCGTGAACGTCGATCTGTCCAGCCTGCAGATCAACTACCTCCAGACCCCCACGGGCTCGGAGATCATCCGGTTCAACCTGACCGGAATCACCACCAACGACCTCTACCGGGTCACCCTCGTCGGCAGCGGCAATGGCGTGACCGACATCGCCGGCAACCTCGTCGACGGCGAGTACAACGGCTCGTTCCCCACGGGTAACGGCCAGCCCGGCGGCGACTTCAACCTCGACTTTATCGTTCTGAACCCCGCGTTCTCCAAGACGATCTTCGTCAGCGCCAGTGCCACGAACCCGACCCCGACGGGAACCCGCTTCGACCCCTACTCGACGATCGCTGCGGGCCTCGCGGCGGCCTCCGTCGGAGACACCGTCGCCGTCCTCGGCGGCACCCCCACCGGCTCGGCGGTCGTCTACAACGAGGCGGTCCAGATGAAGTCGCTCGTGCGGCTCGTCTCGGCCGACCCCAGCAGCACCGACTCGAAGCTCGTCCCCGGTACGGCGCTCAAGACGGTCATCCGGGCTCCGTACAACGCCGGCCAGGCCACCAGCCCGGCCGTCAAGGCCACCGACCTCGTCAGCATCCCGTCGTTCCCCACCGAGGTCGCCGGGTTCACGATCTCCAGCCCCTTGTCGGGCAACAACCAGACCAGCCCGATCCAGAACGGGTCGATTGGTGTTCTGATCGAAAACTCCAACATCTTGTTGGATAAGAACTACATCATCGACTCCAACTTCGGCGTGGCGGTCTCGGTCTACGGCACCTCCCGGGCGCCTCAGATCGTGAACAACGGCCTGATCGGCAATATCTACGGTCTCTTGATCAACGACGTGAACGGCTCGACCACGAGCTTCCAGGGCGGCCAGGATGTGAAGGTGATCAACAACACGGTCGCCTTCAACACCACCGGCATCTTCGCCCTGACCGACTCGACCGGGCCGATTCTCGCCGACCTCGACAACAACATCTTCTGGCAGAACGCCGACCGGACCGTCTACCGCAACGGTCAGGCCATCCTCGCCACGAACCCGAACCGGCTGAAGGTCCTGTACAACCTCTTCTCCGCCAACGGGCCAAGCGTCTCCAGCCCGGCCGACGATACCGTGGGAGTGGGCGGCGGGTTCAATCCGTCTCTGCTCGGACCGACCCCCGACGCCAACGGCAACCTCACCGGCAACCCGTCGTTCGTCAGCCCGCTCGATCCTCGTCCCGATGGCAACGGGCCGGGCAACTTCTTCCTCGGGGCCAACTACGACATCACGTCGACGTCGGCCGCGATCGACCGAGGGCTCGACGCCGTCGCGCCACCGACCGACTTCCTCAACCGAGGCCGGGTCGACATCCCGAACGTCGGCACCGTCGGGACCAAGGCTGATATCGGGGCCTTCGAGTACAACGGCACCTCCGGCAACCCGGTGACCACGTTCTCGCTTCTCTCCGGCTCGGCGCTCGCGAGCCAGATCGCTCTGGCCCAGAGCCGGCCGACGGCGGGCTTCGGCTCCGGAGTCACCGACGCCCGACTCTCCTCGGGTTCGGTCACCCTGAGCTTCTCCTCGCCGGTCGATCGCTCGACCGTGCAGGCAACCGACCTGCTCCTCTCCGGTAACGGCCTCGACCCGTCCAACCCGGCTCGTGCCACCAGCCTGAGCTGGATCGACAACCAGACCGTCAAGTTCAACCTCTCCGGCAACTTCCTCTCCACCGGCTCGGTGCTGGTCGACCTGCCTCCGGGCGCGGTCCAGAACGCCAATCACACGCTGGTTCCCGAGTACAGCCAGAGCCTGCCGGTTCCGTCCTCGGCCCCAGTGGTGACTCCCGCGGTGGTGCTGGTGACCACGGCTCCGGTCACGGTTCCGAACACGACCGCTGCTGGCCAGAGCCTCCGGAACCAGCAGCTCGCACGGCGTCAGGCCCTCGCCCAGGCGAAGGCCAAGCGGGGCGCCGCCAGCGGCGGCAACTTCCTCAACCGGCTCGCGGCCTTCCGAAACCGCAACGTCAAGCAGTGAGACCGCCGCGACGCATCGCCAACAACGCTCTTCCAAGGGCGACCCCTCTCACACGAGGGGTCGCCCTTTTTCTTGATTCTCGGGAACCAACCCGAATTCCCAACGCTCCCGTCACGATCTTATTGTTGAGGAGACGTTCGAACGACGGAAGTCGGCATCCCGGAACCACGTTCCGACCGGCCCGGTCTCGTCGAGAGCCGCCGAGACAAAACGAACCCACTCCGTGGTTCCAGGCGCGTCGTCGGCTCCCGAAACGAACCGAAATGTCGGGAGCCGCGGTCAGGCGACATCCTGCTTCCGAGGTCTCTTTTGACAAAACGAACCCACCTGCCATTTTGGCAGTCGGTGCGAGATGGCTTGTGTCTCGCCCTCGATCGAAGGTGGTGGCTGTTCAATAGTTGCTTGACGCTGCTCGTCGGTTGCCGTTATCTAAAAGGGGTGATCCCACCTGTTGGCCCAGGTGTTGGTCTCGCCTCGGTCCTCCGCCCCTGGGGAGACGCCATGTCCCGCCCGATGATCTCCCGCCTTTTGGCGCGGAACTTCCTGAGCCTCCTCGGTCTCGTCCTGATCGTCCTGTCCTCCACGGTTCGGGGCAACGCGATGGACTCGCGAAGGATCGAGGTGGTTCCTCCATGCGTGATCCTGGACGGAGCGAAGTCGAGGCAACAGGTGGCCGTGTCGGTCGTCGAGGCCGATGGCTCGGTCCGCGATCGGACGGCCGAGGCCCGTTATTCGGTCCTGACGGAGTCGATCGCCGCGGTGAGTGCGTCGGGAGTCGTCGGGCCCTTGGCGGACGGTGAAACCCGGCTTCGGGTCGAGGTCGACGGTCAGCCGGCCGAGGTGCCGGTCCGGGTCGAACACGCCTCGCGATCGCGACCGGCGAGTTATCGGCTGGACGTCCATCCCGTGCTCTCGAAGGCCGGCTGCAACATGGGAGCCTGCCACGGCAACCTCAACGGCAAAGGGGGGTTCAAGCTCAGCCTTCGCGGCGACGATCCCGCCTTCGACCTGCTCGCATTGACCCGCGACGTGTTTGGCCGCCGGGTCGACCGCAGCCAGCCCGAACAGAGCCTCATCCTCCGAAAGCCGACCGGGCAGGTTCCTCATGAAGGCGGTCTGAGGTTCCCGCTCGACTCGCCCGAGGCACGGACCTTGCTCGAATGGGTCGCCCAGGGGGCCACCGACGACGTTGCGACCGCCAGGACCCTGACCGGCCTGACCGTCTTTCCCAGCGAGCGCTTGCTCGCGGCGCCTTGCCTGTCGCAGCAACTCGTTGTCACGGCGGAGTTTTCCGACGGCACCCATCGCGACGTGACCCGACAGGCGGCCTTTGACGTCAACGACCCAACCCGCGTTGAGGTCACGCCCGACGGCAGGGTCGTGGCCCAGGGACCCGGCGAGGTCGCCGTTTCCGTCCGATACCTCGAAGGCCGGGCGACCAGCCGGCTCGCCTTCCTTCACGACCGGCCCGGCTTCGCCTGGAAGGAGATCGAGCCCGCCAACGTGGTCGACATCCCTGTCTTCGCCAAGCTCAAAGCCCTCAAGATCCATCCCTCCGAACCGGCCAGCGATACGGTCTTCCTCCGTCGCGCCTATCTCGACGCCATCGGCGTTCTGCCCACGCCGAAGGAGGTCCGGGACTTCCTCGACGATCCCGACCCGGACAAGCGATCCAGGCTCATTGACCGGCTCCTCGATCGTCCCGAGTTCGCCGACTTCTGGGCCTTGAAATGGGCCGACCTGCTCCGCAACGAAGAGAAGACGATGGGAGCCAAGGGGGTCTGGGTCTTCCAGCGATGGCTTCGCGACCAGATCGCCACCGACGTTCCTATGGACCAGTTCGCTCGTCAGATCGTCTCGGCCCGAGGCTCGACCTGGCGCAACCCGCCCGCCAGCTTCTTCCGGACCAATCGCGACCCGCAGACCGCCGCCGAGTCGGTCGGACAGATCTTCCTCGGCGTCCGGCTCCAGTGCGCTCGATGCCACAACCACCCGTTCGACGTCTGGACTCAGGACGACTACTACGGCCTGGCGGCCTACTTCGCCAACCTCGATCGCAAGCAGATCAACAACCAGCGCCGGGATCGCTTCGACAAGCACGAGATCAATGGCGACGAAGTGGTCTACCTCGCCGGCAAGCCCCAGATGATTCAGCCCCGCTCTGGCGAGATGATGGCCCCCAAGCCTCCCGGCGGACCCAGGCCCGACCTGCACGGAGACCTCGACGCACTCGACGACCTGGCCCGCTGGCTGACGCGCGACAACCCTCAGTTCGCTCGAGCCATGGCCAACCGCGTCTGGTTCCATCTGATGGGCCGTGGCATTGTCGAGCCTGTCGACGACTTCCGGGACTCAAACCCGCCGTCGATTCCGGCCCTCCTCGACGCGATCACCGAAGACTTTGTCGCCCACGGCCTGCGGCTCCGACCGCTCGTCGCCCTCATCATGAAGTCAAAAACCTATCAGTTCGGCTCGACTCCGAACCCAACCAACATCGACGATGAGGCCAACTTCTCACACGCCCTGGTGAAACTGCTGCCCGCCGAGGTTCTGCTTGATGCTCTCGGCCAGGCGCTCGACCGGCCGGACGACTTCCCGAACGCGCCCAATTCCCTCCGCGCCGTGCAGTTGCCGGGCGCGAAGATGGGAGGCGAGTTCCTCAAGGTCTTCGGCAAGCCCGACCGCCTCCTGACCTGCGAGTGCGAGCGATCAGACTCCACCACGCTCGCCCAGGCCTTCCAGCTCATCAATGGCGAGGCGATCCGCGAAAAGCTGGAGAGTTCCGATAACCGGATCGGCAGGCTTCTCCAGTCGGGTGCCTCGGATGAGGCCATTCTCGAGGAGATCTATCTCGCGTCGCTGAGCCGCCAACCGTCCGACCACGAACGATCCGAAGCCCTGGCCTACGTCCGGAAGTCCGGTGATCGCCGCAAGGCCTGGGAAGATCTCGTCTGGGCGGTGGTCAACAGCAAGGAGTTCCTGCTCCGCCATTGACGGGTACGATCAGTGCTTCTGAATACTCGTGTCAATAAACAGCAAGAACGTCGATTCGCTTGACAGGTTTTTTCCCGAGGGTGAGGCCATGCATCACGGCTGTCCCGAGTTCCGCATGATGAGCCGGCTGTCGCGCCGGAGCCTGCTGAAGGTCGGCGCGGCCGGGTTCGCGGGTCTGAACCTGACGACCTGGCTCCGGGCCGCCGAGCGATCGACACTCACGGCGAAAGCGAAGCACGTCATCTTCCTGCATCAGTGGGGTGGACCTTCGCATATTGACACATTCGACATGAAGCCGGATGCTCCGGACAGCATCCGTGGCGCGTTTCAGCCGATCCAGACGGCGACTCCCGGCCTGATCGTCACCGAGCACCTACCCCGATTCTCAAAAGTGCTCGGCCGGTTCGCGCAGGTCCGGTCGGTGCACCACACGATGCGCAACCACAACTCGGCCGGCTATTACAGCCTGACCGGACACGCTCCGCCGATCGACGATCAGCGCCTCCGGGACACGCAGGAACTTTATCCCGCCTACGGCAGCACGGTAGCCCGATTGAAGCCGGTCGACGACCCGGCGATTCCGACATTCGTCTCGTTCCCGCACGTCATTCGCGATGGCAGCGTGACGCCGGGGCAGGGGGCCAGTTTCCTCGGGAAATCGTATGACCCATTTTTCATCGGTCAGGACCCGAGTCGTTCGGACTTCCGACTGCCCGAGTTGAGCTTGCCGTCGAGCTTGCCGCTGTCCCGGCTCGAAGATCGCCGTGGCCTGATGCGGATGATCGACGAGCAGGGGGCGCTTCTCGAATCGTCGGGCACGGCGAAGGGAATCGATGCCTTCTACGAGCGTGCCCTGACCATGCTCGCGTCACCCTCGGTCAAACGGGCATTCGACCTCTCCGAAGAAGATCCGAAGCTCCGAGACGACTACGGCCGGACAACCTACGGTCAGAGTTGTCTGCTGGCCCGCCGCCTGGTCGAGGCCGGCGTGCGGTTCGTCACGGTGTACTACTCGAACTCCATT
>CAZRGV010000033.1:0-7823 GCA_964599655.1 uncultured Isosphaeraceae bacterium | reverse complement strand
GAAAGGTGGCTGGGATACGCACGGCAACAACTTCAACGACCTGAAGAAGCGCCTGCTGCCCTCAACCGACCAGACCGTGCCGACCCTGATCGAGGACCTGGCCGCTCGCGGCTTGCTCGATGAAACCCTGGTCGTCTGGATGGGTGAGTTCGGCCGGAGTCCCAAGATCACGAACACCGAGCAGTTCGGTGCCGATGGACGCGACCACTGGCCCCTCTGCTACACGGCCCTCTTCGCGGGCGGAGGGATCCGAGGCGGCGCGATCCACGGCTCCAGCGATCGCAACGGAGCCTATCCCGCGACGGAACCGACCCGCCCCGACGACCTGGCCGCCACCATCTTCTGGGCCCTCGGCATCGACCCGGCCACGGAGGTCTACGACACGCTCCACCGACCCCTGCCCATCGCCGCCGGCAAGCCGATCACGGAGATCTTTGGTTGAGGATCACGAGATCGAGAATGAAAAGTTGATTGCCAGTTTTGTAAGGTGATTGGTCGACACTCGGATCACGCCAGGATCGCTTTGACCACATGGCCGTGGACGTTCGTCAGCCGACGTTGGATGCCGTTGTGGTAGAAGGTGAGCCGTGTGTGGTCGATGCCGAGGAGATGAAGGACGGTGGCGTGCAGGTCATAGATCGTCACCGGGTCTTCGACCGCGGCGTAGCCGACCGCGTCGGTCTTCCCGAAGGCGAAGCCTTTTTTCAAGCCGGCGCCGGCGAGGATGTTGGTGAAGCCCTGGGGGTGGTGGTCGCGGCCCCGGCTGAGCTTGCCGCGATCGGCCTGGGCGAACGGCGTCCGGCCGAACTCGGTTGTGATCATGACAATCGTCGAATCGAGAAGTCCGCGATTTTTGAGGTCACGGATCAGGCCGGCGATCGGGCGATCCACACGGCGGGCCTCACCGGTGTGGCTCTTGTAACCGTTACCCGTGATATTGTCGTGGGCGTCCCAGGACACACCGTCGCCGGTCCAGAGCTGGACCATGCGGACGCCTCGCTCGATGAGCCGCCGCGCGATCAGGCAATTGCGAGCCGTGTCGCGACATTCCTCACGATCGAGGCCGTAGAGCTGTTTGACCTCCGCCGACTCCGAGGCGAGATCCGTAGCCTCGGGCATGGCCGCCTGCATCCGGGCTGCCAGTTCGTAACTACGAATCCGGGCGGTGAGTGGGTCGGTCTGCGTTTGTTCCTCCAGGTGAATCGTGTTGAGGGCCTTGAGCAATTCACGGCGATCGCGCTGGACCTCGGCGGGGGCTCCGCTGGCGGGTTGTAAATCGCGGATCGGGGAGCCGCCCCGGGTATTCAAGGCGACTCCCTGATGCTGGGCGGGCAAGAAACCGCTCGTCCAGTTGAAAGCCCCACCCGCGGCATTGGGGATGCCCCGGGCGTCGGGCAGGACGACGAACGCCGGGAGGTTTTCGTTCTCGGTCCCGAGGCCATACGAGAGCCAGGCTCCCATTGCGGGGAAGCCCATCTGACGGAAGCCGGTATTCGCCTGAAAAATCCCGGGGATGTGGTTCGCGGTCTCGGCGACCATCGAGCGGATCACCGTGAGCTCGTCGGCGACACCCGCCAGAGCGGGGAACAGCTCGGAGACCCACAGGCCGCTTTGTCCTCGCCGTCGGAACGGGTAGTGCGACTGGTGCAGGCGGCCGACCTTGCCGAAGAAGACGTCGGCCTTGCCGAAGCTCTCGGGCATGTCCTGACCATGGTACTTCTCCAAATCCGGCTTGTAATCGAACGAATCCACATGGCTCAGGCCGCCGCCCAGAAAGATATGAATGATCTGGGTGGCCCGGGCTTCGAAATGCAAACCAGCACGGCGGGGGCCTTCGGGTGTGGACGCGAGCAGGTAGCCGTCGCGCCCCAGGAGGTCGACAGCCGCGATGGAATAGACGCCGAAGACCGCGTCACGGAGGAAGTCGCGGCGCGTCATGGTTGTCGGGATCGATCGGGTTTCGGGGTCGCAGCTCATGACAGGCCCTTGCTCCGGACGTCGATAGGGTGATCAGTCGACGAACAGGAATTCATTCGTGTTAAACAGAACCAGGAGGAGCTGATCGAGGCCGCGGCTTGCCACGAACGACCGGGCGAGTTGGGTCTCCCGATCGACGGGCAACCGTGCCAGCGTCAGAAACCAGGCGCGCGCAACCTGGCGTGCGGGGTCGTCGCCCACCTCGGCGCGAACGCGATTGGCGGCTCGGGAAGCGCAGTGCTCCACGAACGAGTCATTCTCCATCGCCAGCGCCTGGACCGGGGTGATCGTGCGAGTCCGCTTCGGCATCATCACGGACGGGTCGGGGCAGTCGAGCGATTCGAGGAGCGGGTGATTGCCCGACCGAGCCCAAAGTCGGTAGATGGTCCGACGATTGACCGCCTCAGAGAACTCACCGGTCGGGTCCGTGAACTCGTGGTTGCCGTTGACGCCTTTCTTGTTGAGGGTGATATCCTGAAAGCTCGGGCCACCGACCTTCTCATTGAGCGCTCCGGCGACCGCGAGCATGGCGTCACGGACCGCCTCACCTTCCAGCCGTCGCCGGTTGGCCCTCCAAAGGAGTTGATTCTCAGCGTCGAAGCCCTCGGCTCGCGGGTTGCGAACACGGCTGGCTTGCCGGTACGTCGCCGAACAGACAATCAACCGGTGGAGGTCCTTGACTTTCCAGCCGCTTTCGAGGAACCGCGTGGCGAGGGCGTCGAGTAGGTCCGCATGGCTGGGGCGCCCGCCGTTGAAGCCGAAATCGCTGGGCGTTTCCACCAGTCCGCGGCCAAAGTGGTAGTACCAGAGTCGGTTCACGAAGACGCGGGACGTCAGCGGATTACGACGGTCGGCGACCCACTCGGCCAGGACTCGACGGCGCTCGGCCTCCGGAGCATCGGGGGCCAACCGGAAATCGTCCGATGGACCGGTGAGCGCCTTCAGTGCCGCGGGTTGAACGATCTCCTGGGGATTGGCGTAATTTCCCCGCTCCAGCCGGAAGGTTGGCTCCGGTTGCCTCGGAATGATCACGTGGGCGCGCTCTCCGCCGGGCAACTCGCGTTCATCCGCCTCCTGATTCACACCCGAGAGCAAGGCGGCGATCCGGTAATAATCGGTTTGCGAGATCGGATCGAACTTGTGGTCGTGGCATCGGGCGCAGTTGATGGTCAGGCCGAGGAACGACTGGCCGAACGTCGCGACGAGATCCTCCAACTCGTCCTGACGCGCCGCCCGCTTCATCTCGGCGGACCCTTCCAGGTGGGCGACCTGGTCCCAGGTTCCGCAGACGTAATAACCGGTGGCGATCAGCGCCGAGCGGTCGCCAGGATGGAGGACATCGCCGGCAAGCTGTTGGCGGACGAATTCGTCGTAAGGCAGGTCACGGTTGAACGCGTCGACGACCCAATCGCGGAACTTCCAGGCGTTCTCGCGAATATGATTGCGTTCGAAGCCCTGGCTTTCGCCAAATCGGATCACGTCGAGCCAGTGCCTGGCCCAGCGCTCGCCGTAGTGGGGCGAGTCGAGAAGCCGATCCACGAGCTTCTCGTAGGCTCGCGGGTCCGGGTCGGCCATGAACCGCTCGACTTCGTCGGGTCCGGGCGGCAGGCCGACGAGATCAAAGCTGAGCCGACGGATCAGCGTGCGACGGTCGGCCTCGGGCGCCGGTTTCAGCCCACGGGACTCGAGCCTCGCGAGCACGAAGCGATCGATCTCGTTACGTGGCCAGGCCGTGTCCGAAACGGCGGGCGTCGGCGGCTTTCGAACGGGCTGGAGCGACCACCAGTCGTAGCCGGCGCGTCGGTCGGTCGAGACCAGGAAGGGGTCGATCCGCTCCATCCCCCACTTCGCGCCGTCGTCGATCCAACGCTTCAGCCGCTGCTTTTCCTGGTCGCTGAGCGGAGTTCGGTCGCGAGGCATCTCGCCCGAGTCAATGTAAATCCAGAGCAGGCTGTCGTCCGGCCGGCCGGGCACGACGGCCGGGCCACTTGATCCGCCCTCCAGCGCGCCGCGTTCCGTCGCGAGGTTCAGCTTGCCCTTGCGCTCGGAGCCGCCATGGCACTCCAGGCAGTGTCGCGCCAGGATGGGGGCCACCTCTTCGTCGAACACCTTGGCCGCCGCCGGCTCGAGCGGTCGGACCCGGGCGGATGCAGGACGGGTCGGGTCGGGAATCGTGCCGGTTCCCTTCCAGATTTCGATCCCGGAGAGATTCGCCGCTCCACCTTGAGTTGTGATCACAATGGTCCCGGAATCAACCGTCACCGGCCAGGGACCAAGCCGCTGCCAGGTTCCGGCGGAACCGCTGGCATATTCTCGTACGACCTCGTGACCGTTCAGGGCGATTCGGAAGGTTTCGGAATCGTTGTCCTCCCAGACGTAGAGAAGAACCGAGTACGTCCCCCGCGGGACGTTCCCCACCTTCAACTCGGCCGTTTGGCTCCAACGGCTCGATCGGATCATTCGAGCACGGTTCGGATCGGTGGGAGGGACCAGCGGGACCGCCTGGTTCTCGAAGGCGTCGGCATGACAGGTGAGGTCCTTTGTGTCACCTCCTTCCCAGGGGTGCCCATCAATAGTGAGGGCCGGACCGTTGAGGTTGATGCCTCGGAGGAACTCTGCCCTGGGTTCAACCGCTCGGGTCGGCTGGCAGGCCACGATCAGGCCGAGGATCAGACCGATCCGAAGTCGGCATGGTTCGGCTCGGACGGAGTCTCTCATGATGGTCGTCCGATTCATTGTTACCAGGAGTTTGACACGCCACTGGTATACCAGCTATGATGCGATGCATCGTAAGGTCCACTCAATTGGAATTCAACCCCTTCCCCTCGGATGATTATGCTCCGCAACAGCGAGAACGGAACCCGAAGCCCTCGCTCGCAAGGCGCAGGGCGTGTGGAGGGCTCCCTGAAGCAGCGCGCCTACACGGAACTGAAGCATCGAATTCTCTCGGGACAGTTTCCGCCCGGCATCGTGCTCTCCGAGCGGCAGCTCGCCAGCGAGCTGGAGATGAGTAAGACACCCGTGCACGCGGCCCTGGAGCGGCTCGAGGCCGATGGGTTGGTCACTGTCGCCGCACAGCAGGGAATCGTCGTCCGTTCCATCTCTCCACAGGATATGGCGGATCATTTCGAGATCCGTGAAGCCCTCGAAACCTTCGTCGTCGCCAAGCTCGCCGGAAGATTGACAAATGAGCAAATACGCCAGTTGCGGCGGAACGACCGCGAGGCCCGTGGTGCCGTGCGCAACGCGGATATCGAGGCCAACGTGCGGCTCGACGCCGAGTTCCATCTTCTCCTTTGCGAGTTCCTGGGCAATCGAGAGATCACTCGCGTGATGGGACAGATCCGTGAGAAGGTGCACGCGGTGGTCCGCCTGATCTTGGCGCGCTTCCCCCAACGCATGGTCAGTTCCTTGGCCGAACATCAGGCGATCACTGAGGCCCTTCTCGCCGGAGACGGGTCCATCGCGGCGGAACGCATGAAGGCCCATCTTCGGCACGGGTGTGATTTTCGTAACCTTTAAGCGGCTCACGGTACGCATCGTCGACGGTGGCACTGATCTCGATATCCTCGCCAAATTCTGGAACGGCGACCTCGATCGCTTTGCCGGAAACGTTCCGATCTCGAAATCGTCCCCTTCGTGCTCCGCCCCTTGAACACCCTGCGCGTTCCGGGCGGATGCTCTTTGAGTCGAAAATGCTTATGCAAGAATAATTGGTTCTGCGAATCCGTTTGCCAGGGATCGTTTGTGTCGTTCCAATCACCTTGAAACTCGCGCCGTCGCAGGCACGGGTTCGCGGGTTTTTGAGGAGGGAACTTGTTCTGGGTGTCCGCCTGGCCGTTCAATCGCGTTCGTGATTAGTGATCGCCCGGCTCGTCGTCGGGGGATTGAGGCCGGTCGACGACGGTCAGCCCCGCCTTCGCCAGTCGGCTGAGGATCTCCGGCCAGAGCCGGCGAAAGCTGTGCTCGTTCATCGTGTGGGTGCACTCAATGGTCTCGCGGTCGAACCGCCCGGTGACCCGCACTCCGCCGGGCGCGCGGCCCAGAGCCCGTCGCACGGCGTTGACGCTCGGTGCCTTGACGTAGAATCGTTCCACCGGGTGTACTCCGACCGAGGCGCGTCGACTCGCGGTATAATACCTTCCAGCCGATCGAAGGTACGATCCTCAACACCCCGACGCGAGCCCTTCGGTATGAGTGAGCCTCCAACGAACATCCGAGCCCACCAGGCGGACCAGATCCTCGAACTGAGCTGGGACGAGGGCCGTGTCGATCGACTTCCGTACCGGCACCTGAGGGTCAACTGCCCTTGCGCCTCGTGTCGCGATGAATGGACCGGAAAACGCATTCTTGACCCGGCGTCCATCCGGCCCGACCTCAAGCTCGAAGGCATGGAGACGGTCGGCAACTATGCCGTCCGTCTCGCCTGGAACGACGGCCACTCGTCGGGGCTCTACACCTGGGAGACGCTTCAACAGCTCTCGCGGGCGTCCGCGGATTGAGGGGAGTGTCTGGATCGGCGCCGGCTCAGCGGAAACCTCCGCCCGCGACTCCGGCTGGTCGCGAAGATTGTCCGGGGACGGCACTGGACGGCGTGGGCTGGCCCCGCAAGCTGGCGACTTCGGCACGAAGCGCGGCAACCTCCTCGCGTAACGCCGCCAGCTGGTTGAGGATCATGGCGTTGGAATCGCCGAACTCCGGTTCATCCTTGTACTTGTACGAAATCATGATGAATCCCTCCTTCTGAACCTGGAAGGCCAGATCCAGTTGGTCGAGGATCAGCTTGAGCGAGGTGGCCAGCGGGAGGTTCTCCAGGCTCAGGGTGATCGGCGACTGTAGGGTTCTCTCCGCCTCCTGTAAACCCGCGGGATCGACGTAGATGGGTAGGCCATCGGGCAGCGTGTCGGGGCTAGAGGTGGCGGACTTGATATACTTGATGACGTCTTCGAGCGGGGTTTCCTGGGAGAACGGCATCGAGACCGGTTTCTGAAGCACGATCCAGAGCTTGGCGGCCTCGGCCGACACGGGAGCGTTCAGATAGACTCTGGGCGCTGGCCCGACCTCGGGCCGGTCCGTAACTTCCCTACCGAATCCGCCCATTGGGGGGGCGGGTGCGGGCGAGCGGGCCTGAAGTGTCGGGATGGCCCAGGTCAGGACCATGGCAAGGCCCAGAAGCAGGACCAGGACGATCCGTGGGCGCGCATGGATTCGCATCGAACGTGTCCTCCCTAACGGTCAGAAAAGTAACGGGTTGTGTCGCGTTGCCTGAAATCCGGCCAAGGCGGCTGAGAATGTTGGAACGACTCTTGGACGGGCGAACCGCGCGAATGGTTCCGAATTCCTTCTCATTCCTAACCGGATTCCTGATCCAAAACGAAGGAGGCCCATTGCTCCCAGACGCTTCGCTCACCGTGGCGCTGCCGACGTTCAACGGTGCCCGACACCTGGCGGAGGCGCTACGAAGCATATTGACACAAGAACGCGTCGAGTTCGATTTACTCCTTTCCGACGACCGGTCGGCCGACGAGACCCTGGCGGTCGCTCGGGCCGAGGCCGGAGACCGGGTTCGCATCGAGGTGAGTTCGGAGCGTCTGGGCCTGGCCGGCAACTGGAACCGTTGTGTCGCCCTGAGCCGGACGGAGTGGGTGGCGATTTTCCATCAGGACGACGTGATGCGGCCCGGCCATCTCGCCTCGCACCTCGCTGCGATCCAGTCCTGGCCGGACCTCGGTTTTGTCTGCGGCGCGGCGGAGGTGATCGACGAGCAGAGTCAGCCCGTGGCCCCTTCGGTCGTGGAACGGGCCGACCTCGGCCCGACCGATCGGCGGTTTGAGCCGGGCGAGTTC
>CAZRGV010000032.1:44160-51557 GCA_964599655.1 uncultured Isosphaeraceae bacterium | reverse complement strand
CGTTGCGCGAGATTCCGAGCTCCGGCGAATCGCTGATTCAGGACGACTCGCGATGTCGGGCCGACTCGCCTCGCGTCGACTTGTAGCGCCAGAGCTTGGGCTCGGGAAGCCCCTGGATTGGCTC
This sequence comes from uncultured Isosphaeraceae bacterium, assembly GCA_964599655.1. Classification (GTDB taxonomy): domain Bacteria; phylum Planctomycetota; class Planctomycetia; order Isosphaerales; family Isosphaeraceae; genus CAZRGV01. The sequence goes on along the minus strand of CAZRGV010000032.1, from coordinate 51,433 downwards.
GGCGGCCGGTTCCGGCAGCCAGTGCGGCCCGGTCGGTCCCTCGTCGACCCCGTCCCAGTGATGGGTTTCGATCCCTTGAAGGATCTGATCGGCCAGGGCGACGGCTCGCAACGCGTCGTGCCCGTTGACCTTCGGTCGAGTTCCCGTCCGGATCGACCGCACGAAATCCTCGAGTTCGAGGGCCAGCGGCTCGCGTCCTTCGCACTGCGACTGGTCGACTCGAAGCATCTTGCCGAAGAGGTGTTCCTTCACCGCCGAGGGCTGGCTCAGGTCCACGCCTTCCAGGTCCAACAGTCCGCGTCGGAGTCGATCCGACGGCCGGACCGTGGTGCTTCGCTTCGACGCGAAGTCCAGCGTGAGATAACCTTCCGGCCCCCAGAGCCGCATCTTCCGGGTGGCCTGCATGCTGGCTCGGCTCGCGGTGACATCCGCGACGACGCCGTTCTCGAACCAGATTCGGGCGTTGGCCACGTCCTCATGCCCGCCGAACACGCTGACCCCGAGCGCCGAGACCGCCGCCACAGGCGCGTCGACCAACGCGAGGATCAGGTCCAGGTCGTGGATCATGAGATCCAGCACGACGCCGATATCGGTCGACCGAAACGTGTAGGTGCTCAGCCGCTCGGCCGCGATGTAGCGAGGCCGGATTCGGCCGTTTTCGAGGGCGGAGAGGACCGGATTGAACCGCTCAATATGGCCGACCTGGAGCAACGTGTTCTTCGAATCGGCAAGCGAAACGAGTTCCCTCGCCTCGGCCAGCGACGACGCCAGCGGCTTCTCGACCAGCGTCGGAATGCCTCGTTCGAGGAAAGCCCCGGCGACCTCACGGTGCAGCGTCGTGGGGACGGCCACCGAGACGGCGTCGACCCGGTCGAGCAGCTGCCGGTAGTCGGTCAGGGGCGTCGCGCCCAGCGGCTCGGCGACGGCCCGGGCCTGCTCGATCCGCGAGTCCGCCACGGCGACGAGTTCCACGCCCTCCAGGCCCGCGATCACCCGGGCATGGTGGCGTCCCAGATGTCCCACCCCGACCACACCGACCCGCAAGCGACTCATGTCCGACTCCAAGCCTCGAGGACGGGACCCATTTCGCGAACGCACCCGAACACGGCAACACGGCGCGAGGCGGCGCGGCCGCAATCGCCCCTCTGGGATCAAAGAGTCATCGGCTGCTCATCTTCCGCGATTTTAACCGAATGTCGAAACCGCTCGCGAGCGCGGCCGTGCTTGCCCTCGTGCTGCGCCTGGATGAACGCCAGCAGCCGCTCGACCTCGGTCGTGAGATGCCCGTGCGAGGACAGGATCTCGGAGGCATGCTTGGGGCTCATCTTCGCCCGGTAGATCAGCCGATGGGCCTCGTGAAGGGCGTCGATCCCCTCGGCTGTGATGCCGTTTCGCTTTAATCCGACGATATTAATACAACGGACCTTGGATGGGTTGCCGTCGACGAGCATGAACGGAGGAACATCATGATAGATGCGAGACTGACCGCCGACGAAGGAGTAGCCGCCGAGGGTGACGAAGTGGTGGACGGCGACGCCGCCGGAGATGCTGGCGTGCGACTCGACGTGGACATGGCCGCCGAGCATGGTGCCGTTGGCGATCGTGATCCGGTCGCCGAGCTTGCAGTCGTGGGCGACGTGGGTGGTGGCCATCAGGATGTTGTGGTTCCCGATCCGGGTCACGCCGTCTTCCTTCTCGGTGGCCCGGTTGATGGTCACGCCTTCACGAATGAGATTGTGGTTGCCGATCTCGACGCGGGTCGGCGTTCCCTGGTAGGACACGTCCTGGGGATCGCCGCCAAGGACGCTGAACGGATAGATGGTGTTGTGCTCTCCCACCACGGTCACGCCCATGAGGCAGACGTGGCTGAGCAATCGCGTTCCCCGGCCGATCCTCACGTCGGGACCGACGACGCAGTAGGGGCCGATCTCGACGTCGTCGGCGATCTCCGCCCTCGGATCCACGCACGCGGTATCGGCGATGCAGATGGCCATGAGTCGGATTCCTCACTTCCTGGAGGCATCAGAACGCCATCCTGGCGTCCGGCCGGCATGGTGTCGTCGGTGTGGAGCACGCCAGACCGGCCCGCCGCGTGCCCGACACGTTATTGCCGTTTCGACACTGATCCGTCAATCCCGACGGGACCTGGATCAGGCCACCTTCTCGTTCTCGATCATTACGAAGCGGATTTTCGCCTCGGCGGCGACTTGATCGGACACATGAGCGATTCCTTGAACTTCGGCCATCCGGCTCCCGGCGCGGCGGCTGACGACCTCGAGGCGGAGCTGGTCGCCCGGCACGACCGGCCTTCGGATCTTGACGTTGTCGATCGACGCGATCAACGCGACATATCGGCGCGTGTCGATCTTGTCCGAGATCAAGAGCCCGGCCGCCTGGGCCAGCGCCTCGAGGATCAGGACGCCCGGCATGATCGGCCGGCCCGGCCAGTGGCCGGGGAAGAACGGCTCGTTGCAGGTCACGTTTTTCAGGGCCAGGACCCTGCGGCCCGGCTCGAGCTCGAGCACCCGATCGACCAGCAGGAAGGGATAGCGGTGCGGCAGGATCTTCATGATCGCCGCGATGTCGTAGATCGGCGGATCGCCATCCGTCGATTCCGGCAACTCGCCGCGCTCGGCCTGCCGCAGCAGCTCCCGCACGAGTTCGGCGTTCAGTTGATGCCCCGAGCGATGGGCCACGACGTGACCGGCGAGATCCAGCCCCGCGAGGGCGAGGTCGCCAACCATGTCGAGGATCTTGTGCCGGACGCATTCATCCGGAAACCGCAAGGTATTGTTGATAGGACCATCTTCGCCGAAGATCAAAAGGTCGGACGCGGTGATGCCCGACCCGATTCCCGCCGCCCTCAGGGCGTGGGCCTCGGCCTCCAGAAGGAACGTGCGGCTCGGGGCCAGTTCGGTCCGGAACCGCTCGGGCGAGATCTCGACGAACCGGCTCTGGCTGCCGATCGGCGTGTGCGGGCCGTAGTCGAGGTTGTACGAGAGGACCAGCGAATCGGAGTCGCCCGGATGCGCGGTCAGCAGGGCCTTGCCGTCCCGAAGCGTGACCGGCTGGGTAATGGTCAGCCTGGGGCGTGGCCGATTCTGCTCGACGAACCCGGCGGCGGTCAAGGCGTCGACGAACGCCTGGCTCGACCCGTCGCAGCCCGGGGTCTCGGAGGCGTCGATCTCAACGACGCAATTGTCGATGTGAAGGCCGGCCAGGGCGGCCATCACGTGCTCGACCATCTCGACGACCGCCTCGCCCTGCTGGATGGTTGTTCGCCGTTGCCGAGCAATCACATGACGGACATGCGCCGGTACGGCCGGCTGTCCGGGCAAGTCGGTTCGACGGAAAACGATGCCCGTGCCCGCGTCGGCCGGGCGGAATCGGAGGTGGACGTTGGTCCCCGTGAGGAACCCGACCCCTCGAACCTCGACCTCTCGGCCGATGGTCCGTTGCATGCGGCTTGCCGTTGGCATGACCGTCCCATCATCCCTGATTGGAAACGACATGAAGAGAGTCTGAACGTGTTTGGAAAGGAATTCGACTCGCGTGGTGCGACCACCCCACGCGCGGTGGGGTGGTCCTCGGCGGCTTCGGGCCTGGACAAGCCACGGGAGCCCCGGCGATCAGCGGCTTCCCGTCGCGGGAGCGTTCGAGGCCGGCGCGGGGGCCGGCCGAGGCGCGGCGGTCGGCTTGTACCGCGCGTTGAGGGTCCGAACGACGACCTGGGTGATGTCGGTGGAGGGGTCGGAGTAGACCACCGATCGGGACATGGCCGCCAGCGCCGAGTTCGGATCGGCCCCGCTGACCGGCTCGTTCGAGATCCGAATCACGTAAGTCATATGGTTATGTTTGGCGACGGCCTCGACCATGGCCTGGATTTCCTTGTAAATCGTGGCCAGGGCCTCGGCCTCCTTGAGCGCGAACTCCTTTTGAGCCTGCTCTCGCTCGGCGTCGAGCTGGACCTTGAGCCGGGTCAGCTTTTCGTCGTGGTTCTTGTAGTCGGGCGAACCGGGCTGAAGGTTCTCCATCTCCTTACTGATTTGCTGGAGCTCGGCGATCAACTTTCCGAGTTCCGCCTTCTTGAGCTCGGCTTGCGACTCGATCTGCTTGCGGATGAAGTCGACCTTCTCATAGCCCTTGAAGACGGCATCCATGTCGATGGAGCCGACGACGGCCGGCGGCAGCGTGGTGGCCGCCCCTTGCGTCGAGGCGCGTTGGACGTTGCGGTCCTGTCCGATACTCCGCCCCACCAACCCGGCGATGGTCAGCAGACCGAACCCCAAGACCCAGGCCGCTCGCGAGGAAACCGGCATCGTTCCATCTCCTTCCGGCCATGGGCGGGCCGGTCGTTTTCCCGCAGAAAGACCGCCACGCTCAACCAACGCGCGGCGCGCTTGCCCGCCCATCCATCGGCGAGACAAGTGACTCGGCTCCGATCCGTCTGGACAAGCGAACCGATACCGAGTCGGGTGGATGGTCAGCCCCCGAGCCCGCACGCGCCCACCGAGAGCCGAGTCGCGTGTGACAGCCGGGCGGCGTTCGGGGCGTCATTCTGCGCCGAAGCGTCAAGAGGGTCAAGGGGAACCGTGCGGATCGCCTGGCACGGGGGATGGCCGAGGCGGGGGACGTCGGGGTCGTGGGCGCCGTGCCTGGAGGAGAACGCCGGCACGCGAGCGACCTGCCCCAGGCCGCTCACGTGCCGGATCGAGCCAAGATCGTTGGCGACGGGCCTTGGAGATCGATCAGGCGCCGTAGGTCAGCACGAAGTCATGGAAGCGGATCTTTCGAGGCATGTCCCCCGCGGCGGAGAGCAAGTCGATGAGCATCTCGCCAAAGAAGTCGGCGCGGACGCTGTAGAAGTTGTGTTTGCCCTCACGACGGGATTCGATGAGGCCGGCCACCCGGAGAAGCGCCAGGTGATGGCTGACCGCCGGCTGGCTCTGGCCGAGCCGACTGCAAAGGTCGGTGACGTGAAGTTCCTGGTTCTGAGCCAGGTAAAGCAGAATGCGAAGCCGGGTCTCGTCGCTCAGGAGCTTGAAGACCTGAGCGAGATCGCGCACCGCCTGCTCGGAGACGGGGGGCATGGCCGTGAGCGTGTGTCCATTGCCGCCCGCCGCTTGCTTGAGTGTTTTGCGAGACATGATTTGAGCACCTCCCCATGTAAGCGTAAATACAACGGTCAACGATCGGAGGGGCGGAACGGCCTCTCCGAAGGCGTTCGCGACGGTCGCCCGTCACGGAATCAAGGATTGGGAATCAGGAGGACTACCGTCGATGCTGATGGGGGGGGTCAGATCGAGTTCCTGAGAAACCTGGTCGAGCCGGTGACGCAACCTGGATCTCATGAAGACTCAATTTACTGCATCGCATGCGCCAGGAAAAGAGGATTGATGAGAATCATCTTTGCCAGGGCATTGGACCCGACGCTGGGAGACCGAACGGAATCATTCGGGAACGTCGAGCAAACCGTAGCCGGCGAGGGTGCGCCGCAGCGCCAGAAGGCCGCGTTCCTCAGGGGGGCAAAGGGGAAGACGCATCTCGCCGTTTCCACGGCCCAGGAGGGAAAGGGCCGTCTTCACGGGAATCGGGTTCGGGGCCAGCCCGAGCAGGTCACGACAGAGGGGGAACAGTTTCAGGTGCCGTTTCCGGGCCTCCGCGAGGTTTCCGGATCGGAACGCGTCAATCATCGCGATCACATCGGCCGGGACAAGGTTCGCCACGACGGAGATGACACCCTCGGCGCCAACGGCCATCATGGGCAGGGTCAGACTGTCGTCGCCGGAGAGAACCGTCAGATCGGTGCGCGCCAGGATGTCGCTGACCTGATCGAGGGAGCCACTGGCCTCCTTGATCGCGACAATCGGCGCGTGGCGAGCCAGTCGCTCCACGGTCTCGGGTTCGACATTCCGGCCGGTTCGACCCGGAACATTATAGAGCACCATGGGCAGGTCGACGCTTTCGGCCAACTTGGCGTAGTGTCGATAAAGGCCCTCCTGAGTGGGACGGTTGTAGTACGGAGAAACCAGCAACGCGCCATCGGCGCCGGCGCGAGCCGCGAATCGGGTGAGCCGAATGGCTTCGGTCGTGGAGTTCGAGCCGGTGCCGGCCAGAACCTTCGCGCGACCCGCCACGCGCTCGACCACCGCGTCGATCACGCGCTCATGTTCCTCATGAGTTAATGTCGGAGATTCGCCCGTGGTCCCGACAGGACTGATCACCGGCGTTCCCTGAGCGATCTGCCAGTCGACCGAGCGACCGAGGGCCTCGTAATCCACCTCGCCATCGCGAAACGGAGTTACCAGCGCGACCGTGCAGCCCGCGAACATTCCACCTCTGGACGACGGCATGAACCACTCCTCCGCAACCTCGAATCCTCGGCGAACGCACGACCCTCGGCTCTTGCTCGAACCCAACTCGATATTATTTCCAGAATCGCGGGAAAATGACTAGTCTCGATCTCCATCAATTGGTCCTACAAATTTCGTCGTGGTGAGGCACGCTTTCATCTCTCGAACCGCCCGCTCCAGCCCGACGAACACGGCGCGAGAGATGATGCTATGACCAATGTTCAACTCCGCCATCCGAGGCAAGCGTGCCACCGGAGCGACATTCTGATAATTCAGCCCATGTCCGGCGTGCAACATCAGGCCGGCCGCCACGGCGGTCTCGCCGGCCTTCGCCAGGGCCGCCAGCTCGTGTTCCCGTCGAGGTCCATGAGGCGCGTCCGCGTAACGTCCCGTGTGGAGCTCGACCGCGGCCGCTCCAAGCTGGGCCGACGCCTCGACCTGCGCCGGGTTCGGGTCGATGAAGAGGCTGACTTCGAGCCCCGCGTCCCGGCAGCGGGCGACGGCCTCGGCCACCCGCTCGCGCTGGCCGATCACGTCGAGTCCCCCTTCCGTGGTCAGTTCCGCGCGTCGCTCCGGGACGAACGTGATCTGATCGGGCCGAACCTCCAGGGCGATTCGAACGATCTCGGGCTCCACGGCGGCTTCCAGGTTCAGACGCACCCGAACCGTCTCTCGAAGCAGCCGAAGATCGCGGTCCTGAATATGTCGGCGATCTTCCCGCAAATGGATCGTGATGCCGTCGGCGCCTCCCAGCTCGGCCAGGACGGCCGCCCAGACGGGGTCGGGCTCCTGGCCGCCTCTGGCCTGTCGAATCGTGGCCACGTGGTCGATGTTGACTCCCAGTCGCGTCATGTCTGAGACCTCGGTAACGACTCCTTGATTCCTGAGTCTAGCACACCTTCAACTCTGGTCGCACATGT
>CAZRGV010000032.1:38251-44150 GCA_964599655.1 uncultured Isosphaeraceae bacterium | reverse complement strand
ATCAACGCGGTCTCTCAAAGGCTCAATCGCCCGGGTTTTCGGAATTCCCTCGAGTTTTCATGAGTGAGTTTAACGGTTTCGTGGAGTGTGCTCACGGACCGGAAGCGGTGCGTCGCCTAGCGGGGATCGGTACGAGGTCCTCCCACGACCCGCAGCGGCGACCGGGCGAGGACGAAGGTGCGCTCCCCTCCGACGGCGAAGGCGACCCGCCCTTTCCGATTCGGGCCGGCGCCGTCGATCGCGACGATCCGACCGATCCCATAGTCGGGGTGCAGGACCGAGATGCCCGGTCGAAACGCCGACAGATCCACCGGGGAGGTGGCCGCCGAGACGCCCGAGGTGCCGTTGGCGAGGTCTGCGGCCGTGGTGAGCCGAAAGCCGGCGACGGGCGACGCGGGCCTTGCGCTCGAGGGCCGCCGCGTCAACCGCGGCCCCTCGGTCTCGGTCGTGGATCGATCGACCACGATCAACGGCTCTTCCGGCAGTTCGCCGAGGAAGCAGGAGGGAATCGTCGCCGATCGCTGGCCCCGGAACTCGCGGACCCGGCAGTGGCTGAGGTACAACGCGCGCTGGGCCCGAGTGATTCCGACGAACAGGAGCCGGCGTTCTTCCTCCTGTTCCGAGTCGTTCTCGGAGGCCCGGCAATGGGGCAGGATTCCCTGTTCCAGACCGACGATGAAGACGACCGGAAATTCCAGGCCCTTGGCGGCGTGCAAGGTCATCAGCGTGACGGCACCGGCGTCGTCTTTCCAGCGATCGACGGCGGAGGCCAGGCTGATTTCTTCCAGGAACTCGAGAATCGAGGCGCCGGGATGCTCCTCGTCGAAGAGTCGAGCGGCCGAGACGAGTTCATCCACGTTGGCCAGTCGGTCCTCGCCGCCCCCCTTGGCGTCGGCGGCCAGGAAGTCGTGATACCCCGAGAGGGCCAGCAGCTTGCGAATGACCTCCTCGGCGGCATGATCGCGTAGGGCCGTCAACTCGTCCATCAGCATGGCGAAGTCGCGAAAGCCGCGCGCGGCCTTGTCCTTCAAACCGGGGATGCTCGCGGCCTGACGGGCCATGGCGAGCAAGGGGAGGCCAAGCTCCCGGGCCCGCTCGGAGAGGCGTTCCAGGCTGGTTTTTCCCAGCCCTCGAGGTGGCACGTTGATCACCCGGGCGAACGCGATATCGTCCTTCGGGTTGGAGATCAGATTCAGGTATGCGAGCACGTCCTTGATTTCTTGCCGCTCGTAAAACGAGACGCCGCCGACGACCTGGTACGGGATGTTCGCCGCGCGAAGGGCGGACTCGAAGCCGCGCGTCAGGGCCGTGACTCGGCAGAAAATCGCTATGTCGCGAAAGGAGTATTCCCCCTCGTGAACCAGGCTTCGAATCTTGGAGACGATGCCCTGGGCTTCGTCCGCCTCGCTGGCGTAGACGGTCAACTCGACCGGCGCGCCGTCCGGGTTGTCGGTCAAAAGCGCCTTGTGCTTGCGACGGCGATTGAAACGGATCAGGTGATCGGCGACGCGAAGGATGTTTTTCGTGCTTCGGTAGTTTTGCTCGAGCTTGACGACCTTGCAGCCCCGGTAATCCTGTTCGAATTCGAGGATGTTTTTGAGGTTCGCGCCTCGCCAGCCGTAGATCGACTGGTCCGGATCGCCGGTGACGCAGAGGTTTGGATAGTCGAGGGAGAGGGCGCGCACGATGGCATACTGGGCCAGGTTGGTGTCCTGATATTCGTCCACGAGGATGTAGCGGTATCGGGCATCGAGGTTCGCGCGAACGTCCCGATGGGCTCGAAGAATGGTGACCAGGTGGACGAGCAGGTCGTCGAAATCGACGGCGGACGACTCGCGGAGCCGTTGCTGGTACGCCTCATACACCTTGGCGACCACGGCGGAGAGGTGGTCCGCCTCGGCGCGCTTCGCGTACTGCGAGGGGAGGATCATGTCGTTCTTGGCCCGGCTGATCGCCGAATCGACGCGCTCCGGGGCCACGCCAAGGTTCTCGACTTCGAGCTGCTCCATGACCTGCTTGACGGCTCGGAGCCGGTCGGACTGGTCGTAGATCGTGAAGCCCCGATCGATCCCCACGAGCGGGGCGTACTGCCGGAGCAGCCGCGCGCAGAGGCCGTGGAAGGTTCCGACCCAGACCCCGGATTGCGGAGCAATGGCCTCGATCCGTTCCCGCATCTCACCGGCGGCCTTGTTGGTGAACGTCAGCGCGAGGATCTCACGACCCTCGATGCCCTGGCGGAGCAGGTAGGCGACTCGTCGCGTGATGACCCGGGTTTTCCCGGAACCCGCCCCCGCCAGGACGAGCATCGGGCCGTCGACGTGGGTCACGGCCTCCCGCTGCGCGGAGGTGAGATCGGCGAGCAAGTCCATGGGGAACTCCATCCTTGGGGAGGGAACACGCGGCCTCGACGGCCGTTGATGTCGCGGTTGGCGCACGCCAGTATAGCCGACGGAGAGGCGGCTCGCGACGCGAATCGAGGTTCGAGCGGAAAGGCTCGACTGGCCTTGGAAAAGCGTCCGGCGTTACACTGATTCCAAGGCGTTTCCGGGCGGAACGCGGGTCGAAGGTTCTCGACCGAAGGAATGGCACATCCATGAAGATCCTGGGCATCGGCACCGACATCGTCGAATGTCCGCGAATCGGCAAGATGATCGAGCAGCACGGCGAGTTGTTTCTTCGGCGGGTTTATACGGATCGAGAGATCCGTTACTGCCAGGCGCGAAAGCACGCCATCGAGCACTTCGCGGGACGTTGGGCGGCCAAGGAGGCGATCCTCAAGGCGATCGGAACTGGCTGGGCCAAGGGGATTAGCTGGACCGATCTCGAGGTGCGGAACGTGCCCGGAGGTCAGCCGAAGGTGCTTGTCCGGGGCGGGGCCAAGGAAGCGGCCATTCATCGGGGGATCGGCGACATTTTGATCACGATCTCGCATTGCCGGACCTACGCCACGGCCTACGCGCTGGCGATGGGAAACTCATCGCCGGCGCCGCCGACCCAGGAACCGGAACCATCGGAATGACCGCCTTCGACGTCGCGAGCGAGTCTTCACGATGACGAGCCCGGACACCGCTCGACCTGCCCCGACGGTTCGGCACCGATGGTTTTCCCGGCTCGCCTCGGTGTTTCGAGGCGTCCGCAACCTCTGGCTCCTGCTGGGGCTCACGCTCCTGTTGCTGATCCTTCTCGAACTGTTTCTCCGTGGATTTTTCGCCCTGAAGGACGCGGCCTTCGCTCCTCCCGATCCCGACCCTCGGATCGTGCGGGACGGCTACGGCGGAGCGCCCTGGGTCGCGTCGTATTTCCGGGAACAGAAGGAGATGGACACGCGATGGGAGCCGTACGTTTACTTTCGTGAGATGCCGTATCAAGGCCAGACGATTCAGATCGATCGTCGGGGGCTGCGGCGGACCTGGAACGCCCCGATGTCATCCGCGTCCTCGGAGCGACGCGGCCAGGTCTTCGTGTTCGGAGGGTCGACGATCTGGGGAATCGGGGCGAGGGACGAGTTCACGATACCGTCCTTGCTCTCGAAGCGGCTCGCGGAGCGCGGCTTCCACGTCGAGGTGACGAATTACGGTGAGATCGGGTATGTCAACACCCAGGAAGTCCTCGCGCTTTGGCTCGCGCTGCGGAACGGTGCCCGGCCGGATCTCGTCCTCTTTTACGACGGCGTCAACGAGGTGCTGTCGGCCAGCCAGAACGGCGTCGCCGGGCTTCCCCTCAACGAGGTGAACCGGGTCGACGACTTCGCGAACCGGCAATCGCCGGGCCGGCTCGTCGGTTCGGCGATCCAGATCGTGCTGAAAGACTCGGCCAGCTTCCGGCTCGCGTCGTCGATCGTGAAGCGACTGAACGGACGGACTCCGTCGAGGCCCGCCGAGAAGCCGTTCCAGGATCGCCCCAGGTCCGACGACGAGCTCGCGGTTGAGATTCTTCGGACGTTCGCCTGGAACCGCGCGTTCGTCGAGGAACTCGGCCGCCGTTACGGCTTCGACACGCTTTACTACTGGCAGCCGGTCCTCTTCACGAAATCGAGGCGGAACGCGTTCGAGGCGCAGGAGCGCCTGAAGTACGAGGCGCTCGAACCGCTGTTTCTCAAGGCTTATCAACGCGTTCCTACTCTGAACTGGAGCTTCGAGCGCGAGCATTTCCGCGACCTGAGCGGGGTTTATGACAATTCGAGCCGGCTCGACTACATCGACTTCTGTCACACGACGGAGACGGCGAACCGCGTGGTCGCGGACCTGCTGGCCGAGGATGTCGCGCGGCGTCTCGAGGCGCGCGGCGTGAGAGTCGGGGAACCGGCCAACGGTTCCCCAACGCGGGAATCGTCCCGGAACGATGAGCCTACGCGCCGGTCACGGCCATGATCTTTTCCATGGTCGCCTCGCCCGGCTCGCGGGTTCCCTTGCACTTGGGATAGTTCGCGCAGCCGAGGAAGTATCCGCGACGGCCCTTCCGGACAATCATCGGCCCGCCGCACTGCTCGCACGTCTCCTCGACGGCGATCGACTTCAGGTCCACGCTTGGGGTGGACGGGGCCGCCGCCTCGCCGAGCTTCTCCTTGAGGTCCTCGGGAATCGGCGCGGTGCTTCGGCATTTCGGATAGTTCAGGCAGCCGAGAAACGCGCCCCGTCGTCCCTGCTTGATGCCCATCGGCCCGCCGCACTTCTCGCACTTGACATCGACGGTCACGGTCGCGACCGGGTTTCCCTTCTCATCCACCGGCAAGGTGGTGCGGCATTTCGGGTAGCCGGTGCAACCGAGGAAGGGCCCGCGCGCCCCTTGGCGGAGCACCATCGGCTTTCCGCACTTGGGGCAGGTGTGTTCGGTCTCGACCACCGTGGGAACGGGCTTCCCCTCGGCGTCGATGTTGAACGCTTCCTTGCACTCGGGATATCCGGAGCAGGAGAGGAACTTCTCGCCTCGCTTGTTCTCTCGAATGAGGAGCGGCCGTCCGCACTTGGGGCAGTTGTGTTCGGTCTCGACGGCCTCGGCCCGAGGGCTTCCGTCCATGCCGCGCGTGGCCTTGCATTCCGGGTACCTCGAGCAGCTCAGGAACGGCGAACCCTTGCTGAACTTCACGAGCATCGGCGCGCCGCACTTGTGACAGATCTCGGACGAAGGGATCTGCACCCGCTTCATGTTGGTTTCGGCGGCCTTGAGGGCCTCCTGAAACGGGTGATAGAACTCGTCGAGGACCTTGACCATGTCTTCCTTGGCTTGCGCGATGTCGTCGAGCTCGTCCTCCATGTGCGCGGTGAACTTGAGGTCCATGATCTTGGGGAAGTGCTCGACCAGCAGGTCCGTGACGATCATGCCGAGGTCGGTCGCGTGGAAGCGCCGATCCTTCTGTTCGACGTAACCGCGGTCCTGAATCGTCTGGATGATCGGGGCGTAGGTGCTGGGCCGGCCGATGTTCTCCTTTTCGAGCGCCTTGATAAGGGTGGCCTCGGAGTAGCGAGGCGGCGGCTGGGTGAAGTGCTGGGTGGGCGTCAGATCGTGCAGGGTGAGCTCCTGATCGACCCGAAGCGGCGGCAAAAGCTGGTCGTCCTGCTTTCCCGAGGGCGCCAGGACGCGGCGATAACCGTCGAACCGCAGGATCTTGCCCTGGGACTTGAACAGTCCGTCGCCCGCCTTGATCTCGACGTTCGTGACCTCGAACAGCGCGGGGGTCATCTGGCTGGCGACGAAGCGTCGGTAGATGAGCTGGTACAGACGATACTGATCGTGCGTGAGCCGGCTCCGAATGGCCTCGGGGGTCAGCGCCAGGTCGGTCGGGCGAATGGCCTCGTGGGCTTCTTGCGCCAGCTTTCCGGCGGCGTACTGGTTGGGCTTCTTGGGCAGGTAGCGCTCGCCGTACTCGGCCTCGATGAGTGACCGAACGTTCGTGATGGCC
>CAZRGV010000032.1:36803-38234 GCA_964599655.1 uncultured Isosphaeraceae bacterium | reverse complement strand
AAACCCGAAGGCTGTCGGTCCTCATGTAGGTGATCAGGCCCACGGGGCCCGAGCCGTCGACGTCGATGCCCTCGTAGAGTTCCTGGGCCACCTTCATCGTCTTCTGCCCCGAGAACCGGAGCCGGATGGTCGCCTGTTGCTGGAGCGTGCTGGTCTTGAAGGGGGCGTCGGGTTTATCGACCTTCTCGATGGTCTCCAGCGCGCTGACGACATAGTGGGCCGACGCCAGGGCGTCCCGGATGGCTCTCGCGTCGGCCTCGTTGCGGGCCGAGAACTTCTCCCCCTTCCACAGGGCCAGTTCGGCCGGAAAGCGTTCGGATTCGTCGGTCGATTCGACCGGGCTGAGCAGGGCGGTGATCCGCCAGTACTCTTCCGAGACGAAGGCGCGGATCTCCTTCTCGCGCTCGGCGATCAGCCGCACGGCGACCGACTGAACTCGCCCGGCGCTGAGGTTTCGGGCCACCTTCTTCCAAAGGAGCGGGCTCAGCTGGTAGCCGACGAAGCGGTCGAGGAACCGGCGGGCCTGCTGGGCGTTGACCTTGTTCTTGTCGATCGGCGCGGTGTGCTGGAAGGCGTCGCGAACCGCGCGCTCGGTGATTTCGAAGAACGTGACGCGTTGCACGCGCTCATCGGGCAGGTTCAGCGCGTGCTGAAGATGCCAGGCGATGGCCTCGCCCTCGCGGTCGGGGTCGGTCGCGAGATACACCATGTCGGCCCGCGCCGCTTCTTTCTTCAGCTCGTTGATCGTCTCCTTTTTCGACGGCATGATCTCGTACGAGGGAGCGTAGCCGTGGAGGACGTCCAGGCCGAGGGTTCGCTTGGGAAGGTCTCGCACGTGCCCCATGCTGGCCTTCACGACGTACTTCGAGCCGAGGAACTTATTGATGGAGCGGGCTTTTTTGGGGCTTTCGACGATGACGAGGGAGCGACCGGCGCCTCCGTTCGGGGTCCCCGCGGATTGCCGCTTCGAGGCCGCGGACTTGGTGGCCGTCGAGGCGGACGCGCGCTTGCGGCCGGGGGACGCGGATTTGGCGGACTTCGGGGCGGTCTCGGACGCCTTGGCGGTCTTGCGAGCCACGGTGTTTTCCTAATTCCTGATATCGCCTCGGTTAGCGTGACCTTCCCGCCGGCCGGAACGGTCGGTTCGGGAGGCTCGGTTTGCCGTTGCCTTGGCGGTTGATCCTGTTACACTGCGGATTGGGCCAGTTTCGGACGACTGCGCCTTTCAATAAGCTAGGGTATCGGAGCCTGTCAAGGGGGGGACCCCAGGAGCGAGGGTCGGAGCCGCCCGGATGGAACGGCCATGACCAGGCCAGAACGTGGACGACATCAGGACGCCCATCCCCGGTCGTTTCCTCGGACTTTGAACCCAAGCGCGCCCAGAACTCCGTCAACACGAGGCTCAGTTACACAGGAACTCCCATGCCCTTC
>CAZRGV010000032.1:32770-36782 GCA_964599655.1 uncultured Isosphaeraceae bacterium | reverse complement strand
CAACGGAAACTGCTCGCCGTCCTCGCGATCTTCGCGATGGTCGCCTTCACGCTCGATTTCTCGCTGTTCCGCGGCCGGTCCACCGGAGGGATGCCCGATCCGGTCGTGTTCCAGCTTTACGGAAAACCGGTGTACCGGAGTGATCTCGAGGCGATGCGGATCGAGCGGCTCCGGGCCAACCTCTTCATGAGCCGCCTCGGCGCCGGAGAAAACTACTTCGGCGGCACGACCAATGAAGACCTTCGTGACGCCCTGATCCTCCGGCACGAAGCGGAACGGCTCGGCATGCCCGCCACGGCCGATGTGGCCAAGCGCTGGCTCCGACAGCAAACCCGGAACCTCCTGACGCCCGAACTCTTCGACCAGATTTATCGGGACTCCTTCGCCGAAGGCCCCTTGCAAGTGACCGACGAGCAACTGCTGGTCGATATCGCCGACCAGATCCGGCTGGCGAGTGTCCGCACCCTGCCCGGCCCGCCCGAGGTCACGCCCCTCGACCTTTACCAGGCCTACAAGGATCAGAACGAGAAGGTTTCGGCCGTGGCCGTCGGGTTCCGCGCCGAGGACTATCTCGACAAGGTTCCCAACCCGTCGGAGACCGAGCTCAAGGCGTTCTACGACAAGTACAAGAACGACCTCCCCGACCCCATGCGCGACACGCCCGGCTTCAAGAAGCCGCGACGCGTTCAGGTCGAGTACGTGATGTACGACGCCGAGGCCCTGGCCCGAGAGATCGAGAGCAAGCTAACCGACCAGGAGATCCGGACCTATTACGACGAGCACAAGGACGAGTTTCCGGCCCCCAAAACCGAACTCCCCACGAACCTCTTCGCCGGTGACCCCGAGGCGAAGCTGACGCCTCGCCTGACCGATCCGTTCCTCGATGTTCGAGATTCGGTGAAGTATCGCCTCGCGGAGGAGCGGGCGCGCGAGAAAGTCGACGAGCTGTTCGAGTCGATTCGCTCGGATGTGATGCTCAGCTTCCTCGACCGCTACGACGAGGTCGTTGAGAAGAACAGCGAGGCCAAGGAAGAAGGACGGGCCACCGAACGCCTGCCGGTTCCCAGGGACAAGGACGGCAAGAGCCTGGTCGCCAAGGCCGCCGCCGAAAAAGGCCTGAAACATGCGATCACTCCGCTGATGACGCGGGACGACGCCCAGAAACAGGTGCCCATCGGCGGTAGTTCGCTGGGGACCACGCGATTCGGCGGAGGCACCTCATTCGCCGATTTCGTCTTCGAGTCGAAAGGGCAGGTTTACGAGCCCTTCGAGCTGACCGACATCAAGGGTCAGCGCTACCTCGCCTGGAAACTGGCCGATCTTCCGCCGGAAGTGCCCCCCCTCGACCAGATCCGGGACCAGGTCGTCCGCGCCTGGAAACTCGAGAAGGCCCGGGCGATGGCCGAGAAAGACGCCAACGCACTCGCCGAAAAGGCTCGGAAGGAAGGGGCCGACCTGAAGACGCTGGCCGGTGATCGGCCGTTGGTGATCACCTCCTCCGTTTCCAAGCTCGCCGCCAGCGCCGACCCGCTGGATCGGATGAACTTCGGCGTTCCCCGCGTTTCCGACATCCCGGAAATCGAGTACCCCGGTGACCAACTTCGAGACGCGTTGTTCCGCCTCGAGCCGAAGCAGGTGGTCGTCGAGCCCAACGCCCCGAAGACGATTTACTACGTGATGGCCCTCGAAAAGCGGAGTGAGTCGGACCTTGCCGGCCTGTTCGGTCCGGTCGGATCTCGGCCGTTCCTCCAGCGCGAGGTCGGAAGCGAGGCCCTGGTTCGACGAATCCAGGACTGGATGGCGTATCTTCGCAAGCAGGCCGGAGTGGACGAGTCGGCGCCTCCACTGACCGAAGGCGACATCGCGTCGTCTCGCGGATCGTGACCCGCGCTCGCCAACCCCGCGATGTCCAGGACCGCGGCGCGGCCCTGGCCGCCAGCCGCTCCGCCCACCGAATTCGACGGGAACCTCTCGGGTTCGGTGGGCGGTCTCGACGTCCGATCGGATCGGTCGGGCCGGCTGGCACCCCTCGCGCGGTCTTCGTCGCAACTCACGCACAGTGATCGGCCGTCGAGATCCCATCGGATTTGGAAGGATGCGCCGGACGCGCCTGCCTCACGGTCTGGTATGATCGGAAGCCCTTGACTCCTCGAGGTTGAACGGGGTCCTGACCGAGAGAACCTCGCCATGCCGTTGATCCCCCACGTCATGATCCTGGACGATGACGCTCGAGTGCTCGAATCGCTCGTACCGGGCTTCGTGCACGACCTTGCCCGGGGGCTTGGCCGCAGCTCGATCGTCTCGAGCGTCGTTCGGAGAGGGGAAGGCGGGCCCTCGGGGGCGCCCATTCCGATCAAGGTCACGGCGCACGGTTTTGAAAGCGAGCGACTGGCCTCCTACCGTTACCGGCCGCCCCACCTGTTGCATCTCCACCTGGTTCGAGAGCGTGGCGGGCGGTTCGATCTGGCGCGCCGGCTCCTGAATGAACAGCTCTTCGCCGTGGTCGTCTCCGACCTACGATTCTCCGACGACGCCGGTGGCCAGCGCGCCGGGCAACTCTTCGTCAACGAGGTCGAGCGCGTCCATCCCGAGGCGATCGGACTGCTTTACTCGGCCTACCCTCGTCCCGAGAACTTTCCCGAGGAGCGGTTCGTGCGAAAAGGGGGCGACGCCTCCGGGGATCGGCCGCTTTCGGAGTTCGTGGCGCGCGCCCTCGAACGCCACCTCTCCGAGCCCTCGATCTCGGCCTTCGCCTCGGCCCTGGCCGACCAGGGCTTGATCTATCAATCTGAGGCCTTCGGGACGACGCTGGCGCAAATCTTTGGACTCGCGAGGCTGCTCGGAGTCGACGCGTCCGCGTCGGTCCCTCGGGGGCCGGGTCGCGGCCGTCGGCCCTTGCCTTGCGTGCTGCTCGACGGCGAAAGCGGGACGGGCAAGCGCGGGCTGTCCGCCCTCTTTCACGCGGCCTCCGACCGCCGAAAGGCCCCGCTCGTCGTGGCCTCCTGCAACGAGCTGACCAACGAAACTCTTTTGCGAAGCATCCTGTTCGGACACAAGCGGGGCGCCTTCACGGACGCCCGCGAGGATCGACCCGGATTGGTGGCCACGGCGGGCAAGGGGGTTGTGCTCCTGGACGACTTCCACCGCTTGCCCACGGCCTGCTCGGCAATCCTCCACTCGTTCCTCGAGGATGGGGAATACTCGCGCCTGGGCGAGGAAGAAGTGCGGCGGCAGGCCGAGTGCGCCGTGGTCCTGACCGTCGAAACTCAGCCGTGGGCCGAGCGTCGACGATCGGGCGAGCTGCCGCTGGCGTTTCTCGCCAGGGTCGAGCGGCTTCCCTTACAAGTTCCGCCGCTTCGCGAACGGCCCGACGACATCGAGGCCCAGGCGCGTTGGCTTGCGAAAACCGTCTCGGCCGAGGTCGGCACCGAGATTGAACTGACCGACGAGGCCATCCGAAGGCTGCGCGCGTTTCCTTTCGCCGAAAGCAACAGCCGGGAACTCCGCAACGCGATCGAACGCGCCGTCTATCGACATTACCGGGAAACCGATCTCCTCGACTGGCGACAGATCCAGCCCTTCCTGACGACCTCGGATTCCTCGGAGACGAAGGCCGAGCGGAAGCCCGCCGAGACCCCAGGCGCGACGACTTCGGCCGCCGGACCGCCACCCATCCTGAATGATTGGCAACGACGGCTTCGCGCCCTGGCCGAAAAGATTCTCGTGAAGGGCACCGGAATCGACCCGGCGGGCGCGCCTCGGATTGTGGCGACCCTGTTCGAACAGACCATGCCTCAGGTCTGGGGCGCGGTGGAGGCGGCCCGAAGCGCGGCTCCGGGAACTCCGACCATCCCAATGCCCGTCTGGGAAGACCTCTGGCGCTGCTTCGCGGTGAGCTGGCTGGGAGGCCCCTCACCGGCGGAGAAAGTGCTGGGAATCCCGGCCAACACCCTTCGGCAGTGGATCAATGACCGGGAAACCCGCTGATCGAGGACCGTCCGAGCCCGCTTAC
>CAZRGV010000032.1:26595-32737 GCA_964599655.1 uncultured Isosphaeraceae bacterium | reverse complement strand
CGTTGACAAATAGCGCTCGCCCAGATCGGGCAGGACGACGACGATCAGCTTGCCCGCGTTTTCCTCGAGGCTCGCCACGCGAACGGCGGCGGCGGCGGCGGCTCCGCAGGAGATGCCGCAGAGCATGCCCTCCTCGCGAGCGAGGCGTCGGGCCATCTCGAACGCTTCCTCGTCCTTGACCTGGATCACATCGTCAATGATGTCCACGTTCAGCACGTCGGGAAGGAACCCGGCGCCGATGCCCTGGATCTTGTGCGGACCGGGCTTCAACGGTTCGCCGTGCTTCTTCTGCGTGATGACCGGCGAGTTGACCGGCTCGACCGCCACCACCTTCAGAGCGGGTTTGCGGCTCTTGAGCACCTCACCGCAACCCGTGATCGTGCCGCCGGTTCCGACGCCGCACACCAGGATGTCGATCTGGCCGTCGGTGTCGCGCCAGATTTCCTCGGCGGTGGTCCGGCGATGGATTTCGGGATTGGCCGGGTTACGGAACTGCTGAGGCATGAAGGCGTTCGGGGTCGTCTTGACGATCTCCTCCGCGCGACGAACCGCGCCCGGCATGCCCTCGGAGGCGGGGGTCAAGACGATCTCGGCCCCAAACGCCTTGAGAAGTCGACGGCGCTCCAGGCTCATGCTCTCCGGCATCGTGACCATGAGCTTGTAGCCGCGGGCCGCGCAGGTGAACGCCAGGCCGATCCCCGTGTTGCCGCTGGTGGGCTCGACGATCAGCGTGTCCGGCGTAATCTTCCCGTCGCGTTCGGCGGCGTCGATCATCGCCACGCCGATCCGGTCCTTAACCGACCAGAGCGGATTGAAATTCTCGAGCTTGGCCACAACCTGGGCCGGGCAGCCAGCGGTCACGCGACGCAACCGGATCAGCGGTGTGTTGCCGACGGTTTGGGTGATGTCGTCGTAAATGCGGCCTCGGGTGCGTTCGGCTGTGGCCATCCCACCTTACCTCCTGGAAAAGAACAATCGACCGGCCCTCGCGTCCTCCGAGACCCCGACGGCCGCAACATGCGTACGACTCAGGGTTAGCTTATCGGCAAACTCGCCCAATGCGTCAACGGAATCGGACCGGCCGCCCCGGAACCACCCAGTACACCGGTCTCCCGCTCCGAGGCGCGACCCAGACCACGGGCCGCGCCGGAACCGCTCGAAGCGGCGCCGGAACGATGGTCGCGGTCGTCGCGGGGAGGGGAGTCAGGACCTGGGTCGTGTAGACCGTCAAGGCGGGAGGGGCGGGGGGTGGAGCGGGGATCGGCGCGACCGCTTGGGAAAACCCGCCGTAATATCCCAAGGCCGGAGCGGGTTGATAGATCACGGGGCCGGTCGCCACGTAGACACGGTTGCCGGCCCGCGCCGGTCCGGCCAAAAGGAAAACGCACAGAAACCCAGTGGTCGCCAGAAGTTGCAACGCTCCCGCGAGAGGTATCCGTCGCATCATCCGTCCTCCGTTACGAGATTGGTCCACTCGTCCGACATTCCGTTCCGACACCAAACGGCCCGCGCGCAAGACCGAGATTCATTCTAAACCGCACCAACAACAAGAACAAGGTAGAGATTCCGCGGAGTTCGCCGTTTCCGGAATGCAAGCCTTAGCGCAAGGCCATGGGGCGCAAGGTGAAACCGGCCGCGGTTCCCTTGATCTTGTTCGTGGTGGCGACGTAGCAGAACACATACGCCCGGGCGCGACTCAGGCCCTCCAGGTTGTGGAACTCACCGATGTGCACCCCCTGGTCGACGAGCAGGTACTTGTGGACTGGGATCGGGGTCCCCGGATGGCCGGGCGCGGGGCTGACCTCGAAGCCGCTGGTGTCGGAGCCGACCAGCATCGCGCCTTGGTCCTCGACCAGCCATCGGGTCGCTTCGAGGTCCGGTCCCGCCGAGTCGTGTTCAGCGATCGACTCATGGTCGGCGCCCTCTTCGCCCCAGAAACGGGCCGTTCCGGTGCGGACGAGCACCACGTCGCCGGGCTCCAGGGCAATGCCTTCCCAGGCCAGCGTGTCCTTCAGGTCCTGGGTTGTGATGACGTAATGCCCTGGCAGGGCGTCGAGCTTCTTGAAGGCGGCGACGTCGATGAGGACGCCTCGCGCGATGATGGGTGGGATCGTGGTCGCGTCACATTTTCGAGGGCCGAAGTCCCCGCCCCACTCCGACTCCTTGAAGCCGTTGTACCAGTGATGGTCGGTTCCGGCAGTGATGTGACAGAGCCCGTCGATCTGGGTCGAGACATTATCGCTAATGAACAGGGCGGCGGAGTGCCAGAACACCTTGTCGGGATTGACCGACTCCGGCGGAGCGTCGGGGTCTTTCATCCGCTCGATCATCTCGGGGCTTCGGAATGACATGATCTCGCCGGGGTTGTGGCCGGGCCATTTGAAGCTGCGACGGGAATAGGTCAACCCGAGGTCGAACACCTCGCCTCGGCTGGCGAGCTTGAGCGCCCTGGAACGGCTTTCGGGGGTCATTGCGTTGAGGCTGCCAACCTCATCGTCCTTGCCCCAGATCCAGCCCCACCCTTTTCCCTTTTGCCAACCTTTGATGGGGGACGTCTCCGACCGCGGCTCCTGGCCGGCGACTCGCTTGGTGCCGGCCGTCGGGATCGCGAGCCAGAGGACGATCGCCAGGAGCGCGAGGATGAGGAGCGACCCGCCGTTTCGGAGCGTATTTCGCATTGGTTTGGTCCGTCACGAGAAAACCCAGGCCAGCGGTCGGCTTCCGGGTCAAGCCCGGCCGGCATTGTAAAGAGCGGGGGACGCCGCCGCAATTGTTCGCCCCATTCGATCGCGCCTTCGGAGCGGGACGATCGATTCGGCTCCCTTGTCGACGCGCGGACGGAGGTTTTACAATCGAGCCTTGCCTTGCCGAGCGAATGCCAACGAGGAGCGAGTGACGATGTCGGATGCCTCGCAAGTGACGTCCCAGGGCCCTTCCCGGACCGAAGAGATGGGGCACGGCCAACGGCCGGCGGTCTCGTCGCAAGTGGCGGCCACGCTCGTCCCGGAATCAGGCTGGCACGTCCTCCACCTGTACTACCGGGTCGATCGCGCGGCGCTGGGCGGCCTGAACGAGTCGGATCGGCAACGTGGCCGCGAGGAGTTGATCGAGGCCCTCGACCGCACCGCGAGCCACGCCCCCGAGCAAATGCAGTGCTTCGGGGTCCTGGGGCACAAGGCCGATTTTGGCGTCGTGATGGCCAGCGCCGACCTGAGAAAGCTGCACGACATCCAGATGGGAATTCAGGCTTCCGCGCTGGGGCCGGCGCTGGTTCCCACGTACTCGTTCTACTCCATCACCGAGGTCTCGGAATACGTTCCCGACGTCGATGCCTATGGGAAGATTCTTCGAGAACGCGAGGGCATGGACCCCGAGAGCAGCCTCTACAAGACAAAACTGGCACAGTACGCCAATCGACTCGAAGCGATGAACCGCCAGCGCATGTATCCCGAGTTTCCGGATTGGCCGTGTCTCTGCTTTTACCCGATGAGCAAGATGCGGCAAGGGGAACATCAGAACTGGTACCTCTTGCCCTTCGAGGAACGGTCCGAGATGATGGCCGAGCACGGAAAGAGCGGCATGAAGTTCGCGGGACGTGTCACCCAGGTCATCACGGCGTCGACGGGTCTCGACGACTGGGAGTGGGGCGTCACCCTCTGGGCCAAGAACCCGTCGTATCTGAAAGACATCGTTTATACGATGCGGTTCGACCGAAGCTCGGCGCAGTACGCCCTGTTCGGTCCGTTTTATCCGGGCTATATCCTGCCGGCCGACGAATTGCTTCAGGCCGTGCGCCTCTGATGGGAACGACCCAACACTGGGCCACGCGCGGCCGGGACCTCCTGGAACACGGCTGGTCTGACGAAGGTCCTCGAGAACGACGCGGGTCGTCTCGCGCCACGAGAGAATCAAAACCACGACAAGGATCAACCGATGTGGACCTGTCCCAAGTGCGGATCGAAGGTAGACGACACGTTTGAGGTGTGCTGGAAATGCGGCACGACGGCCGACGGGGTCGAGGACCCGAACTTCGTTTCCGCCGACCAGGCCGGACCGATCGACGACCCGCGATATGACCCCATCGCGATCCCCGAGGGGCCGGTGAAATCGCGATGGTCCGAGGTCGTGGGCGAGCACTCGGACGACCTCGTCTCGTGTTACCAGGCCTACAGCCTGATGGAGGCCAAGTTCCTGGCCGATCAGCTCAACGAGATGGGCATCCCCGCCATGTCGGACACCCTGGACCTTCAGGACGCGCTCGGAACCATGGAAGGGAACCCTCGGGTCTACTGCCGCGCTCGCGACTTCCCCCGTGCCCGCACCTGGCTCATCGAGTACGACCGTCGGCGCAAGACCGAGCACGGTTCGTCCCAGAGTTGAAATGGACCCCCGTCGTTCCGGGTCGCGAACGTTCGGGACGCGGGTTCCCCACGGGGAGAGGTGCTCCGAAGGTTCGGCGTCCGTCCCCGTTGGGAAGCGGGTTCTAAAAGGAGATCGGGGGCGGGGTGTGCAGGCGAGAGTAGCGCGCCCCCCAACGCATCGCGGGTCGTTCGACCAGCGCGAACAGCAGCGCCGAGAGAACCAGCGTGGCGGGCAGCGCGAGGAGCCCGAAGACTAACGGTTCGAATTGACCGCCGGGGAGGCTGCCGGGCGGCCAGACCTTCCGCAGCACGATCTGCACGCCGACGTGGTAGAGATACAGGCTGTACGAAATCAGCCCGATCGCCACGAGCGGCCTGGCGTGGAGAAACGCCGGCCCGCCGTCGGGCCAGGCGACGACGGCCGTCAACAACAGGGCAACCCCGGCGCAGAGCACGACGGGGAAACCGACGGTGTAGCCGAGCCCGTGGCCCCCCTGCCAACCGTGAGGGGCGGCCATCCAGGACCAGAGATTCGCCCCGAGGAACAGCGCGGCTCCGAGCGTTACGAGAATCCAGCGGAGCGTCACGGATCGCCGGAGTCGATCCGATGCGAGGCGATCGGCGACGGCCACCATCATCCCGGCGGCGAACAGGTCGAGATAGGCGAAGATCGTCATGAAGTAGGTATCGCGGCGAGGGCCCGACTCGGCGACGGCCTGAGAATACTCCAGGCCCCTGGCGAGGGTTCCCACGAGATAGAACCCCGCGATCACACTGACGACCGAGAGCCAGCCGCGCCGCCCACATGCGTTCGAAGCCATCCCGACGGCCAACGGCAGCACGACGTAGAACTGGGCCTCGATCGCCAGGCTCCAGAACACGGCGTTGATACTGAAGAAATCGCGCCAGTCAAAATAATTGAAGATCAGCAAGACATGGGTTGCGAAGTTGAAGGCGTTTGGTGGTTTCAGGTGCAGGGCGTAACGCGAGGCGCTGAAGAAAACCAGGGCCACGAGATAGGGCGGATAGATCCGCGTGAATCGTCGGATGGCGTACCGCCGCGCGGAGGGGAATGGCCGATCGCCCAGAAGCCCCGTGAGGAAGGGCCCGAACATCAGGTAGCCGCTGAGCACGAAAAAGATGTGAACCCCGGTGAATCCGAGGATCACGAACGGCGGCCCGACGATGTTGAATCCGACGTGGAAGAAATACACCAGCAAGGCGGCCAGCGCTCGAACCCCATCGAGCGCTTCGTTCCGGTCCCGGGCGGGAGGTTGGGCCGTTTCTGACCTGTGGCTCTCGGATGGCCCCGCCGCGTCGTGTGCGGCGGGTGCCAAAGCGATCAAGGGGGTTTGCGGCTCGG
Organism: uncultured Isosphaeraceae bacterium; assembly: GCA_964599655.1. GTDB lineage: Bacteria > Planctomycetota > Planctomycetia > Isosphaerales > Isosphaeraceae > CAZRGV01. The sequence continues at coordinate 27,013 of CAZRGV010000032.1, read as the reverse complement.
TCATCGGCCATCCGGTGCCTGGAACACAAGGGCGTCCACGAGGGCGACGATCCGAGCGCGCCCGGTCGTCCCACGCTCAGGGTAGATTGAAAATGTACCCTTTGTTGTCGGACGCCGCCACCGCGAGTTGCTTGCCGTCGGGGCTCCAGGCCACGCCGTAGGTTGGCGTGTTGTTGCCGACCTTCTGCTGGAAGACCGGTTTTCCGCCGTCGACGTCCCAGACGATGAGGGTTCCCGCGTAGCCGATCGAGGCCAGTCGCTTGCCGTCGGGGCTCCAGGCGACGCCGTAAACGTCGTCGGGGTGGCCCGAGAGCGTTTTCACTTCCTTGCCGTCGGCCACGTTCCAGATTTTGATGGTCTTGTCCACGGAGCCGCTGGCGAGCAGGGCGCCTTCGGGTGGCTGGAAGGCGACGCAATA
>CAZRGV010000032.1:3538-26568 GCA_964599655.1 uncultured Isosphaeraceae bacterium | reverse complement strand
CCTCACTCTTGCGCAACTCCTTCCCATCGGCCGGGTTCCAGTACTTGACCAGCTTGTCGTCGCCCCCGGTGGCGATCAGGTCTCCCTTGGGGCCGTAGGCGACGGCGTAGACGACGTTCTCATGCGCCTTTTCGACGGCCCGTTCCTGGGCCCCCTTCTCCACGTCCCAGATCCGGAAGCTCTTGTCCACCGCGCCCGTGAGGGCTTTCTTTCCGTCCGGCGACCACGCGACGCTGTAGATCTGGCCTCCGTGACCCGCGAGGTTCTTCGCCGCGCCCTTGGCAAGCACGGGCCAGACCTTGACCGTCTTGTCTTCCGAACCGGTGACGACGGTGTTGTTCTCCGGCAGCACCGCGACCGCGGCCACTGGGCCGCCAAACCCGCCGATGACCTGCTGCTCGGCCTTCGCGGGATCGGCCTGCGAGAGGTCGAACACCTTGGCCGTGTTGTCGGCCAGGCCGGCCACGAGGGTCTTGTTATCCGGCCCCACCGCGAGCGAAAGAACGGCCGCGGGCTGAGGAGGATAGGTCACCATCGGATTCCCGTTGCCCGCGTTCCAGGTGCGAATCGACTTGTCGGCCGAGCCGGTGACGATCTTCTGCTGATCCTTGGTGAAGAGCACCGCTCGGATCGCGTCGGTATGGCCCGAGAGCGTGCGGACCTCCTTGCCGTTGTTGAGATCGAACACCTTGGCGGTCTTGTCGGCCGAGGCCGTCACGACCTGCGATCCGTTGGGATGGATCGCGACGCCGAAGATGGGCCCTTGGTGCCCCTCGAAGACGCGGACCGCGGCCGGTTTCCAGACGCGGACCTTGTTGTCCGCGCCCGAGGACACGACCTGGGCGTTGTCGGGGAGGATCGCCACGCCGCCGATCGCCGCGCCGTGGGCCCCGAGGTCCTGAAGCTCCCGGCCGTTCGTGGCGTCCCAGAACCGGACCGAGTTATCGGCCGATCCGGTGGCGAGCCTGTTCGTGTCGTTCGACAGGTAGACGGCCGAGACGGGACCGCCATGGCCCGTGAAGGTGGCCGTGTTCTTGCCGTCGCCGACGGACCAGAGTTTGGCCGTTTTGTCGGCCGAGCCTGTGACGAGCTTCTGGCCGTCTCGGCTCAGGTTCAGGGCGAGGACCGCGTCGCCATGTCCGGCGAAGTCGCGGATCGATTTGCCGTCGTTGATGTTCCAGAGCTTGGCCGTTTTGTCGGCCGAGGCCGAGACCAGCAGGTTGGCGTCGTTGGGGGCGAAAGCCAGGGCGTGAATCCGGCCTTCGTGGCCGCCCATCGCCTTCTGTTCCTTGGCGTCCTCGACCGTGTAGACGCGAATCTGGTTGTCTTCGCCGGCGGTGGCGATTCGAGCGCCGTCGGGCTGGAAGGCGATCGCCGTGATGGGCGAGGGAAGATCCTCCAACTTCTTGACCTCAGCGCCATCGGCCACCTGATGCACATGAACCGACTTGTTCGCGGTCGCGAAGGCGACCTGGTTGCCATCCCCCTTGAACGCGATGGCGACGACCGCCTGATCGGCCGAGGGAATCTCCTTGAGCAGGGCGCCGTCGGCGGAGTTCCAGACGCGAACCTGCTTGTCGTCGCCGCCCGTGGCGATCTTCGAGCCGTCGGCGCTCAGGGCGAACGCCTTGATGGGGCCCTTGGCATCAACAACCTTCGGCTCGTTGATTGGAAGCTGCCAGAGTCGAGCGAGTCCGTCCGAACCGGCCGACACCAACAACTGGTTGTTCGGCGCGTAGGCCAGACCGAGCACTGTGTCGGAGGGGGTCTCGATGACGCCCTGAGAGGCGCCGTCGGCGGGGTTCCAGAGTCGGATCGTCCGGCCCTTGTCGCCCGAGGCGATCTGCGCGTTGTCGGCGCGCCAGGCCAGCGATTCGACCTCGGCGGCGTGACCGTTCAGGGGCTTCGACTCCGTGCCGGCCAGGTCCCAGATCGAGACGCCATTGCCCGAGGCGATGGCGACGTTCTTGCCGTCGGGGCTGAGCGAGAGCGCGTGCACACCGGCCGCGATTCCGGCAAGTTCCTTGGCCGGACCCTCCTTGGGCACGTTCCAGATCTTGGCCGTCTTGTCGAGGCTGCCCGAAAGAATTTGCTGGCCGTCGGGGCTCGGCGCCACGGCGAGCACGAGACTGCTATGCCCTTCAAACTTGAACCGCTCCTTGCGGCTGGTGGCGTCCCAGAGTCGAACGGTGTTATCGAACCCACCCGTGATGATCGCCTTGCCGTCGGGTGTCCAGGCGATCGTGTAAACCGGCTCGGTGTGGCCGTCGAGCGTGCCGACGAGCGCGGCTTGCTGGGCCAGCGCGAGGCCGGTGGTGACCAGAGCCATGAGCGCCATGACGAGGATGCGAGGGCGGGAACGGAGCATGCGGTGCATGGGGTGGGACTCCCTTCGGAGGTCGGAGGACCCAGGCCTTCCGGGCGGCGCGAGCCCGCCGAAGGTCCGGATCGCGTGGGATCGGCCCCCCTCCTGTCTCGATGGTACCGGGGGCCGTCTGCTTGCCGAACATAGACGCCCGCGGCCCGTTGTGCAACAGTTTACCCGGTGTCGCCGGAGAAAACGGAGATGGTCGACACCGCGAAATCATGTTAGTGTGGTGATTCCGAGGCGGTCATTCGGCACGTCCTCGAGGATCGCTCAGGCACGCGGATTCACGGAATCGAGTCGCACTCATGTCGGATCCATTCGGGTTGTCGGGCCGCGTCGCACTGGTGACGGGAGCCGGTCAGGGCATCGGGGCCGGAATCGCGAGGCGGCTGAGCCAGGCCGGCGCGCGGCTGGTCCTCTTCGACGCCAACGCCGAGGCGGCCTCGGCCGTGGCCGACGAGCTGCGCGGCCTGGCCATCGCCGGCAGCGTTTGCTCGGAGGCGGACGTCCGGCGGGCCGTCGATCAGGTTGAGTCGGAGCTTGGGGCGCTGGACATCCTCGTGAACAACGCCGGCATCACCGGGCGCGCGGCCGTGACGTGGGAACTCGGCGTCGACGAGGTTCGCCAGGTCTTCGAGGTCAACCTGATCGGCCCGTTCCTGTTCTGCAAGGCGGCGGTTCCGGGCATGCTCTCCCGGGGCTATGGTCGGATCGTCAACGTGGCCTCGATTGCCGGCAAGGAAGGCAACCCCACGTTGATGCCCTACTCGGCCTCGAAGGCCGCGCTGATCAACCTGACGAAGGCCCTCGCCAAGGAAGTCGCCGGAAAGGCCGATCTGACCGTCAACTCGATCGCGCCGGCGGTCGTGCGGACGCCGATCCTCGACACGTTGCCCCAATCGACGATCGACTACATGGTGTCTCGAATTCCCATGGGCCGAACCGGGCGGATCGAGGAGATCGCCGCGCTGGTGCATTACCTGGCCAGCGCGGAGGCCAGCTTCTGCACCGGTCAGTGCTACGACATCAGCGGCGGCCGGGCCACGTATTGAGCCGGATTCGGCCGAGGTTGCGTTCGCTCACGGACCTCGCGTTCGGTCTCCTATCTCTCTCCGGATCGACTCACGAAAGTTCTCGCACGATGCGTCCCATGTCGCAACGGTACTGGCTGGTCTTACCCAACGGCGCTCGACAACTGATCGACCCGCACCAGTTCGACATCGATGATGTCGCCGAACGCGCGAGACGCATCGGCGGTCAATTGATCGTTGAACCGATCATGATCCGCGAGGAGGCCGCCGCGGGGGCCATCCGCCCGCGCGGATTCGAGCCGCCGATTTCGGCGATCGGCCCCCTCTTCCGCGCGCGTTTTTCCCGCATTCATGTCTGCCAGGTCGATTTCAAGGTGGACGTCAACACGCGCCCCACGGTTCGCGTGCTCGGAGGCTATTACCGGCGGCGACAACTCGTTCGCATCTACTCGCACGACCGGCAGACCGGCCGCCGACCCTTGGACGAGTTGTTCGACACCTTCCTTCACGAGATGGCGCACCACCTCGAATACACCGAGCCGCACAGTTTTCAGGCGCGGGCCTGCGGTCGAGTGCCCGGCCGCATGCACAGCCGCCTCTTCTGGCGAATCCTCGGCGAGCTCAAGGGCCGCTGGTCCGATCTTCAGCTCCCGACGTGAACAACCGAGAATCGACCCACCGAGGGCTCACCCCGCCTGATTCCTTGAGCAGGGTGAGGCTCTCGGCCGCAGCGTCTCGATGACCGTTCCGCCGCGTTACTCGGCGGACAGCCCCAGTTCCTTGAGCTTCGCCACCACGTCCTCGCCGGCCTGTTCGGTGCGTTGCTGCACCGACTTGTCGATGGCCCGGATGACGCCGTCCTTGTCAATGTAGAACGTCCAGCGCTCGGGAACCGCGCGCCCCTCGTGAACCACCCCGTACGCCTTCGCCGTTTCCTTGCTCGGATCGCTCAGGATCGGGTAATCCAGGTCGAGCGACTCGGCGAACTTCTTGTTGGTCTCGGCGTCGTCCACGCTGGCGGTGAAGTAGGCGACGCCGGTCGATTTCAGGGCCTTGCTGTTCTGGCGGAACGACTTGCACTCCTTGGTGCAACCGCCCGTGAAGGCCTTGGGGAACCAGGCCAGAACCACCGTCGTCTTCCCGTGATAATCCGACAGCTTGTGGGTCTTTCCGTCCGATCCCTTGAGCTCGAAGTCTGGGGCCTTGTCTCCCACCTTCAGCTCGGCGAGAGCCGGGCCACCCCTCAACACCAGAGCCAGACCGAGAAGGGCGACGCTCCGAGCCATCCACGCGCGCATCACGCACCTCCACGTTGCGAGAGAACCAGACCGATCGTTGCGGTACCCGTCGAGTCCACGAGGTTAGCACCCGATCGGGCCAGATTCAACGAGTCGGTTCGTCCCCTGTTGGAGACTCGCCTCGACCCGGCGCGAGGCCAGGGGTTAGACTGGTGTTTATCCATCCGAGTCAACGCGTTCCGAGGAGGTCTCGTCCGAACATGGCCCGTACTCGCGCCGCCATTGCCGAGCCCGTGACGCCAACACCCTGGGGGCTCACGCTGGTCGACGCGATCTCGCTGTTCGCCTTCCTGGCGTTGACCTTTTTGCTCGGTGTCTTCCCGCTGAACGACACCGACTTCTGGTGGCATCTCCGCACCGGCGACCTGATCCGAGAAACCGGCGAGATCCCCGCCTTCGACACCTACCTGTACGGCGGCCCCTCGGAAAAACCCTGGATCGACCTGCACTGGGGTTTCGAGCTGCTGCTGAGCTGGGGTTTCGCGCACGGAGGCGTCGTGTTCCTGAACCTCGCCAAGTGCGTGATCACCACGTTCGCCGTCTTCCTCCTCGTCACAAGCCGCCAGCGCGACTGGCCGTTGTGGGTGATGCTCCTCGCATGGCTGCCGGCGCTGTTCGTGCTCGGCGGTCGCATGTATATTCGACCAGAAACACTGACATTACTATACATGTCCATCTTTCTGGCGATCTTGTTTCGCTGGGAGCGGTCGCCGTGGCTGGCGTTCGCGCTGCCGGTGGTCCAGGTCTTCTGGGTCAATTCGCAGGGGCTTTTTGTCCTGGGACCGGGGGTGCTGGTTTTCGCGCTGTTGGATGCGGCGTTGACGCGAGGGGCCTTTCAGAGTGCGCGGCGAAACTGGTGGACGCTCGTGCTTTCGGCGAGCGCTCTGACGGGGGTGGCCTGCCTGTTGAACCCGTACGGGTTGCTGGGCGCCCTGTTTCCGTTGCATCTGCTGGGAACGATGAGCAATCCGGTTTTCAGTGAGAGTATCGCCGAGCTGCAATCGCTGCCGTCGTTCATTCAGGACGCCGGCCTGCGGAATGTCCCCTTGATCTTGCATCTGACCACGATGATTCTTGGGGCCTTGAGCTTTGTGGTCCCGTTGACCTGGCGGGCCGCGGTCCGGGTGACGACCCGTCCGGCTCCGGTCGAGCCTGAACGAGCCGGCAAGAAGAAGACGCGGAAAAAACGATCCGCGACGCCCGAGAGCCTCGAACGGGCCGAACCCTGGCGGCTGAGTCCCTTTCGGCTCTTGCTGTTTCTGACCTTCAGCCTGTTGAGCTGGAAGGCCACGAGGAACAGCCATCAGTTCGCCACGGTGGTCGGCACGGTGACGGCCTGGAACTTCGGCGAGTGGGCGGCCGCCGTTGGTCGGCATCGTCGAGAGAAGGTTGGGACGATCCCCTCGCTTCGAGCGCGGGTGATTCCCCGGGTGATTGCCCTGGGCGTGTTGCTGCTCGCCATCAGCGGCGTCGCCAGCGGCGCGGTTTACCAGGCGATGGGCGAAGGGCGGACCATCGGGCTGGGTGAACGGCCCCTCTGGTTTCCCCACGACGCCGTGAAATTCGCTGGGCGGGCCGGAATGCCCGAGCGTTTCCTCTGTTTCCACAATGGCCACGCGTCGTTGTTTGAATACTATCACGGACCTCGGCGGAAGGTCTTCGCCGACGCGCGGCTCGAAGTGATCGGCCCCGAGCTTTATAGCGAGTACATCGACCTGCAGCGCATGATCGCGGCGGATCAACCGGGCTGGACCGAGCGGCTCCAGTCGCAAGGCAATCCCGGCGTCCTCGTCGACATGGTTCATGCCCGGATGGCCGATGTCGCGGCCACGCTGATGGCCCATCCACGTTGGCGTTGCGTCTGGTTTGATCCCATCGCCGCGGTCTTCGTTCACGAGTCGTATCCGGCGGCGTTGCGGCCGGTCGACTTTACCGAACGGCATTTCCGGCCCGACCCCGAGACCGATCCCCACGGAGAACCGCGCCAGATCGCCTCGGCGCTGGCGCTTCGAAACCTGGCGTCGATCCTGATCCAGCGCTCGCGGCAGGCCGTCGCGCGACCGCTCGTCTTACTCGGGCACGGCTACGCCCATCGGGCGCTTCGGGCCAACCCGGATTCCGCGGAGGCCTGGAAGCTCCTTGGTCAGATCGAACAGCTTCGCGACCCGCTCGCGAGCCCGGAGCCGATCCCGCGGTATCGGATGGCGTTCGACCCGATTCACGATCTCTCGATCGTCCGGGCCACGGTCGCCCTCCGCAACGCCCTGGAACGTGGCGCCGACGACTTCACGACGCTCGGCTCGCTGGCCAACGTCTACCGAACGCGCGGGATGCTCGAAGCCTCGATTCCGATCCTGGAGCGACTCACCCAGTTGACCCCGATCAACCGGATGCAGGCCAATCTCCAGTCCGAGACGGCCGCCGCGTTGCCGGGACTCAAGGCGAGCCTCGGGTCGTCGCAACCCGCGAGCTGGAAGAACCTGAGCGAGCTCGATCGCGCCGTCTCGACGCGGCTGGATCTCGGACGGGTCGAGGAGGCGGCGCGGCTTCTGGAAGACGCGTATGGCCCCGAAGGGCGCACCTGGGAGCTGATCGATCGGATCGCGACCCTGCGGCTGCATCTCGGCCAGACCGACCAGGCGCGCGCGCTCTGGCAATCCGCCGTGTCGGTGCCCAGGCCCGCCTTGAAGATGGCGCGCGTGGCCGTGACCTACCTGGCGCAAGACGATTACACGGCGGCCCGAGGCGCCTATCACGAGGCCCTTGCCATCGAACCGGGCCTCTTCGAGGCGCTCTACGGCCTGGCCGTTCTCGAGGCGGACGCCGGACGCCGCGCCGCGGCCCGCGCCGCGGCGAAATCGGCCATGGAAACGGCCCCCAGCGACGTGGCTCGAACCGCGGTGAGGGAACTGCTCACCACGATCGAGCCCGCCCACGTGATTTCGGTCAGCCGATGAGCTCGCGAAGCTCCTTGAGATGCCTGGGAACCGCCTTCAACGGATCTTCGGCCCCTTCATACTCGAGCACGACGTAGCCGGAGTACTTCGCGTCCCGGAGAATGCCGATGACCTTCGACAGGTCGGCCGGCTCCTTCTTCTTCCCCTTGCGGGAAATCTCGGTCTTCACCTGAACGTTCACGGCATAGGGCGCCAGCTCGGCGAGCTCGGCGTACGGGTCGTCGCCGTGGAAGTTCCCGGTGTCCAGGTTCACGCCGAAGCCGCCTTGCGGCGCGTGGACTCCCTTGACCAGTCTCAAAAGCTGTGCGGGCGTCGCGGTGATTCCGCCGTGATTCTCCAGCGCCAGGGTGACTCCCTTCTCGACCGCGTGAGGCAGCACCGACTCGATGCCCGCGATCGCCCGCTCCGCGACCTGGTCCTCGTTCTCGCCCCGTGGGACGGTGCCACCGAAGACGCGAATCACCGGAGCCGTCAGGGCGGCCGCGTGGTCGATCCACTGACGAACCTCTTTCAGGTCCTCATCGCGCTTCGGGCCTTCCGCCAGGCAGAAATCGTTGCGGATGGCCGTGCCGGAGATGTCCAGTCCGAGCAGAAACGCATGCTGTTGCAGCTTGCGAAGGTACTGATCCGAGACCGGGGTCGGGAACCAGTACGAGGTTGGCTCCACGCCGTCGAGGCCGTAGTCGGCCGCGAGATTGACAAAGTCGAACATGTCCATCTTGGGGGCCTTGAAGTCCAGGTACTGGCGGAACGAATAGGCCGCCACGCTGAGCTTCAGGTGACTGGGGCGAGTCCGGCCGATCGGTTCGATGGCGCGGGCCGCGCCCGTCATCGCGAGGGGACCTGCCGCCGCCGCGAGGGCGGTCCGGGTCAGAAACGCGCGTCGATTCATCGGAGCCATGGGTTCGTCTCGTGGATCGGTGCCTAGGGGATCAAGCCGAATTCCCGTCCCGAGCGTTTCCGCAACGAACGCATCGGAAACGCGTAGCCAGGATCATAGGTCAGCCACGAAGTCGCCGCAACCGTGTCGAGATCCGTCGAGCGCGATTCTCGATGCGGCGTCCGGAGGGCGCCCGAGCCGGTCCGCCCCCGATCGCATCCTCGGGATCGCCGGAATGGGTTGCGAGGGTCTGGGGAACGAAGCCGCGATCCTCCGCCGGCCCGCCCAATCCGTTCAGTCTTCCAGCTCGGTGAGGAGGTCGTTGACTTCCTGGTCGAGACTGTCGTCGAACTCGTCCTCCGACCAGCTCGAGAGACTCTCGACCTCGGCGCCGGAGTCCCCGAACGAGGAGTCGGATGACCGTCGATCCTGCGGCGACGTCTGCGTCCTCGCTCTCAGGTAGAGCTTGATCGGGATGTCGCGGAACGGGAGCTTCTCGCGGAAGACGTTCAGGAGATAGCGCTGATAGGTCGGATCAAAAAGTTGCGGGCTGTTGACGAACAGCACGACCGTTGGCGGGGCCGTGCCCACCTGGGTCGCGTAATAGATCTTGGGGGTGCGGTTCTCTCGGACCGCGGGAGGATGCGCCGCGACCGCCTCTCGCAGGACGCGGTTCAACGTGCCGGTGCTGACGCGTCGTTTCGCCTGCTTGAACATCGATTGCGCCAGGTTCAACAGCGACTTGACGTTTTTCCCCGTCTTGGCCGTGATAAACGCCAGGGGGGCGTAGGGCATGGTGCGAAACGCGTGTTGAATCGAGTAGGCGTATTTCTGCATCGACTCGCCCGTGGGCCCCGACGCCATCAGGTCCCACTTGTTGATCACCAGCACGCAAGGCTTGTATTGCTTGGTGATGTAGTCGGCCAGTTGCTTGTCGAGCCGGGCGACCCCCTGGGTTGGGTCGAGGAACAGAAACACGACGTCGGCCCGCCGGATCGATCGCTCGGCGCGGTGAACCGAGTAGAAGTCGAGATCGTCGCGAATCTTGGCCTTGCGGCGGACCCCGGCGGTGTCGATGGCCACGAACGGCAGGCTGTCGAGCTCGAACCGAACGTCGACCGAGTCGCGCGTGGTTCCCGGAATCTCCGAGACGATCATCCGATCCGCCCGGGCCAGCGTATTGACGAATGTGGACTTTCCGGTGTTCGGGCGGCCGACGATGGCGATCTTCATCGCCTCGTTCGTGGGCTCGCTCGACTCTTCTTCCGGAAGCATGTCCTCGATCAGTTTCAGAAGAACTTTCTTGTTCCGGTTCTGAAGCGTCGAAACATAGACCGGTTTGCCGCGGCCGAGCTTGTAAAATTCCTCGCCCCGCGCGTCCATCGCGGGCTCGTCGGCCTTGTTGATCACGAGGATGATCGGCTTATCGGCGTAGCGGAGTCGTTGGGCGACCTCTTCGTCCAGCGGCATCCGGCCCTCTCGGCAATCGACCACGAACAGGACCAGGTCGGCCTCGTGAATGGCCGTTTCAATCTGGCGCTCGACGTGCTCCGTCAGGTCGTCCCGATCCACCATTCCGATCCCGCCGGTGTCGATCAACTCCACGAACCGGCTCTTGTCGTCGTCGAGAGTGATCAGGGAGCCGACCCGGTCCCGGGTCACGCCGGACGTATCGTCCACGATGGCGATCCGACGTCCGGAGAGCCAGTTGAACAGGGACGACTTCCCGACGTTGGGGCGACCGACGATGACAACTTTCGGTAATGGCATGACGACCTCGTCCTGGGCCAGGGCCCGCCAAGGAGCTCTGGACAGCGGCCAATGGAGGGGGAGCGCGACAATCTTCCATTGGCCCAAGCCATTCTCATTCGCCAAATCGGCGTGGGCGTAGCTCGACTGGTTTTCGGTTATTATAAAGGAAGGCCGGAACGCGACAAGCCATGGAGGTCGGAGGAAACATGGCGGAACGCTTGAGAATCGGGACGGGGCTGACCCTGCTCGATGGAGCGGCCCTGGTCATCGGCGCGGCGGTCGCCTCGGTGCATCTTCGAGGGTCCGCCGGCGAGGGCCTGATTCAAGGGGGATGGGTCCTCTTCTGGATCACCTTCGCGGGTGTCGCCTTGACCGCGGCGGGACCGTTCCTCTATCTCGCGAGGCGGTTTGGTCGTCATCCCGAAGGATACCCCGGCCTCGGCGATCGGCTCTGGGCGGTGCTCGGCGCGCCCTGGGTGCTGACCTCGGCGCTGAGGGCGTGCCCGGAAATGGACCGGTTGGACCTCTACACGCCCGCCTTGAGCCTGGGCATCGGACTGGCCTCCTTGACCACGCTGGTCGTCGTCTGGAAACACTGGGTCGCCGGGCCGCCAAAAGCCAGCGACGACGACACGTCTCGAGCCTGGACGGATCGGCTCGGACTGGTTCTCTCCGTCGCCTGGCCGTTGCAATGCGGTTTTGGTCTGGTCGTCACCTCGCCCTGACCGTGGAGCCGATCATGGGCGAGACTCGATCGGCCCCCGATCCCCGGGAGCCCGGAACACCGGAAAACCCGGGCCCCAATCGCCTGCGATTGATCGACCTGACCGCGTTGATTGCCGGCTACGGCATGGCGGCGCTGCTGATTCGGGCCTTCTGGCCCTACTCCGATTGGCCCTCGGCGGCCATCGCCGCGGCGCTGGCGCTGGAGTACCTCTGGCTCGGACTGGCGATGGCCGGGCCGCTGGTGCTGTTGCTCGATCGACGACCTGATTCGCAACGTCCCTCCGAGTCGTCGGGTCGGTACACGAGGGCCGAGCTTTCCTGGCTGCTCATCGGCGGGTACTGGATCGGGTTGTCGTTCCTGATGGTCCCTTCCCGACTCTCCATCAACCCCGTCTTCTCGGCGTTGCCGCTGGTCGCGGCGCTGGCCTATCGCCTGGTCCGTCCGCCGCGATCGGACGTCTCCCGTAGCGCCTTGGGCTGGACTCACCATGCCTCGGTGGGGCTGCTCGTCACCTGGCCAATGGCCTGGGTGATCCTGATTCTGCTCGGCAAGACGCTCGAATGATGCCGGCTCCGACGGAATGGGCCGGTGGACGGGTCTTGCGCCGGGAGGGAACCGCCCGCCGAACTCGTTTCGCCATTGGGAGTTCGGGCGGCCCCCTGACGAAAGACGGAGGTTCCAGGCGATGCGGTATCCCTCAACGATGGGGCCTGTGCCTCGTCCGGGAGGGGGAGGAATCGAGGCGATCGGCTCAATGGTCTTCCAGCGCGATGACCAGCGCGAGCTCCAGGGGCATGTAGGGAAAGCCCGCGTCCTCCGATTCGATCCAGTCGTTCAGCAACCGACGCGCCGCGTTCCAGATCCGCTCGAGGCGCGGCACGCGCAGAGACGCGACCGCCTCGTCGGGATTCTCTCGGTAGCGGCGGCAAACCTCGGCATCGGTCGAGTTCTCTCGACGGCAGGCCAGCGGGCGAGCCTCATAGGCGAGACAGAGGCGGCTGGACTCCTCCAGCAACGGGCAAGGGCGCCGAATCCGGGCGAGGACGTCCATCTGCTCCGCGAGCGGTCGGTTCTCGATCCCGGCCGATCGAGCGCGGTTCCAGAGGTCGGTCGCCCGGCGCCGGAGTTCGTCGATCTCGGCCTCGGACCAGTTTCGAAGCAGATGCCGCGCCAGAAGTTGCGCCTCGAGCGCCGTGACCATCGCGATTTGGTGGCAGCAATGATCGCATCCAGGCTGGCACGCCGGTTCCTGGAGCACCGGCAGGCCCGTTGAGGCCGCGGACCCCGGCGCCTGGCGGAACGTCCGATCCTCGTCCGCGGCCCAACCGTCGATGACGCGGAAGAGCCAGTCCTCGCCGGACTCCTCCGGATGCGCCTCGGCGTAGGCTTGGAGGCGCTGGTCGAGCCGACTCGCCAGAAGGTCCAGGGCGTTTTCGCCCGGATCGCGTTGGCTCTCGTCGTTCCTGGAGTCTGCCTGGTCCATGGGGATACCGTATTTCCTGAAGGGAACGTGTTGTCGATGCCCGTGAGAAGGGATGGTGTTCCACAGCGACTCCTCGAAGCTATATCCTGGTCCTCAAAACGCGGCGAAGGCCCGGTTGGCGCCTTGGCTCGAACCGTTCCGGCCGTCGACGGTTCCGGGTATGATCGGGCCTCTCCGACCCTCCGAGGAACACTCAACCATGATCAGCGATCTTTCCCAGTTCCACGAGCCCTTGAGCAACTTCGTCTCGGTCCCGAAAACGGCCGAGGACTGGGATGCCTACCGGCTGACTGACGATCAGGTGGCCTTTTACCACGACCAAGGCTATCTCGCGGGCATCCGGTTGCTGAACGACGAACAGGTCGAAACCCTTCGCCATGAGCTGGCCGAATGGTTCCAGCCGGATCATCCGGGGCGCGAGCTCTGGTACGAGTATCACACGAACGAGTCGACCGATCCAAACCGCGTGCTGTTTCACGCCCTTGGCGCCTGGCGGATCAAGCCGGGCTTCCACGACCTGCTCTGGAACCCCGCCTTCACGATGCCCGCCAGCCAGTTGCTCGGCGGCGCGGTCCGTTTCTGGCACGACCAGCTGTTTTGCAAGCCCGCCCGGCACGGCGGCGTGGTCGCCTGGCACCAGGACTATTCCTACTGGACCCGCACGGTCCCGATGGGACACCTGACCTGCTGGATCGCCCTCGACGACAGCACCAGGGACAACGGCTGCCTCCAGTACATCCCCGGCAGTCAGCGCTGGAACCTCTTGCCGATCACCGGCCTGGCCGGCGATATGGACGCCATCCGCGAGGTGCTCAACGAGGAGCAATGGCAACGGTTTCAAAACCCCGTCGCGATCGAGCTGCCCAAGGGCTTCGCCTCGTTCCACCACCCCTTGATGGTTCACGGCTCGTTCGCCAACTCGACCGAGCGCCCTCGACGCGCCGCGGTCCTCAACGTCTTCAAGGACGGCACCCGGTCGGGAACCGATGAGATTCTGCTCGACGGTGTGCCCGCGATTCCCGAAGGCCAGCCGATGGGCGGCCGTTTCTTCCCGCTGCTGCTTGATCCGGAGACGATACCGCGGCTCTCGTAGCCGTCGGTGTTCGGCCCGTTTCTTTTGCCTGTCGCATCGAAAAGAATCGACAGGGAGATGTTCGTCGAACCCGCCGTTGGTATACTCGCGTCGACCGCCGCCATGGTTGCGTGCGGTCGGGACAACGGCGTTCGACCTTCGGCGGGTTCTCGCGATGCTCGCAAAACTCTCGTCGTACACGCTCATCGGGATCGAGGCGGCGCCCGTCGAGGTCGAGGTCGATGTCTCGCCGGCGACCCTGCCCAAAACGGTCCTCGTCGGGCTGGCCGAGGCGGCGGTTCGCGAAAGCACGCACCGGGTCGAGCGCGCTCTGGTCAACTCGGGCTATCGCCGGCCGATCGACCGGATCGTCATCAACCTGGCGCCGGCCGACCTCCGGAAAGATGCCGGCGGCTTCGACCTTCCCATCGCGCTCGGGCTTCTGCTCGGCAGCGGGCAGATGGGCTGCGACCGGCCTGGGAACTTCGCGGTCGTCGGGGAGCTGGCCCTGACGGGCGAAACCCGCCCCATCAAGGGGGCCCTGGCGATGGCCCTGGCCGCCGCGGCCGAGGGTCGGGACGGCCTGCTCGTCCCCTCGGCCAACGCCGCCGAGGCCGCCGTCGTGGAGGGAATTTCGGTTTACCCCATCGGCAGCCTCTCCGAGGCGGTCGGGTTCCTTTCGGGTCAGCTCGACCTCGACCCGACGTCGATCGACCTCGAAGACGTCTTTCGCGCCCTGGCCCATACCGAGGAAGACTTCGTCGACGTCAAGGGCCAAGACTACGCCAAGCGGGCCCTCGTCATCGCCGCCAGCGGCGGGCACAACGTTCTGATGATCGGGCCTCCGGGAACCGGAAAAACGCTCCTCGCCAAGCGTTTGCCCTCGATCCTCCCGCCGCTCAGTCCCAACGAAAGCCTCGAAACGACCCGGATTTACAGCGCCATGGGTTTGCTCCGCGCGGGCGAACCGTTGATGGCGATTCGCCCGTTCCGCTCGCCGCATCACTCGGTCAGCGACGCCGGCCTTGTCGGAGGCGGAACCATCCCCCAGCCCGGCGAGATCAGCCTGGCGCACAAGGGTGTGCTCTTTCTCGACGAGTTGCCCGAATTCAACCGCAAGACACTGGAAGTGCTGCGACAGCCGCTCGAAGAAGGCCGGGTCACAATCAGTCGCGCCCTCCGGAGTACCACCTTCCCGGCCGACTTCATCCTCGTTGCCGCGATGAACCCCTGCCCGTGCGGCTACCGGTCCGACCCTCGCCGAGCCTGCGCCTGCAGCCCGCCGCAGGTGGAGAAGTACCTCAGCAAGATCAGCGGCCCCTTGCTCGACCGCATCGACCTTCATGTCGAAGTTCCCGCCGTCCCGTTTACCCAGCTTGCCGAGTCGCCGCCCGGTCCGACGTCGGCCGACCTCCGCAGGGACGTACTCCGTGCCCGAGCCCGCCAGGCCGATCGGTTCGGTTCCAAGGGCCCGCTGGTCAACGGCCGGATGACGCCTCGCCAGATTCGCAAGTTCTGCCCGCTCAAACCCGAAGCCGCGAGCCTGCTCAAGGGGGCGATGGAAGAACTCGGGCTCTCGGCTCGGGCCCACGACAAGGTTCTTCGCGTGGCCCGAACCATGGCCGACCTGGAAGGAACCGACGACATCCAGCCCCACCACGTGGCCGAGGCCGTCGGCTTCCGCTCCCTGGACCGGAGCGTCTGGATTTGAGGGCCCGACACGCCGCCTTGGCGTCCTGCACGCGAAAGAATCGACGCGATCGGCACCATCCCACCCGCCATCCGACGGTTCTCCGTCGAGTCGAACGGCCCAGGCTGCCGATCGTCCTCTGGCCGCCGTTGGCCGGCAAAAATCGGCTCCGCCGGCCGATCGTCGCCACGTTCGAGTTCGGCGGCCAACGATCGAGAATTCCGCAGGGCGAATAGTGGCCAAGGGCACGGAATGGGTTATGATGAGAAAAACAATGTCGGCGCCATCTCGATCCGGGCGCAAGGATAGATCGTTTGGCCGACACCTTGGATCGGCTTCGAGGTCGAGGGAGGTCTGTCGATGATCGTCGCGACGTGCGTGCTGGCCGCGATCCTCGGAGCGGCGGACGGTTCCGATCCGAAAACCCTCGTGGAACAACTGGGCGCGCCCCGCTACTCCGAGCGTGAGTCGGCCAGCGAAGCCCTCCGGGCGCTCGGTCGCGGCGCCCTTCCCGCCCTCCGAGCCGCCAAGAACGCCGAGGATCTGGAGGTTCGGACCCGCGCCCGCATGCTGATCGACGAGATCGAGTCGAACCTGATGGTCCAGCCCACGATGGTCCGTCTCGACTTCCGCGATCGGCCCGTCTCCGAAGTGGTCAAGAACCTCTCGGATCAGGCCGACGTTCAGCTCAACCTGTTGCCCGAAAACATCCCGATCTGGAACGTCCGACGGGTCACCCTCGAGAAGGATCAGCCTGTCCCCTTCTGGCAGGCCATCGACCTCCTCTGCCGGACCGTGTCGCTCGACGTGAACCCCGGCATCCAGATGGTGGGCGTGGGTCAGCCGACTCGCCAGGCGGTCGTCAACCTCGTCGCCATCGACGACGAGCCAACCCCCGCCTCGAACAACGGGCCGTTCCGCGTTCAGGTCTTCAGCATCCAGCACCACCGGGACCGCTCGTTCAGCCACGCCCAGATCGGCGCCGCCCTCGTCCTCAACCAGAACGGCGGCCTGGTTCAGCCGCCAGGACCGGTCGCCGAACCCAGGAAAGCGGAGGGGCGTCGCGTCGCGGGCGTCCGCAGCGAGATGTTCTCGGTCGTGCTCCAGTTTCTCAGCGAGCCTCGCATGTCGGCCACGCCGTCCGGCTCGATCAAGCTGACCGAGGCCGTCGACGAAAAAGGCCGCTCGCTGCTTCCCCCCAGCAACGGCAACGGCGCCATTCAACGCTACTCCGCCTACAACGGCTTCAACCCGACCGGCACCGCGATCTTCCAGCAGCCGATCGCCCTCGAGCTTCCCTCGGGCGAGCCCGGCCAGTGGATCAAGCGGCTCCGGGGCAGCTTGCCTGTCACCGTCATGTCGCGCAAGGAGGATCCGGCCATCATCTCTCTGGCCGACGCGAAGGGAAAGCCCCTCGAGGTTCCCGGCATGACCCTTCAGGTCCACGGCATCCAGCCCGAGCCCAACCAGGCGCAGTTCTCCATCGACCTGACCGTGAAAATGACGAACACTCCGGCCGATGACGCGCAACGAGGCCCCTTTGGGGCCGAGTTCATCGCCTTCCGCCACGCCGCCGGCGGTGCCCAGAACCAGATCGAGATCACCGATTCCGAGGGGCATTTCTATCCCCAGTGGTTCACCATCAACCCACAACCGGGAACCGACGGCACCCGGATGACCTTGCGGCTGATGACCGCCCCGAATCTCGGCCCACCCGCGCAAATTCGCTACTACGAGATCTCCCGAGCCCAGACCGAGATCGCGTTCGAGATCGACGACATTCCCATGCCCTGATCGAAACGTCCCAGGCCGGATCGGCATCCGCTCGTCGGAACTGCCGGCCTCGATGATTCCCTCGCTGACCGATCGATCCGTGCCGTGTCACGAATCCGTTCCCGAAGAGGCCCCCGGTCGTGCTGACGCTGTCCACCCTCGGCGGGATTCTGCTGACTCTCGGTCTGAACGAGCCCGACCCCCGCGCGCTCGTTCAGCAACTCGGCTCGGCCCGATTCGCGGATCGCGAAACGGCCGCCAAGGCCCTTCGCGAACTCGGCCGAGACGCCCTGCCCGCGCTGCGAGCGTCGCGGACCGCGCGAGACCCTGAAATCCGAAACCGCGTCCAGGCCCTGGTCGGTGAGATCGAAACCCGCCTGATGGTTCAGCCCACTCTCGTCCGGCTCGACGTCCAGGATCAGCCGCTGACCGAGGTCCTGGCACGGCTTCACCACCTTTCCGGAATCCCGATCCGCCTCGATCCCGAGGCGCAGGCCAGCCTCGCCAACCGAAGGATCACGCTGCGCGACTCCACCCCGATTCCGTTCTGGGACGCGATCGACCGCCTCAACCGGGCCGCCCGCACCTTCGAGACGCTCGGTGAAGACATCGATGCCGCACCCGCGATCGACAGTCAGAACACGCTGCTGCTTCAGGACATCGGCCGCCAGTCGCCCGGCCTGGCCTCCAATCACGGGCCGTTCCGCGTCAAGCTCGTCGACGCCCTGTTCCAACACCGCGTCGCCTTTCAGCCCAGGGCCGGTTTCCTCCCCGGCGAGCGTGACTCGCGACAGTTGCAATACCAGATCCAGGTCCTCGCCGAGCCTCGCATGACGATCGGCCAGAACGGCAGCATCCGAGTTCTCGAGGCGGTCGACGATCGAGGCCAATCCCTCCTGCCGCCGACGGCCACGCTCGACGCCCTCCCGGAAATGCCCGTGCTCTACGATTTCAACGCCGTCGCCTCCCTCAAGCTACCGATCCTGCTCAGCCGCCCGGACCGTCCGGGCCGAACCGTCGAGCGCCTGCGAGGCGTCATTCCCCTGAGCTTGTCGGCTCGAAAGCCCGAGCCCGTCACCATCCCGTTGACCAACGCCGTCGGACGGTCGTTCCTCGGGGAGGACGTGGCCCTGGTCATCCACGCGCTGAAACACGAACCCAACGGCTCGGAATCCTCGCTCGATCTGACCGTCCGCCCTCTCACCGCCGTCGAGGCCGGACCGAACCCCATCGCCGGCGAGCCCGAGGTTTCCCACGGACTGGACTTCATCGAACAGCGGATCGAGATTCTTGATTCTCGAGGGAAACCATTTATCCTCTTTCCTCTGGATGTGACCCAAAAAGGCCACGAGATTCGGCTCAGCCTGATGCTCGCACCCAGTGATGGGGCCAGCACCCCCGCCCAGCTTCGGTTTTATGGCTTGACACGAGCCACGACGGAGGTTCCCTTCGAGTTCCGGGATATCCCTCTGCCTTGAGCCTCGTGGACCACCCAGGCCGTTTGGGCAGGCGCCCCACGCTAGGGAGGACCCCGCACCATGACGCTGCCCCACCTGCTTGTCGCCGTTGGTCTCGTGCTCGGGACCGAGTCCGATCCCGAGACGCTGGTCGCTCGGCTCGGCTCACCTCGCTTCGTCGAGCGGGAAGAGGCGGCCAAGGCCCTGCTCGCCCTGGGTACCGATGCCCTCAAGGTCCTTCGCGCCGCCCGATCGGACCAGGACCCCGAAATTCAAAACCGCGCCGAGGGGCTCATCCGTTCCATCGAACTCGACCTCTTGACCCGTCCCACGCTCGTCCGCCTTCGCCTCAACAACCGCCGCCTCTCGGAAGTCCTCGAAGACCTCGGCCGTCAGACCCACCTCGACCTGGCGCTCGCCGGCACGCTCGATCCCCGCTTCGGACCCGACGCGCTCTCGGCCGGCGAGAGGGAACCGATCCCCTTCTGGGAGGTCTTCGACCAGCTTGGTCTCGACCTCGAAACCACCCAAGACCCGATCTCCCGACGCTTCGGTCAATCGCCCCTCTCACAGTACCGGGTCACGCCGCGCCACTACCGAGCCACGAGCATCGACGGACCCTTCCGCTTCATGATCCGGGAGGTTGGGCTCGCCGGACAGGCTCCCGATCTCAATCCTCAGCAGATCCGCTTTGGCCGCGGGAACGACGCGCGCATGGAGCATGTTCTGCAAGTCGTCCTCACCCCCGAGCCACGGCTCAAGATTCGTCCCCAGGGCAATCTCGTAATCCTTGAGGCGATCGACGGCCAGGGCCGTCCGATGCTCGAGCCCGAGGACGATCGGACCGAGCAATCCGTCGGATTCGGCACCGATCAGGCCCTCACAACCCTCCACTTTCCGATTCGACTGCCGCGCGATCGGGACCACCCGGCGCGTTCGATTCAGCGACTCCGAGGTCAATTGACCGTCGAAATCGAGGCCCGCAAGACCGACCCGATCGTCATCCCGCTCGGTACGCCCGAGAAACCCGAGGAACAGGCCGTCTGGTGCGGCGACGCGACCCTGATCCCTCACGGAGTCACGCACAACCTCCTTCGAGGCACCTGGTCGGTCGATCTCAGCCTCCAGCCCGAGGGTTGGACCGACGCCCTTCGCCTGCGCGGCTTCGCCCGTCGCCGACGATTCGACCCGATCGACAACGACCTGCAAAAGGTCTTCGAAAGCCTCGTATTCGCCGACGCCGAGGGCCACGCCCTCCCCCTAGGCTTCGCTCGGAGCGCCCGGTTCGCCCCCGATGGGATCATGCTCACCATCGACGTCTTGTCCCAAGACGGCATGGGGCCTCCCTCGGAAATCCGCTACTTCGGCTCCCTCCGCGCCGAGAAACCCCTCAACTTCGACTTCCGCGACATCGCGCTCGATTGAGCCTCGGACGTTCCCCCAGGGCAGGGCGAGCCCGCCAAGGCCGGCGGGTCGGCCTCGCGGCCGATGCCGCGCGTTCCTCTTGAATCGAGATCAACCCGTGACGAGCAAGTTGTCCCGATGCACGACCTCGTCGTAGAGGGTGCCCAGGAGCTGGCGCACCTGCTCGTTGCGCAGCCCTCGGATCTGCCTCGCCTCGCTGGCCGTGTAGTTGGTCAGGCCCCGTGCGAATTCGTGGCCGTCGGTGTCTCGAATGCCCACCACGTCCCCTCGGTCGAATTCGCCCATCACGTCCACGATGCCGATCGCGAGCAAGCTGCCGTTACTGCTCTCCAGCGCCCGGCGCGCTCCGGCGTCCACCACGAAATGCCCCTTCGGGCGGGCGGTCAGCCCGATCCAACGCTTGCGAGCGCCCTGCGTCTGACCCTTGGCCAGCAGCAACGTGCCGACTTGCAGTCCTTCCAGCAACCGCGTCAAGGGCCGGTCCACCTTGCCCGAGGCAATGATGACCGAGCCGCCCGCCCGCGTCACCAGCCGCGCCGATTGCAGCTTGCTCCGCATGCCCCCCGTACCGAGGGCGCTCTTGCTCTCGCCGGCCAGTCGAAGCGTCTCGTCGTCCACGTCCTTGACCAGCGGGATGACCTCTCCGGCGCCCCCGGCGCCTGGGTCGGACCGGTAAAGGCCGTCCACCACGCTCAAGATCACCATCAACGGGGCCTGCAACAGGTTCGCGACCATCGCGGCCAGCCGGTCGTTGTCGCCGAACTTGATCTCGGAGACGCTGATCGTGTCGTTCTCGTTGATGATCGGCACGGCGTTCCAGGCGAACAGCGCCGAGAGCGTGTTCCGCACATTCAGGTATCGTGCCCGGTTGTCGAAGTCTTCGTGCGTCAAAAGGATCTGCGCCGCGTGCCGTCCGTGACGCCGAAACCCATCGTCGTAGGCCCGGATGAGGAACGCCTGCCCCACCGCGGCGGCCGCCTGGACAGCCCGAGCTGCCCGATCCCCGCGCCGACCGCCCCCGAGCTGACCAGCGCCACGCGGCGCCCGGTCGCCGCCACCGCGTTGATCTCCTCGGCCAGATGGCTGATTCGTGCCAGGTCGAGCGTGCCGTCGGGGGCCGCCAGCACCGACGTGCCCACTTTCACCACCCAGGTATGCGCCGAATACATCAGGTCGTCGCGGACCAGGTCGCGAGCCATCACCGGGGCCCTCCTGGGCCGAAGTCTCGTTCCGTCCATCACTTCGAGAACACCCGCCGCACCTCGTCCACGGGCCGTCGCTGGCAACCCCGCGAACGACGCTCCGTCAACGCCCCTCGCGGACGCCGCGGCTCCGACCGTGAAGGTTGTCGGTGGAATCGGACGATATTATAATGCAAAATCGACGTCGGCCTAGCCGAACCAAACCGGGTCCCGGTCGACTCCATCCCCGCCCCCACCAACATCCGGGGCAATTCCACCAGGGTCGTGCCGCTCATGGGCGAACTGAAGCACGAGTGTGGCGTGGCGGCGGTTTACCATGCCCCGAACCGCCCGGTTTCCTCGCTGGCTCCGCTACGGGGAGAGATCCACAGTGTCGCCCGGCTGATTCCTCGGATGCTGCTCGACATGCAGAACCGAGGCCAACTCGCGGCCGGCATGACCAGCTACAATCCCCAGCGCCAGGCGCTGCTCGAAACCCACAAGGAACTCGGCACCGTGGCCGAGGCGTTCCGCCTCAATCATCGCGCCAAGTTCGAGTCGATCATGCGGAAGCACGATGGCATGGCCGCCATCGGGCATGTCCGTTACGCCACCTGCGGCCTCGACGACAAGAGCTACGCCCAACCGTTCGAACGCTCCCACGGGCGGAAGCTCAAGTGGTTCGCCTTCGCCTTCAACGGCCAGCTCGCCAACTACCAGCAGTTGAAGCGCGACCTGCTCGACCAGGGCGATTACCACCTGAAGCGCGATACCGATACCGAAATCATCATGCACTCGCTCAGTTACGAGTTGCAGGATGAAGGTCCGGTGACCGACTGGCGAGGGGTCTTCGCTCGCCTGGCCGAGCGCTTCGATGGCGCCTACAACATCGTCCTGCTCACCGCCACCGGCGAGATGATCGTCGCCCGCGACCCGCTCGGAATTCGACCCCTCTGCATCGCGCGGGACGTCGAGCTTGGCGACGATGGCGAGGAACGCCCAGGCCCCTTGTTCGCCGCCGCCAGCGAAAGCGTCCCCCTCGCCAACCTCGGCTTCAAGAACATCCGATCCCTGGAACCGGGCACCATGGCCATCGTCAATCCGGAGGGCGTTCGGATCGAGCGGTTCGCGTCCCGGCGGGTCCCCGCGCATTGCTTCTTCGAGTGGATCTACTTCGCCAATGTGGCGAGCACGCTCGACGACCGATCGGTCTACCTCAGCCGCGCGACCCTCGGCAAGGAGCTGGCCGAGCTCGAGGATGTCCCGCTCGACGAAGACACGATCGTCGTGCCCGTGCCCGATACCGCGAAGGCCGCGGCCGACGCCATGGCCTACGCGCTGGGACTCCCCTCCGTCGAGGGCCTGATGCGCAACCGTTATGTCGGCCGCACCTTCATCGAGGGCCAGGCGGACCGCGCCGACAAGGTCCGCATCAAGTACACCCCCCTGCCCGAAGTGCTCAACGGCAAGCGCGTGCTCCTGGTCGAGGATAGTATCGTCCGCTCGACCACCATGCGAGCGCTCGTCAACGAGATCCGCACCCGCGGCGGTGCCCGCGAGGTCCACCTCCGAGTCGCCTGCCCGCCGATCATCGCCCCTTGCTATTACGGCATCGACATGTCCACGATTGACGAGCTCGTGGCGCCTCGCTTCGCCGACCTTCCCGGCGGCCTGCTCTCCTTCGACGCCCAGCAACGACTCGCCAAGGAACTCGGGGCCAACAGCCTCCGCTACCTCCCGCTCGAATCGCTGGCCCGCTCCGTCGGACTGTCGGAAGACCGTCTCTGCCGCGCCTGCGTCACCGGCGAGTACCCCACCCCCACCGGACAGCGGCTCTACCAGATTGACGGCGACAAAAACGGCGGCGCCTGTCACGCCAACGGTTCCGGCGGCTTCCGCGCCTACGAGCGGCTCTAAGCGCGTTCCTTGCGTGATC
>CAZRGV010000032.1:0-3528 GCA_964599655.1 uncultured Isosphaeraceae bacterium | reverse complement strand
AAGTTGACCAGGTCGCGCCCATCGCGGCCTTGGCGTGATCCGATCGGCACGGGTTTCGTGGTTGATCCGCCGTCGAACCGCACGAAATCCGGAAAGCCACGCCGAAACCCGTCCACGCCTGGCCGCTGCGCGATCCTGAAAACACCGGGAGGACACACGTGCGATCGGCCGCGCCCGACCACACCCTGGCTCGTCGTGTGTCGCGACTGCTGCTGGCGGCATCGGCGACCACGGCCGGCCTCGTCCTCCTCCTCATGATCCCCGACCTCTGGGGGCTGCTTCCCTGGCCGATCCGACGTCATCCGGTCGAGACCTCGATCGCCACGTTGCTCGCCAGCTATCTCGCCCTGCGCGTTCGGAGCCAGGATTGGCCGAAGGAGGACGGGAGAGACCGGTTGGTTTTCCAGGTCCGGTCAATCGTCGAACACGTCGCGGCCTGGGCCTTGCCGCGAGGGCTGACGGCCGGCGCGGCGGTCCTTGGCGCGGGCTTGCTCCTCTGCTGGATTCCGCATTACCTGACCTGGCCCTGGTGCCGCGACGAGGACACCTTCGCCACGCTGGCCCTCTCGTGGGACCTCGGCGTCGTGCCCTATCGAGACATTCGCGCATATAATTTTCCCGGTCATATCTACCTACACTGGATTCTCGGAAAGACCTTCGGCTGGGGTAAAACCGTTCCGTTCTACGCCCTTGATTCCGTCGCGCTCGTCTCACTGGGGATGGCCCTGGCCGTCTGGTCCCGACGACTCCTAGGAGCCGCCTTGCCCGGCCTGGTGTCCTACCTGGCCTTCCTGACCTTCTACCTGGGCCTCGAGTACGAGACCGTGGCCGAGCGTGATTGGCACGCGACGTGGCTCGTGGCGCTTGGCCGTGGAGGACGCCTGGCCGCCGCGGTCAATGCCGGCATCGCGCTGGTCATCCGGCCGCACGCGATGCTGTTCCTGCCCGCCATCGCCTCGGCAGTCGCCGAGGGGGCCATTCGGTCGCAGGGGCCGCCCATCTCGATCGCCCGAGCCCTCCGCGAGTGGATCATCGCTCTGCTGGTCATCCTGGTCCTGGCCTTCTCGCCCCTCTGGCTGGCCGGCGTGCTGGACAACCTGATTCAAGGACTTCGCGTCGCCTCGTACGGCGGCCCGTACAGCCGCGCGACGCCCGCCTCGATCCTTGCGGCATTTGGAAATCAACTCCAACGCGAGCGGACCGCCGTCGTCCTCGCCCTCAGTCTCTTGACCTGGCGCCTCGGCCCGTTCGCCTGGCGTCGCGCATCGCGGACCTGGCTGCTCGCGTTGCTGGGCGCACTGGTTTACCGGCCGCTCCATCCGGTTCAGCACGCGTATCTCGCGCACCCCCTGGAACTACTCCAGGCGATCGCCCTCGCCCTCCCGGTGGCCTGGCTGGTGGAGTCGCCGATCCTGGCCAAACCCGTCCGACTTCTCGCGGTCGTTCTCGTCCTCTATGAGGTGTTGCCCGAGATCCCTCGCTTCTGCCGGCCCCACGAGAGCCTTCGAGCCCTCAAACCCCTCCTCCGGGGCGAGGAACCCCCAATCCCACCCCTGGGAAGCATCCGCTACTTCCATCGCCGGATTCCCTGCGAAGACAACTACTGCTGGAGTGATTATCGCAAAACCCTCGAATATCTCCGACGAACGACAACCCCCAAAACGCCCGTGGCCAACATCCTCAGAACCGCCCCGTTCCCGTCGCTCAACGGCCCGACCGGGCGTCCCTCCCCCTTCCGAACCGAGTCCGGAATCTGCTGGATGTGGCTCATCGACGAGGACCTCGACGCCGAGTACGCCGAGGCGATCGAGCGCGACCCGAACACGGTGGTCGTTTGGAGCCCCGACGAAACCGCCCCTCGCCTGACGCTCGAAAAGCTCACGTCCGTCGTCCGGCGCCACTACCACCCCGAGGCCCGCTTCGGCGCGATCGAGGTCTGGCGAAGACGAAACCCACGCCTCAATAATAGATCTGGCAACGAATCCAGAACAGATCGTTCGTCCGGCTGAACAGGTCCTTCGACCGGTTGAGCAAAACGGGCGATCCATACATTGCGTGCTGCCAGTCAAAATAAATCTTAATATACTTGGTCAAGTACCAGTTCAGACCCACGTCGGTGATGGCCGCCTGTCTCGTCCATTCCTCGGGGTTCGCCAGGCCGCCGCTGAAGACGCTCTGGCCGAGGGTCAACTGGCTGTAGCGCCCGAACAGCTCGATCGCTCCCGGGCCCCACGTCCCCTTTAGCAGGTCGAAGGGTCGCAAGGGCTCGACGATGGTTCGACGTTCGACCGTCTCCCCCGTCAAGAAGTAGCCCAGCGTGATGTGATAACCCGTCACGGGAACGGTGGTCCGGCCAGGCTGCCCGGCCTTGAGGAACTGGAACCGGCCCGCCTGCCACTCGGCTTCCAGCGAGAGCTGCCGCACGTACCAGGCCAGGTGAACCGCCCCCTGGAGCCGCCCGCCGTAGGCCGCGACACCGGGATTGGGTTCCAGGAAGACCGACGACGCCGACTGCGCCGCCTCGTCGTTCTCCGACGTCTGAATCGCCGTCCGCAGCGGCAACGGCGCCACCGGCGACACCTGCAAGCCGCCGGCCATCGACGCCCCGAAGTTGAGGAACCGCAGTGCCGGCCGTCGGTCCGAGAGCAAAAATGGTCTCGTGTTCAGATAGCCGACCGCCTCACGCGTCGTGTTGTTGTCGGCCACTCCCACGAGATGCCCATCCATGCCGGCGATCGCGTACTGCAACCGATTGTCGAACAGCCTCCCCCACCCCATCAGGCCGACCTGCCGGGCCAGGCCGAAGTTCAACGGATAAAGCCCGCGCTCGGGGGTAATAAAAAACTGTTCCAAATGATCATACCAGTCGTAGCTATACGGTGACAGGAACCGGCCGAACTTGACCTGGAACGCGTCGGTCCGATGAAAATTCAGGTTCGCGTCCAGGATGTCGAAAACCCCCTCGACGCTCCGCTGAATCGACACCTCGTACTCGAACGGCTTCGAAAGCCGTCCCTCGAAGTAAACGCGCAACCGAGGGATCGAGAGCCCGCTGCGCGCCGGCATCTGGTCGCCGGGCGCGAACACCTTGAAGTCGGTCTGGTCGAGGATGTGGACGCGAAGCTGATACTCCTCGTCGAACGTCTCGAGCAGAAAGCCCTCGTCGAGTGCTCCTCGAAGCGGTAATCGCTCTTTTTCCTGGGCCTCCGGTTCGAGCCGCGATTCGACGCTCGGCTTGTCGTGACGCCACGTCGGCTCCTCGGGACGCTCCGGTTCCCTCGCGCCGGCCGACATCGATTCGAGTTGCCGCTCCAACGCGCTGTATTTCCGTTCCAGGGCGCGATACCGCTGATCGGCCTCCTGCCGGTTCTTCGATTCTCGATCCAGCAACTCTTGATACTGGTCGAGGACCTTCCGATTCATCGCCTCGAGCTTCCGGAGCCGCTCTTCCAGGGCCGCCTCTCGGGCACTCGACGGCGTTTCCCGCGGCGTCGGCGTCGCGGCCCCGTCCGACGTTTGGGCCTTCGC
>CAZRGV010000031.1:386-51654 GCA_964599655.1 uncultured Isosphaeraceae bacterium | reverse complement strand
GCATGGCCGCGCACCCGGTCGTGGTCACGAGCCTGGCCCTCGGCAAGGCCCTCGCCTGAAACCTCGGAACGTCCGGCGAGCTCGCTCATCGTGACACGCGTCGTCGGCACCGATCCCGGAACCAGCAGCCTCGACCTGCTCCTGCTCGACGAGGGAACCGTTGTCGATCAGGCTCGCCTCTCCCCGGAGGCCCTGAACGAGAACCCCGACTGCCTCATCGACACGCTTCGCGCCTGGCAGCCGATCGATCTGGCGGCCGGCCCGTCCGGCTACGGCCTTCCCCTGGTCCGCGGCGAAAATGTCGGTGACGCCGAGATTGCCCAGATGGCCCTCGTCCGGGCCGATGAGCGCGGAAGGCCCGTCGGCATCAGTGGTTTCCTCGCGTGGGTCCGCGCCTTTCTGATGTCCGGCGTTCCGACGCTCTTCCTGCCCGGCGGCATCCATCTTTCGACCATTCCTCGATATCGCAAGCGCAACGTTTTCGACCTTGGAACGGCCGATAAGGTCGGGGTCGCCGCCCTGGCGCTCTGGGCCTTCGCCGAGGACTCCGGCCGGCCGTACCACGAAGCCACGTTCGCCGTCGTCGAAATCGGATCGGCTTTCTCGGCCATTCTGGTCGTCGAGCGAGGCCGCCTTGTCGACGCCTCGGCCGGCACGCGAGGCCCGATCGGCGTCCGCTCGTCGGGAGCCTGGGATGGCGAGGTCGCCTGCTGGCTCTCGCCCCTCTCGAAGGACGACCTCTTTCGAGGCGGCCTGATCGACCTCGGACCCGATGGCCCGGCCGCCTTCCACGAGTCGCTTATTAAGCATGTCGCGGGCCTGCAAGCGATCACGCCGTTCGAACGTCTCTACCTCTCCGGCGCCCGGGCCGACCTGGCCGTTGGCCTGCTCGATCGGTTCGGGCAGGTCGAACCGCTTCGCGCGTTGCCGGGAGCCTGGGTCAAGCACGCAGCCCAGGGAGCCGCTCTCCTGGCCGATGGCCTGGCGGGCGGCCGTCATGCCGGTCTGGTCGACGCGCTTGATTTGCGGAACGCATCGGGGACAATCTGGGACGGCCTCCGCCTCCGAGAACCGGCTCCCGCACAGACGAGCGAAGGAGACCCCCCGCCATGCCCCTCGACCCCGAACTGAATCGTCGCGACCTGCTTCGGACGGCGGCCGCCGCCAGCCTCGCCTCGGCGCTGCGAACCCCCTCGGGCGCCGCCGCCGAAGGGGCCGACCTCATCCGCGCCGAGAACGACAAGCCAGGCACTCGCGACTGGATGGCCTCCAACGTCCGCGTCGATCCAGCTACCAAGTACCGCTCCCCCTGGATCGAGGGCTTCGCCTCGAAGACGAGCGTCCGGCCCGGCGAGTCGATCGATCTCCACGTCAGCACCAACCCCGCCTCGCCGTTCGTCATCGACGTCTACCGCATGGGTTACTACCAGGGACACGGAGCACGGCACATGCTCCGGCTCGGCCCCTTCGACGGCTCGGTCCAGCCCGACCCGCCGATCGGCGAGATGCGGCTCCGCGAATGCCATTGGGAACCCTGCGCAACCCTGACCATCCCCGACGACTGGCTCAGCGGCGTCTACCTCGGCAAACTCACCGCCGAGCGCGAAGAGCTGCAAAGCTACGTCATCTTCGTCGTGCGAGATGATCGGAAGACCGACTTCCTCTTCCAGGTCAGCGACAACACCTGGAACGCCTACAACCGATGGCCAAGCCAGTTCGCCCTCTACGACGACGGCAAGAAGAACTGGTACTGGGGCCCGGACGTGAAGGTCAGCTTCGACCGCCCCTACGGCAAGTACTGCCAAATCTTCGATGCTCCCCTGTCGGTCGGTTCGGGCGAATTCCTCCTCTGGGAATTCCCTCTTGCTTACTGGATGGAGCAGCAAGGACTGGACGTTTCGTATATCTCCAACACCGACACCCACCGCGACCCGAAGGGCCTCCTGCGCGCCAGGGCGTTCCTCTCCGTCGGACACGACGAGTACTGGTCCCTGGACATGTATAACAACGTCAAAAACGCTATTGAGCATGGCATTCACGTCGCGTTCCTCTCGGGCAACGCTGTTTGCGGCGTCGTGCCGATGCTCCCCTCGACCGACGGTCGTCCTTACCGGATCCTCACTCGGATCGGCCTCTTCGGCGGTGTCGACGACACGGCCCAGGGGTTCCCCGACATGGCCCGGCTCACCCAGCACGGTCCGAGCGAGGGCCTGCTCATGGGGGCTCGCAACATGTATCCCGTTACCGGCGGCGGCGATTGGATCTGCCGCAAGCCCGACCACTGGCTCTTCGCCGGCACCGGCATGAAAGAAGGCGACGGAATTCCCGGCCTCGTCGGCTGGGAGTGGCACGGAGATCCCGCCGACATCCCCGGGCTCGAGGTCGTCGCCAGCGGCGCCACGACCAACGGCTCGAAGGTCGAGGGCCACTACGCCGCCACCCTCTACCCCGGCCCGAAGGACAACCTCGTTTTCAACGCCGCCACCATCTGGTGGGCCGACGGCCTCTCCGAGCCCCCCGGCTATGTCCGCCCCGCGGTCTATACCAGGCCGCAAGGCCCCGACCCCCGCGTTCAGCGCATCACCCGCAACCTCTTTGATCGCTTCCGTACTTCATAGAACGGCCCCGTAAACGAGAGAATCCTCACATGCGAGCTTCTGGACCGACGCGCGTCGTTCTCGCCCTGGCCGCCGTCGTGCTTCTCGGCGGGGCCGGTGTGCCCCCCTCGCAAGGACTCGATCTCTACTTCATCGACGTCATGGGAGGCGCCGCGACCCTGATCGTCACGCCAGAGAAAGAATCCATCCTGATCGATTCGGGCTGGCCCGGCTTCGACGACCGAGACCCGAAGCGCATCGAACATGTGCTCAAAGACCTTGCCGGCCTTGACCATCTCGACCACCTGGTCACCACCCACTGGCACCGCGACCACTTCGGCGGCGTCGAAGGACTCGCGAAGCGCCTGCGGATCGACCACTTCTGGGACCGCGGCCTGCCCGAGGACAACCTCTCCGGCCTCGACTTCCCCGATGGACCAAAGCCCGACGATCCGCTCGGAATCGCCTATCGGAAGGCTAGCCAGGGCAAGCGCAAGGCGCTTCGGCCCGGCGACTCGTTGCCCCTCAAGGGCTCGGTCGAGGCCATCATTCTCGCCTCCGGCGGCAACGTGATCGTCCGCCCCTCACCGGCCGAGCCGGCCAACCCTCTCTGCGAGTCGGCTCCGCCCGACAAACCGGTCGATCCTTCCGACAATGCCCGGAGCCTCGCCTTGATCGTCCACCACGCGAAGTTCGACTTCCTCGATTGCGGCGACCTCACCTGGAACGTCGAGAAAAAGCTCGTCTGTCCCATTAACAGTATCGGATCCGTCGACCTCTACCAGGTGACCCACCATGGCATGGACATTTCCAACCACCCCACACTCGTCAAAACCATTGCGCCAACCGTGGCCATCATGAACAACGGTCCTCGCAAGGGGGGCTCGCCCGCGGTCGTCAAACTCCTGCGGTCAATCCCTTCGATCAAGGCTGCTTATCAACTGCACAAGAACGCGGCGACGGGCCCCGACGATAACACCGACCCCGCCCTCATCGCCAACAAGGACGAGTCCGGCGGCCAGTTCATTCACGTTTCGGTCTCGCCCGACGGCTCCGAATTCACGGTCCAGATCGGCGAGGACGGCCCATCGCAAAACTTCAAAACAAAGTAATAAGAAGAATCATCGTCCCGGAAATAGCCCGCGCGCGTTCGTGCGAAATCCTCACCGTCGGACAAAACGGGGGGTCCGCCGGACGCGCCGGCGTCGTCACTCGACTCGCAACGGAGGCACGCGATACGATGCGAAATCGACCCTGGCTTACGCTCCCGGCCGTCATCGGCGGCCTGGTGGCGCTCACCGGTCTCAGCCGCGCGGCCGAACCGGTCTTCCCCTACCCGATCCAGGAAACCACCCTCGATAACGGCCTGACAGTCCTCTCCGTCCCCTACGACTCTCCGGGCATCATCGCCTATTACACCCTGGTCCGCACCGGCTCCCGCAATGAAGTCGAGAAGGGGCTCACCGGCTTTGCTCACTTTTTTGAGCACATGATGTTCCGAGGAACCAAAAAGTACTCGGAGGACGCGTACAACGACGCCCTCAAGGCCCTGGGCGCCAACTTCAACGCCAGTACCTCCGACGACTGGACCCGCTACTACCTGACCGTTCCCGCCTCGGCCCTCGAGAAGGTTATGGAGCTCGAGTCCGACCGCTTCCAGAACCTCGAGTACGACCAGCCGGCCTTCCAGAAAGAAGCCCGCGCGGTGCTGGGCGAGTACAACAAAAGCGCCTCGTCCCCCTTCCTCATCCTCAACGAGTCCATGCAGGACAAGGCGTACACAACCCATACGTACAAGCACACCACCATCGGTTTCCTGGCCGACATCAAGGATATGCCCAACCAGTACGCCTACAGTAAGACCTTCTTCGACCGCTGGTATCGGCCCGAGAACTGCGCGATCATCGTCGCCGGAGACGTCGATCACAACCGTCTGGTCTCGCTGGCGAAAACGTACTACGGAAGCTGGAAGCGCGGCCATGCTCAGGTCGAGATTCCCACCGAGCCGCCCCAGACCGAGGAACGCACCGCCGCTTTGACCTGGCCCACACCCACATTGCCAATTCTCTACATGGGTTACCATATTCCCAACGGTAATCCAAAGAATCCCGACGCGGCGGCCCTGGGCGCCCTCGCCGAGGCCCTCTTCGGCGAGACCAGCCCGCTCTACGAGCAGCTCGTCCTCAAAGAGCAGAAAGTCGCCCAGATGGGTGCTGACGCCGAATACAAGCGCGACCCCGGCCTGTTCACGGTCTTCGCTCTCGTCCGCGAGTCGAGCGACGTCGCCCACGTCAAGTCCCGCATCGAGATGGCCCTGGCCGAGGCTGCGAAAACCCCCATTGATCCGGCCCGCCTCGGTGCCATCAAGTCGCACCTGCGTTACGCCTTCGCCGGCTCGCTCGTCAATGCTGACGCCGTCGCCGGCGCCGTGGCCGATTCAATCGCCGTCACCGGCCGACCCGACGCCATGAACGACCTCTATGCCGCCTTCGACGCACTGACCCCCGCTGACCTTCAGCGCGTCGCCGGCCGCTACTTCGCCCCGACCAACCGGACCGTGGTGACCCTCGAAACGAAAGCGGAGGCCAGCCCCCGATGAACCCGACTCTCCTCACCACGACCGCCCTCGCCATCGCCGTCACCCTGGCCCCCATTTCACACGCCCAGGAGCCAAAGCCTCCGCTGACCACCTA
The DNA here is from genome assembly GCA_964599655.1 of uncultured Isosphaeraceae bacterium. Lineage (GTDB taxonomy): Bacteria > Planctomycetota > Planctomycetia > Isosphaerales > Isosphaeraceae > CAZRGV01. The sequence goes on along the minus strand of CAZRGV010000031.1, from coordinate 46,364 downwards.
TCTTCCCTCCGCGTCCAGTCCCCTGGTGGCGCTCCGCGTCATCGTCCTGGCCGGCGCTCAGAACGATCCCTCCGGAAAGGAGGGTCTGGCCGCGCTGACTGCCTCGCTCATCGCCGAGGGAGGTAGCAAGGATCTCTCTTATGAAGAGATCCTCAGAAAATTCTACCCCATGGCCGCCGACCTCTCGCACCAGTGCCACAAGGAAGTTACCGTCTTCTCGGGGGTCATCCATCGCGACAATCTGGCCGCCTATGAAAAAATCATGGCCCAGATGCTCACGTCTCCGCGCTTCGCTGAAGAAGACTTCGAACGGCTCCGCAACCAGGCGCTCGACTATCTCACCAAGTTCCTCCGCGGTGGCAACGACGAGGAGCTCGGAAAGCAGGTCCTTCAACTCAAGATCTACGGCCCCGGCCACCCCTACGGCCACGTCAACCTCGGCTCCGTGCAGGGGCTCAAGGCCATCACGATTGACGACGTGAAGGCCTTCCACAAGGCCCACTACGGCCGCGCGACCGTCCAGATCGGCGTGGCCGGAGGCGCCGACAACGCCTTCGTGAACACGTTTCGAGACGACCTCAACGCCCTGCCCGACGGCTCGGGCAAGATCCCCATCCTGCCCGAGGTGAAGGCACCTCAGGGGCTCGACGTCACCATCGTCGAGAAGCCGGCCGACGCCACCGCCATCTCCTTCGGCTTCCCGCTCGACGTCACTCGCCGCGACGACGACTTCTACGCCCTCGCCGTCGCCAACTCCTACCTCGGCGAGCATCGCACCTTCAACGGCAAGCTCATGCAGCACCTCCGGCGCGACCGAGGGCTCAACTACGGCGATTACTCGTATATCGAGGATTTCATTCAGGAAGGCGCCAGCAACCTTCCGATCCCGAACAATCCCCGTCGACAGCAATACTTTTCCATCTGGATCCGCCCCGTCCCGCACGACAAGGCTGGTTTCGCCCTCCGCGCGGCTCTGTATGAGTTGAACAAACTCGTGGACGAGGGTATGAGTGAACAAGACTTCGAGGTCACCCGTTCGTTCCTGCTGAACTACAGCAACCTCTGGGTTCAGACCCTCTCGCGACGCCTCGGCTACGCAATGGAGGGCGGCCTCTACGATCGAGACGACCTCGTCACCGAACTCCAGCGCCGCCTGCCAAAGCTCACCGTCGAGCAGGTCAACGCTGCCGTCCGCCGCCACCTCAAGTCAAAAGGCATGCAGGTGGCCATCGTCACCCAGGACGCCAAGGCCCTCCGCAACCTGCTCCTCTCCGGCCAGCCCACGCCCATCACCTATGACACTGAGGGCACCCCTGAAACGATCCTCGCCGAGGACAAGATCATCGCCAGGCTCCCCCTCGGCGAGGTCAAGGTCACCATCGTTCCCGCCGAGTCCCTCTTCGAGAAATAAGCGGCTGTTTCAATCCGAGGACTGGCTCCGAGTCTTCGAGATGCCAGTCCTCGGATTGAAACCGGGCGGATCGCGTCCGCCGCACCGGACGACCGAACGTGACTGACCAGCCATCGACCCAGATCGGCACCCACTTCAGAGTACGAACGTTATGCGACTTGCAATCCTCTCCGTGCTGTCACTCTCACTGACCACGCCCGTGATGGCCCAGAACCCGCGTTCGTACCGCGTGCTCGGCGCCGATCGCGGCCACGTCGCCATCGTCGAGCCCGATGGTCGCGTCTCGTGGGAACACCCCGCGCCGGCCGAAGTCCACGACCTCGAAATGCTTCCAAACGGCAACATCCTTTTTCCCACCGGCCGTGATACCGTCGTCGAGATGACACCCGCGAAACAGGTCGTCTGGAGCTACAAGGCTGAACCGCTCCAGGGCGTCGATCACGTCGAGATCCACGCCTTCCAGCGCCTGGCGGACGGCCTCACGATGATCGCCGAAAGCGGCAACCGCCGACTCGTCGAGGTCGATCGCCACGGCAAAATCGTCCGCCAGATCCCCCTCAAGGTCGACCATCCCCACCCACATCGCGACACCAGGCTCGCCCGAAAGCTCGAAAACGGGCATTACCTCGTCTGCCATGAGGCCGACGGAACGGTCCGCGAATACGACACCAACGGCAACGTCGTCTGGTCCTACACCCTCGACCTCGCCGACCGCCCTCGTTCGCCCGGCCACGGACCCGAAGGCCACGGCACCGAGGTCTTCGGCGCCCTTCGCCTCGAAAGCGGCAACACCCTCATCGCCGCCGGCAATGGCAACCGCGTCATCGAGATCACGCCCGAGGGTAAGGTCGCCTGGTCCCTCGAACACGACGAGCTGCCCGACATCCGGCTCGCCTGGGTAACCACCCTTCAACTCCGCCCCAACGGCAATCTCCTCGTCGGCAACACTCACGCCGGACCCGACAACCCACAAATCTTCGAGGTCACCCGAAACAAGAAGATCGTCTGGACCTTCAACGACTTCAAGACCTTCGGAAATAGCCTCGCCGCCACCAGGATCCTCGACTCGCGCGCGCCAAACGACCGTTAGAACCGTGCTTGACCGCACGTATCGTATGTACACTGACAAACTCAATAGGCGGAAGCCCGCCACGGAATCCGCTGGCTCGAAACACACTTCCCGAGCTCAAGCCGTCCGTCAATACGCCTCCTTCATCACATTGATGCCAAGATCAAGAATCTCGCTCCATTTATCGTTGATCTTGTCATCGTACTTCGGATCATACGCTTTTACACACGAGAGCAGACTTTTCTTCCAGAGCCGATACAACCCTGGATCGACGTTCAAGTGGTTGTGGTCATGTTTCAAGGCCAGCTGATCGACGGCCGTTTTTGCCATCGGAGAGCCACTCCCGAACATGATGAGCATGACGAGCCCCTGCCGCAACAGACTCTTTTGCCTCTCCATGTCTGTTTTGGAAAACATCGGCTTGATCCGAGGATCGCTCGCGAGAAACTCCTCATAGAACGCGTCGAGAAAACTCCTCGGCTGGGTTTTATTCAACAAACAACGGCCGAAACTCTGCTGGACGACAGGCACAATCTCAGGGTCCATAAATTTCCCCTCCAGCATCGAGGAGCAACAGCGAAGACGTTGCGTTCCGGCAAGGCTGGGTGTGACCGGTCGCGTGATCCGACTCGGGCGAGTTCCATAAACAGGCCCAGCAGTAACCGACTTCTAGTTTAACCCGTCGTCGATCCACACGCCAGAAGGAGTCGAAAGCCGTTCATGAATCCGACGCCTGGCCCCCGTCGCCCGCCGCCGGCGCCTCAACCTCCCCAGTCGTCTTTCGCCCAGATCCCGATACACCAACCTCATCGCATTTCCTCAATTGGGCCGACAACGACGACCCCGCCGAGGATGCCCGGCTCCCTGGATGCAACGATCGTACCGAACCCGTAGTCGTATCACGAGGCGCGAACATGATGATCGCCATTCCCAGGAGCGAAACCGCCGCACCCAGGAGATCCCAACGGCCCGGACGCACGCCATCGACCGCCCAGAGCCAGAGAACCGCCATCGCGACATAAACTCCGCCATAGGCTGCGTAAACCCGGCCGGACGCCGTCGGATGAAGACTCAGCAGCCAGGCGAAGACGCCCAAGCTCAGCGCCGCAGGCACCAGAATCCAGGCCGGTCTCCCTCCACGAAGCCACAGATAAGGCAGGTAGCACCCGACCAACTCGGCGGCCGCCGTGGCGGCGAACAACAAAACGGTTTTCAGCAGGAACTGCAACCCGAGCCTCCGCCGCCCAGCGACTCGAAAGTGAATCCGCCCACCTCGCCCGAGCCGTCTCTCCAGATTTTCGTCAGAGCGAGGCCTCACTCCCAGGTTAGATAAGGCCCACCCGTTCGCCAACCGCAAATCCCCGATTCACAATGACTCCGACGAATCGCTCTGGTTTGCGTCGATTCCCACCAAGGATCAATGGGACAGCCTGCATTCGATTCATTGGGGAGGAATTCGATCCATGACCAGAATCGAGGTTGTGTCCCCTGTAACCCGCCCCCCTAGGGCGTCACAGAGGTCGTGCCACGCCACTTGCTGGATCATAGAGGCGGCATCTGGCCAACACATCTTGCCCCGAATCGTCGGTCCTGTAATAATCTGGCTATACCTTGTAGTCCACTCCGTCGTTCGCGGAACAACAGGCCACCGTGGATCGCCCCCTCGGATGCAACGCATCAACCGAATCAGATTTATAAATTTTGGAAGCATATATTTTTCTTTTATATAATTTACTTTATTTTAATGAATATTCTTAAAATTAGACTTTCGAGTCTTTGTCTTATTTTCTTCCATTGACTCAACCATCTCGCCGTTATCCTCCGTGTCTCCTTTCAGTGCGGCAGCGTTCTCATATGCCTCTTGGTCCTTGAGCCATTGCAGTTTGAGTTGTGGGTCATCATTCATGGATTTCTCAAGCGCCAGAGTTTCTTTATATTGCTGAGCCTCGGCGGTAATGGTCCATTCAGCCTCCAGGCCAAGTTCCTCCACTGCTTTTTTGATTTCAAGTATACTAGTCTTGAAATATTCTTTCTTTTTGTTTATTTTGTTCACTTTGCAGGACAAGAACTTTTTGTGAAGGGCAGCCTCAAGAGCAGGAGCGTTTTCCGCCTTGATCATCGCATGAGTGTCGAACGGGAAGGGAACGCTGGCAGTTCCCAGTTCCCTGACCCTCTCTTCGGGATTCAATCTCCTTGTCAATCCAATCTTATAAATGTCTTCTCCAAAAGAACCTACATTAGATATTATATACACATAACCTGTTTTTGTGAGTTGAGCCTGTGACAGAGCCCTTTTCTTGCTCTCCTGCTCCTGGAGCCTGGCACTCAACTCTGCGATCCGCGTCTCCAATTTGGCCCTCTCTTGCGCGGACGCGGCAGCAAACTCAAGCCTCGCTTTCTCAAGAGCCTTGTTAAGAAGTTCCTCCTCCCTTTGGGTTTGCTTCAGTGCTCTTTCATACTCCTTTCTAGATCTCGCTTCTTCTCTCATCTGCTCTCGAATCGCTCTCTGCTCCTCTCTCTGGTTCTGCTTGAGTTTCTGGACGACAACGGCCCACTTGTATTCCTCAAGCCTGGAATCGAGATACTCGGGATTAATCCTTGCATTCCTGAAAACCATGCCGCTCTGGTTGACCATGGCAAAGGCATCCTTGATCTCCTGGATTTGCTTTCCCTGTTGCGCGGGCTTGACTCTGGACAGGATTGTATCCACCTTGCCATTAAAGGCCGCAAGAATGAAATTAATCGCATAATCTCTTTTCCATCCATCAGGATAGTTACAGGTCGCCGCAGTCCGATTTTTCTCCATCAGTCTGGTTCTCTCTCTAGCGGTCTTGAGTTGTTCACCAGCTTTGTGGAACCCATACTGCTGCGCCAGCTCATCGAGGATGTGAGTTGAAGGGACAAGATAACTGCCCACATACTTCTCAACGGCATTCTTGTAAGCCTCGGCGACAGCGGCATAATGGTCGTACAGCCTTCGAGATTCGTACGCTTTGCCTGCGAGGGCCTCAGCGTCCGCCTCCGCTTTGAGCCGGATCTGATTTGCATAGACAGTAGCTCGGTCAAGGACCGCCTCAGCCCTCTGAGTCTTCTCCTTGGCCTCCTTCTTGGCCTGCTTCAAGATCTCCTTGACCTTGCTCTGGGCGTCCTCGAGCTGCGCGCTGGCTTGGGCCTTGGCCAGCCTCAGTGAATCATTCGCGTTGGCCAGCGTAGTCTCAGCTTTGGCTGTTAGTCTCTTGGCCTCGAGGGATGCCTGGTAGGCGGCATCCGCCAGGATCGCATTAGCCCTCTGCTGAGCACTTCTATACTCTGACTCAGCCTTGTCGTTGAGTCGCCCAGCTTCGATCTTTGCCCATTGGATGATGGTATTCGCTTCCTGCCGTGCCTGCTCCAGTTTGAATCTTCCCTCCGCCTCAAACTTTCTTGCTCTTTCAATTATTTCGGGGATATGTCTGATTTTTTCGAGCTTGGATAGTTCACTCTTTAGAGTCTCCACTTCTCGCAAGCTGTCGGCCTCAAGCTCCTCTAACTCCTGCTGGAGTGTGGCAACCTGCACTCTCAATTCCTGCATTCGAAAGAGAGCGTAGAGCCCGAAAGCAACGGAGCATAGTACAATAATTGCAGAAATGGCATACAACATCCGGACACCTCCCACTCCAGCGTGGAGTGCAGAATACCGACAAACTACAGGCGTCCATGCAGACAGGCAAGCGAGTCCTCAGGAGGAAATGCAGTGGGATGCAGGATCAATTCAGATCGTGCCAACTGAAGACGCGCATCCCTATCAGGACTTACGGTCGAGACGTTGCGGCACAGTAGTTACGAGACTCTCCGGGGCGATCCAGTCGTCTCGTTGTAAGTTCCTGTTGGACATTTTTTACGTTCCAGACCCGCTATTGCGGGATCTCCTCCACCGTTGATTCCCTCGTCCTGATCAGGACAACTCTGAGACAGGATGGAACGAACCCCACGAGTCCGTTCACCGGCTCAGCCTGGTCCGTCGATATCGGCTCGAGGCTGGAAGAGTTCGGTTTCGCCGAGTAGAGACCGGAGCGCCTCGAGGTCAATCGGTTTGACCAGATGATGGTCGAACCCGGCCTCGATCGAGCGCTGACGGTCCTCGTCCTGGCCGTAGCCGGTCATTGCCACCAGCACCAAGTCAGGCAGGTCGCGCCGGCGTCGGAGGCGACGGGCCACCTCATACCCATTCATGTAGGGCAATCCAATATCGAGCAAGACGACCTGAGGCCTCGAGGTCTCCACCGCCTCCAGCGTGGCCGGACCGTCGTGGGCGAGGGTAGCCTCGTGGCCCCATAGCCTCAGAAGCACCGCCAGGCTCTCGGCGGCATGCCGGTTGTCGTCGACGACCAGAACACGCCTCAGATTTGATGTTAAACGCAGTTCTGTATCATGTTGATTATGGATTTGTTCGGGTTCCGTCAACGCGGGAAGACGGACGACGAACTCACTGCCCCGCCCCAGGCCCTCGCTGCGAGCTTCAACCCGGCCGTTGTGGAGCTCGACAAGGCTGCGAACAAGGGTCAATCCGATACCAAGACCTCCCTCGCTTCGGTCGAGCGAGCGATCGACCTGAGTGAACAGGTCGAACACGCGAGGGAGCATCTCGGAGGCGATGCCGATCCCGTCGTCGAGAACCCGCACCACCGCGTCGGACCCCTCGTGACCGGCCACGACCCGGACATGCCCCTCCGGCTCGGTGTACTTGACGGCATTATTGAAAAGGTTCGTCATAACCTGTTCGATGCGAGTCGGGTCGGCCTCGACGCGGAGCGGGCAGCTGGGCCGCTCGAAGCCGAGAGCGATGCGCTTCGACTCGGCCAGCGGTCGGACGGATTCGAGGGCACGTTCAATGGCCTGACAGAGGTCGAGCGGTTCGCGGCGGAGCCGGATCTTGCCCCGGGTGATCCGGGAGACGTCGAGCAGGTCGTCGACGAGACGGGCCATGTGCCGGACCTGGCGCTCGATCATGTCCTGGGCGCGCCGGGTCATGGCGGGGTCGTCGGCTAGCCGTAAGATCTGCAAGGCGTTGAGTACCGGCGCCAAAGGATTTCGCAGCTCATGTGCAAGCATTGCCAAATAATCATTCTTTTGACGGTCAGCCTCGGCCAGTTCGTCAGCGCGGCGGCGCAACTCCTGTTCGAGCCGCTTGCGTTCGGTGGTGTCGTGGATGACCTTGGCGAATCCGAGCAGGCGTCCCAGGTCGTCCCGGACGGCGGAGACCTCGCAGGAGGCCCAGAACTGGCTGCCGTCCTTGCGAATCCGCCAGCCCTCGGCTTCTGCCTGCCCCTCGTTGGCGGCGACGGCCAACCGTTGACGGGGCTCTCCGGACCGCGCCTCTTCAGGGAGAAACAGCCGGTCGAACGGCTGACCGAGGATCTCTTGTTCGCCGTAGCCCAGCAGCCGCTCGGCGCCGGTATTCCAGCTGGTGATCAGGCCCTCCGGGTCAAGCATGATGATGCCGTAATCCTTGACTCCTTCGACCAGTAATCGGAACCGTTCCTCGCTCTGGCGGAGGGCCTCGTCGGCCTGTCGCCGTTCGGTGACATCGCGCAGCGAGGCCAGGTACGCCGGCCGGCCTTCCCACTCGGTGTCGACGACCCGCATCTCGGCGAACCGGAGCCGTCCGCCGGGCGGATGGATCTCGATTTCGGTCGTCTCACCGGGCGCGACCGGGATGCCGAAGACCCCGTCGAGTAGTTCCGCGGCGCGGCGGCCCAGAAGGGTTTCGGCAGCCGGATTGACGAAGCGGATGGTTCCGTCTCGCCCGACAATGACCATGCCGTCCGCGTTCTTCTCGATGACGTTGCGGAACCGGGCCTCGCTCTCCCGCAAGGCCCGCCGGAGCTCGTCCTCTCCCGCGCCATCGGGATAGAAGGGCTCGTCAGGTTCGCGGTTCATGACGGATTGATCTCAGGGCCCGTTGCCCTGAACCCCTCGTCTGAGAACAGCCTGTCCAGTCGCTCAAGCTCATCGGCCGACACGTGGGTGAAGTTGCCCGAGAGGATCCCGAAGATGTTCCGGAACGGTTTGCCGACATGAAGACCTCGCCCATCAATGGTGAACTCGTGGATCTCCTTGTCGTGGGTCGAACCCCGCATTTTCAGGACCGTCAGCCCTCGCCGCATCTGGCCGTTCACCTCGACATAACGGAGCAGAATAATCGAGTCGGTGGTGGTCGATATGTGTGTCTCTGTGATCGACTGGCCGCCAAGCAAGGTTGGGGTCGTCGCGGTGAACAGGCCGGGAATCTCCAGGTGCTTGATGAACGACGAGAGCCCGATCACGAACTCGCGGAACCCCTTTACGGCCGAGACCCGTTCGAGAGCCGAAAGGCTATCCACCGCCACGCGGTTGGGCCGGAACTGCTCGATCTCCTGCTTCAACCGGATCAGGTGGTCCTCCAGGGCCGACGACTCGGGATAGGCGCAGACCACCTTTAGCAGACCGTCGGCCTCCATCTGGGCGAAGTCGATTCCCCAGCCACTCGCGTTCCGGAAGAGCTGCTCGCGGCTCTCCTCGAAGGCGAAGAGCAAGCAGCGTTCGCCCGAGGCGGCCCCGCCCGCCAGGAACTCGGTCGTGATCAGGGTCTTGCCCGTACCCGTCGGTCCGCTGACCAGGATGATCGAGTCGCGGAAGAACCCGCCGCCGCACATGGCATCGAGTTCGGGATCTCCCGAGGTGATGCGAAGGTCGGACGACTTCTGCTTCAGTTCCAGTGCCGAGAGTGGAATGACCACGATGCCCTGTCCGGGGACGATTGTGAACGGCCACTCCCCCTTCTGGTGCGAGGTTCCCCGGAACTTGAGGATCTCCACCGTTCGACGCCGCAGCTCGTCGGTCAGGGTATTTCGGAAGATGATCACATTATCGGAGACGAACTCCTCGACTCCGTAGCGCGAGACGGCCCCATGTTCTTCGGTCCGTTCGGAGGTGATGAGAGTCGTGAGTCCCATTTCTTTGAGCGACGCGGCCAGTCGGAAGAGCTCGTGCCGGATGATCGCCCGGTCACCGAGCTGGGCGAACACGCCACCGATCGAGTCGATCGAGATCCGTCGCGCGTTCACCTTCCGGACCGCGTGTTCGATGCGGGCCAGGAGGGCGCCCAGGTCAAATTCTCCAGCCACGACCCAGGGCTCTCCCGGCCGTGGCGAGGCATCCACGAACGCCCAGAGTCCCTGCGCCTCCCACGAGGCCACGTCCCAGCCGAACCCTTGAACGTTGCGACGAATATCCTCGGGTGGTTCCTCGAAGGTCACGAAGACGCCGGCCTCCCGGACCCGCTCGATTCCCGCGGCCAGAAACTGGGCCGCGAACACGGTCTTGGCGCTGCCCGACGTGCCGGAGACCAGCGTGGCGCGGCCTTGTGGAAGACCGCCTTCGGAGATCAGATCGAAGCCGTCAATCTCGGTCTTAAGCTTGCGAATCGATTGGTCCATACTCACGAAGCGCTCCCCAAGGGCTCGTCCTCGCGCGGGCCGGCACGAAGGTCGAGCCCGACGAGCACACGATCCCGGTCCGACAGGTCGCCGATGAGCCGGCGAATCGGAGGCGGAAGCTCCTTGATCACCGTCGGCGTCGCCAGGATCTTTTCGTCCTCGGCCAGTTGCGGCCGTTCCAGGACATCGATGACGAGCATTTCATATCGTCCCTGTAACTCCTCCTCGCAAATCCGGCGAAGAGTTTCGATGGCCGCCCGCGACCGGGGCGTCTGACCTGCCACATAGAGTTTGATCAATGTCATCATCCCATGGCCTCGTTCCTATCGTCTTCCGACACCGCGCCTCCGGACGGCGGACCGCGGCGTGCACAACGCGCCAGGGTTCGGTAATACGCCGCCAGGTGCCCCATCAACTCCAGAACCAGAAGCCGGCTCTCCTCGGTCACCGCATGCGCACGCTGGGCCGCTTGCCGATGGGTCCCGCGCTTCAGAGCCTCGCCGTGAACCTCGATCACGTCCCTGGGCGTCGATCCCAGCGTTCCCAGCCTCTCGGCCATGGCACGTAACCGGCCGCTGATCTCGGCCTGGTGCGAGACCTGATAACTCCGTTGCTCCAGCGCCATATCGATCAGACGTTCATAGTCCTGGACGCACTGCTCAAAGGTGGCGGGATGCTTGTGACGCAGCCGACGATCCGGGCTTGAGAGTTCGTCCTCGGGCCCCAACGGCCGCAATTGCTGGAGGAACCTTGCCTCGCGCTCCAACTGGGCGATTCGCGCCTCCGTCGCCAGCCTTGCCGACTCAACCTCGGTAATCCGTTCGTGCAACCGGCGCCGATCGGTCTCGTCGCTCAAGTGCATGACGACGCACGTCGTTCGGCCGTCGGGGCCGGAAACCGGTGTCGCCGAAATGCGGTACGCTCGTTCGCGAATCATCCAGTCCCCCGACTGCCGGCGTCCGGTCGCCAGGGCCCTCGTAAACGGCCGCTCCCAGCGCTTGATCGGCCACGAGACCGTCAACGACAGATAATCCTTCCCTCGTGCCGACTCGTGTGGGATGCCCAGCAAGCCGGCCAACGACGGGTTGCAATGGAGTATCGTGCCGTCGACGGCCAGCATACCCACGCCGTCCTCCAGCGCGTCGAACCCCGCTTGCAACTGGTCGACTCGCATGAGCAAATCACGTTCCGATTGTCTCGAGTCGCGCAGAAGTTTTCCAAGTAGCGCCGCGAGCCCGAAAGGCTCGACCGGAGGCTCGAGGTAGCCGTCAAACCCTTCGCCGGCGGCTTGACCACCGTCCGCGAGCAGCTGAAGAATCGGAATCCCCGACGTGGCCGGATCCGACTTCAGGCGACGGCACAAATCCGGTCCACTCACGTCGGGCAGGTCGCCTTCGACGATGACCAGATCGGCCCGCTCCGAGGTTCGTCGAAGAACGTCGGCGCCAGTCTCGACTTCGTCGACCTGGAATCTCGAGGCACGGAGCCGGTTGGCGAGCTCCGCGCCCTGAACGGCAACGACAACGTGATAGTTAACCGTCATGAGCGTCTGCTACCTCCCCACGCGAGGTCGGGCGTCGACCGTTCGCGTGGTCTCATCGGGCGGATGAAGCCGAGGTGTCCACCGCAGTCTCACTCAGGTTCTACGACAAACCTCACGAAATCGGGCCACATCGAGTCCAAGGAGTACGCCGATCCGAGGCTTTCTCCATTCGTGTTGGTGTCGGTCCCATCCACGACCCGTCGGTCCTCGGGAAGGCCACCGGAATCCTCGCCGATCGATCAACGCGCACAACGACAGGGGACTCCTGATCGAGGGCCTGCTCGCTCAAGAGGCCACAATATATTGTTATAGTCAGTCTGATCGGGGTTCAAGCGATCGACGGCTCCCTATGCTGTTTCCCAGGGTTCCGCAATCCTCGTGCCAGACTCACGACGTCCTCGATGGAACATCGGGCGCGGGTTCCACGTCTCGGTGCGAGGAGTGCCCCTCGCCTCGAAACACGGTCTCGCGGCGGGACCTACCCTTCAATCGTCAGTGGTCTGGCTCAGCCGACGCGGACCATCCTGGCGATGAACATCGCGTCGTTGTCAGCCTCCTGAGGCCAGATCAGAAGGGTTCCGTCGGTCTCGTCGCCGGTCAACGGATGCGGAAACGGGTCGAGTCGGAACCCATCATGAGCTTCGAGGAACGACCGGATCACGTGGGTCGTCTCGGAGGGTGTCACCGTGCAGACGGAGTAAACCAGCGTGCCGCCGGTTCGAACGCCGCCGGCGGCGGTGTTCAGAATTCGCCCTTGAAGGGTGGCGAGCCGTGAGATCGCCTCAGCGTCGATCAGCCAGCGCGCGTCGGGGTTCCGCCTCCAGGTGCCGATTCCTGAGCAAGGCGCATCGACGAGAACCCCGTGATAGCTCCCGGCCTTGCCCGCGACATGCCGCCCGTCCCAGGTTCGGGTTGTGAGGTTGCGGAACGGGCTTCGGCGTGCCCGCCGAACCGCCTCCTTGAGGCGGCCGGGATGCGTTTCGGTGGCGACCACCACCCCCTTGCCGTTCATCAAGGACGCCAGGTGGAGCGCCTTACCTCCGGCCCCCGCGCAGACGTCCCACCATCGCTCGCCGGGGTCTGGGTCGCAGACCATCGCAACCGCCTGGGAGGCCAGGTCCTGGATCTCCAGCTCGCCCCGGACGAAGGGGGGAAGGTGGTACACGTCCACATCCGGATCGAGCTGGGCGGCCTGCGTCGCCAGGGGATGGACTCTTGGCGACAGGCCGAGGCCCCGGAGCTCCTCCCAGGTTTTCGCCACGTCGCTCGACTGGGCCCGCACCCAGAGCGGAGGCCGCGTCTGAAGGACCTGAAGGACCTCGAGGTACTTCAACTTGGCCGAGCCCACTCCGGGCGGCAAGGGCAAGTGCTCTCGCAACCAAGACGGGAAGAGACGCCAGGGGTCGGCCGTGACCGGCCTACCGCCAAGCATCCGCTTGAACCCCTCGGCCCGAGCGGTCCAACCCGGAGCATCCCCCAGCGCCATCAGGCGGGATGGGTCGCGGCCGACCATTCTCGCCCAAATTCGGCAGGCCGGCGGAATCGTCGGGAGATCGAGCAGGGTCGAGAGTAGAAGTCGTTCCTCAACCCGTTCCAGTTTCAGGGGTTCGATCCAGCCCCTCCAGCGAAACAGGGCGAAGATCGCCTGGCTGAGGAAGCGGTGGTCGGAGGCCGAGAGGTCGCGACGCCGCTTCAGTTCGGTGGCAAGGACCCGATCGGCCCGTTTCCGATCGACCAGGACGGCCTGTTCGACGACCGGCGCGATGACCCCCGCGACCTCGGCGAGCAAACCAGCGGGAGCCACCTGTGGAACGCCCCGGTCAGCTCCAGGCCCCTCGACCGGCAACATCGGCCCGTCGGGAACGGCTCGCAGGTTGGGCTTTCGAGGCCCGGTTTGGGGCGGTCGGGCCTGTCGCGAGGCCTTCGCATGGGACTTCGGTCGACCGGGTTGTCGCTTCATCAACCTGCTCGGGGAGATCGGGGGCGGCGGACACCTCAGGGCGCATCGGCTTCCATTGTAGTGTCCAGCCACTCTCGCCGCACACTCCCGAGCGGAACTTTCGTTCGAACAGGGGTTTATCGCGAACGCACACGGTTCGGATCAGGGAGTCGACGGGGGATCTCCGGTGATTAGGCCAAGCGTTTGATGCACGCTGTTGAACCCGGCGTCGACGGTCCGGGTGGCGAAGCCCGTCTGGAACAGACCCATCAGGGCGAGCACCTGGTCGATATCGCGACGAGCCGCCTCGGCGGGCTCTCTACGGTTGGCGGCGAAGCGGCGGGCCAGATCTTCGCGATGCAAGTCGGCTAGGTCGTGAATCGCCCGGAGATCGGCGTAGAGAAACGTTTCGGCTTCGGGAAAGTAGGCAGCCCGGAACTGGCCGAATCGCGTCTCGGCTAGGGGAACCGGCGAGGCCGTGGCAAACGCGGAGACCGCCTCCGCCGAGGTGCCAAGCACCAGTAAATCGGGACCCACTGAATAGGCCAGCAAACGCCGGGCTCCCACCAAGGCCGTGACCTTGACGCCCTTCTGTTCGAGCGATTCGACCCGGAGTCCGGCCTCCGCGCGCTTCGGGTCGAGCACGACGAGGGTCAAGACCGTGCGAAGGGCGTTATCGAGGGCCTCGGCCACGATCGGTCCACCGGCGAGTTGAACGGCCAACACGCCCTCGGGCCGCTCGATGGCTTCGCCCGACCGCGAGTCCGTGACGAACGCCACCATGCCCGGGCCGAGATTCGGAAGGATCGTGCCTCGGGGGTCCTTGCCCAGGAAGAACCCGGACAGGTTCGCCAAAAATCGCTCGGCGCGGGGCCGCTCGGAGGCGGGCAGGACGAGGAGCAATTCGTCGGTCAGAGCCGCGAAGTGGATCCGACCCGCCGCCAGGGCCAGGGCGGTGGGAGGCACGCGGCGGAGCAGCTCGTCGTTGCTCCCGGCGTCGGTTCCCCAGCGTCGGAGCGGCTCATCGAGCTTCGTCGGGTCGATCGCCTCGTGGGTGTGGACGATCAGACCGTTGCGAAGCTGAACGGCCGCGCCGGCGTACTCGACGGCCGAAAGATAGCCGCGAAGCAGCCGCTCGAACGATTCCTGCCCCAGTTTTGGCGAGGCGTTGACGTCCTCGCGTTCCGCCTCGGCCTCGGCCAGGCGTTGGATGTAGCGAGGATCAATCATCAGGCTCGCGACGGCCTCCGGAGGAAGCGCGTCGCGGACCTTGCGAAACCCCGGCTCGGTGGCCAGGCCACCACCCTCCGACCGATGGTTGAGGACGCTTCGAATCAGGGCCTCCGAGTTCGACCAGGCGAACACCTGGTTGATCACGGCATAGGCTTCGTCGGCCTTCGTGCCCGGCTTGAACCGGCGAACCTGGTAGTCGATCCCTCCGTGCTTCCTGGCCACGATCTCGTGGAGCGTGCCGCTCTGACGCTCCGACTGGTTGATCACGTCGATCAGCCGGTCGAGCAAGGCCCGATCGCGGAAGCGGACGAGCAAGAGTCCGTGAGCCTGGTCAGGGCCGCCGTCCGGATCGGGGTGGAGCGAGAGCACGACGGCGTCGCCGAGCAGATCATCGCGGACCTTCGAAAGATCCACCTTCAGCGCGGCCTCGATCTCGCGACGAGCCTGAGCGAAGCGCCGAGCCCCTTCCGAGGCGCGCCAGGTTTGCACCGCGGGCAGCGTTTGGAGTCCCCCGGCCAGCGGCGATTCGAGGAACGTGCGGGCGTGCGATCGAAGATCCTCGACCACGACGGTCACGGCGGCGTCCGGGGGCACCAGCGCGAGCAATCCGTCGGCGGGGCGTTCGGCCCGGACCGCGCGGGGGCCGCTCTGCCAGACGGACAGAAGCAGAGTCAGGGCGGCGATGACGCGGAACGATGGCATAGGTTTGACGGCTCCTAGCGCTCGGGTCGATTCGACGGGTCAGGCCCCGTTTCGCGAGTTGGCGGTTGGGGGGGCTCCGGGCTCATGGACTGGCCCGAAGGCAACAGGAATCCAAAGGCGCGACGGGCGGTTCCCGAAAGCGGCCGGACACCCGTCACAACCCGACCTCCGACCGCCTGAAGCACCTCACCGGCGGCGGCCGACTCGTCGGGCAAGGACAGGCTCGGTTCCGCCGACGACGCGGAGAGCAGCATGCTCTGGCCCAATCGGGCCGCCGGCGCCGAGCTTTCCAGGGCCAGGTTCCAGGTCTCCGAGGTGGCCTCGGCCAGCGAGTCGGTCAACGGGCGGATCGGCTCCCTTTGGGTGTGCAGGACGGGAGGCTCGACCACACCATTTCGCCGGAATGTGGTGCGGAGCCCCAAGAGGCTGGCCACCAGCACTGCGGCGGCGACGGCCCAGCGGGCCATGGGCGGGATCGCGAACCGGACCGCGACGACGTCGGATTCCCGCTCGTGCCTCCGTCGCTCAAGAATTCGATCGGCCAGGTCGTGGGACGGCGACGCCGGCGGCCCCAAGGCCCCGATGGCCTGCGAAAGGATGGCGAATTGCCGGCCTCGATCAACGCACGACGGGCAACGCGAAACGTGGGCTTCGAGCGCCTCGGTCAAGGGTGGCGCTCCGTCCCTTCTGGCGTCGAGCCAATCCTGCCAGACCTGTTCGTACTCGCGACACGACATCTCGACCACTCCGCCCGCGGGTTGCGACTCCGCGTTAACAACCGACACCCCGGCGACTCAAATGCTCGGCCAGCTCGGCCCTGGCCCGATGCAGCCAGGTCTTGACGGTTCCGACCGGCCGGCCGATGGCCTGACTGATCTCCTCGTACGGAAGTCCCTGCTCATGAAAAAGAACGAAGACCATGCGATACTCGGGCCGAAGACGTTCGAGGGCGGCTTCCAGCTCTCCGGCCAGGTCGTCGGGATCGGCGATGGCCGAACGAGGGTCGGCGGTCGATTCGATCGCCTCGGTCGTGGCGGGCCGCCTCGAGCGACGCCCCAGGGCAGTCCGGCACCGGTTGGCCGCGATTCCGAGCAACCAGGGTCGCAGAGGCCGGTCTCGCTCGAACCCCTTCACGCTCCGAAGGGCGCGAAGGAAGGTGTCCTGGAGCACGTCCTCGGCGTCGTGACGATGGCCCATCATCCTCAGGCAAAGGCCGAAGAGCAGCCCCTGGAACCGTTCGACCAACAAGCGAGGGGCCTGCGGATCGCCGGCCTGAAGCGCCTCGACCAGCGCGCGATCATCCATCGGCTCGCCTTCGCCCGACGTGCGGGTCGTCGTCACTGGTCCCGTCCTACCTCATTACCCGCGTCCAGGATATCCCGTTTCAGAATTCGTCGGGAGAGCGGACTTCTTGACCATCGGGTGGCAACGGGACAGGAAAAATCACCGGGGGCGGCCGGGATCGTTGATGATCCCGGCCGCCCCCGGCGAGGAGGCCAACGCGCGGCCATCCGGCCATGGCGGATTCGGTCAAGGCTCCCAGCGGGTTGCCAGTTCCGTGAGCTCTGCGGCGGTGGACTCCTCGAAGGTACGTCCCCGTTTCTCCAGGCCGTCTTCCATCTGGAGGGCAATGGCGTGAAGTTCCGGGGAGTCGATCCGCCAGGCAATCTCGGCCAGTTCGTCCGGCGCGAGTTCCCCCAGCTCGACCCCAAGACGCTCGAGCTCGGACTGAAGCCGGAGCATCGTTTCGAGGAGTTCGGCTCGGGTCTGGTCCGATCCACCGATCAGCAGGCAGTCGTCACCGGTGATGATGCGGTGGGGGCGGAGGGGCCCGTCCAGACCAACTCCAATGATGGCGGCCCGGAGCCGGCGCTCTCCATCCTTCGGTTGCGTCGTCATCTTCAAGGATGGCCTTTCGCGTGTGAGGTGCCGTCGTTAGGCATGGCGAGGGGCCGGGGGCCCCTGGACCCCGCCGGTGACCCGGCCCGCCACGCGATTCTTATCGGCTTCCCGACGACAGCCAAACAGCGCTCCGAGGCCGTTTCCAGATCCCGAATGTCGCCCTCCCGGCAACGTTCTTACGACCCGCCCAGGCATTCCTTTGCGGTTGTCCGTGCCACCCGGTACGCCGCCTTGACGGTCATGGCCCTCGCCTCAATCTGCTCCTCGCTGTACAGCCGCGACTCACTGGACGGCAAACCCGCCAGCGCCAGTGTCAACGGCAGGAGATCGAGGAACTGCCGGTACTTTTGCTGAAGATCCCCGCTGGTCGGTTGGTCAGTCACGATGGAACCTCCTCACTCGACTCGTTTCGGAAACGCGACCCGAACAGACCGGCGATCGCCGGAGCCCCGCCCCGATTTCCTCGCCGGCTGAAGGCTACCATCCCCCGCACCCCCAGTGCCAGCCGCCGCCCGGAGAATCCGCAGCTCCGAGAACTTTCGCGCGACTGGCGTCGTATTGCCTTTGACCATTTCGCCCTAAACTGATACTGTCAAATTGGAACGACGAAAGCGAGACGTTCTCGCGCCGATTGTTCCATTCCGCGTGTCACGTCTCTTCGTTTACCTTTTCGGAGGTTTGTTTGATTCAACGAGCCGTTGGCGAATCCCCACCGGGATTCCGCTCTCTGGGGCTCAGCTCCCCCATGCTTCAGGCGTTAAAACGCGCCGGTTATCTCACGCCATCTCCCATCCAGGCCGAACTCATTCCCGAGGCACTTGACGGCAACGACGTCATCGGCCAGGCCAAGACGGGCACCGGGAAGACCGCCGCGTTCGCTATCCCCTTGATCGAAATGCTCGAAGCGCGCGGCAAGGGGCCCCAGGCCATCGTTCTGGCTCCCACACGAGAGCTGGTCCAGCAGATCGTCGGCGAGATCGACAAGCTCGCCCATGGGCAGAATGTGGCCGTCTGCGGCATCTACGGCGGTGAGCCCATTCAAAAGCAGTTGCGGGCCCTGGAGCGCGGCGTCGACATCGTCGTCGGCACCCCGGGCCGCGTCATTGACCACATCGAGCGCCGGACGCTTTACCTGGGCGACATCTTCCACGTCGTCCTCGACGAGGCGGACCGGATGCTGGATATCGGCTTCCGTCCCGACATCGAGCGGATTCTGAGGCGCGTTCCCGATCCGCACCAAACGCTCCTCCTGTCGGCGACGATCAGCCCCGACATCCGGCGGCTCGCCACGAAGTACATGTACCGGCCCGTCGAGCTCAATCTGTCCAAGGATGAGCCGTCGGTCGAGTCGATCCGGCAGTTTTACATCACGGTCGATTCGGACCGGAAGTTTGAGCTTCTCGTTCATCTTCTTGAGCGAGAAAAGCCCCGGCAATGTATCGTGTTCACCCGCACCAAGCGCGGGGCCGACAAACTGGCCGACAAGCTTGGCCGGAAAATCAAAGGGGTCGCCACGATCCACGGAGATCTTCCCCAGACGGCCCGCAACCGCGTGATGCAAGGCTTCCGCGACGGGACGATTCCGATCCTCGTCGCCACCGATGTCGTCGGCCGTGGTATCGACGTCAATGGCATCAGCCACGTCATCAACTTCGACATTCCCGACGATCCGGAGAACTACCTGCACCGCATCGGCCGCACCGGACGCATGGGCAAGGACGGCCTCGCCTACATGTTCGTCTGTCCGCATGAAGGGGCGCCGCTCACCGCGATCGAGCTGTTGATCAACCGCACGATCGAGAACATCAAGATCGAGGGCTTCGAGGCCTTCGAGCGTGAGAAGAAAGATTCGGGCTTCCGCGAACTCTGGAACGTCACTCGCAACCGGTCGTTGGCCGGTCGTCCTTGAGCCGCCGAGGATTCCGCGATCCGGGGCCCTTTCGGCTGGGCCCGATAACTCTGAGAATGTCGGTTGGCAAGTTGACGTTTTTGACGGTTAGATTCGTCTGATCGACTCGGCGACAGGTCGAGTCCGGGTTGGCTCGAGAGGCACGCGTTGCGACCGTTTTCAGGCGTCGGCCACGGTCCCGGGTGCCTCTCTCGGTTCTTTGAAATTCCCCTTCCGACCACCCGACGTTCCCCTTCCTCCCCCTTCGAGACCCCGAAACAACGCCCTCGTCCGATCCATCAAGGCGTCGGCCCTTGCGTGGTCGACTTCTGGCGTCCGATCCTCGGGCCTGGCGAAGCGTGCCCGGTCACACGACTCGACCAGCGTTCCGGCCTGTTCGACCAAACTGGCGCTCGCTCCTAAGGCCAGGAATTCGCGGCGGGCCTCGTCGGGCGTCAAGGCGCCTTTCGGACGACGACGGACCTGCCAGAGGTACTCCGCCAGCGTCTCGACCACCTCGCGAGCCACAACCGCGGGCGAAAGGCCCTCGCGAGCCTCGGCGAACCGGTCGGCCATCGACCGAGCGAGTCGTTCGGCATTCACCCGACCTCGCGACCTCGTCCAGCGGACCCAGCCGATCAGGGCAACGGGTAGGCCAAGGCCCACGATGCCCACAACCAGGGGCAGGACCCACGAGGGCCATCCGACGGCCGGCTCGAGCGGGGTCTGGTAGTCGAGCCGAGACGGGTCGAAGGTCGCGACCTGGGCGATCCGGATTGGGACCGCGTGGGTCCATCGCGTCAGGAAGCGTCGCGATGCCGGGTCGAACGTCGAGACGGCGATCGGCGGCAGCACCACCTCCCCCGGCTTCAAGGGCCGGATCTGATACCGGAAGACGCGTCTCGGGGGGTTCTCCGAGCGTTCCGGGGGCAAGGGCCTCACCGACAGGTCCAGCCCGAGCCGATCGAAACCCGGCAGCTCGGCCGGCCGATCCGAACCAAGGGCTCCCGGTCCGGTCAACGTGAGCCGGAATTCGAACGGCTGACCGACTCGCACGGAGGTCGGCATGGCCTCGGCCTCGACCTCCAGCGGCCCCACTCCTCCGAGAAACGCGGAGGTCCGGTCGGGGGTCGCCGGCACCGGCGAGACCGTCAACCGGAGGGGCCGGGTCCGGCCAGTCTTCTCACCTTGCCGAACCTCGATCGACGGGATCAAGAGCCGCCCCGGGCGCTTCGCGACGATCCGAAAATCGAATGAGTACGCATGTGTTTCTGTGACCGTCTCACCGATTCCGCTTGAGAGCAAAGGCTGGAAGCCCCGGCCGGTCGGCTGGATCTCAGCATCGGCCAGCGTCGGCGTCGCGATCTCCGGCCAGTCGCCACCGGCGGCGATGACCTGGACCCGGAGCGGAATGGCCTGGCCCTCGTAGTACGTGCCCGCGGGAATCGTCGCGCTGGCGGGAAGGCGCGGCGATTCGGGAGCCTCTTGCCCTCTCGACGGCGAGGCCATTGTGCCCGTCGCGAGCAGGAGCATCCCAAGGGTTCGGGCCAGGCGATTCCGCTCGATTCGATCCGCGTGCATGCCGCCCTCACCAGTCCTTACGATCTTCGGACGCCGGCGGGATGACTGGCAAGCCGGGTCGACTGTCTCTCGCCTCTCGAATCCGGTCCAGCGCCTCGGCGAGTCGATCCGCGGGACTTCCGCTTCGCTGGGCTCCCATTGCGGTTCCGCCGCCACCGCCCGTTCGCCTGGAGCCCACGACCTCCCGACCGACGTCGTGCGGAGTTCCCAACGCACCTCCTTCGGGCGGTGGAGGCGCGGTTGAGCCGTCTTTGCCCTGGTCCTCGGGCGGCCGGCGGCCTGGCTCCTGGTCCGGAGGCTTCTGGTTGGGCGACGCCTCGGGAGCGGCGGGCGACACTTTGAGCCGCCGCAATGCGAACTCCCGGTTGATGGCCGCGTCGCGTCGGATCGCGTCGAACGCGAGGCCCGCGAGCTTCGACGACAGACATGCCTCGTAATGCTCGATCGCCTCGCGATACTGGCCGAGCGCCACCGCGACGTTTCCAAGAGCATAGTCGATCTTGATTCGAAGGCTCTCGTCCGCCAGGTCTCGCGCTTCGCGATAACGGCTGGCCGCCTCGTCGAACCGGCCGAGCGAAAAGAGGGTCGCCGCGGCGTTGTAGCGCGGAATCGCCTCCTTCGGAGCCAGGGCGATGGCGAGTTCGAACGACGCCAGGGCCGCCTCGTAATCGGCCCGGGCGAAGGCCGCTTGACCTTGCCGCACGGCCTCGGCCAGCGACGGTCCAACGACCCCGGGACCCGCGCCGAGGATCGAGGCGACCAGCGGCGCGCTCACCAGAAGCGGCCGCCACGTCGGCCATCGCGCCGAGCCTCCGAGCCCGAACAAGAGGGCCGCGACAAGCAAAACGGCGAATCGCTCGACACGCTCGGGCGTTCGTGTCGCCTCGCGCTCGAGCCGGGCGATCGGGGCAATCCGGTCGCGATAGAGGGCTCCGAGGTCGGTTGCGGCCAGGCCAAGCGGCAGCCAGGCCCCACCCGTCTCGCGGCTCAAGGCGCGAAGCGCCTCGTCGTTTCGTCGAGAAAGAACCGTCTCGCCCCGATAGGTCAGCACGGAAGGGAGGCCGCCCTTGGATCTGGCCGTCGACGGAATCGGATGCCCCTGATCCGGGTCGCCGATCCCAATCGCATGAACTATCACGCGATTCGCGTTCAATCGAGGCGTGACGCTCTTCCAGGTCCCGGAGTGATCCTCGCCATCGGAGAACAGAACGATGGTCCGTCCCTCGGCTGGCTCCGTCGCGTCGAAGGTGTCGAGGGCGACGTCCAAGGCGTCGCCGAGGTCGGTGCCGCCCGGTTCGACATCGCCGGGTCGAAGTGCCCGAAGGGTGTCGACGACGGCCCCCAGGTTCTCGGTCAAGGGGCAACGCACCACGCCACGCCCCGCGAACGCCACCACCGCAACACGATCGCCCGACTCGCGGCCAAGGGCCTCGACCAGGCTCTCGGCGGCCTCGACCGCCACGCCGAGGCGGTTCGGAACGGCGTCTTCGGCCGCCATGCTCCGGCTCACGTCGATGGCGAGCACCACGTCGTGCCCTGGCGGCAGGTCCGAGCCGGGGACGCGCCCCCATCGGGGTTGCCCAAGGGCGACGATCAGGCACACGATTGACGCCAACCATCCCAGGGCCCCGTCGCGTTGTCGCAATCGGTCCCAGCCCAGCAACGACCAGGCTTCGGCCCGACGCCGCCGGCCTCGCCCGATCCAGACGCCCAGCAACGGCACGAGGACCAGCAACCAGAGGCGTTCGGGATGGGCGAAACTCACGTTGAGATTTCCTCGCAACTGAGGACCAACCGCACTCGAACCCGATCGTTCAGGGAAGCCGGCGAAGCCGGCCGCTAGCCAACGCGCGGTCGAGCACGAGAGCCCCGATCGCCAGCGCGACCCACGGGGCAAAATGTTCCTGATAACGTGTTTTGATGGTTCCGGTCACCCGGCTCTTTTCGAGTCGGTCGATCTCGGCGAAGACGTCGGCGAGGCTCCGAGCATCGGCGGCGCTAAAGGCCCGACCGCCTCCGATCTCAGCCATCCGTTCGAGTAAGGCGAAGTTTGGGCCGGGCCGCCTTTCGGGCGAAGCCGGGTCAATCGTCGGCTCGATCCGGCCCGAAAGGTCGTCGGCGCGGCCGATCGCGATCGTGTGCAGCGTCACGCCAAGCTCTCGAGCCAGCCTGGCGGCCTCTTCCGGGTCGAGAGGCGGGCGAGCTCCCACGGCGGGCTCGTTCCGGCCATCGGTGAGAAGCACCAGTACCTTCCTCGCGGGCGAGGCCGGCGCCAGGTCTCCAAGCGCCCAGGCAACCGCGTCGCCGATGTTCGTTCCATCGTCACCTGGCCGGGCCGTTTTGAGCCGCGTCGCCGAGGCGATCAGCCGCTCGTGGTCGAGCGTCGGCGGACACTCGCGGTTGGGATAGTTCGCGAACGCGACCAGGCCGATCAAGTCGTCGGGGCGCTGGCGGACGAACCACTCGAAGGTCCGTCTCGCGGCCTCGAGCCTCGCGATCGGCCCTCGTTCCGAGGGGAAGTCGCGTGTGTTCATGCTCGAACTCTGATCGAGCGCCACGACGATCGCCACGCCCCGAGCCGCGATCCGCGTCTGCCCGGCCACCGTTTGGGGCCTGGCCAGGGCCACCGCCACACATCCCACTGCGATCGACCGCAACAACGGCGGCAGTCCCCTCGGCCAGCCCGCCCAACCACGAGGCGCCCGGCGAAACCCGGCCAGTGTCGGCCAGGCGAGCCTCGGCCGCGACCACTCCCAGATCCACGGAAGCGGCACGAACACCAGCACGATCAACCAAGCGGGTTCCGCCAGTCGCACGACGACCATACCTCACGCCGAAACCAAACACGATCACGAGGACCAGCGCCACTCGAAGAAACGCCGCCCCCTCGATCTATCGACCTGGCTACCACCTCTTCATTGTACGGACCCAGGGACCATGGAAAGAGGAGAAGCCTCCTTCAGAAACGCGCGCCAGGGCGGACTCGACGCGGATCCATTCACACCACTCAAGGACCATCGTGTCGACCGGCTCGAAGATCCCCAACATCGAGCGGTCTAATAAATCAAACCAATCATCATTGCGAGCATACGATATTGAATGCAACAAAGAGGCAATTTCCCACGACTCTCTTCGTGGACGACTTATAAGAGCAGGCTTCAGCCATCTTGTCTGTGGAAACGATTGTGTTAATCTGAAGCTCTGTTCCAGCGGCGAACACCGCGCTCCAAATTGCGGTCGCCGATACGACCATCTCGGACGTGTCGACATTCCCCCTCGGCCTCGCCCCCCATTGGTGCTGGTCTCCGCAACCAGGTGAGGAAACTTTCCCTCCGTTCGAGAACGGTGGTCACGATTCGACTCTCTGAGAGTTGGGAGGCCGTGCCACGATCTCCTCAGGACCAATCCTCTTCACAACCCGAGCCCCATGAGGAATTGATCGATGCGACAGACACATTTCATTCTTCGAGGCTTCGCGCTCGCTCCCCTGGTACTCGCCTCCTGGGGCTGCGGAAGTGGAGCGCCCTCGGTGGAGACCTCGAATAGCGAAGCCAAGGTGACCGGCACAATCAAGGTGCACGGCAAACCGATGCACGGAGGCGAAATCACCTTTGATCCGGCAAACTATCAGCGCACTGACGCGACCCCAAGAATCGCGAAAGTCGGCCTCGACGGCACCTATGAGATCTCCACCCTGGTGGGCCAGAATTCCATCTCGGTCACGGGGCCGGCCATCGACAAGGAACCCGAGCTTGGTTACGCGGCGCAGACCTTCGACGTGCAGTCGGGTGCGAACACCTTCGACGTCGAACTGCCACCCAAGGAGTAATCGTTCGGAACGGCCCGGGCGGGTTCGCCATCGACTGTGAGTCCGCTCGGGCTTCAAGGTGGACCGCATCCCCTGGGTGCGGCGCGAACCCCGTTTGCCGATGCGCGCCACGATCCCTTCGGCGCGCGGATCGGTCCGATCGCGACGCAGGATCGCAAAACGATCCGAAGGATTCAAGATGCGGATCGGGTAAGACGAAATTCGCCCAGGTCCGGGGATGGAGTCCATCCCAATCAGGCTCAGGGGACGGGACGGGGGGGATTGAACTGCCCCTGGGAACCTCTCGCAGGTTGATCCCTGGAAATGGAGGGGAAACCGCGCGGATCAACCGACTGGCCTAAAGACCACGGAGAGAGCTCACTGGTAATCGGCCTGCGAGACGACCTCGTTACCAGCGCGACTACCAAGATACCACCAGATGTTTGGAGCGATGGTCTGCTTGATCGAGTGGACCGAGCCATCGGCCATGAGCACGTTGACGACACCAGGATGCCGGCTGCTGGCCGTGGAAGCCCCGCCGTCATTCACCCAGGCGTTGTTGGAATCGTCGCAACTCCAGGTGTTGGGCGGCATCACGTGGTTGTAAAGGCCGGTCTCGGGATGGCCGTCGAACCAAAGTTGGCCCTGGGAGATCGCGCCACTGGTCGCCAGAGTGACGCCAGGGTTGGGAGCCTGAGCCTTGCACAGCGCGTAGTAGAATTGCGGAACGTTGTCGTTGTTCGGTCCCGGCGTCACTGGCACATTGACAATTGCCGAGGTGGGTTTGAGCGGATCGTAGCGGTTGCTATAGGAGCCGATCCCCTTGACCTTTTCACTGAAGGCAGCCGTCTGACTCAGCCCGTCGATGACGTCACGGAAGGAAACCGGCCGGCAGTGGTTGACCGAGAAGAAACAACCGTTGCAGGCGCCGTCCTTGTGGTTGTCGAAGAACGACTCCGGCGCGTTCCCGGCATTTCCGCAGTAGTTATGATGCCCCTCCGGATTGGTCAATCGGTCCACATCGGATGGGCAGTTCAGCACGTTCAGTTGCAGCCGGAAGATCGTCCGGTTGACCCAGTACCCTGGCCACGCGGCGAGTCCCGTTCGAGCGAAATTGATCGAGTTGAAGACGGGACCCTGCTCCAGGTACGGCAGCAACATCACGCTCGCCGACCAGTCGTTCCAGCCGGTTCCGAGATGCCCCGGCGGCATCGACCCAACCGCGTCGTGATAGTTGTGCAAGGCCAGACCAATCTGCTTCAGATTGTTGGTGCACTGCGATCGTCTGGCCGCCTCCCGAGCAGCCTGAACCGCTGGGAGCAACAACGCGATCAGGACGCCAATGATGGCGATCACCACCAAAAGCTCGATCAGCGTAAAGCCGCGGTGTTCCAACCGCGCGCGGACGCGCTTCTTCGCGGGCCCTGCGGCCCGCGAGCATGTGTGGACCATCGATCTCGTCTCCTCGTTTTGCGACTAGAAAATGCAGTTTTTTCTATGCGACTGATCTAACAAGTCAAAATCGACTTGTTGATCGTCTTGCCAGGATAACGTCTTCGAGGAGGAACGCAAGCCCCCACTCATTTCTCGATCCATTTTGATCAAGATCGCGACATGACAGGAAGCATGGCGCCACGATTGGGTCGACGCGGCTCGATCTCGACCCGTTCCGAAGCCGACATTCGCACAGTGGTGTGGACCATGGGGTCGATTGGCGGGCCTCGCTGGCGCCTTGGCCGGCGAGGCCGGCGGATCCCGAACCAAGAGAGGCCGAGGGGGCCTGTGGGTTCGGCGAGGTGTGGGGTCAGCGCCCATGGGCGGTCAACGTGGATGCCGCAGAGGGCGCGGTGGCCGTGGGCGCGGCCGGATGGGTTCCCTTGCCTCGCGATTGCGGAAGGATGCGGATCCAGTGGTCGGTCATGATCATGCCTCGCGTCACGAGCCTGCGCGGCATGTGGCAATCGAGACAATCGGAGCGCGGTGAGACCGAGCAGTGGGGACGATTCGGACCCTGATGGCAGTCAAGACATGCCGACTCGTACGCAACGCGATCGTGTGAGGTCGTTTCATGGGGATCGTGGCACGTCAGGCAGTGGAGCGCTCCCTGACTCTTCGTGTAGCAAGTCGATCGCGACAAACCCACGGTCTGGTGCCGCACGAGGGCCGGATTCTCAACCCGGATGGTTCCAGGCCGCATCATCTCGGGAAGGCGATGGCAACGGCCGCAGAGGCGCATCTGCTCCTCGGTAGTCCAGCCGTTCAGGCCGAAGGGCATGGCGAGGGCATCGACGTCGGCCCCTCGCCGGGCCGCCTCCACATGCGAACGCGCGGGACCGTGACACCGCTCGCAGGAGACGTTCGGAATCATGGTCGACTCGTCAAGAATCGTCGATCCTCGATCCGAGGTCACGGTCGTATGACACGCGAAACAGGCCAGGGTGTTCTCCGGTGTGTGCACGCGACCATGGAGCGTGTTTCCTTCGGCGTGGCCCCACCGCGACTGTCCGGGAGTCACGTCAAGAGCCCCGGAGTGGCCGTAGTAGGTCAAACGATGTTCCAGGATGCGCGGCGGGTTCGGGTCGCGATCGATCAGCGACACGAATGTCGTGGCGTGATGTCCCGACCCGAAGGCGTAATCAATCAGAAACCGTTCCGTGGATTCCTTCTCGACCCGTTCCGTCGTGAATCGGCCATCTTGAAGCTGGAATCGCCAGGTCGCTTCCGGCTGTTCGGGGTCGTTCAGGGTTCGACCATCGAGCCGTCTGGCGAGTCCTCGAGTCGCGGCGCGGCGCAAGGTCCTCGAGTGTCCCGAGTTCCGATGGGCCTCGAACTCGCCTGGATGGCACTCGCGGCAGGCCCAATCGCCGACATACGAGGAAGCCTCCGCGCGGGTATTCGCGACCCTGGAGGGGCGCTCCGCCTCTCGCGTCCTGGCGGGCGTCAAGGCAAGCCACGTGAGGATTCCCACAACCCCGGCCAGAAACATCAGGCCGACGAGCACGACCTCCCGGCCCGCGGGTTGTCCTCGATGGGAAGCCGGTCCGGAACCGGAAGCCGAGTCGGCCAAGATGATCGCTCCTCCAGGTGCTCGAGCGGCTCGGACAAATTCCCTGTTGCGTTCACGTTTTTGTGTCTTTGAGCGAGGCTTCCAGATCCAGGATCGCCTGCCGGACTTCCGCGTGCGCCGGGTCGTGCGCGAGCACAAGTCGATACCAGGCGAGGGCCTGGGGAAAAAGTCCAGCGTCTTTGCAGGCCGATCCGAGATCAAACCAGAGTTCGGCGTTGTTCTTGCCGGAAGGGGTTGCGACCTTCTGCAAGAGGCTGGAGACCCGATCCAGGTTCCGAGCCCGGGACAGTACGATCTTCGCCCGGTCCCGCTCGCCCACGAGCTGGAACGCCGCTCCCAGACCGAAGAGGGTTTCGCGGTCGTTCGGTTCCGAGGCATCCGCGGCCAGGAAGGCACGGACCGCTGTCGGACCATCGCGCCGAGTCAGAGCCAATCGGCCTCGCAAACGAGCCAACGCGGGATGCTCTGCGGGCCCCTGGGCCAGGAGCGAGATCGCCGCCGTCTCATCGTGACGATCGAGCGCGATTTCGACCCGAAGAGCCAGGGCGTCCGGGTCGTCGTCGGGCAAAGCCGCCAGCGCCTCGCTGGCCTCGGCAAGCCGGCCCAGCCTCCGGAGGTTGTCGGCCAAGGCCAGGCGCGACCAGCGATCGTTCGGATCGGCCTTCACGTAACGCGCCAAATCCTCGGCCGCCTCGTCGGGCCTCCAGCTCACCGATCGGCTCAGGCACCACAGAAAAATCTGGTTCTGATCCAGGGTTGCCAACCGGCTCAGGGCCCGAAACCGGGTGTCGAGATCCCGCCGCCGGAGTTGCATGCCGTAAATGAAAATCAACTCACGATGAGATTGCTCCATCGACGGATCGAGCGCGATCGCCTCAAGGAACTTCGATTCGGCCGCGGGCATTCGGCCCCGCCGTAGCTCGAGCTGGCCAGCGATCTGCCGTGCCGTCGCGGCGAGAGGATCGTTCGGAGCGATCCGCTCGAGGTCGGCCAGCGCCCGGTCAACGTGGCCAAGTTCCTGGTCGACATTGGCCCGGAGCATCCACTGTTCTGCCGTCAAGGGGCCGGATCGCGCCAGGCGGTCCAGTGTCGCATCAACCTGTTGCCAGGCACCCGCGCTTGCCTCTGCCCGGGCTCGCCGCCAGAGTTGCTCGGGGTCGGATTCCGTCCGAAGCCACGGCAGGAGCATCACGCCCGCGAGAAGTCCAACCCCACCGAGCCCGACACCCACACCAGCCAGAGCGCCCAGGCCCCTTCGTTCACGACCCGCGACAGGAGAGGCGACGGCCTCAACGCGTTTCCGTTTCATGCCGAGTACCAAGATCACTTCGCGTAATCGCGTTTCAATATCACTGCCTGATGCTCACACCGTTTGCAACCTCCCGAAGTCTATTATATCCTATCGCGTGAGTCCCATGATTGGAACCGGATTCGCGAACGCGAGTCGGCTTGGGCATTTCGGGATGTTGCGAATGTTCCCTCAACTCAGCCCCGGGTGGAGACGGCGTGGCTTGCTGGGGATGATCGCCACGGTCATCGCCATCGAGGCGGCCGTCATCGGATTCGTCTACCTGGCCGAGCGATCCTCCCTCAGGGCCAGCCAGAACACGATCCGGCCTGGCCGAATGTCGGGGGAAACGTGGTGGACCTATGAGAGCGAAGGGGTGGTGCGGCCCCCCGTGAAACGCGCCAATGAGTCACGCGTTGGCGACGACGAACCGGTTCTCGGTGTCGTGGTCGAGGGGAAGGCCAGGGCCTACCGGCTCAGCGCCCTGCTCGATCCATCCCAACATATTATCAATGACATGATCGGCAACCGCCCGGTCACGGTCGCGTACTGCGACGTTTTCGACTGCGCCCGGGGATACACGTCCGAAACCGAGCATCAGCCGCTGGATGTCTCCCTCGTCGGTCTCCGAGACGGCGATATGATCGTGAAGATCGCGGGTGTGGCTTACCTTCACGAATCGGGCCAACCGCTTGATTCCTGGGGCGAGGCGAGGCCCTTGCCGTATGACGATTTGCCGGTGACGAGGACCACGTGGAAGGACTGGAAAGCCCAGCACCCCGACACCGAAATCTTCGTCGGCAGTCCGACGCTCGACGCGGACTCCGCAGGCTCACCACCCACGGTTCCACGGAAGTCGTTCTGACGTCGCGACCTGAGGACCGATCAACCCGATCGGCCAGCGACGGACGGGCACACCGCCCGACGGGCAGCGAGGGCGCGGGCCATGGCGGTCTCGGGATCGGGGTCGAGCACGGTCAGATGCCCCATTTTTCGGCCGGGAGCGGCCGTCCGTTTGCCGTAGAGGTGCAGTTTCACGCCGGGGTCGAGCCGGAATGCGGCGTCCCAGTCAGGCTCGCCGTGGGCCCAGAGGTCGCCGAGCAGGTTGACCATCGCCGCCGGCATCAACAGGCTGGAATCGCCGAGCGGCAGTCCGCACAGCGCCCGAACCTGCTGCTCGAACTGGCTGGAGACGCCAGCCTCGATCGTCAGGTGGCCCGAGTTGTGCGGCCTCGGTGCCAGCTCGTTGATCATCAGGCGTCCGTCCTCGGTCAGGAAGAACTCGACGGTCAGAACACCAATGGTCCCGAGCGCCCCGGCGACCCCCAGGGCGAGTGACCGGGCTTCCTGGCTGACGATCGGTCCGATCGGCGCGGGGGCGATCGTCGTGTCGAGAATGTGCCGGTCGTGCTGGTTGAGGCAGACGGGAAACGCCGTCGCTTGACCGTCGGCTCCCCGCGCCACGACGCAGGAGACCTCCGCCGCGAACTGGATCACCGCCTCGGCTACGCAGGGAACCCGGCCCAGGCCGGCCCAGGCTGAGGACGGGTCGTCGTCCGGCTCGACTCTCGTCTGGCCCTTGCCGTCGTAGCCCGAGGCCGCCGTCTTCAGAATCAAGGGTCGTCCAAGCTTCAGCACGGCCGAGGCCAGCTCCGCCTCGGTGCGCACGGGCCGCCAGGGGGCCAGGGGAAAGCCGTGCCGATCGAGGAACCGCTTCTCTCGAAGCCGGTTCTGCGCGGTCCAGACGCTCCGCCATCCGGGCCGCACGACCCGAGACTTCGCCAGCCATCGCAGTCCGGGGGCCGAAACGTTTTCGAACTCGACGGTGACCGCATCGGCCTTTGAGGCCAGTTCTCGCAAGCCCTTCAGGTCGTCGGGTGGACCGACGATGACCTCGCGCGCGACCTGCGAGGCCGGGCCGTCGCGGGTCGGGCTGAGGACCACGGTCTGATAGCCCATCCGCTGCGCCGCGTGGAGGAACATCCGACCGAGCTGACCGCCGCCAATGACCCCGAGCGTCGCCGGGGGATGCCAGACCGTCGAACCGCCGTCGCTCATTCGGGCGACTCCCCGACCGCGTCGGTTTGTGACTGGCGGAAATTCGCCAGGGCCTCCCGGATCTCGGGATACTTCCGGGCCAGAATCGCGGCCGCCAGAAGCGCCGCATTGGCCGCGCCGGAACTCCCGATCGCCAGGGTTCCGACCGGAATCCCCTTGGGCATCTGCACGATCGAGAGCAGGGAATCGACGCCCCGAAGCACGCGGCTCTCGACCGGCACGCCCAGCACGGGCAGGAGCGAGACCGAGGCCAGCATGCCCGGCAGGTGCGCCGCCCCACCGGCTCCGGCGATGATCAGCTCCAGCCCCCGAGACTCGGCGTTCTTGCCGTACTCGAACAGGCGATCGGGCGTCCTGTGGGCCGAAACGACCTTGACCTCGTGGCGAATCCCGAGCGCGTCGAGCAATTCCGCGGCCTGACGCATGGTCTCCCAGTCGGAACGGCTCCCCATCACCACGCCGACCAGCGGCGATCCGGCCTCAGTCGATGACATGCGGCACCCAGGTCCAATCCAGCAAAGTCCAGACGGCCAAACGGCCAGAAGCGGCTCTGAAGCGAGAGGGCCGTTCCCGGTCGTGGCATCTTACCGTTCCGGCAGCCGATCACGCCAGTTCCGACCTCGGCCGCGCCGGCGACGGCCCAACAACCTCTGAGGATTGGATTTCCCTCGCCGTCGTCGAGTGTCAACCCGGTTCGCTGGAACGTTCCTCCGATGCCTTCCGGTTCCGGTACAACGACGGATCCACCGCGGCGGCCATTGCCTCGGCGTTGGCTCGGCCTCCGAGGAATGCGCTCACGCGAGCCGCCTGTTCGTCGGGATGAGCGATCAGCTCGTTGTAGCGGACATCGAGAACCTTGAGGTGTGGTTGTGTCGGGAGCCACTCGCGAAGCCGCTGCAAATGCCGGATGAACGCCCGCTTGATGTCGTCGCGAGGGGCCGACGGCTGGTTCAATCGCGCGAGCATCTTCTCCTGCGAGTCGAGCATTTCGTCGAGATCTCGTTCCATGAAAATCACGAGGTACTTCTCGGACGAAGGCAGGTCGTAGAGAAGCTGGGAGACCATCTTGACGGCCTTCCCGCGCGCCTCGGGCAGCCAGGAGGCATCCGCCTTGATCTTCTTCACCTGCTCGAACTCGTAATAGCCCCGGGGGTTGTCGACGTCGGGCGTACGGAGCTTGTCGGTGACGACCTCAATGCCGCCGCGGTCGAGCATCTGCATCATCAGGGACGTACCGGAACGAGGGAGGCCGGAAACGACGATGATCTCGGAACTCATGGGAGACGGCTCGCGGAGGGAGGATTCCCGGTACCAGGGTATCGCATGGAACCGTTGTCGTTCGTAGGGTGGGCGATGCCCACCCTACGAGTGCAGGGCATTCCAGGCGATTCCGTATCACACCTTGACGTTCAGGACACGGCGAAAGCATAACGCGGCGACCATCGAAATGGCAAACCAGTAGACGACCCAGGAGTCGGTTCCACACGTCCAGGAGGACCGCGAGGGGTAGTCGATCGCAACCGAACGCACCGGCGAGTCGGGGCGGAACGGCGATTCAGCGGGGTTCAGGAGAATCTCGTCCCAGCTCCAGCCCGGCCGCGCGACGCTGACCGGCAAGAAGCCGTCTCCGACGGCAATTTCCTTGTCCACGGCCTGGCCGTCGACGTCGAACACGAGGTGATGGAGACCCGGCTCGCGCCCTTGAAGGGTCCAGCAGATTTCTCGCTTGCTCCGAACACGAACCGGGCCGACCGCAACCGCGACGGCATCCATCGGACGAAGCCGGACCTCGGGCCAGGGGGCGTTCGGGTCGCCGCCGAGCTCCAGCGTCAGGACGGCATCTTCACCCACGTGCAGCGGCCTCGCCTGATACCAGAGGGCCAGCTGTCCGAGCAGCAGCGTGACGGGCAAGGCCATTACGAGCATCGGCACCAGGGCCAGAACCATCAGCCGGAACGCCCCAACCACCATCCGCCCCTGAGCGACGAGCGTCACCCGGGTGCTCTCCTTGAAGAGCTTCAGGGCCAGCAGGTTCGCGTCGAGGTCGTCGCGAACACGCTTGATAGCTCGCTGGTTCGACGTGTACTTGAACACGACGAGCAGAAGTACGCCGGTCACCACCGCGACCAGCGTGGCGGAGAGCCAACCCGGCAGCACGCGCAGCGGGGCAAGCACGGCGTTGCCGATGGAATCGGCCGCGACGTTGAGCCAGGTGACGATTTGTGCCAGTGTGTGATTCACTCGATGTATCCCAGGCCGCGAAGCTGGTCGGACACCTCGCTTTCCTGCTCTTCGATCTTGAGCCGCTGGATTCCCTTCTCGATGCAGTCGGCGATGAATTCCTCGACGCTACTGTACCCGGCCGCCTCGGACGCCTGCTTGGCCCGGTCGTAAAGACTGGGTTCGATCTTGATCTTCACCACGGGCGTACCCTTTCCGTCGTTGCGGGCAATGCGAATCAACCAAACACGTTCTTGCCGACCATTTGCGGCGGCGTTGGCAGGCCGAACTCGGCGAGGATGGTCGGAGCGATGTCGACCAGCGAGGGGTTTTGGCCTCGGATCGAACGGTTGCTGAACAGCACGCCGGGCACCTCCAAGGCGTCGGCGCAATGGTCGGCGCTCCAGGCGGAATCGTTGTCGAGCAAGATCTCCTCGGACAGGTCGCCCAGGCAGGTCGCCCAGGAGGCCCGGTAGCCCCGAGCGTAGCCGATAATCAGGTCGGGGGCCAGCGCGGTGGCGTTGCCCGAGTAAATCTGATCGGATCGATAGACGCCGCGGATCACGGGCCGGCCGTCGACGTCCGTCACGGATTGGAGCCGGGCGATCAGCTCGGCGAGCACAGCCTCTCGCGGCTCGCCGGGTTCCACGAGGCCGTCTCGCTCGCGACCCTTGAGGTTCAGGTACAGGCCGTTGATGCCCAGGCCGTAGGCGAGCGTCTGCGACCAGTCGACGTCCCGCATGATCGAGGTACACTCCGGCGGGCCGAGGTAACCCCAGGCGCGGAGCCAGGAGTTCAGGTTGAACTGGCGGCCAAAGTTCGCGAAGCCGTGATCGCTCATGACGAGAATCGTGGCGTTGTCGCCGAAGCGGTCGATCAGCCCGCCAATCACGGCGTCGAGCTTCTGGTAGAGCCTCTGGACATGCGCGAACCTCGCCTTCGCCTCGGGAGCCGAGCGGATCGGGTGCTTCTCGTCCGAGTCCCACCAGAAGATGTGCGACTGAAGATCGCTGCTCGAGAAGTAGAAGAACAGAAGGCCGTCCTCGAAGTCGTCCACGGCCCGATCGAACAGGGCGAGCCGCTCTTCCAGCACCATGCCGGCCTGTCGGGCGTACTCGTCGTCGGTGAAAACGCCATTGGAGCGGGCCTTGTGGTCTTCCTGGAAGCCGGTGGTGTAGAACGGCCCAAGCTCCCTGGCCAGATCCTTCACGAACGATTCGGGCTCGGAAATCCGCTGCGCGGGGGCGGAAGGGTCGATGTTGATCGGGGTCACGTAAAGTCGAAACGTCGGCGCCACCTGCTGGACGTAGAAGCGGCAAATCCCGGTCACGCCCTGGCTCGGCACGAACGACGGCGTGGACATCAGGAATTCCAGCGTCGTCCAGGGGCTCCACTGGCCTGATTTCAAAAGCATCTTGCGCTCCTGAATTTCGATAACAGCGGCGTTCGCCTCGCGGTCGCGGTGGACGAGGAACGGGATCTCGATGGGCCTCGGTTTCTTGAGCAGCGCGTCGTCGGGGCCAATGAGCCGCGCGCGGGCCGTCTCGTTGTCGAAGGTCAGGCGGGATCGCATTCCGCCTCCCTCGTCGATCGTCTCGGCGGGGCCGTCCTCGGCAAAGTGCTGGTAGGTGCCGTATCCGCCAAGCATGTCGGGCGTGCCCATGCCGCTGAGGCATCGGTGATGGCCGTGGTGCGACGGGCTCGCGGGATAGTTCGACGGCAGGTCGTAGAAGGTCGAGGGAATGCCCGCCCTGTCGAGGTAATCCCAGAACGGCGTGCCCTGCCGCCGAAGGACGGTGGTGGGCAGCTTGTGGTTGAACGGTGGGAAGTTGAGCTGAAGGCGGTGATTGCCGACCTCCCAGAAACCCTCACCGGGAATCGTCTCGGCCGCGGAGTAAAACGGGGCGCACTGCGCTTCGGGATGGCGGTGGATGAAGTCGAAGATCCCGTGCGAGCCGGGACCGGCACCGTTGATGAAGGTCGCCCAGGCCACGGGGCTCTGCGGCGGGACGCTCGTACCCAGGTCACTGAAGCCGCCGCGATCGCGGAGCTTCGCGAGGTTGGGCAACTGGCCGGCCGCGAGCATCCTCGCCGAGAGACGAGGGTCCATCCCATCGACACCGATGACGATCACCTTCTTGCCGAGCGCTCGGGACCGGTTGCGACGGCTCCCCAACCAGTAGTTGCCCGCCGCCCAGCCCCCGGCGCCGAGGGTGGCCGTGGCGGCCGCGCCGGTCAACAGCGTTCGTCGAGTGACCTTGGGTCCGGAGGCTTGGGTCATGTCGCGACCTCCTCGAGCGGTTGGCGCCGCGGTTTCAACGGCGATGGGGCCGCCTCGCCAATGAGCCACGGCTTGCCGTCCATGTAGTCGGGAACGGGCAGACCGAAGAGGCTCAGGACCGTCGGGGCGACGTCGATGAGCCTCGGGTTCGGGCTCTGAACCGGGCGATTGCAGAAGAGAATCCCCGGCACGAGCGAAGGATCCACGCAGTGGTCGCCGCTCCAGGCCTTGCGATTCGGGTGGAAGACCTGCTCCGTCGTCCGGCCGATGGCCGTCTCCCACGCAACGCGGTAGCCCCGCTGATAGCCGACGATCAGGTCGGGCGCATCGTCCTTGTAAGGCCCCTTGTAGAACCTCGAGGCGATGTAGACGCGTTTGACCGCGCTGGCGTTTCCTTGAGGATCGACGAGGGCCGTCAACCGCTCGGCGATCTCCTCACGAAGGCGATTGGCCTCGGCCCCGGCTTCGACGATCCCCTGTGCGTATTTGTCCTTGATGTTGATGTAAATGCCCGCCAGCCCGATGGCGAAGGCGCGGGTGCGAGACCAGTCGACTCCGGCGAGGTGATCCTCGTCGCGACGGCCGTTGGAGAGCGTCAGATAGCCGTTCTCCTCCAGCCATCGGTTGAGGTCGACCCCCTGGCGGAAGGGGCCGAAACCGTGGTCGGAAAGTACCATCAACAGCTCATCCTTGCGCCGGCATTTCTCCATGGTGCGACCGACGAGGCCGTCCATGCGCCGGTAAAGGCCCTCGATGACGTGTCGGTTCTTGACCAGCTCCGCGTCGGGATGGGCCGGGTGCTCCTCGTCGATGTCGCGCCAGAAGGTGTGCTGGAGCCGGTCGGTGCCGTCGAAAACACAGGCGATGAGACCGCGAGGGACCTTCTCGAGCGCGTCGAAGAACATCGCCTCGCGCTCGGCGTCCATGTCGAGGCATTGCTGGAGGAAGTGGTCGTCGTTGATGACGTGCTCGTTCAGTGCCCAGGTATCCTCGGCCAGCCCCAGCGTGGCGAACGGCCCCTGTTTCTTCGCGAGGTAGGTGGAGTACACCGACGGGTAACCGACCGGCATCGCCGGGCGCTCGGGGTCGAGGTTGATCGGCGTGACATAGAGGCCGAACTCGGGCTCGCCACTCAGGAGAAGGAACTTGCAGATCCCGCTCACCGTCAGGCCGGGAGCCGCTCGGAAGTCCACCCGAATCCAATCTGTGTAAACATCCTTGCGCAGGTCGTACTTTGTGCTACCGATCTTGAGGACCGCCCGGTCGGGCCCCTGGATCGTGACCTTGAATGGGAGGACAAGTTCCTCGCTCTCGACGAGCAAGGGATTCTGCGGCCCGATCAGCGTTCCCTCAATCGCACCGCCGACGCGGGTCACGTGGTGCACCTCGCCGCCGATCTTCTCCCCCTCGTTCTTTTCTCGCGTGGTGTAGTACGAGAACATCCCCTGCGTGCCTCGAAGGTCGGGCACGCACATCGCCGAGAGCAGCACCCCCCGTAGCTTCTCGGGCGGGAACGTGATCGGCACGCGGAGGATGCAACTGAAAATGCCGTACCGGCTCAGAATGCTCCAGAACGGCTTGCTCTTGCGCAAGAGGCGGACGTCGGCCTTGCCGAGGGGGATCCGGTATTTCCCCAGCCGGATCGAACGACGAGGTGGGCGAATCTCCACGGAGCTGAGCTTGGCGTGGTAGCGTCGCGGGTCGGGGGTGAGGAAGTCGAAGATGTTGTGCTTGCCGGGGTTCACCCCCGTCTGAAACGTCGACCAGGCGACCGGCGAGAGCGGCGGCACGGTGGTTCCCAGCGGTTGAAACCCTCCCTGGTCTCGCAGTTTCGCGAAGTTCGGGAGCTTTCCCTCCGCGATCATCGCCTCGGTGAGGCCGTGGTCCATGCCGTCGAGCCCGAGGATCACGACTCGCTTGAACCGGCTGCGCGCCAGCGCCCGCCAGCCGAACAGCGTGCGCGCCAGCAGCCGCAACGGCCAGGTCAGAATCGTCGCAATGGCCGAAGCGATCGCCGCGAAGAACGCGAGGAACGACCCCGCCAGGGCGAAGCCGGCACCCGGACCGATGTACGCGTCGGCCCGGCCCGGGACCAGCATCACCAGAACGACGGCCAGCAGCAGGAGACGCCATCTGTTGCTCATCACGTCACTTGTCCTTCTCGTCGTCCTTTGGCTGCAACTCCTCAACCGTCTTGCCCGGCGTCAGCGACCGGCCGGCCAGCCCGGGATAGTCGGGCGCATAGCGGTAGGCCCGGAACACCCCGCCCCCGCCCGGAGGCCCGCCAAACGGTCCTCCTGGTCCCCCCGGAGGCCCGCCGAACGGTCCACCCGGGCCGAATCCCGGAGGTCCACCGGGAGGTCCGCCAGGTCCGCCGGGACCTCGCCCAGGGACGCCGCGGGCGAAGTCCTCACGCATTCGCTGGAACTCGGCCTTCTGGTCAGGGGTAAGGAGGGAATCGAGCTTCGCGTCGATCGCCTTCTGAAGGTCGTTGATCTTCGACTTTTGCTCGGCGGTGAGCTTCAAGGTGATCTGCGTCGAGAGCGCCATGAGCTGTCCGGGCGGGGCGAAGCTCGCGGGTCCGAACCCGCGACGCTCGGTGAAGCGCTTCCGCTGGTCCTCGTTCAGGGTGGACTGGAGCGTATCGTCCACTTCCTTCTGGAACGCATCGAGGTCCTTCCGCTGATCCTTGGAGAGATCGAGCCGATCTCGCAGGAAGAACGGCAGGACGTCGCTTGGACGGGGTGGTCCGCCTGGGCCGCCAGGGCCCCAGCGATCTTTCACCGGATTGACATACTTCCAGACGATCTCGCCGCCGGGCGTGACCTCGAAGAGCGTGCCGTTGTTGCCCGAACAGATGAGCGTGTTGCCGTTGGATAGCCGCTGGGCGCCGGAAATCAGCGCTGAGTAAAAGTCCGACTTCTTCGGCGCGGAGTAGCTCCAGACCGAACGGTCAGGCCCGAAGGGCTTACCTGCCTCTCGGGTGTAACGGCCTTGGGAGTCGACGGGCGTGACGATCTCCTCGACCGTGGAGTATTCTCCGCCAGGCCGACGCATGCCGTTGTTGAAGATCAGGAGGTGACCCGCGCCCGGCCGATCCTTCGGGATCCAGTGCGCGTTGTGCTGGTGATAGAGCTTGCGATCCTCGGCGCCGCCCGTGCGGTAGGCGAGCGGGTTGCCCCAGCGGTAGAGCAGATCGCCCCCCTTGCCGGAGCGGCCGCCGGAGTGGCTCGCCGCCTCCGCGGCCGTCGTGCTGTGGTCGATAATCCAGACCTCGCTGAACCCGTGCACGCTGATGGCGATCTGATCGAGATCCGGGTTGTAATCCAGCCCGTTGAAGTGGGTCCAGTCGGGATCGATGCGAGGGGGCCGGTTGTCTCCCTTGGGAGCGCCGCCGAGGTAGCCGAGCGTGCGGAGCTTGTCGAGCCCGTCCTTGGTGGCAACCATGGCCGCCATCGCCCCTTCCTCAAAGTTGACGTCCACCAGCTCGGGATGCGCGGCAACCTCGCCATAGTTCGGCTTGGCGGCATCCTGGTCCTGGATCAGGTGGTCCCAGAGATGCCACTCCCAGACAACCTCGCCGGTGGTCTTGCCGGTCGGCTTGACCTCGATCAGACAATCGGCCTGCAAGGGGCGGTTGCCGGTTCGGTCGGGCTTTCGGCCGGCGGCGGCGGCTTCCTCGGGAGACTTTTTCTCCCAGACGATCATGAGCACGTTCCCATTAGGAAGCTTGATGGCGTCGTGATGCGGCCGATGCGTTTCGTCGCCGTACTTGAAGTCCCAGACGAGCTGACCGTCCCAGTCGTATTCCTGGATCCGTCCGCCGGCGCCGGGGCCGCCGCCGAAGGGCTGGTCGCGATCCTCAGCGGGCCTGAACAGGTGCCCGT
The DNA here is from genome assembly GCA_964599655.1 of uncultured Isosphaeraceae bacterium. Lineage (GTDB taxonomy): Bacteria > Planctomycetota > Planctomycetia > Isosphaerales > Isosphaeraceae > CAZRGV01. The sequence continues at coordinate 7,030 of CAZRGV010000031.1, read as the reverse complement.
TCGGCAGCAGGTACGCAAGCAGCGCGGGGTTCGACTCGCTCTCCCAGGTCTTGACCACCCGTCCTTCCATGTCGATCAGGTACGTCTTCTGGCTCTTCATGGGTGCCAGCAGGGTGTAACCCCGAAACGCCCCGGGGTTGTTCACCGACAGACCGAGCTTGACCTTCGACGGCGGACCCGCCCCGTCCCGAGGCGCGGGGGCGCCGGCCTGAAACGCGATCGCCTCCAGGCCCAGAAACATCGAGGTCGCGAGGGCCGCCACGAGGGCCCGGCCGAGAAGTGTTCGCGATCGCCCGTTCCGCAGCACCATGAGTTCGGCCCTCCGACGGGTTGAAACCGTTCCATCCCACGATCCGACCAAGCCGCGTCATTCTAGCCCCCTCCCCTCCACTGGACTGTAAAGGTATGTCAACAGGTCCAGTGAATCCCGTCTCCCGATCGGGACAGCGACGGAATCGGCGTTGTACAATCGTTGAGAACGGCCGGAGCCCCGACCGCATGGCAAGCGCGCGGCCCGGTATGCCGTCGGAGGTGCGCCACGATGCGGCTGTCGTTGAGTTCGGACGGAGGCGCGAAGCCGCCGATCCCCTCGGTGCTCATCGTCGACGACGACGTCGAGCTCTGCGAGATGCTCCAGGAGTTCTTTTCCCGGCGAGGCTTCCAGCTTCAGGCCGAGCACGATGGCCGCAGCGGGCTAACCCGCGCCCTCAGCGGCGGCCAGGACCTTGTGTTGCTCGACGTGATGCTCCCCGACCTCGACGGCTTCGAGGTCCTGCGACTCGTCCGTCGTCAGAGCCAGATCCCGGTCATCATGCTGACCGCCCGCACCACGCAGGCCGACCGGGTCGCGGGCCTCGACGCCGGCGCCGACGACTACCTCCCCAAGCCGTTCGGTACCGCCGAGTTGCTGGCTCGCATCCGGGCCGTGCTCCGACGGGCCGGACGATCACCCAAGGACGCCGAGGTGCTCGAGGTGGGTCGGGTCCGGCTCATCCCTTCGGCGCGCGAGGCATTCGTCGATGGGACGGCCGTCATCCTGACCACCATCGAGTACGACATCCTGGAATACCTCGTTCATGCCGCAGGCCGCGTCGTGTCGAGAGACGAACTGTCCACCGCCCTTTACCGTCGACGGACGACCCAGTTCGACCGAGCCCTCGACATGCACATCAGCAACCTCCGCAAACGCCTCGGCCCGCACGGCGCCCTGATCCGTACGGTTCGCGGCCTCGGCTACTTGTTCCGCTCCGGGCCCGAAAACGTCTCGGGAGAGCCATGAGGCGATGCGTTCGATCTTCGCCAAGGTCCTGCTCTGGTCGCTCGGAACGTTTGCCCTGTCGCTCGTGGCCTACTGGGCCATCGCCAAGGGCCTCGACCGTCACGGGCCCCCCAAGCGCGATCCCTTCTTCAGCATGGTCTCGCTCGTCGAGGAGGACGCCTACCGCGCCTTCGAGGAGGGGGGGCCGACGGGGCTCGCCGAACACCTGCGACGGCTTGACGCGAAACTACCCGGCGAACACCACCTCACGGACACACAGGGCCGCGACCTGGTCACCGGACTCGATCGGTCGGACCTCCTGCACCTCGGAGTGTCGCCCCTGGACCGCCGCCTCCCCGACGGCCGCATGGTCCTCGTCAGCCCGCCACGACGAGGCCGCTACCGCTTCGTCACACTCGTCCACCCCTGGTTCGAGCCGCCCAACATCCTGCCGTACTACGGCGCCATCGTGCTGGTCATCGTCGGCATGGGCGCGATCCTGGCCGTTTACCTGGCCACACCCCTCCGCCGACTCCGTCACGTCGTCGACCAGTTCGGACAGGGCGACCTCTCGGCTCGCGTGAATTCCACTCGCAAGGACGAAATCGGAGAGCTGTCGCGCGCCTTCGACGAAATGGCCAGCCGCATTCAGACCCTCGTGTCGGCCGAACGGCGGCTGTTGCAGGACGTCTCCCACGAGCTTCGCTCTCCCTTGACCCGGCTCGACGTGGCCGTGGACCTCGCCCTCTCGAGCGACGACCCGACGACGTCGCTCGCCCGCATCAAACGCGACATTCTCCGGCTGACAACACTCGTCAACGAACTGCTCGAGCTAACCCGAGCCGAAGGCGATCCCTCGGCTCGCGAGCAGGAGAATGTCCCCCTCGACGACCTGCTGCGAGATCTCGTCGAGGATTGCGCCCTGGAGGCCGGAGCCAAGGGCGTGCGGCTCGCCCTTGTCGCCTCGGAATCGTGCTGGGTCCGCGGCGAGGGGGAGCTACTCCGCCGCGCCGTCGAGAACGTGGTGCGGAACGCCATCCGACACACGCCCGAAGGCTCCGAGATTGGCATCACGCTGGAGCGCCACCAGGGGTCGTCGCGGATCGCCGTTCGCGACCAGGGGCCGGGCGTACCCGAAGACCAGTTGCGAGCCATCTTCAACCCCTTCTTCCGCGTGGAAGGCCACCGGAGCCGGGCCAGCGGCGGCGTCGGGCTCGGGCTGGCGATCGCCCGGCGCGCCGTCGACCTCCACCGCGGCGAAATCTCGGCCCACAACGCCCAACCCGGACTCGTTGTGACAATCGAACTGCCCCTCTCGCCCCTCGATACCGACCGCGCCGCCTGATCTCAACCACATCCATCCACGCCGTCGTTCCACGAGGAATCGTCCGGAAACCTCGGAGAAAACCCGAAGCGAAGCCCCCCAAACTCGGATGATTTCTTATGACGGGCTCGTGATTCCTTCCCTTCCCGACCCGTCTCGCTCCTTGTCAATCGCATCACAATTGGCATCACGCACGCTATCGCGCGTCTCCACAAAGTTGGTGAATCCGGGATTTCCGACCGGGAGGCGTTCCCCGATTGCCACATCCGACGACCGGACGACGGAACGCCCCGCGCGCCGAACGAACTCCCCTGCAAGGTCATGACGACGGAACGCCCCGCGCGCCGAACGAACTCCCCTGCGTCGCCATAACCTTATGGAAATCTGAATCTTAAAGCGATCGGCCGCTCGAAAAAAACGCGCACCAACCGCGCACCGCATCCGTTCGCTCGCCGTCTCTGATCGTGGCGGCCGACCGTCGAGCCCTCGGTGCACTCCGTGGACCAAACGAACCCATGACCGAATTCGGGTGGATCTGGCCTGTTTTGATCGCTTCCTTGCCGTGACATGGTCTTAGGGTGGGCAGGGCCCACCGATCCCCTGGTGCTGCAAGGAGTTCGTTGAAACCGTGTCCACCCGACAACAAGAAAGCCGTCCCGACGATTCCGTCTGAGGCGTAAGGTGGTTCGAGGTGAGACGAAGGCCGAATCGACGCACTCCATCGACCTGGAACCAGCCCCCGTTCCGCGCGCCGAACGAACTCCCGTCCCAATTCGCAACCCGCGACAGAATTGAGACTTCTGAAAATCGTCAACCCCAAAAAAACGCGCACCGACCGCGCACGGAAGCAACCTCGAAGCCGTTCCGGGAACGGCGAGGCTCACGAATGAAACGGAAGGTTGGGCCCTCGCCCGGCATCCGCAGCGTCCTGACAGCCCGCGGGATCAAGCTGCCAAACTGGCAGTTCAACGGGGCGCGCGAATCGGGGGCCGAATTCTGTAAATGACTGTTAAATAGAGAGTTGCGATCGATATTTTGCCACGGCATGGCACTTGCAAAGTCAGGAGGCGAACCGAGTCCCCGGGGTCATTCCACCGAATCGATCTACCCCGGGGTGGACCGCGACAAAGGAGATCTCCACCGTGGCGAAGATGTTGGCCTACGACGAGGAGGCGCGTCAGAAGCTGGCTAGCGGCGTGACGAAGCTAGCTCGCGCCGTCCGAAGCACCCTCGGCCCTCGAGGCCGCAACGTGGTGATCGATAAGGGCTGGGGCAGCCCGAACATCACCAAGGACGGCGTCACCGTGGCCGAGGATATCGAGCTGACCGACCCCTACGAGAACATGGGGGCCCAGCTTGTCAAGGAGGCCGCGAGCAAGACCTCGGACGCCGCCGGTGACGGCACCACCACCGCGACCGTGCTGGCCGAGGCCATCTTCAAGGAAGGTCTGAAGGCCCTGGCCGCCGGCGCCGACCCGATGGCCCTCAAGCGAGGCATGGACAAGGCCGTCGCCAAGGTTGTCGAGCACATCAAGGGCCAGTCCCGCAAGGTCGAGGGGAAGAAGAACATCACCGAGGTCGCCACGATCGCGGCCAACAACGATCGGACCATCGGTGAGAAGCTCGCCGACGCCTTCGAGCGGGTCGGCACCGACGGCGTCATCACCGTCGAGGAAGGCAAAGGGTTCGAGACGACCGTTGACGTCGTCGAGGGCATGCAGTTCGACCGAGGCTATCTCAGCCCCCACTTCGTGACCGACCCCGACCGCATGGAGGTCGTGCTCGAAGACCCGTACATCCTGATCTACGAGGAGAAGATCAGCACGCCCAAGGTGCTGATTCCCCTGCTCGAGCAGATCGCCAAGGCCAACAAGCCGCTGCTGGTCATCGCCGAGGACGTTGAAAGCGAGGCGCTGGCGACCCTGGTCGTCAACAAACTCCGCGGCATCCTGTCGGTCGCTGCGGTCAAGGCTATGGCGATCGCCGCAAGGCCATGCTCGGCGACATCGCCGTGCTGACCGGCGGTAAGGCCATCTTCAAGGATCTGGGCATCGAGCTCGAAAGCGTGACCCTCGCCGACCTCGGCCGCTGCCGCAAGGTGATCATCGACGGCGACAACACGACCATCATCGAAGGCGCCGGCACGCCGGAGGAAATCAAGGGCCGGACCGAGATGATCCGCCGCGAGATCACTCAGACCGACAGTGAGTACGACAAGGAGAAGCTGCAAGAGCGTCTCGCGAAGCTGGCCGGCGGCGTCGCCCAGATCAACGTCGGCGCCGCGACCGAAACCGAGATGAAGGAGCGGAAGGCCCTCGTCGAGGACGCCCTGCACGCCACCCGCGCGGCGATCGAGGAAGGCATTGTCCCCGGCGGCGGCACCGCCCTGATTCGAGCCACCAAGGCCCTCGAAGGCGACCTCGGCCTCACCGGCGACGAGGCGATGGGCGTGAGCATCATTCGTCGGTCGCTGGAGCAGCCCGGCCGCTTCATCGCCGAGAACGCCGGCCTCGACGGCGCGGTGGTCGTCAACAAGATCTCCAAGGCGAAAGACGCCAACTTCGGCTACAACGCCGAGTCCGGCGAGTGGGGCGACATGTTCCACTTCGGCGTCGTCGACCCGGCCAAGGTCTCTCGCTCGGCCTTGCAGAACGCCGCCAGCGTCGCGGGTCTCCTGCTGACGACCGAGGCCATCGTCGTCGAGAAGAAGGAGAAGAAGGCTCCGGCCGCCGGCCATCACGACGACCATGGCCCTGGCATGGGCGGCATGGGCGGCATGGGCGGAATGGGCATGATGTGACACCTGTTCCGCCGGCGCGATCGCGGACGGTTCGACGGTCCGCGATCGGTCGGAGACCGGCCTTTTGAACCAAGTCGCGCCGGCTCCGGAAAGGCCCTGGAGCCGGTCTCTCCCAGAGATCAATCCTTCGACAAGCCAATATTTACGAGGAATTCACTGAGATGGCTCTGAAGATTCGTCCGCTCGAAGACCGCGTGGTGATCCAGCAGATCGAGGCCGAGGAGAAGACGGCCGGCGGCATCGTCCTTCCCGACACGGCTAAGGAGAAGCCCCAGCGTGGCAAGGTGTTGGCCGTCGGTCCGGGCAAGCTGCTCGACAACGGCCAGCGTGCCGAGATCGGCGTCAAGGAAGGGGACGAGGTTCTTTTCGGCAAGTATTCCGGCACCGAGATCAAGGTCGACGGCGAGGAGATCAAGATCCTCCGCGAGTCCGACATCCTGGCCAAGGTCGTGAAGTGATCCAAGACACCGGAATCGTGGGTTCCGGGGTCATCGGCGCGCGGCGTGGCCGCCGTCCTTGATCCGGAACCCGTGAGCCGCCATTCTCGGGAGGACATCCGTGCCCAAGCAATTGCTCTTCTCCGACGCCGCTCGACGGAAGATGTTTGAAGGCGTCGATATTCTGGCCGACGCCGTCGGCACCACGCTCGGCCCGACCGGCCGGAACGTGATCATCAGCAAATCGTTCGGCGGCCCGACGGTGACCAAGGACGGCGTGACCGTCTCCAAGGAAATCGAGCTGCCCGACCCGTTTGAGAACATGGGCGCCAAGCTGGTCAACGTCGTCGCGAGCAAGACCTCCGACGTCGCCGGCGACGGGACCACCACGGCGACCATCCTGGCCCGCGCCATCTATCGCGAGGGGCTTCGCAACATCACCTCCGGCGCCAATCCGACCGCCGTGCGACGCGGCATCGAAAAGGCCGTCGAGGCGGCCGTCCATGAGCTGCACGAGAAGATCAGCCGCCCGGTCGAGCGCAAGGAGGAGATCGCCCAGGTCGGCGCCATCTCGGCCAACAACGACGCCAAGATCGGCCAGATGCTGGCCGACGCGGGAGTGGTTGTTCACTATCGCCACCGGCTCCTGGAAAAGAAGGGTGTCATCAAACGGGGCGCGCGGATTGTGGAAGTGGTCATGGAGAATGGCGCCCGGTTCGAGGGGAGGTATTTCGCCGATTCGAGCTATGAAGGCGATCTGATGGCGCAGGCGGGCGTGAGCTACACCTTCGGGCGGGAGGGCGTCTCCCAGTATGGCGAGTCCCT
>CAZRGV010000031.1:0-376 GCA_964599655.1 uncultured Isosphaeraceae bacterium | reverse complement strand
GGTGCGGGCGCACACCGCAAGCCATCAGTTCGCGGTCGATATTCCGGCGCGCGACGAGAACGGAAATCTTCTGCCGGAGATTTCAACGGAGCCCCGGGGAGAGCCTGGCTCTGGCGACAAGCGGATTCAGGCTTACAACTTCAGGGTCATCGCGACGAATCTGCCGGAGAACCGGTTGCCGTGGCCCAAGCCTGACGGTTACGACCCCAAGCGATATGAGTTATTGGCGCGCTACCTGACCGCCATGACCAGCTACATGGGGAGGCCGCTGACCTTTAACGAGGTGAGCCTCTTCCGCGTCATTCCCAACGGCAAAGCCGACATCAACAATCGCGGCGCGTTCTCGTCGGACTATATCGGCAAGAACTATAGGTAT
>CAZRGV010000030.1:30452-53046 GCA_964599655.1 uncultured Isosphaeraceae bacterium | reverse complement strand
ACGACCGGAGTGGCCGGCCTGCAAGGTCGTCTTCCTCGGCGACTTCTGCGACCGTCTCGGCGTCCAGGTTCTGGCGGGTGAGCCTGAGCCCGAGCCAGCCTGACCCCGGGGCCGCTTCGAACGGTTCAAACCGACGCGCGGCCTCGACGTCGTCGGGCAATCAACAGTCCAAGCCCTCCGAGCACCAGCAAGCCCAGGCTGGCAGGCTCGGGCACGGTCACAACGCGAGGGTCGAGCAGGTATCCGTGCAATTGACCTTGCGCATTCATGCCGATGCCGACGATCTGGCCGGTGTCGTTGATCCCCGTCGCGGAGAGCAGGGTCCATCCCGAGTTGGGATCGATCAGTGAGTTCAGATCGATCATCGCGCCGTTTTCGTAGAGAAACGCGTGAAAGACACCTCCACCGACGTCGGACCGGCCGACGACTTGATTGGCGTTGTTAATGGCCAGGGCGGAACTCGTCGAACCCCCGAGCGTTTTCAGATCGATCATCTGACCGCCCATGTAGAGAAAGGCGTGCTGAGCGCGGGTTGATCCGGCGATCTCGGAATAGCCGACGACATTGCCGTCCCGGTTCAAGGCAGTCGCCGCGCTGTTGAGTCCCCCCAGCGTCATGAGGTCTGTCGTCGTTCCGTTGTCGAACAGATAGGCATGATAGGAGTCGGGACCGTTCAGGTAGGCGGTTCCGGCAATCTGGCCGCTTGCGTTGATGGCCGACGCGCTGCCTTCCAGGTCGCCGGGAATGTTGGTCTGAGATTGCGATCCCATCAGCTCGAATCCACGATTGACAAGGTTCCCGTCCTTATCGTACAGCGTGGCCGAGCCCACCACCTGCCCCTGGCCGTTGATACCGCGCGCCTCGCTGGTCTCGGTGCCCAGGGGACCGTTGAGGTCCGTCATCTGTCCGTTCTGATAAACAAAAGCGTGTTGATTATTGAGTCCGCTAGTGTACGAGTAACCGACCACAATTCCCGAGTCGTTAATCGAATTGGCGACACTGTAGGTTCCACCCAGACTGCCCAGGTCCGTCATTTTTCCGTTGCTGTAGAGAAAGGCATGCCGGATCGCGATGCCATTCGTATCGACCTGGCCGGTCGTGGAATAGCCCACGACCTGGCCGTTGCCGTTGATCGCGAAGGCCGCGCTCTCGGTCCCCCCGAGCGTTCCCAGGTCGGTGATCAGGTATTGATAGTCGGCGATTACCAGCGAAGGCGCTATGCCAAGAGCAAGGACGGTCATGCAGGGCCAGATCGCCCAGGAGAAGCCCTTGCGTCGTCGGCCGACGATCCTGAAGTCTTCGATTCGAGGTGCTCGCATGACAAGGCTCGCTTCAGAGAGGGAGGTGCATGGGGGCATCCAACGGCAAACAAACCTAATCGGAGGGATACTCCGACACAACCCAGGTGCGTGGAATCAACATGATTCGTTAAAATTGGCCCCCGTTTTGTTTTGATAAGCGATTCAGTGGCCCCTTGTTTTGATAAGCGATTCAGTGGATCCTCATAGAGAACTCTCGCACCGATCCGATCAGCGAGCCGGTCGCCGAATCAGTCATCGTAAAATGTAAGATTTTTCTTCGTGAAATCGCATGTGGCTCCGGATAAGGTAGGGGTGGGTCGTGCCAGCCTGAGATGCACCTTGAAAGGTCTGGTCGCGAAACTCAAGTTCTGCTTTGAGGTTGCGCCGAAGGCTCGGGCGGCGGACTGCGTTCACGAGCGAACCGGCCCGGGTGGAATGGCGTTGGTGCCGCGCCGGTGGCGTGTTCCGGCGTACATCGATCCCCTCGTCTCACCGGGGGAGGTGCTGATGGCGATTGTGTTCACCTGTGCGTGTGGCAAGCTGCTGAAGGCCAAGCCAGAGGCGAGTGGCAAGCGGACCCGCTGTCCGGATTGCGGCGCGGTGATCCAGACCCCGGGCAAGGCGGGGGTGGGGGCAAGCGTTTCGGCGGGTGGCCTGGATCGTCCAAGTTCGGTCTCCGATCTTCCGGCCAACGCGTTGGCCGGGGGGCTGCACTCCACTGCGGGTGAGGCCGTGCTCAGCGATGCGATCCCACTGGCCATCGGCGATGAGGCCTGGGAAACGCTTTCGCTGGAGCCTGCGTCGTCTCAGCCATCCATGCCGGTCCACACGCGATCGGAGGGGCCGCCGAGTCCGGCGCGGGAGTCGGCTCGTCGTTACAAAGTCTTGACCCAGCGCGACATGGGCTTCGCCGTTAAGTTCGACTCGGTCAAGCTTGAAGAGACACTGAACAGCCTTTCACGGGAGGGATGGGCGGTCAAGGCGGCCGTGACCTTGACGATGTCCAGCCACGCCGGGCCGCATGACGAACTGGTCCTGATCCTGGAGCGAGGCGGAGCGCTCGAGGGGTTCGACCTGTCGTAAGCGCCATTCCGGCTTCGCGCCGGCGCGGGAACGGGATAAACTGCCGCCCACGCCTGGAGATCGTACCGCAGACGCCGCGCGGTCGAGGCCGCGCCAGGGAGGGAGCCCACCATGCGAAGGATCGCGATCTTGAACCAGAAGGGGGGCGTGGGCAAGACCACGACCACGGTCAATCTCGCCGCCGCGTTGGCCAACGAGGGACACAACACTCTTGTGCTCGACCTCGACCCGCAGGCCCACGCCACCTTGCACCTGGGCTTGCTGCCGGGACGTTCCGGTCCCTCGCTCTATGAGGTTTTGACGCAAGGAATGTCGTTGAGCCAGGTTCGCCGCCAGGTGGCGCCCAACCTTCACATTTGCGGGAGCCACATCGATCTCGCGGCGGCCGAGGTCGAGCTGATCGGGACCGTCGGCCGCGAGATGATTCTTCGCGATCAGCTCGAAGCGGACCCCGAGAGGTTCGACTACGTCTTGATGGACTGCCCGCCTTCGCTGGGAATCCTGACGCTCAACGCCCTCTGCGCGGCCAAGGAGGTGTTGATTCCTCTTCAGGCCCATTTCCTGGGTTTGCATGGTCTCTCGAAACTGCTTGAGACCATCCACCTGGTGTCCAAACGGGTCAACCGCGACCTCAAGGTGGGCGGGGTCGTGCTCTGCCTTTACGAGTCGGGAACCCGGCTCGGCAGCGAGGTGGTCGAGGATTTGCAAAAGTACTTCGAAGGCCCTCGCAAGCCGAACACGCCCTGGAGCGATGCTCACCTCTTTCACACCCGCATCCGGCGCAACATTCGCCTCGCCGAATGCCCGAGCTTTGGTCAGTCGATCTTCCAGTATGCCCCAACCAGCAGAGGCGCTGAGGATTACGCGTCGCTCGCGTCCGAGATTCTCGGAGGCGATCCCGCGCCCATCTGGCAGGTCGATGAGGCCCGCGCCGAGCGCGGCTCCAGCCCAAGCGACGTCACGCAAGGTGCCGAGTCGACCTCCGAAACGGCGATCGAAAAGGCGTCGGCGACGTCGTTGTTCCCCTCCTGAGTTGGGCCAGGGCCAACTGGGATCGTGGACCCGAGCCTCGTCGCCTAGATTCTGCGGGTGACGACCGGCGGGCTTCGCGAATCACGAGACGGCGGCTCCATGACCACGCGATGGGTGGGGATTGACGAGGCGGGCTACGGGCCGAACCTGGGTCCGCTGGTCATGACGGCGGTCGCCGCCGAAGGACCGGAGGACCGAGTTCCTGATCTCTGGAGTGACCTGGCCGCCACCGTCGACCGCGCCGGCGGGGATCGCGACCGGCTCTGGATCGACGACTCGAAACGGATCTACCAGGCCGGCAAAGGCTTGGATCGACTCGAGGCCGCCTCCCTGGCGGTTCTCTCGGCGACTGGAGTGCCGATTCCGACGAATTTGAGCGGCCTGCTCGAGGCCCTCGGCGCCGGAAGCCTGGCCGATGCCGAGTTGAGCCTGTGGCTGGACGACCGGTTCGACCCGCCCGTCCCGTCTCTCGAAGCCGCCGCGATGGTGGCGCGGACGTTGAGCCGTCGACCGCTGGAGGGGAGCTCGTGGCGGATCCGATCGGTTCGCTCGGTGGTCCTTGGCCCCTTGCGGTTCAACAGGGATCTTGCTGCCTCGGGCAACAAGTCGGGAGCGCATTTCGGAGCATTCGCTCGCTTGCTCCGTGGGTTCTGGGACGACTCCGCCGAGGTGTCCACCACGTGGGTCCGATCGGACAAACATGGCGGCCGGCACTTCTACCTCGACCTGCTTTACCAGGTCTTTCCCGACGCCTGGATTGACCGGGGCAACGAAGGGCCGGACCTCAGCCGCTACACCATTCGAGACGCAAGCCGACGGCTCGACCTGAGCCTTCAGCCCCGCGCAGACGCCAACGACGGCCTGGTCGCGTTGGCCTCGATCGTGAGCAAACATCTGCGAGAACGTTGGATGGAGGTCTTCAACGCCCACTGGACCGCCCGCCTTCCCAACCTCCGGCCCACCGCGGGGTATCCTTCCGATGCCGCCCGGTTCCGAGAGGCGATCGAACCGCTGTGCCGACGTCGAGGACTCCAACTCACTCAATGGTGGCGATTGAAGTAGGGCGGCGCTTCGGAAGCCGCAGGCAGGCGCTCGATTGGCCCGGGACGGAACTCGCCCGGGCGTCGAGGCCATGCGACAGGAAGGATCGCGATCGTGGAGTCGGCGGTGGAATTCGAGAGAGAACCGCCGGCGCGAGGCCTCGAACTCGGATTCGCTGGGTTTTGTTGAGTGCGGAGGGCGGCGGGCACGGGTCGTTTGAGGCTGTGGCGAAATTCAGGCGGTCGGGGGCTAGCGCTCGCGGTAGACGATGCGGCCCTTTGAGGTATCGTAAGGCGTAAGCTCGACGGTAACTCTGTCGCCCGGCACAATCCGGATGAAATTCTTGCGCATTTTGCCGGCGATATGAGCCAGCACCTTGTGACCACGCAATGGGCCTTCCTCGAAGGCGACCATGAACTGAGTATTGGGCAGGGCTTCGACGATACGCCCCTCGACCCGAATTGGTTCCTCTTTGGGCACGCGGATCTCCTGTTTCGACCGGCACCGGCACATGCCGAGATCGATGGTCCTGGATGGAACAAATGTGAGGGAAACCGTGGTAGGGAGTCTCCGGTCCGATGGCAGGCCGCGGGCCTGTTCGAAACCCGTCGTCCACAACGGTAAAAGACCTCGGCGGCCGGGCTCCGAGGTGTGGGAACGACCGAATTGCCGGGACCGAGAGTATGATAATCGATTCACAACGGGCTTTCCAGCACGAAGATTCCATGGTTTGGGGATCGGTCGTGGTCAATGGTGGCCTGGCGTGAACGGCGGCAACACGCCCGCGACCTTCAACCGGATTCGACAAACGGTGTCCACCACGGTCATGACCAGCGTCCTGGCGTCGCGTCCGCACCAGGCGAGGTTGGCCGGTCGTTTTGGCAGGGCGAGGATTCCGAGCAGTCGACCGTCCGGCTCGAAGACCCAGACCCCCTGCGCCACGGCGACATAAAGCCGGCCGTCTCGGTCGATCTTCAGGCCGTCGGGACCGCCAGGCTCGGTCGGGTCGAGCGTGGCGAAGACGCGGTCCGTCCCGGGTTTCAGATCGCCGCTGGGAGCCACCTCGAAGGCACGGACGTGGTACTTTCCTGTGTCGTTGACGTAAAGGATCGACTCGTCGGGTGAGAGGGCCAGTCCGTTCGGTTTTTCAAAACCTTCGTAAACGATCGGCCGAAGCGAACCCGAGGGATCCAGCGCGAAGACGGCTTGAAAGGGGAGTTCCTTGTCCTCGGGTCGAGGTACACCATAGGGCGGGTCGGTGAAGTAGACCAGTCCGTCTGAGCGGGCGATGATGTCGTTGGGGCTGTTGAGCCTCTTTCCGTGAAACGACTCGATGACCGTCTGAACGTTCGAGCCGTCCGGGTTCATGCGAGCGATGCGACGTCCGTTCTGTTCACAGAAGATGATGCGTCCGCTCGGGTCAAAGGTCTGCCCGTTGGCGCCTCGAGTCTGTTCTCGGAGAACGTGAAGCGATCCTTCCGGATCAATCCGGTAGGTGCGATCGGCCTTGAGGTCCTGGAAGAGAATCGAGCCGTCCGCGAGCCAGAGCGGTCCTTCGGTGAACTGAAAGCCGCTGGCGATGGTTTCGACCTCACCCTCGAGGAGGCGGGAGAGGCCCGCGTCTCGGAGTACCTCGGGCATGGTGCGACGTCTCCATGTGAGTCATTGGAGGGCAGGGCGAGTGGCCAGAGTGCCCCATGTCGTAACACGCGGTTGTTGGAGCCGACGGTCCAGGTTGGTAGAATTTCACTGGCCTCTCGATCGGGGACCGGTCCGGTTGTGGCCCGGTTGAGAGGTTCCCCCTGCCCTTGTGAATGCAACGCGACCGTGTCGGCCCGCGTTTCCGGGAGGGTGGCTGGTTCGAGACGCAATAATCCCAGGCGAGTCGGTCGGTCGCAAGAGGGCCCGGGGCGTGGTCGCCCTGGCCGCGAGGGCTCCCGAATCGACCGCGACCACTCGTCCACGTTTCGGAGAGGGCCGTCCCGATGTCCGAGGCGCCGGAACCGAACGCGAACAAACTGAAGCGGGCTCAGACTCTGTTTCAGTACGGCAACGACGCGGCAATCAAGAATAATTACAAGTACGCGATCGAAATGTATCGCGAGGCGTGCAAGCTGGTTCCCGACAACTTGCAATACCGCCAGGCGTTACGTGGCATCGAGCGGCGCAAGTTCGACAACGACCCTTCGAAGGTCGGCATGTTCGTGACGGCGAGGATTCAACCGATCCGGCTGCGTGCCAAGGCCGAAAAGGCCAAGGGGCACTGGGATCGTGTGCTCGAGATCTGCGAGGAGGCATTCCTCATCAACCCGTGGGACGTTGGGTCCTCGCGAGATGCCGCGGAGGCTGCCGAGCATCTCGGCCGTCCGGAACTGGCCTGCTGGATGCTGGAGGCGGTGCACGCCCAGGCGGGCGACGACATCGAGTTCATCCGGCATCTGGCCCATGTCTACGAGCTGAACGAGCAGTGGCAAAAGGCGATCGCGTGCTGGGAGCGGCTCCGGAAGCTGTCGCCGGCCGACGAGCAGGCCAAGCGGCAAATCAATGCCTTGACCGCCAGCGCCACGATTGCTCGCTCCGGTCTGGGAGAGGCCATTCAACAGAAGTCGGCCGATGAAGAAGCCTCGTCCAGGGAAATCTCGGTGCCCGGTCTGGAAGACCTGAAGGAGTCGGCCGAGACCCCCGAGGAGCGGATGCTTCGCGAAATTGCCGCCGAGCCCGATCGGGTGGGTCCCTACCTGGAGTTGGCGGACCTCTACAAGCTCAACAACCGGCTGGATGAGGCCGAGAAAATCCTGTCGCGCGGCCGCAAGATCATCCCCAGTGACGAGGTGCTTCGCTCGGCCTACGCCGACATCCAGATGTCACGCCTTCGACGCGCCATCGATGGCTGGACCAAGCGGGTCGAGCAATTTCCCGACGACACCACGGCCCAGGCCAAGCTCGATCAACTCCGCCAGAAGCTGGACGCGTACGAGCTGAACGAGCTAAGGCATCGGGCCAAGCTGCACCCCACGGACGCTCAGGTTCGCCTCGATCTGGGCATCTGCCTGGCAAGGCTTGGACATCATGACGAGGCCATCGCCGAGTTCCAGCAGGCTCGCGGTAACCCGGACCTCAAAGTCAAGGCGCTGCAACGGGCCGGTCAATCCTTCGAGGCGAAGGGGCTGTACAAGCTCGCCGAGCGAAATCTGCAAGAGGCCCTGAAGCTGGCGGACGCCGAGGACCAGGCGTTGATTAACGACTTGCACTACCGGCTCGGTCGCGTGGCCGAGGCCCAGGGCGATATCACCTCGGCGGAAGAGCACTACAACGAGGTCGCCGCCAACGACTACACCTATCTCGACGTCGCCGAGCGACTTCGGGCCTTGAACGAAAAGCGCTCTTCGTGATATGATCCGGGCTTTCCCGGACGTTTTGACTGTCCGGGTGAGAGACTGTTTCGACGGCCGTCACGTCGATCGAGCCGAGACCCCGGACCCGAGCAATGCCCAACACGCCCTCCGCCATCAAGCGACTGAAGCAGAGCCAGAAACGCCGGCTGCGAAACCGAATCGCCAAGAAGGTCATCAAGACCTACTCCAAGCGGGCCCTGGAGGCCGCCGCTGCAGGCGAATTCGACAAGGCCGAGGCCGACTATCGCTTCGCCATTGCGAAGCTCGATAAGGCCGGCATCCGCCGCGTCCTGCATCCCAACACGGCCGACCGTCGCAAGAGCCGCCTGACCCGCGAGTACCGAGCGGCCGTCGAGAAAGCCCGCGCCTCGGCCGGTTCCTGAGCCGGTTCACGGTCGTTTCCTTTCCCGGCGATGCGCCCTTCGTCTGGCCGACCTCGGCCAGGATTTGGATTTGAGGGCCATCGCCGGAGCCTGCGTTCGGGCCGCTCGCGGCGTGTTCCATCCGGTCCGGCCGTTGCGTGTCTTCCGGACCCTAACCTTCAATGGCCACGCCCTCCCTTTCCGAGTCGTTCGAGTCGATCCGAGACGCGCTTCAAGAGCGTTACGGGCGGTCGTCGGCTGGTTCGGAACGACCGCGGGACGCGTTTGAGCGGATTCTCCGCGTCGTTCTGGAACGGTCGAATGCCGAGCGCAAGGTGAGTTTGCTACTCACGGAACTTGCCGAAGCGGGATTTCTCGAACCCTCGTCACTGGCCGAGGCCGACTTCTCGGAACTCGCCGCGATGGCCGAGTCGTCTGGCTCGGGCCTATCGGCCAGGGCCCTCCGACCGATGGCGCGACTGGCGCGATGGTTCGTCGATCGCGCGGGAATCGAGGCGATTGCCGAGGCGACGACGGAGTCGCTTCGCGAGGAATTGACGGCCATCAACGGCATCAGCCCCGCGGCGGCCGACGCCATCTTGCTCCATGCCCTCCAGCGACCGGTCTTCCCGATCGATCGGGCCGCCTACCGGGTGCTTGTCCGTCATGGCTGGATCGACTCGACGGCCGATTACGACGAAGCGCGCGACACCGTTGAGCGGCTGGCCCCCGACGACCCAGAAGGGCTTACCGAGCTATCGGGCTGGCTCGATCGCGTGGGCTCGGAGTTCTGCCGGGCCGCGAAGGCCCGTTGTGATCGCTGCCCGCTCCGGCCGTTTTTGCCCGAGTCCGGTCCCGTCGAACCCGATGTCTGACTCGAGGCTCGACAGCGTCAGCGCCGTCGGGTGTCCTCCGGCAGCCGGAGGCGGAGCCCCACGGGCAGGTTGGCCGCGTCGTCGATCTGGTCGGCATTGAGCCGGTACAATTCCTCCTCGAGATGCGAATCCCCCAGTTCTTTGTTGGCGATGCTCCGCAACGTCTCGTGAGGCTGGACCACGTGGACGCGCCTTCGAGGACGAACCGACCGCTCGTCGTCGAGTGACAGGTCGTCGCGAACCTCGGGCAACCTTTGGAGCTCAGCGGTCGACTTTCCAACCGGCAGGATCAGCTCGATTTCCTCCGTCGGGACGCGCCGATCCGTGGCGCGAGCCGTCTGCGAGTCGCGAAACGCGCGGGAACGGCGATCCACGGCGGACGAACCGACCGCGGCCCTCCTCGAGGGCTTGGGTGGGTCAATAAACGCCTTGTCGAGGTCTTCCGGAGCGGGGACGAGGATCGAGGAGCCGACGTACAACTCGTCAATCACGGGAACCTGACGACTGTTGGCCTTCCACAGGGCTCTGTAAAAGCGTCCAGAACCATAATAATATTTAGAAATAGTGTAGAAGTTTTCGCCCCGACGCACCACATGCACGACGGGCTGAATCGCTCCACCGACAACGAGGTCGTCCGATCGTTGGGCGGGTCGGGCTGGGTCGGGCTCGGGTTTTGGGCTTTGGGGCGACGACGGTTCCGCGTTGAGCGTCGAGGACGTTGGCGGCGGGACGTCCGCCTGGGCGGCGATGGTTTCGGCCGGCGGTTCGGGCATCGTTTGAGCCGGCGACTCGGAGGTCGCGGGAGGCGTGCTGAACCGAATCCCTTCGGGCGAGACCTTGATCGGAGTCGGAGTCGTCGGAGGCGCCGCAGGTGCCCTGGCGACGGTCTCCGGCGGCATGGAGACCTCGGGCGATGTCGCCACGGTGGGTGGTGGGGCCGGTTCGACCGGGGGCTCGCCTGAAGGGACGGAGGGAACCTGGCTTGGCTCTCCCACGGGGGTCGCCTCAGGCGCTGTCGCGGCGTCCGCCGGCGGTGCGGAGGATGGGCCGAGCGTCGACTCGACGCTTGCTGTCGGCGATTCCGGTGGAGCGATCTCCTGAGATGTCGTAGCTGCCGGCGACGGAAGGTGGGACTCGGGGCCTGGGGATTGGGCCGGGGTCTCGTTTGCCATTCCCGATGCGGGAAGCTCCAGTGGAACCGACGAAGGAGGCGATCCCTCCACGGCGGGTGAGGGAGGCGGCGGTTCGTTACTGTCGTCAGTCAGCGGTTGAGCCAGCGCGAGCAGTGCCCCCGCGTCGTTCGCGGTCGACTCCTCGACTTCCACGGGAGGCGGCGGCTCGACGGATCCCACGGTTTGACGGATCGGCTCGGCAGGAATGTTGGACGCTGCGATTTCGGTCGGCGTCGGGGGAGCGTCTGTGTCCGGATTCGGGTTCGTCGGCAGCGTCGGGGCTTCCGCCACGGTCGTCGGCGGCGGCGGCGGCGGCGAGGTCGCCTCCTTCCCGGGCGACGGTTCCAGCGATTGGCTTGGAGCGGGCTTTGTGGACAGCGCTGGAGCGGGGGTAGGCTTGGGGGAATTCTTGTTGCCCGAGGGTTCTTGAGGCCGCTTCGAGCCGGTGCTCGTCGTATTCGCGGCGATCTTGAGGTCCGGCGCGCCCTTGGCGGAGGTTTCCGCCTCGCCGATGGACTTGTTCTGGCGCACCTTGTTCGCGATCAACACCGAGACCAGGATCACGAACGATAGCACGATCGCCAGCTTGAACCGCGTTTCCCAGCGGATTGCCAGGCGAGGCGTGTACCGACCTCGAGTTTTCGACCGTCCTGACGTCTTGGGCTCGACGGGCATCGACGAGGGTTCGTCGCGGGCCGTGGTGGAGGCAGGTTCGTTGGAATCGGTGCCGGGAAACACGAGAGGAGTGCCGGCCTCCGCGGTCGGCTCTTCGAGCGTCGGCGGATTCAGGTCTTCGCTCGGTTCGACGTGGGGTTGGGGCTCGTGCATCGCTCGGCGACCCTCAACTTCGCGCTCCTCGCGCGGGGATTTCGCTGGATTTCCTCGATCGACGCCGTCACGGGTTTCTTGGTCAGAACCTGAAGCTCGGGGTTCTCGCGGAAGGCCCGTTTCACCGGACGGTCTTCCAGCGAGTGAAAGCTGATGATCGCGATCCGGCCGCCGGGCCGGAGCCATTCGGAGACATGAGCCAGCGTGGTTTCGAGATGTTCGAGTTCGTGGTTGACCGCGATCCGGAGCGCCTGAAAGACCCGGGTCGCGGGGTCGATCGGTCCCCACTTGCCGGGGATGCTCCGCCGGACAATCTCGGCCAGTCGGGCGGTCGTCCTGATCGGTTCGAGCTTCCGGGCCTCGACGATTCTTCGGGCCACCCGACGGCTGTAGCGTTCCTCCCCATACCTGAAAAACAGGTCGGCCAACTCCTCGGCACGAAGGGAGTTGACCAGGTCAGCGGCGGTCGTCTCCTCATCCGGGTCAAACCGCATGTCGAGGGGGCCGTCCTTCGCGAAGCTAAACCCACGATGACTCCAGTGAAGCTGGTCGGACGACAAACCCAGATCAAGCAGGATTCCATCGACGGGTTCGAGCCCAAGTTCCGCAAGGACTGATCCGATCTCGCTGTACGGTCGCCGAATCAGGGTGACCGGCAAGCCCCGAGTCGCCCGCTCGGCCAGAGCGAGCATGTCCGGGTCACGGTCGAGACCAATGACCCGACCCGTCGTCCCGACCCGCCGCGCCAGTTCCGCCGCGTGGCCACCCGCGCCAACCGTGCCGTCGATCAGCATCGAACCCTCACGAGGCGCGAGCCAGGCAACGACCTCGTCGAGAAGGACGGGTCGGTGGACCGGGTTCGGTGTTGGCGACTCGGGAAGCAAGGGTCGGCTCGACGGGTCGAAAGGAACATCGCGCAACGATCGGCCGACAGGGACGCGATCCATTGGCGACTCTATCCAACCCGGCGATCCTGTCAAGATCGGTCGGGCGTTCCCCCACGTGCGGGCCGGGGTTGCAGAGAGGATCGAATCGGATTTCACCACTCGTTTCATCGGCTCGACAACCGGCTCGACTTGAAGTCGGGTCGTGAAAACCACGCAACGAAACCGGCTCACAAGCCCCCGTCAACGGGCGGCCAGGCGAGTCCGAGAAGTCGCGCCCAGAGTTGTTCATAAGATTCAATCACATGCCCGCGTGTGAAATGCGACTCGACCCGCGCACGCCCCGCGTTTCCGAAACGGCGGGTCCGCTCGGGGGCGTTGGCGGCTTCAAGCAGGGCGTTCGCCAGCGCCGAGGCATCGCCCGAGGGAACGAGCCAGCCGGTTTCACCCGGCACGACCAGATCTTCGGTTCCCTCCACCTTCGTGGCCACGACGGCCCGTTGCGCGGCCATGGCTTCGAGAACCACGTTGGGCATGCCCTCCCAGAGCGAGGGAAGCACCAGCAGGTCAGACGCTTTGAGCAAGGCCGGCACGTCGTCGCGGCGACCGAGCCATCGCGCTCGGTTACGCAGGGCGGGGTCGGAGGCGATCTGGTCGCTCAACCAGGGGCCTTCCGGGCCATCGCCGACGAGAACGAGGTACCAGTCGGGCCTGGCCGCGATCACCCGTCGAGCGGCATCGAGCAAGATCGGCAGTCCCTTCTGAGGTTCGAGCCGCCCGACGAAGAGCGCGAGCGGAGCCTCCGGCGGCACGCCGATCGCCTCCCTTTGCGCGGCCTCCTCGCGATCGATGGCTTCGGGATCGATGCCGTTCGGGATCACGACGAGGCGATCGGAATCCAGCCGGCCGACCTCCTGGCTGAAGCGTCGTACCCCTTCCGACACGCAGACCGAGCCGGCCGAGATCCGCCGCCGTGTCAAGCGGTCGATTCGCAAGTGGGCGTTTTGCCGTCGCTCGGCCACGCGAACGCCGCCGACCACCCAGGGCCATCCGGCCATGGGCGAGGCCAGTCGTGTCGCGATGTTCGCATGGAAAAGGAAGCTCTGCGCGAGCCAGGGGCGGATCGCCCGAAGCGCGGCGGCGAGTCGGAACACGGCCCGCAACGGGGCGCGTGAGTCGACATCGAGACAACGAACCGGAATGCCCGAGGCGCGGATGGGCAGGGCGAGCGGCCCTTCCGGACCGAGCCCGATCACCGAGGGCGCCCATCGTCGACGATCGAGCCCCGTCGCCAGCGACACCATGGCCCGTTCGGCCCCGCCGATGTCGAGTTCCGTGATGACCAGGGCCAGCGGAATCGGACGATCCGGCCAGGGATGTTGGGGCGCCGTGGCGAGTCGGCGGGCGAGAGATTGCACGGGTTCGTACAATGAGGTCGAGGATCGATGGCGACCGGTCCGGATCGTCGCTTCGATCGCGATTTGGGCGAACGTTCCGGGTCGGGACAACGAAGAGGTAAGATACCCGGCCGGGGCTCTGACGAAGCCGTCGCATTCTACCGGCCGAAACCGCCGGAGGGGAGGGGATTGGACACCCGCGCTTTTGATTTCGACCTGCCCGACGAGCTCATTGCCCAGCATGCGGTCGAGCCCCGGGACCGCTCCAGGCTCATGGTGCTGAGGCGGTCGTCGGGAACCTGGGAGCACCGGGTTTTCGCCGACTTGCCCGAGTTACTCGCGCCCGGCGACGTCTTGGCCAGAAACAACACGCGGGTCCTTCCGGCCCGGATGATCGGCCAGCGGGAGGCGACGCGCGGACAGTGGGAAGGGCTGTTTCTCCGAGCGCTTGCGGGCGGTTCGTGGGAAATTCTGGCGAAAACGCGAGGCCGCCCCGTCGTGGGAGAACGCGTGCTGGTCGAAGGGGGGCTTTCGCTCCGGCTCGAAGAGAAGCACGAGGGTGGCCGCTGGGTGGTCCGTCCCGAGTCGAACGCGACGGTGATGGAGCTCCTGGAACGGCATGGTCACGTGCCGCTTCCGCCTTACATCCGCAAGGGCCGGGAAGGGCCCGGAGACCGGCTCCGCTACCAGACGCTCTACGCCGAGGTACCGGGTTCGGTCGCCGCGCCGACGGCGGGCCTGCACTTTACCGACGAACTCTTCGACCGGCTTCGCGGGCGAGGTGTTGGCTGCGTGGATTTGACCTTGCATGTCGGGTTGGGGACGTTTCGGCCAATCGAGGTCGAGCGGATCGAGGAGCACGCGCTGCATGCCGAATGGGCCGAATTGAGCGAAGCGGCGGCCTCGGCCTTGAACGAAGCGAGGGCGAAGGGCGGCCGTATCGTGGCGGTCGGCACCACGTCGGCCCGGACCCTGGAAACCGCGGCACAAAGCGGCACGCTTCGTCCCTTCTCGGGCGAGACCTCGCTCTACTTGCGGCCAGGCCACACGTTCCATGGCCTCGACGCCTTGATCACCAACTTCCACCTGCCGAGGAGTAGTCTGCTGGTCCTGGTCGCCGCGCTCGCGGGATTTGACCTGATGCGCGCCGCCTATGACGAGGCGATTCGCGAACGTTACCGGTTTTATAGTTACGGCGACGCGATGCTCATCCTCTGATCGGTTTCCGACCGCGTTTTTCCCGAAGTTGACCGGGTTTTCGGGTCAATCGGTGTTGCAGGGTTTTGGGTGGATCGCTATGTTGTGCCCCTAACACCGGCTGGGGCTCCAGTCCCCACGGATGGTTTGGACCTAGGGAACGGATTTCTCGAGGAGCTCACATGCAACGCGGGTCAATCTCTGCGCGGTTGACGCTGGCCGCCGCGGTCCTGGCTCTCTTCGCCGGTGCATCGCGGGCCGACTACATCGGCTTCAGCACGTCCCTTACGCTCAATTCGGTCGACCCCAGCGGCTCGACCATTACCGGGAACAAGACTCCCGACGTCGGCATCAAGACTCCCGACGGCACGTCGATCACGATGCTGGGTCTCTCGTCGCCTGACCCGATAAATCATATCGGCGTGTCCGGCGCGGGAACGGACATTATTTTCGGAAAAATTACCCCAAACCTTCTGGCGACGACGCCCAACCAGCAAGTCAACATCGGCTTCACCTTCAACCTCACGCTGACCGACTTCTCGGTGCCCGTCGGTGGTGTCGAGACAGGCGCCGAGACCATCCAGATCACCGGCACGTTGAGCGGCACGGTCGGCGATGGCCTGAAGGTCAACCTGAATCAGATCCAGAATTACGTGACCTCGCCGGCCGATGGCTTGGTTCAGGTCGGCACGGGAAAGTACCTTGTCACCCTCAACCCGTTCATTCCGCCGGGACCGAACCAGGCCGGTCTCTTCGGAGCCCACATCCGCGTGGTTCCCGAGCCGGGTAGCCTCGTTCTGCTGAGCCTCGGCGGCGGCCTCGGACTGGTGGGTTTCCTCCGCCGTCGTCGGCGGATCGCTGGCTGACGATCCATCGGGTTTGCCGAGACCCAGGTTGCCAAACTCCGCCCCGGCCGACCTTCTTGTGTGGAAGGCCGGTCGGGTTTCGCTTCCGACTCGGGGAACGTCGGTCGTGCGATGCCTTCGCGGCCCTCAAACGGGGTTGCGAGGGTGGTAATGCTTGGTGAGAACCACGTCGAGACCTTCAATCGCTTCCAGGCCGAGCTGCGCCAAGGTGTGGTTCAACTCGGCACCGTCGGCGAAGTTGGTCTGGCGGCTCGTCTCGGCGTCCCAGAGGATAAATCGCTGGACCTTGAGGTGGTCGAGATAGGTGACGGCCAGACTCTGGTTCCGGAACAGCCAGGCGGCGAGGACCGGAAGGGCGCTCGTAACGCCTCCCGTGAACGATGGCACCAGAAGCTCAACCTGCTTGTTGGTCATTCCCTGAATGGCGACCTGACCGGCGGATCGGGCCCGGATTGTGGCCACGACCGTGATCCGGTAAGGACCGATCGGGATGTAACCGCTGCCTCCGG
This sequence comes from uncultured Isosphaeraceae bacterium, assembly GCA_964599655.1. Classification (GTDB taxonomy): domain Bacteria; phylum Planctomycetota; class Planctomycetia; order Isosphaerales; family Isosphaeraceae; genus CAZRGV01. The sequence continues at coordinate 37,104 of CAZRGV010000030.1, read as the reverse complement.
CCGATGGGCCGCCGCCAGATCGAAGCGCGTTCATCGCCTCCTTCCAGTAGGCTCGCAACTCGCCGAGCGTTTGACGGACCGGCTCGGGGCTGGCGAGCCGGACGAAGCCCCGATCCATTTCCTCGGCCCCGAGATCCTCGAAGCTGGCCGGATGGATCTCACCGCCGATGGTCGAAGGCCCGGCCTCCGCTTGCGGATCCAGTTCGGGTTCATCCTCAAGAGCCTGAAGATCGACGTCGAGCTTTTGAACCACCAGTCGGGGCACGTCGCGCTCGATCACGCGATCCATGCGCACGCCCGCGTCGCCGACATGGAGCAAACGGCCGCAGAGGGCGTCCCAGATCGCCTCGGTTCCCGATCGAAGCTGGCGCTGGCGGCGTGCCCGTTCGATCAAGGGATACACGACCTCGGGCCAGAGATGAACGCTCGATGGGTCGCGCCAGGCGGATCGGGTCGCGTATCGGAGGACGGCGTTGCGGAACTCGGCGTTCTCGCGCCAGACCTCACTGATCTGATTCCATCGCTGCACGAGCCACTCGTCGATCTCCGTTCGCTTCGGGGCGATCCGTCGAAGATCGTCGAGCGTCTGGGGCATCAGGCCGGGGTTGAGCACGCCTTGCGCGTCGGTCAGATGCCGGGCGGCGTATTCGCTCGTTTGTTGAAGCTGCTGGCGCAGTTTGCGAAAGTGCTTCCGCTTCTTGGGCGTGTCTCGCGCGGCGAGGTACTTGGCCACGACCACCGGAGTGAGCGACGGACGACAGTCGGGACGCTCGTCGAGCAAGGCCGCGGCCTGCCCAATCGTCACGCCCGATCCCTCGGGCTGGGCCAGGGCCGCCATCGCGAGCAAGAGCCGCGCCCGGTCGGCGTTGAGCGGATCGAGCGGCCGCCGAAGTAGGAATCCCCGACGACGCGAGCCCCCGAGCAAGTAGGCGAGGTAATGTCCGCACAGGTAACGCTCATCGGCCGAGAGCGCGATCGGCTCGGCGCTGACGGCCTCGACGAGTCGATGGACGAGCGGGTTCCCTCCGCTGGGTCGAGGCCCCGACCGATCGATGCCCACCGTGGTGGTCGGAGAGGTGGTCATGGTCCCCGCCCCACGAACGCCGTTCGGGCGCGAGGCGAACTCGGGGGAACGAGAACCGGCGGCAAGGGTTACGTTCGCGGCGGTTCCGGAACGTCCGCCGGTTTCCAGGAGTCCGCGATGAATCAGGTCGCGAAGCTGCTCGGCCACCTCCTTGCCCGAGCCAGGGCGTTCCCACGGTGACTTCGCGAGCAGGGCGAGGGTCAATCGCTCCAGCTCGGGAGAGATCTCGGGATTGCGCGCGCGAGGAGGCTCGGGTTGGTCGTGAACATGGTGCGCCATGACGGCAGCATGGGGCCCCTGAAACGGCGTCGTTCCGGTGAGGCTTTCGTAGATCATCACCCCCAGGGCGTAGAGGTCGCTCCGGTGGTCCAGCCGTTTTCCTTGCGCATTCTCGGGACTCATGTACGAAGGGGTGCCCCGGGCTACCCTCGACTCGGTCGACTCGCTGGCCAGGACCGACAGACCAAAGTCGGAGAGCTTGGCTTGGTCGGTCGACGTGAGCAGGACGTTGGCCGGCTTGACGTCGCTGTGAATCACCCCTTGATGGTGAGCATAATCGAGCGCGTCGGCGACCTGCGACAGGATTCGGAGACGTTCGGCGAGGACGATCTTGCGAAGGCGACGTGCGAAGCTGGGACCGTCAACCTCCTCCATGATGAAGTAGAACGCCTCGTGATCGGCGCCAAAGTCGTAGAGCCGTACGATGTTCTCGTGGAGAAGGCGGGCGAGGATCTGGGCTTCGAGCCGGATGCGGCGGCCGACTTCCTCGCCTCGAAGCTGCTTGAGGACCTTGATTGCGACGCTCCGGCCGAGGATCTGGTCGGTCGCTCGATAGACGGCTCCCATGCCTCCCCGGCCAAGCTCCATTTCGAGAATGAATCGCCCGTTGAGCGTCGTGCCTATCACGTCGATCGCCTCCCGCGGGATCGGCGACAGCAGAAAGCCCGCATTTTCTGATTCTATGGGCTTTGAGGATCGCCCGCAACGTTTGAATAATTCGTCGTTTGGGACAAGCGTGGGCACGACAGTCGGCTGAACGCGATGGCCGATAAGAGAATGAGGAACACGTCCAGAGCCGGTGGCAAGGTTCCGGCACGGTGTTCAAACACGAGGGCGAGCTCGGAGACGCCGCTCGACAACTCTCAAGAACCGGCCCGACGCCAGGCCGAGGAGTCAACATTGAGCCAGACCCATGCCGGTCGCGTGCTGGTGGTTTCGTCCGAAGACCTCGACCGCCTCGGACGCTTCCAGGGGTTCTCGCCCGAGGCGGAACGTTACCTGTCCGTGCTCTTCGAACGCGCGGAGTTCCGACCTCGCGCGGAGGTGGAGGAGGATCCGGGTTACAAGCAAATCATTCCTTACGTCGTGTTCCGGTCCGCTGGGTCGGTCTTCTGCTACACAAGGGGACGGTCGCAAGGAGAAGCGCGATTGCACCGGCTTCGGTCGCTCGGTGTGGGGGGCCACGTTGACGAGGCCGATGCCGATTGTCGCGCCACGCTCGAGGCGTACGAAATCGCGCTTCGTCGGGAGATCGACGAGGAGGTTCGGCTCGGTAGCACGGGCCAGATCACGAGGGTCGGCCTGATCAACGACGACGCAACCCCGGTCGGTCAGGTTCATCTCGGCGTCGTCCATCTCTTCGACCTGGAACGGCCGGAAGTCTCGCCCCGAGAAGAGGGCTTGGCGGAGCCAGGCTTCGTCCCGATCGCCGAACTGCCCGAGCTTCGCGATCGGTTCGAAACCTGGTCGCAAATCTGCATCGACGCTCTGCTCGTTCCGTCGCTCTGAGTCGCGTCGCGAAGGCGATCGACACGGGGTGGATGCTCGACGTAACTGGAACCCTCATCATGAGTTGGGTGCCATCGAAGTTCCAGCGTCGGGTTCGTTTCGCAGGAGCGGAGGCTTGACTCCTGGGTTGGTTTCGCGAGGGCGGGTTTTTGATCCCTGGGCGGTATCTGGCCAGGAGTCAGACGATTTGCCGGACGAGCCACTGGGTGCCCCTCAACGCTCGCCGGTAAGGGGCGGGCCGCCTTGACCGTCCCTCTTTCGCTCGAACCGATTCAAGGGTGTCCTGGCCGTCGCTTGAACCAGAGGCGTCAGCGCATTTCCCCTTGAACCAGCAGTCGCTCGATCAGGGGACGAAGCCGCGCGAAGGCCCGTGCCCGATGGCTGAGTTGATGTTTGACCAGCGGGCCGAGCTCGGCGAACGTCTTGTGGTATTCCGGGATCAGGAAGAGCGGATCGTAGCCGAAGCCCCCCGAGCCTCGGGGTTCTCGGGTGATTCGACCTCGGCACGACGCCTCCACCTCGGCGCGGATGGTTCCGTTCGGGTCGGAAAGCGCGAGGGCACAGACGAACGCGGCTCCTCGATTCTCGTCGCTGACGTCGGCCAGTTCGGCGAGCACTCGGCGGTTGTTGGCCTCGTCGTCACCATGCTGGCCGGCGTAGCGGGCCGATCGAACGCCCGGCGCACCTCCGAGGGCATCGACCGACAATCCCGAGTCGTCGGCGACGACCCAAGTGCCGAGCGCCCTGGCCGTCTCGCTGGCTTTCTTGCGGGCATTGCCGGCGAACGTGTCGGCGTCTTCGACGACCTCTGGCACGTCGGGGAAGGCGTCCAGCGTTGCAATCGTGAGCCGGCCGAGCCAGGGGTTCGGTTCCCAGGGCGGGCAGATGAGCTGCATCATCTCCTCGCCCTTCTTACGGTTACGAGTCGCGAGCACGAGCGTCGGGCCGTGTTCGGGTTCGGTCATGGCAACGGTGTCCTTGGTGAGCCGCGCGTCGCGGTGGGCCAGGCGATCGAATGCCAGAAACCCGGCCCTCGATCGCGCGAGGGCCGGGTTCCAGATCGGTCCGGGTTCAGGCTCAAGGGGTTCCATCCTACCAGAGCGGGACCGCTCAGAGTTGCGGAACCGGCATCAATTCGGTGGATGGAGCGAGTGGAAGCTGGGTGAACTTTCGGTCGAGCAACTCGCCGATGATATAGGGCAGTTTTTCGCGCAGCTTGGCCAGCTTCGGATCGTTGGGGCCGCTGAACGCACCCAAGGTGACCTTGCTGCTGACACGGTCGTGGAAGACGTAAGGCTGGATCTCCGAACCGAGTGTTTTGCACTTGGCCAGGTTCGCGGCGAGCGACTCCGCGTCGTCGGCGGCCGTGGCCAGCGGGCTCTTCTTCAGGAAGCCCGGGTTCTGGAACCGCGGATCGTTCGCGTCGGGCGAGGTTCGCCCGCTGAACTCGGCCACCTGGAGCGTGTAAGGACCGGGGCACTTGAACAGGCTGTGCGGGCCGCCGTTCATTCGCTTGACCATCGGATCGACCTTGCGATGCTGTTGCAGCGACGCGACGGCCAGGTACGGGTCGAAGGTCTGTCCCGGATTGGATGGGACCGCGTTGTGATTGGCCATCTGATGACTGGGGAAGAGGTTTTGAGCGGCCTGAAGCGGGTTGGCCGTCAAGTAGGCCCGGCTCAGACCCTGACCCTTGCGATGACCCCAGATCGTCGGCAGCCCCTCGAGCGTTCTCGGCTTCAGCTTCTTGACGGTCGTGAGCAGCTTTTCCGCCTCGTCCATCGTCTTGCAGTTGCCGACCAGAACGGCGGCCTCGTCGAATACGCGATACTTCTCGGGGGCCGCGATGTCCGCGTTCGCGACATAGCTGGGCGCGGTCGGCTGCACCCCCCGGATGTTGCTGTGCCCTGGCTGAATCTTCAGATGGAAAATGTACGCGGGCAGCCGGAAATGCTGTTGCAGTTCGAGCACCAGGGCCAAGGCATAGCGGCTCGCGTCCGGGCCTCGAAAGGTGTGGGCCATGATCATGAAGGGCCCGTTTTCTTTCCGCAGGAGGTACGGGTCGATGGGCCCCTCGGGCAGCGGAATCGTGGGCTGACCGAGCTCCTCGTAAGGGATCGGCTCGGGGGGCAGGTCGATGTTCGTCTGCTTGACCTTCGCGTCATCGCGTGACGACATGGCGGGCCGGCCGGTCGGGGCCGTTGTGCCGTAGCCGGGAACCGTCGCCGAATTGGGTGTCGGCAAGAACGACTTCGGTCGTGACCCCGACGTCCCGGCCGAGCCTCGCGTACCGGGAGAGGGCTGGCCTGGCACCTGAGCCAGGGCCGCCGCCGTCAGGGTCAAGGTGAGTGCCATCGTGGCCATCTGGGTCTTCATGAGCGATCCCCCCATCCTGTCGGGTTCGCGATGGATCCTGCACTTCCGATTCGTCGCGAGTGTGTGGCCTGGCGGGGCCTCGCGGCGAAACCGGGAGTGTCCTCCGGTCGTGTGGGACGTGGCGAAGCGTCGGCCCGGGGGACATCCAGGAAGGCAGCGCGAAGGTGCAACCGGCGACGTGCGGCGCGGACTTTAGCAAATCCTCCCGGAACTGCCCAGAGCGGTTCCCGGCGTGTTTCCAAACGACGCGCGAGGACCGAGCCCACTCAGATCAGGATCGGGAAGGGCCAGTCGTCTCCCAGTGCCGCGCGCTGAACGTCCCTCAAGCGGTCGATTCCCGCCTCGGCCAGGTCCACGAGCGCGTCGAGCTGGTTCCGAGTGAACGTTCCCCCTTCGCCGGTCCCTTGAATCTCGACCATTCCGCCTCGGCCGAGCCGAACCACGTTGAAGTCGACCTCGGCGGTCGAGTCCTCGACGTAATCGAGGTCGAGCACCGGCTGGCCTCCCACGATCCCCGCGCTGATGGCCGCGATCGAGTCTTTCAAGATTCCCCGGCCTGGATCGCCGAAGCGGGCCTTCACGGCGTCCACGACGGCGACAAACGCCGCGGTGATCGCCGCCGTACGCGTTCCGCCGTCAGCCTCGATCACATCCGCGTCCACCTGGATGGTGCACGGGCCGAGCGCCGTCATGTCAACCACGGCGCGGAGGCTCCGGCCGATCAGGCGCTGAATCTCCGTCCCTCGGCCGTCGGTTCCTCGCGATTTTCGGGTCGAAGTGCTTCCCGGCAGCATCCCGTACTCGGCCGTGAGCCAGCCAACCCCTTTGCCTTCCAGGAACGGCGGAACCTTGTCGCTGATCGACGCCGAAACCAGCACGGTTGTTCCCCCCGCGCGGTAGAGGACGCTGCCCGGACTGGTCCGCTGAAAGCCCCGGATCATCGTGACCGGTCGGATCTCGGAGGGAGCTCGGCCGTCATGTCTGGGTGTGGGTTCCGGTTTCATGGCGCGTCCCGCTCGAATCCTGTCGGCCGTCGGCCACGATGGACGGACGGTTCCGAAGATATTGGAATTTCTGTGAATGTAGTAATAAATATCAAAAAAATGATTTACGGACAGATCATCGCGAGGCGACTCCCGTTCAAACCGGGATTAACCGGTCCTGGAGCGCCGTCGCGCCTTGGGCTCCTGGCTGTTGCTCATTCGGTTCGGTTCGGTGAGAAGCCAGAGCAGAAGCGCCTTCTGAAAATGGAGCCGGTTGGCGGCCTGGGGCAGAACCATGCTGCGGGGTCCATCGAGCACGGCGCTGGTGACCTCCTCGCCCCGGTGCGCCGGCAGGCAGTGGAGAAAGATTACATCCGGGCGCGCCCGGCCCAGCATCGACTCGTCCACGCGGTACGGTTCA
>CAZRGV010000030.1:25733-30417 GCA_964599655.1 uncultured Isosphaeraceae bacterium | reverse complement strand
CATGCTGGTCCAGACGTCGGTGTAAATCACGTCGACTCCCTCGACCCCCTGGATCGGATCGGTGTGGCTGGTCAAGGATTTGCCGGGGAACGCCGCCTCGAACCGGGTGAGGAACTCGTCGGGGAAGCCGTATTCGGCGGGCCCGCAAAGGCGGAACTCCGCGCCCAGCAAGGTGCAGGCCACCGCCAGCGAGCGCGCCACGTTGTTGCCGTCGCCCACGAAGGCGACCTTGACTCCTTCGGTCGAGCCGAGCACTTCGCGAACCGTCATCAGGTCGGCCATCGCCTGGCAGGGGTGGGCCGAGTCGGAGAGGGCGTTGATGATCGGAATCGTCGCGTGCTCGGCCAGTTCGTCCACGGTCGACTGGGCGAAGGTGCGCACGGCCAGGGCGTCAATGTACTGGCTCAGGACTCTCGCGAAGTCGGCGACGGTTTCCCGAACGCCGAGACCGACATCCTTGCCCGGGAGGAACACGGCCGTCCCGCCGAGCTGGGCGATCGCCGTTTCAAAGCTCACGCGCGTTCGCAACGACGGCTTTTCGAAGAGAAGTCCCAGAGTGCGACCCGCGAGCAGCGGGGTGCGGAGGCCTTGTCGGGTCTCGCGCTTCAACTCGATGGCCCGGTCGAGCATCGATCGGGCTTCCTCGGGAGCGAGTCCAAACAGATCGACGAAGTGTCGGAGCATAGCGGACCTCTTCCCGTTCAGGACGCGAGATTTCGGAGCACGTCGCCGAGGATCGCGCAACCCTCGTCGATTTGCTCGTCGGTCAGGTTCAGGGCGGGCAACAGCCGGATGACGGTTCCGTGCGTGGCGTTGATCAAGAGACGACGCTCCAGGCAGGCCGCCACCACGGGCGAGGCGTCCACGGCGAGTTCCATCCCAATCATGACCCCACGAATGCGGATTTCCCGGATCAGGTCAGGCCGCTCGCCGCGAATGGCCTCGAAGTGGCCCCGGAAGCGCTCGCCGATGGCTCGGCCGCGTTCCAGCAACCCATCCTCCTCGATCGTCTCGATCGTCGCCAGCCCCGCGCGGCAAGCGATCGGGTTGCCGCCGAAGGTGCTCGCGTGCATGCCCGGTTTGAGCGTTTCGGCGATCTCGGTCCTGGCGATCATCACGCCGCAGGCCACGCCCCCGGCGAGGGCCTTGGCGCAGGTGAGGACGTCGGGCACGATGCCGGAGTGTTGATAGGCGAACCAGGCGCCCGTGCGCCCCAGGCCCGTCTGGACCTCGTCGAGCATCAGGAGCACACTCCGTTCGTCGCAGAGTTTGCGGAGGCCGGGCAGGTAGCCCTCCGACGGAACGTTCACACCTCCTTCACCCTGGATCGGCTCGACGAGCACGGCGGCCGTCTGGTCGTCCATCGCGGCGGCAACGGCTTCGAGATCGTTGTAGGGAACATACTCGAAGCCCGGCACGATCGGCTCGAAGCCCGCGTGATACTTGGGCTGGGCCGTGGCCGAAAGCGCGGCGTAGGTCCGCCCGTGGAAGCCGTGCTCCATCGTGATGATCTTGTAACGACCGCTCGCGTGCCCATGCGCCCGGGCCAGCTTGATGGCGGCCTCGTTGGCCTCGGCCCCGCTGTTGCAGAAGAAGCACTGGCCACCGAACGATCGCTCGGAGAGGGCCTGGGCGAAGGCTCCTTGGGGTTCCATGTACCATGTGTTCGGCACGTGGATCAGGAGCCCGACCTGCTCCCGGACGGCCTCGACCACCCTCGGCGGACAGTGGCCGATCAGGTTGCAGCCCCAGCCGGGAAAGAAGTCGAGGTAAAGATTCCCCTCGGCGTCCCAGATTCGGGACCCCTCGCCTCGCACCAGGCAGACCGGGTATCGGCGGTAGTTCGGAATGACGTAACGCTCGAACTGGGCCATCGTCTCGGCCGAGCTGGGATGCGCGATCTGGCTCAATTCAGGGCTCCGTTCAAGAAATCCAAAGGGCGAGAGTATCGAGGTCGGTACCGAAACGCGATTCGTGTGTTCCTTCCGATCAACGCATTCGAGATCCGCGAGGTCGTCCTCGAGCGTCAGCGACCGGCGACTCCGAAGGGAAAAGGAATCCGACCCACCCGGCGGCTGAGAGAGTCCGCGATCCAGGAGAGAGTCCACTCCTCCCGATCGGGCCGCGCGCCCGGGACGGTTTGGCTTATCCGACGCGTCTTCGGCTCCTGGGCTCGGCCGCGTCGGGCTCGCTGGTAATCTCGGTTCCGATGCCCGTGTCGGTGAAGATCTCGAGCAGCAAGGCGTGCGGCAAGCGGCCGTCGATGATGTGGATCTTCCGCACGCCGGCCTCCAGGCTCGCCAGGCAGGCCTCGACCTTCGGAATCATGCCACGGTCGATGACGCCTTCGGCGATCAGGGCGCGGCACTCATCGGGCGTCAGTCCGTGAATCAGGGTGTGCGGGTTCGTTTTGTCGCGGAGAATCCCCGGAGTATCGGTCAGGAAGACGAGTTTCTCGGCCTTCAGCGCGGTCGCGACGGCCGCGGCGGCGGTGTCGGCGTTCACGTTCAGCAAGCCGCCGTCCTCATCCTCGGCCAGGCAGGGAAGCACCGGCACGACGCCGCCAAGGCACATGCTCTCGATCGGCGGAACCTCCACTTCGGTCACTTCTCCCACACGCCCCAGGTCGATCGTCGAGCCGTCGGGACCGGGCAACGTCAGGCGTCGGCCGAAAAGGCATTGATGATTTGACACATGATGCAGACCGACCGCTCGCCCGCCGTACTTGTTGATGTGCCGGACGATGTCGGCGTTCACTTCCTCGGCCAGGACTTTCGCGACGATCTCGAGCGTGGCGTCGTCGGTATAACGACGCCCCTGGACGAACGTCGGTTCGCGCCCGGTCTTGGCCATCGCCGCGGTAATGGCCTTACCGCCGCCGTGAACGATCACCGGCCGCATGCCAATGGTCTGCATGAAGACCACGTCGACGAGCAATGCCCGCAGCGCCTCGGGATCTTCCATCACCGAGCCGCCAAGCTTGATGACCGTGTATCGCCCGTGGAACTTGCGGATGTATCCCAGCGCCTGGATCAGGACGTCCGCCTTTTGAATCGCTTCCTCGTGCAACGTGCTCTCCCCGGCCCCCAGCCCACAGACTCCGAGCCAAAAGCCAAAATGATATTGTTGGAATCTCCGAGCCCCCTGTAAAGTACGAACTCTCGCGTCAAGGACGAACCGGCCGTCGGGCTCACGGATCACCCGGCGGACGGACCCGGCATGAGGCCGCGCCTATGAGCCGTCTGCCCCGCCGTTCCGGCTCGATTCTTCTGGTTTACGTGCCGCTCGCGCTCGCCGCGACGATCCATCTTGGCTACTGGCTCTGGATCGCACTCCAACGCGAGGACGTCGGTCCGTTCGAGACGGTTCTGGCCAGCGCGGTCGCGGGTCAGTTCGAGGAGGGACCAGGCCGCTTCTACGGCCCGTTTTCGGGCGCGCACCCGTCGGTCCTGATTCACGCTCCGCTCTACTATCGCCTGGTCGCGTTGCTCGCCTGGCCGTTCGTCAAGGGTGGGGCCGACCCGTTACTGGCGACGCTCTACGCCGGCCGGTTCCTCGCGATGCTCGGCACAATCGTCGGCCTGGTGGCGGTCGTGGGTATCGCTCGCCTCGACGGTGGTTCGAAGCGGGCCGGTGGCATCGCCGTGGCACTGGTCGCCGCCTCGCCGATCCTCGGCAACCTTACGGCGATGCTCCGACCCGACGCGCCCGGCGTTGGCCTTCAAACGCTCGGCGCGCTGCTGGTCCTGCGAACCTGGCTCGACGGCCGGCGCCAGGCTCTTCGGCTTGCGACGGCCTATGCGGCGTTCGCCTTGGCGTTCTGCGTCAAGCAGCAGAATCTGACCGTGGCGGCCTTCAGCACGTGCGTTCTCCTGACGGCATGGTTCCAGGGACGGACGAGGCTGGGGCCGATCGTCATGGCGCACGGAGTTGCCCTGGCCTTGGTTTTGACCGACCTTGCCGTCGAGAATCTTCTGACGGGTGGTCGGATGCTTCAATCGGTCTTCATTTATCCTGGTGGGCCGTTCCGGGCGATCAACTACGCGGGTTGGGGTCACGTTCGATCGATTTTCGACATTACCGCGAGGAGGTCGGTCGGGCTGATCGCGCTGGCGGTGGCTTGCGCGTGGGGCCTTCGACGGCGGTGGCTCCGCGGCCGACTCGAACGCCTTCTCCTCGGCTATCTGGCGGTGGAGTTGCTCGCTCTGGTGCCGCTTTGCCTGTTCAACGCGGGGGCCGCCTATAATTACGCGCTCCAGGCCGTCGTCTTCGCGGCGATCCTCGTCGGCCGGGCGCTCGATCGCCTGCTGGCCGAGGTCTCGCCCGGTCCGTTGCTTGCGGTGTTGGCTTCGTTGCTGGTCCTGCTGCTGGCGGACCTGCGATGGATTGCCCAGACCGAATTCGCCCGAGCCGAAGACCGCGCGACCCTGCACGCCATGTTTTCAGACGACACGATGACCCGTTGGTCCGATCATCAGCGCTACTTCGTCGAACGGCAGAGCTTGAATCGTCTTCACGGTCGCCGCGCCTTGATTCACGACGACTGGTTATACGGGGCCTTCGAATCGATCTCCGCCGCCGAGCCTCGCGAGTCCTGGCTGAAGTCGGCCCTGACCGATGGGCCGGTTCGCCAGGTGATTGTCGCCGGCGAAGCGGACCGGGTTCCCGGCCTGGCCAAGCCTTT
>CAZRGV010000030.1:15290-25677 GCA_964599655.1 uncultured Isosphaeraceae bacterium | reverse complement strand
CTGGATCCGACGCTGAGCCAAAGGGACTCTGATTGCATGCAGGCCGAGCCCGCGCCGATCTCGACGCCGCCCGAGACGCCGCCTCGCCGCGCCCGGCCGGGGCTCGCCGGTGCGATCACTCTGGTCCTGGCGTCCTCGGTCCTGGTTTATCAGGGCTATCACCTCGGCATCGCCACCGAGCTCGACGACACCAACCACCTCGAGACCCCGCTGGCACTGGCCGTGGCTCAACAACTTCACGACGGATCGTCCACACTGTACGGTCCTTATTCGGGCGCGATGCCGCTGGTCCTGATCCATCCACCGCTTTACTACCGTCTGGCCGGTTTGCTGGCCTGGCCCATCGCCCGCCTGGGGGTCGATCCCATCGCCTCCTCGCTCTACGCGGGCCGCGTCCTTTCGTTCCTGGGCCTCTTGATTACCCTGGCGGCCGCCTACCGGATCGCGAGGCTCGACGGCGCTCCGGCGCGCGCGGGCGTCTGGTCGACCTTGCTGATCGCCGGCGCCCCAATCGTCGGCAGTCTGCCGCTCACGGTCCGTGCCGACATGCTCGGCGTTGGTCTTCAGACATTCGGCGTGGCACTGGCGCTGCGCGGTCTCCGCGACGTTTCTCGATCGGGCTGGCGACTGACCCTGGCGTACCTCGGCTTTGGTCTCGCGTTTTGTGTCAAGCAGCACGACGTGGCGGCGGCGGTCGTGACCACGCTGCTCGGCCTGCTGGCCTGGTGGCGAGGTCGAGCCCGGATCGGAACGCTCCTTCTCGCCCTGGCTCTTGGGGCTCTGGTCGTCCTGGCTTACTATGGTATGGAGGAATGGCTCACGTCCGGGAGAACCTCCCGCGCCGTCTTCCTGTTGCCGGCGGAGTTCGGGCGAATCGCCCGGGCGTCCTGGGGACACGTCGCCATGGTCGGCGGAGAGGTCGCCAAGCGATCGATCGGCCTGGTCGCCCTGGTGCTCGCCTGTCTCTGGGCCGGTCCGAAACGAGCCCTCGGCGGTTGGCTTGACGCGATTCTCTGGCTCTATCTCATCGCGGAGACGGCCCTGGCGGGGGCTCTCTGTCTCAACAGCACGGGGGCTTTCGTCAACTACGCCATGCCGGCCATCGTGTTCGCGAGTCTTTGGGTTGGTCGCGCGCTCGACCGTGTGGTCGACGGGCCGTTGACATTCGGCCGTCTCGTCCCCTTGGGCCTGGCGCTTCTGGTCTTACTGGGGCGAAACGCCCAACTCGCCTTCGTCTCGGCCCTGAATCGCGAGGAGGACCGTGCCAACCTTCGGACCTTGCTGGACGATCCGAGAGTTTCCGCGCGTTCCCGCTCGGAACGCTACTTTGTCGGGCAGCCCCAGCACAACCGGCGGTTCGGCAACCTTGCCCTTGCTCATGACGAATGGCTTTACGGCCAGTTCGAGGCCGTTGGAGCCGCCGAACCACGTGAGGTCTGGCTTCGTTCGGCGTTGACGGAAGGACCGGTCCGCGTGGTGATCCTCCCGGTCGATGGCCGCCGAGGGCCCGGTGACGTCTCAGGTCTGGCACGGCCCTTGCCTGAGCTTGGATATGATGTTGTCGGTCAGGTGGGACACTATAGCGTCTGGGAGCGCCGGGAGGCACCCGGGCCGGACACCCCCGATCCGGGCTCGACATCCCTGCTCCGGCTTCGTCCTGAAGGATGATGGCGAGCCTTGGAACCGGTCCTTACGCCACCTCCAGAGCGCGACCCCGAGTTCGAGCCGATCATTCCCACCCGGCTCATCGAACTCGACCACTCTCCCGAGTCGTATCAGCGCCTCGTCGCCAACCCGTTTCTCGGCTTCTTCGCGATCCTGGTCTGGCTGGCCGCGTTGTACGCCATTGTGGTTCTCGGCTGGGTGGGTGCGTTCGCCCCCATGGCCGTCGTCCTGATGATCGCCATCCTCTGGCTGATTCCCGGCCTGTTCCAGTACCACTGCCTCGACTGCGGACGAACCGGCAAGCTCTCGGATTGGAGGCGGCACATCTGCCTCCACGTGGCCGAGCGTCGCATCGAGGGTCGCGTGCGACGGATTCGAGGCCCCACGCCTCCCGTCCAGATCATTCTCTGGCTCTGGATCCTGATGGCCCTCGCACTATCGGCCCATTCGCTCGGATTCCGACTCCCCTCTGGCTGACCCGGCGAATTCGTCTGAGACCACCCCACGATTCCCCCGATGATCTCCGTGGGGCTCCCTGACGCGGAACGCCTGAGTCAGGGGAGCCATCGCGCACACGCCTTGTGGGTCTCGCCCTAACCCCGAATTGCGTCTGACGAAACGAACCCACTGAGAATTTGTAGGGAAAACGTGGATTCTAACGACACGGTCCGATCCAGAAAAAACGAACCCACGGGCACGGAGGCGGGTTGCGCCGTTCGGGACGACGCATCACTCCAGGGAGACTTCGCGATGACGACCATCCCTCGACGTAGGATCTGGATCGGCCTGGCCGTGATCGGCTGGCTTTCGGTGCTCGCGCCGTCCGTGCCGGCGGTGGCGGAGGCTCGACAGCGGTCGAGGTCGTCGGTCAACGCAGGTCGTCGAGCCGAGGCCACGCGACCGGGCGGCGTCTGGGTCGGCCAGGACGGCCACGACTACGTCGGGCCCAACTCGGCCCTGGCCGGCAGCGACGTGCAGGACCTCCATATCCGGCTGGTCGGCCTGCCGCCGAACCTCGACGTCGAATACGGATCGATCCGCGGTCTTGGAGGCGATGAGTGGCAGTACAACGGCTCCCACGGACCCTGGAAGGCCCACATGATCCGACCGCCAGGGGCCACGACCGCCGACCTTTTCCTTGAGCCGACGCGCGTCGAGACCGGCCGCCCGTTCACGATTCACCTCCGGTTCAACAACAAGCAGACGGTGGAATTCGATGTCGCTGGTGGACGGGCCGATCCGAACCTCCGCATGGCCGGCAAGGGGCTCAAGGCCCGTTGGATGGGGCAAGTCGGCCAGGACCGCGCCGGGCCTGGCCCTTCGGTCGGACCGGATGGGATTCAGGACGTCCAGATCGCGCTCGAAAACCTCTCCCCAAAGATCGAGGTTCAGGCTGTTGGCATTCAGGCTCCCGGCGGCGGACTCTGGCAGTTCGGGGTCAATCCGAAGGCGCATCCCAACGCCGAGCTGATCCGGCGCGGCGACGATCCCTCCAAAGCCGATCTCTTCTTCAACCCGGATCGCGACCGGAGCGGTCAGACCCTGGCCTTGACGGTCGCCTACGCCAATGGCAAAACCGACCATGTGACGGTCAAGGCAGGCCGCGCCGACCCAAACCTTCGCGTCAATCGCCCCGCGCTTCCCAAGGTGGTGTCCAACCGGATCACGGTCCGATGGCTTGGGCAGGATGGCCGCGATCCCTCGAACCCAGGCGCGGTTCACCTCCTGCTCAGCGGCTTGCCGACGCCATCGGTCGTGGCGGCGGCCCTCAGCGATCCGGTCGGCGGAGCCTGGGTCTACAAGGAGCGGGACGACATCGCCTTTGATGTCGCCCCCTATCCCTTGCCCCTGACCCCTCGACGAGGCCAATCGCCAGGCCAGGCCGACCTGTTTTTTCCGCCCATCCGCGATGAGTCGGGCGCAACATTGACTCTTCGGCTCCTGCTTCGTGATGGCTCGATGGCCGTGGCCCGATTCCCCGGCGGACCCGCCGACCCAGGAAAACGCGCCCCCGGCCCAGCCTCCAGCTCGACCGTGGCCCATCCTGGCGACGACCTGAACGCCCTGGCCAACCGCTTCGGCACGGTGCGGCTCGCGCCAGGCCAGTACCGGCTCAACCACCCCTTGATCCTGAACCGACCCGTCACGATCGTGGGAACCGGTCCGGGAACGACACTCGTCTTCTCGCAAGCCCCGTCCGAGCCGCCCTGGACCGCCGCCATCAAGATCCACAGCGGACACACCACCCTCGAAGGCTTCGCCGTCCGCTTTGCCGGACCCGTTCGCTGGGCACCCGACATCGACTACGGACCGGCCGTGATCGGCTCGACCGACAACCACGACCAGGGTCACCACGACCTCAAGGTCGATCTCGTTCTTCGCAAGCTCGACCTCGAATCCCCTCCGCCCGCTGGCAAGTGGGAAGAGGCCGCTCGCCTGATCCGGCTGACCTCGGCCACCTGTGGACAGATTGAGAATAACGTCCTCCGAGGCGGCATCACCGAGCTGATCGGCGGTCCCTGGCGCCTGGTCGGCAACGACTACCGAGGTACGCATCCGGGGACCTATTCCTTCTCGGTCTTCTCGGTGCATCACACGCACGACCTCGTCGTCAGCGGCAACACCGCGCGCCCGGTCGGCCCCTCGGGCAAGACCTGGCGCTTCCTGGTCCTGACGGCCGGCGGCGTCAACGACACCATCCAGAACAACAACGTCACCGGCATCGGTCCCCGTGACGACGACAAGGTGCAGGAAAACGCCCCCGAGATTATCCTGACCGAGTCCTACCGCCTTCGTTTCGAGGGATCGCCGCTGGTCGTTTCGCCCGACGGCCAGATCCTGGTCATCCCTCCGCCGCAAGGCGACCCCGCCGAGCCTGGCGACGTCGTGGCGATCCTCTCCGGACCCCAGGCCGGCCAGTATCGCCGCATCGCGCAACGGATCAACACAACCACGTATTTGATGGACGATGCATTGCCGCAAGGCGAGTATCCCATCTCGATCGGCAACGGCTTCGTCAACGAGGTTTTCGAGGGAAACACGATCGATGCGAGGGGCGGGTCGGTCGCGGCCGGCATGGTGCTGGTCGGCCATCATTACGGAACGAAGGTCCTGAAGAACCACGTCCTCGGTTGTGGCGAGGCGTTCCGATTTACCGCCTCGCCGACCGAGCATCCCGGCCCCTGGGGATGGTCGCATGCCCCGTTCTTCGGCGGCCTGATTGAGGAGAACACCCTCGAAGACGCCCTCCGGGGCGGAACCCTGGCCGTTGAGCACGGTCCGCCGGTCAAGTCGAGTCGCGGTCGCGTGTACATGAGCGCCACCTTGAAAAACAACGTGACGCGATGGACGCCCGAGTTCCTTCGACACCGCCCGAACGGGGAAGGCCCTCCCCCGGCATTCACCATCGGCGACCCGCGATCGGGCGATCCAGGGGAGCTCGTCTTGAATGAGTCGGGGAACCGGGTCGAAGGCGCGCGAGGCGGCTCGATTCTCGTGCATGCGGCGTCGGTCAATGGTCAGACCATGCGAGAAAAGCGCATCAGCCTTTCCGCCGATCGGCCCCGCCGCGCCGAGGCTCGCCCCTTGCATGACGAACCCGGCCGGCGCATTCTGGGTCGACCGCGTTCGAGCCTTCCAACCGCCTGGCATTCGACGGGGATTCCTCCCATGCGACTGCTCCGCGCCTTGACCCTGGCCGCCCTCGTGGCCGGGCCGCTGGCCTCCGCCGCCCTCGCCGATGACGAGCCGTTCTTCTCCAGCGAGCCGATTTTTCCGGCCGAGAAGAAGCACAATCACGCCTCCTGCATCGTCGAGTTGCCCAATGGTGACCTCCTCGTGGCCTGGTATCGTGGGACCGGCGAGCGCACCGCGGATGACGTCGAGGTGCTTGGCTCGAGGCTTCGCAAGGGTCAGTCGGCCTGGGAGCCCCGCTTTCTTCTGGCGGACACGCCGGGTTATCCCGACTGCAATCCCGCGCTGTTCGCGGCCCCCGACAAGACCCTCTGGCTTTTCTGGCCGACGATCATCGACCACCGCTGGGAAGGGGCCCTCCTGAAGTACAAGATGGCGCGCGATCCCGGCTCCGCCGGCGCTCCCGAATGGACCCGCGAAGGCGTTTTGCACGTCACCCCCGAGGGTTTCGACAAGGCCATGGCCGAAGCCCTCCCGTCGATCCGCAACGTCCGTCCCACGATTCAGGCGACTCAGGTCGCGGAGATCGAGACCCGCGCCAAGGATCTGCTCTACCAGCGACTCGGCTGGATGCCCCGCGTTCATCCGACCGTGCTCCCCTCGGGCCGCTGGCTCCTGCCGCTCTATACCGACACCTTCTCGGCCTCGATCGTCGCCATCAGCGACGACAACGGCGCCACCTGGTCGTTCAGCAGCCCGATGATCGGGTTCGGCAATATCCAGCCGAGCCTGGTGCGCCGGAATGATGGCACGATCGTCGCCTTCATGCGTGAGAACGGCCCAAAACGCCGGATTCGCCTGAGCACCTCGACCGATGAGGGAAAAACCTGGAGCCCCGTCACCGAATCGGAGCTTCCCAACCCAGGCGCGGGCATCGAGGCCATCCGCCTGTCCAACGGCCACTGGGCGATCGTCTACAACGACACCACGTCGGGCCGGCACAGCCTGGCCGTCTCGATCTCCGACGACGAGGGGAAGACCTGGACCCGGACCCGTCACATCGAGAAAAAGCAACCTGGGGAAGGCTCGTTCCACTACCCGTCGATCATGCAGGCCGCCGACGGCTCGATCCACGTCTCGTACACCCACGGCACCAGGGACGGCAGCACCATCCAGCACGCCCGATTCAATGAGGCGTGGGTCCAGCAGGGCGATCCCAAAGAGGATTGATCCGGGAGGAAAGGAGTGGCTGGATCGGCAACTCGACCATCGTCGACAACGGGTTGAAGCCGGCCTTCACCGAAGCCGGCCTTCACCTCGGAACGGGCTTGGCGTAGACTGTCGGTCGCTTTCGGGGGCCGTTGTCCGTGACGGATCGCGGACAGGACGGTGTCCGGCTCTCGCATCCGTGAACGGCTGACATGGAACGTTCCGCCCGCCCACTGCCGAGTCTCGCCGTGCTCGGCCTCCTGGCTGTCTGGAGCCTTTGGTGGGGCGTCTCGCACGCATGGACCGACAGCGCCGACCTGCTCCGACGCGCCGAGGAGATGGCCCTGTTTGTCCAGGGGCACGACCCGTTCGATGATCCCGACATGACCTACCCGCCGACCGCGCTGCCGGTCTTCGCGCCGCTGGTGGCTCCGTTCGGGACGTCGACCTTGAAGGCGGTCTGGATCGCGCTGAACCTGCTGGCTCTGGCCGTTCTCAGCGGCGCGATCGTGGCGATCTGGGGCACCGGCTGGCCGTCGTGGCTCAAGGTCACTTTCTGGCTGGTCGCGGCCGCGAGCAAGCCGGTGCGCGCCGGAATCGCGCTGGGTCAGTTCCACCTGATCCCGACATGCCTCGTGCTTCTGTCGGTGCTGGCCTTGAGAGAGCGTCGGCCCTTCCGGGCGGGGTTACTGTTGGGGATTGCGCTGGCCAAGCCGACGATGGTTCTCCCGATCCTGGGCTACTGGGTGGTTCGCCGCGAGTGGCGAGCGCTGGCGACCGCCCTGGGCGTTCAGCGCGCACTCTTGCGGGGCGTTCCATCCTGGCTTGGGCTTGGCCCGGTTCGGCTGTTGGTCGCGTGGTTGGCGAATGCCCGGACGCAACTCGCGGCCGGAACGATCGACCTGCCGACCCTGATTCCTCGCGTCTGGCCCGGTCTGCCGGTCTCGGCGGGATCGCTCTCGTTGGTTGTCCTCGGGACTTGCTTCGCGGCCACGTTCGCCCTTCGACGCGCCTCGGAGGACGGCCTGGTCGGCCTTTGCCTGTTCTTTGCCGGGATTTTCACCTACCACCGCCACTACGACCTCGTCGTGTTGCTTCCTGCCCTGGCGTACCTGATCGAGGCGTCTCGCAAGGCGAACGGCCGCTCGATGCCGACCTTGGGGATGGGCGCGATCGCGTTTGCCGCCCTGTTGATCGTGCCCAGTCATCCCGCGCCCCTGGCCCGGTTCGCGCCTTACTACGACGCGGCATTTGTCATCCTTTCGTACATGTTTCTGGGTGTCGTCCTGGTCCTCCTGCGACGCGAGACGCGACCGCACGGCGGATGGACTGTGGGTCAAATCGAAAACCCCGAGGTCGCGGGACGCGACGCTCGGGGTCTGGCTTTGCGTTTGTGACGCGAGCGGACGACGATCGAGATCGGTCGTTCAGTTCGACAGGGCCTCTTCGTAGGCTTCGTTCTGGTCGGGCTGGATGGCCTGGATCTTGCGGATTGCCTCGGCGTAGGCGTTGGCCACCTGCTCGTGGTCCCAGTCGATCATCCGGCCAGGGTACTCCTGGAGCTTGCCCCAGTTGTTCAGATACTTGAGCAGTCCCACCTGATGGCGTTGCTCCTGGTCCTTGGTCCAGGCGAAGAGGGCCTTACCGGTTCTCGGGGGCGATCCGTTGCCGCGAGACGGTTGTGAGGAGACCGGAGCCGCCGGCTCGGTTGGAGCCGAGGCGGGCAGGGGAGGGGCCTCGGCTGCTCGTCGCCGAGCAGCTCGTCCTGACGACCCGTCCGGCCTCGGCCGCTCCCGGTTCTCGCTCCCGAACAAAAGCCGGCACGCCGTCCCGGTAGAGGTAGCGAGCCACGCCGAACTTGGCCGCGGCGCGCTTGAAGGCGTCGGAGAAGCCACTCTTGTCGTCGTCCCCCTGATCGGCCATGCCCGCGTAGCCGCCGGCATCGCACTTCGTCACGGTCGAGCCGTCGGGCAATCGAAGCGTCAGCTTGCAAAGCACCGAGTTCTGCGACGGTACGTACTCATCCCACCAGTTCTCGGGCCCGAGCACGCTGTCGAGCCGGTTCATGGCGGTCCGGGCGGTGATGTAATGAAGCTGTCGGCCACCGGGAGCGGTGCGAAGCTTCACCTCGTAACTCTCGAAAGGCGCGGCGAGGGCCGCGAACAGGTCAGGAAACTTGGTCATAGGTCTCGCCCCCCGGAGGACACGGCGGTGGCTCGGTTCGTTTTGGTGTTGGGTCGAGCTCGGTCCGCCGCCCTCGTCTCATGTCAAACACCGGGTGCCATGGGATACGGACGATCGCGCGGAACAAGACCCCCTCGACCTCTTCGACCCGAGGGCCGATCGGTCGGGTTTCCTTTCGATCCACACAACGCCCACAACGCGAACCGGCAGCGCGCTACCATCCGCCCGACCGGGTCCGAAGACTCCGATTCGAGCGGATGGTCGGATTGTACCAGGGGGCAACCTGGTTTACAAGCGTACAGTAGAAAAATCGAACGATTTTTCCGGAGAGGCGGCCGCGAGGGCCGTGGTCGACGAGGGAACGACCATCGCGGTCGCGCTGGTTTTGTAGTCGTAACGGCCCCAGACGAGCAGCAGGAAGAGACATCCCAGGATCATGGCACCGAGGGCGATGCCAAGCATCACGACGAAGATGTCACTCTTGGGGGCCTGAACATAGACACCGCGCTGTGCGGCTCCCGCGGCGGGGCGAGCGGCGGCTCGAGGCGCGGGGCTAGCTCCGCGTCCGGATCGTTGTCGAGACAATGTCCCCCTCCTGAATCTTCTTGCCTTGAGGAGTGGTGCCGATAATCGAGACGACCGCTTGATCGGAATCAACCGACATGACGCGAACCCGGCCGAGGAATTCGGGCTTGGGCTTGAGCCTGTAGACGTACAGCTCATTGCCCGGAACCAGCCCGTCGTCCGAGCCAATGCTGATCTGGAACCGCTGATTCTGCAGGTCGACGCGGGTCACCTCCCCATCCACTTCGGGTGGAAGATGACGGGCCTCGTAGGTTCCCGGATCGGTTGGCAGCCCTGCGTCCTTCAGACCGTTCTGCAACGCCAGAACGCTCTCTCGGAGCTTCTTGTTGTTCTCCTTGGCCACCTCGAGCTCGCGCTGAAGCAGACGGATCTGGTCGTTCAGCTCGGTCTGCTGGAGCTTGAAATCGTTGGCCTGCTGCTGGACCGCGGCCAGTTGCTGGCGGAGTTCCTGCGTCTCCTTGATGCGGGCTTCGGCATCTTGCTGAGCCGATCGGACGTTCTCCTGAGCCGTCTCCACGGCGGTCCGCTGCTTGGTGATCTCGTCGGTGCGGCGGCTGATCTCGGCGTTGAGCTGGTCGATCTCACCCTGCATCTTCTTGAGGGCCGCTTCTTTATCTTTCTGGGCGGCCGCGAGGTTGCTCTGGACCGTGTCGAGCTCCGTCTTGGTCCGGTCGCGTTCCGTGCGCATCTTGTTGAGCTGGTCTTTCTGCTTCGCTGCCTCGTCCTTCCAGTTGGCCGAGGTCGTGAAGACCACGGTGGAAAGGGCGAGGAAGAAGAGCGAGAAGACCATGATCACGATGACGAGGATCTTGCCGACGAACGTCATGGTCTCACCCTTACCTGAATCGGCATTGAAGACGGTCGGCGGCCCGCCCCCGGCGTCGGACTTCGCGGGTTGGAAACGAAAGGGGCGCCTGAACCGTTGCCAGAGAGATGACGTCGCCCCCGCGGTCGGCGACCACGGAACGGGCAACCCAATCTATCCTAGAAGGACAACTTGCCGTTTCGCAAGCTGCTCAGCGCAAGAACGGAGGCCGGTCCGGGGTCCGACGATCCGCTCGCTCCGGTCGGGCCGCCAGGCTCGATCCAACTCTACACCACTGGCGGGCTC
>CAZRGV010000030.1:2276-15279 GCA_964599655.1 uncultured Isosphaeraceae bacterium | reverse complement strand
AAAGGGAGTTCGGGGGATTTTTTCTCAATTCTCGACGGTTCGCGGCCGACGAGGCCAGCCGACCGCCCACAAGACCAACAGGCCGAGACTGACCGCAAAGCACGCTTGTCCGAACCAGTCGCCCCAGGCGGTGTAAACACTCGTTCGAGGATCAAGCGGAACGCGAGCCGACAGGACCCCTTCGGTGAGCTTCGGCAGCGACTTGAGAATCCGGCCGTTGCCATCGACCACGGCCGAGATCCCGCAGTTGACGGCCCGGACAATCGGCGCCCGATTCTCGACGGCCCGGAAGATGCCGACGGCCAGATGCATGTCGTGCTCGGGGGAGCCCCGGAACCAGCCGTCGTTCGAGATGTTTAAGAGAATGTCGGGCTGGTGGTTGTCCGGCGTTTCCGAGAAGAAGCGGCGTACCAGGTCCGCCACGGTGTCTTCGAAGCAGATGGCGTTCGCGAAGCGGTATTTCCCCAGGTCGAACCAGACGGGCCCCTGGCCGCTGGCGAGCTTGGGCATGGCGTCTCGCTCGTACGGCGTGAGGACGGTGATCCAGGGAATCGTCTCGATCAGCGGCACATACTCTCCGAAGGGAACCAGATGAATCTTCGGGTAGACTTGCACGCTCTCGACTCCCGGCTCCAGCAGGATGGCCGCGTTGTAACGAGCGGGCCCGGCGCGGTGGAAGTCATAGAGCAGCGACCCCACGACCATCGGCACGCCGAGCGAGTCGACCATCCCATGCAGCTCGCCCGAGGTGTCGGACATTTTCCGGAGCCAGGCCGCGGGAGTCGCGTCGGGGAAGAACGAGCGTCCCTGGCGGTCGAATTCGGCGGGATCGAGCTCCTTGTCGAGTCGGACGAACCCTCGGGGATACGACGTTTCGGGCCAGACGATCAGGTCCGGGCGCTCCTTCGGGTCGCGGGTGGCCCGGTGGATCAACTGGGCGTAAACCTGAATGATCTGGTTTGGGTCGTGTCCCGACCGGACCTCCTGGCGGATGTTCGATTGCAGCAACGCGAGCCGAGGGCCTTCCGGGAACCGGGCCGTGCCCAGCCGGAAGGCCCCATATCCCACCGTGGCCGCCACCAGCAGACCGAGAACCGCCAGCCTCAGGACCTGCGCTCGGGCCAGACGCTGGCCCCGACGGGTCGGACGCGAGAGCGGCGTGGTGAGCAGCTCCACCCAACAGGCGTTGGCCATCATCACCAACGCGCTCAGTCCCCAGGTTCCCGTCACGTCGCAGATCTGGATCAACGGGAGATAGCGATATTGCGAGTGCGCCAGGTAATACCAGGGAAAACCAGTCAGTGCAAACGCCTGAACATATTCAAGTCCGACCCAGAGAATCGGCGCGGCGAGCATCAGCGGAATCTTCAGGCGATGGACGCTGATCCTCGCCAGTAGCAGGAACGCGAGCCAGTAGAGCGAGAGATATGTCGCCAGGGCGATCCAGGCCACCCAGGCGCTCGGGTCCAGTTCCCAGATCCAGAGGACCGACAGCAGCCAGAACGTCAAACCACCGGCCCAGGCCCCAAGGGAAACCGAACGTTTTGGCCGGTCGCTCTTGACTAGCAGCAGCAAGGGGGCCATGGCGAACCAGGCCAGGTAACCGCGGTCGGCTGGCGGAAAGGCGAAATACAGCAGCAGCCCCGAGCTGAGCCCGGGGACGATCGGATGCGAGGTGCGACGGCCGACGGCCGAGCCCGCTTTGACGGACGGCTCGGGAGCGGCCTCGATCGCGGTCGGGGTCGGCGCGCTCGACGGTTCCTCAGGGATGGGAGACCTCAAGGGGCCGGGTTCCCCTGGAGACGCGTCCGTCGGTTGGTCTTGCATGTTCCTACGTCTTGATCAGGGCCGAACGTTGATCGAATCCCCTTCCAGGGCCAGGAACTCGACCGGATCCCCTTCGGAATAGTCGACATCACCGGCCGGGAACACGGCGAAACCGTCGGCGCGAGCGACCGTCCGAAGATCGGCCGATCCCGCCCAATTGAGGGGTTGGAGGCAAGTCCGTCCCTCGCGCTCGATGAGCGTCGAAGGGTGATAGGTCGGGCGGTCGCCTCGGTATCGGTAGGCGATGGCCAGCGGATACGTCGCCGTCGCGGGAGCCGTCGAGGTCCGCCCGGCCAGTGCGTCGATGGCCGGTTTCAGAAACAGGAGCACGCTGACCATCCCGCTGACGGGATTGCCCGGCAGGCCGAATACCAGAACTCCGGGCGACTCGCCGCGAGGCGGCCCCACGCCGAACCAGAGCGGTTTGCCCGGTCGCACCCGAACCTTATGAAAGATCGGCTCGATGCCGAGCGACTCCAGGGCGGCCGGAACCAGGTCGCGCGTGCCGGCCGAGACTCCGCCGCTGACGACCAGAACGTCGGGACCGGCACCGTGGGCCTTCCCCGTTTCGTCGCTCGACAACGCGTCGGCCAACGCCCGACGGAGCCGTTCCGGATGATCCGGCGCGATCGGTCGTCGCCAGGCCTGGGCGCCCAGCGACCGGACAAGTGCCTGGAGCATGTCGGAGTTCCGAATCTGGCCCGGGCCGGGCGTCTGGTCGATCTCGACCAGCTCATCGCCGGTCGGCATGATGGCGACGCGAGGCCAGGGAACGCAATGGACCCGGGCGATGCCCACCGAGGCCAGCAGGCCGATCCGGGGTGGAGTCAGCCGTTCGCCTCGTTTCAGGATGACCTCCCCCTTGGTCATCTCGCGACCTCGCGTGAGCCGGTTCTGGCCCTGAGCCACTGGTCCGGGCACGAGCACCCGGCCCTCGCCGTCGCGTTCCGTTTGCTCCCACATCACGACGGCGTCCGCGCCATCGGGCAGGGGGGCTCCGGTCATGATCGCCGTCGCCTCGCCGGACGCGATCGGCCGGGACGGCCACTGGCCGGCGGTCACTTCCTCGACCACGTGAAGCGGAACCAGGCCGCCCCCGGCCAGGTCGGCCGACCGCACGGCGAATCCGTCAACGAGCGCCTTGTCGAAGGGGGGTAAATCGAGGTCGGCCGTGACGTCCTCGGCCAGGATCAAGCCGAGCGCGCAACGCAGCTCGACGACCTGGGCGGGCAGGCGGCTCGCCCGCTCGAGAACCACGTTTCGGGCCTCTTCGACCGTCCGCATGCGATCGTGCTCAGCGTCCCACGAAATTCCGGAGCAACTGGGTGCCCGCCTCGGTCAAAAAACTCTCGGGGTGATACTGGACCCCTTCCAGCGGGAGCGTCTTATGCCGCACTCCCATGATCTCGTCCTGATCGGTCCAGGCCACGACCTCGAGCTCGGGCGGCAGGGTGCCCGGCTTGATCACCAGACTGTGATATCTCGTGGCCTCGAACGGGTTCGGGAGGTTCCGGTAAACCCCCTTTTCGTCGTGGTAAATCAAGGACGTCTTGCCGTGCATGATCCGGTCGGCGCGGACGATCTCGGCCCCGAAGGTGTGGCCGATGCACTGGTGTCCCAGGCAGACGCCCAGCAGCGGCACCTTCGACGCGAACCGTTCGACCACCGCGTTGGAAACCCCCGCCTCGCGAGGCGTGCAAGGCCCTGGCGAGATGATGATGTGCGACGGATGGACGGCCTCGATCTCGTCGAGCGTGATCCGATCGTTCCGCGCGACCAGCAGTTCCAGGGCGGGATCGATTTCACCGAGCCGCTGCACCAGGTTGTAGGTGAATGAATCGTAGTTGTCGATCAGGACGATCATGCAGACCTCGCGGGGGGATGCGACCCGGTTCCAGACACCATCGTTCCAGGGCCGGCCATCCTGTACGGATCGTATCCGTTTTGCCGGAAATCCGAAAGCCAATCCGCGCCAATTCGGAGCCCGGATTCCCAGGCGCGCGCAAACTTCGAAATGGGCTGCCGGTCTCGGGCACGATCCCTCAGGCGCGATCCAAAGGACAAGGAGGTGGGTCCCATGGTTTCCTCGATGGCCTCGCTGGCACTGGCCCTCTCGGTCGCGTCGACCGGAGGGCTCTTCCGTCACGAACCGGGTGGCCGGATCACGCCGCCTGGACCCGGCTACGGCTGGGGCTTCCCCAACGGAAACCCGGACGGCTTCGGCTACGTCGATTACGGGAGCACCCTGCCGCTCGGGGCCAACCGAACGCCGGATTACTTCTTTCGTCGCTACTTCGCCTTGCCCGCGTCACAGGTCTTCTTTCCGACCTACTACAACCCGTATCTCACCCGAGGCCAGCGTTACTTGCCATTCTCGGGCTGCGGCGGGGAACATCCCGCGGGCGGACCACCCTTCGGCTCGGCCGAGATGCCCATGCACCCCTACACCAACGTGATCAACACCCAGCCGCTGGTCGAACCGCCCCCAATGTCGGGCCGGGTCGAGGCTCCTCCGATCGCGCCTGGCGGAAGCGGCTTGATTCCATGACCTCACGCCGGAGGCCGGGGCCGTCGCGCGGGCCGCGCCGGCCCCCCTTCGCGAAGTTTTGGCGCGACGAACGCTTGTCAATCGTCGGGGCCTCGTCATACAGTGGTGTTTCGCTCACGACGGACAAACACCTCCCACGGCGTGCCGTGATCCAAGGATGGTTGGGTGTTTCGGCCGGGACGCTCCAAAAAAAAATCGGGGACTGCGCGAACTTTTTCTGTCCGGCCAACGTAGCCGGGTCAGGCCTCCCTCGCGTCGGAACCTGGCCGTTGTTCTGAGGTTCGGCGTGAGCGGTCCGCTCCCGGGTCGATTTCGACAAGACGTGAGGAACCGGCTAGGCGTTCGGCGTTCCGAGTTTTTCTCATCCTTCCTAACACTGGCTTGAACCCGGACCTCACGCCTTCCGATCGAATCGGATCGGTCGATCCTCTGACCCGTGATTCGTCTCCTGGTATCATTCATTCGCCCCCGAATTTTTTCTCTCTCGTGACAAGGGCGCCCTCACGATGAACCACGATGTCATCATCGAGACCCGGAATCTCACGAAGGTTTACCGCGACTTCTGGGGACGCCCCAAGGTCCTGGCGCTCAAGGCGCTCGACCTTCAAGTTCATCGGGGCGAGATCTTCGGGTTGCTCGGTCCCAACGGTTCCGGCAAGACCACCACGATCAAGCTGTTGCTGGGCTTGCTCTTTCCTACCGAGGGTGACGCCCTGATTTTCGGCGAGCCCACCACCAACGTCGAGAAAAACGAGCGAATCGGCTACCTCCCCGAAGAGTCGTACCTTTACAAGTTTCTCAACGCCGAGGAAACGCTTCACTTCTACGGCCGGATGTTCAAGATCTCGGCCCGGGAGCGCGCCAAGCGTGTCAACCGGCTGATCGACATGGTCGGCCTTTCGGCCGCCAAGCATCGCCAGCTCCGCGAGTACTCCAAGGGCATGCAGCGCCGGATCGGTCTGGCACAGGCCCTGATCAACGAGCCGGAGCTCATTCTGCTCGACGAGCCAACCTCGGGCCTCGACCCGATCGGAACGGCGGAGATCAAGGAACTGATCCGAGACCTGCGGACCCAGGGCAAGACGATCGTTCTTTCCGGCCACCTGCTGGCCGATATGCAGGACATCTGCGACCGCATCGCGATCCTTCACCGCGGCGAGCTGAAGGAAATCGGCCAGGTCTCCGAGCTGCTGACGGTTCAGGACGTGACCCAGATCAAGGTCCGCGACCTGCCCGAAGCGGCGCTCAACGAAATCCGGGACGTGATCCGCCGGCACGGTGGCGACCTCATGGCCGTCGATCATCCGACCACCACGCTCGAAGAGCTGTTCCTTCGGATTGTTCGTGAAAGCGAGCTGCACCCGGGCCGTCGTCGCGTGGCCGCCGACCTTCAGCCGCCACGTCCGGCCCCGGCTCCGGCCGACCAGCCGGTCGAAGCCCGAACCGCCGATTGATCCGCTCCGCTCGCGTTCGGCCGGGCCGACGCCCCCGGAATTTGACGGATCTGACGTAGACGTTCCTCGTCGCGAACATGCTCGATCTCTAGGTCCCATTCATCCGCGGTCCGGGCGCCATCCTTCCTCGCGCCGACCGCGCGCCGGCCGAACCCGACTCACCCGCCGTCGAAGGGTGGCTCGGCCGGTCCTTGCAGGAGTGATCACGCGATGCCACCTCTGCTGCTCTGGGCCCAGGCGGCCCCGCCGAAGCTCCCCGACTGGATCCAATGGCTCCTTGTCTGGGGGGAACCCGCGCTGACCGACGCCCGGTTCTTCGGCGCGCTGATGACCTGGGCGAAGGTCGTCGGACTTTTCTGCCTGGTCGGCTGGATCGTCGTCAAGGTGGTTTCCACCTTACGATCCACGGCCGCGGGTCGAATCGGTGGCCGGACCTCGGGCGTGAATCCCCAAATCCTGGCCGCGGTCCTCTTCGCGTTCTTGTTTCTGGGCGCGGTGTTGCTCCAAGTGCTCGACCAGCTCGGCCGGATCAAGCTCGGCGTGATCTTCGGACTTCCCGCCGGGGGCGTGCTGGTCTTTAGCCTGG
This sequence comes from uncultured Isosphaeraceae bacterium, assembly GCA_964599655.1. Taxonomy (GTDB): domain Bacteria; phylum Planctomycetota; class Planctomycetia; order Isosphaerales; family Isosphaeraceae; genus CAZRGV01. The sequence goes on along the minus strand of CAZRGV010000030.1, from coordinate 8,864 downwards.
GCGTGCTCCTGCTCGCATGGGTCGAGTGGGTGGTCTGGCGGGGCGTCGCCAAGAATCCCCGGTTCGGGCAGTTCGTTCTGGTCTCGGCGATGCACCTTGCGTTCCTGCTCGGCTTCGCCGTGAGCTTCCTGATCGTTCGTCACACCCGCACGGCCCTGAACCAGGGACCGTTCACCGCCCTGGCCTGGCGCGATGTCGTCGTCAATGGTGCCCGGTTCGGCGCGACCTACGCCGGACTCGTCGTGCTGGCGAACATCGCCACCTTGATGGTCCGCGAACTGCTTTCCTTGCGATGGCGGCGAATCTACGCGATCGCCTGGCAAACGATTGTCGAATCGTACCGCAGGATGTGGGCCCCCTGGGTGGTGCTCGCCCTGTTCATCGTGATCCTCGCCTTCACGAACTGGTTCCTTGGCGGACAGCGGACGGCCGAGCTGGCCCGGCTCTTCGTCGGCACCCTGGCGGTGGTCTGCTCGCTGCTGTTGACCTTGATGATCCTGATCCTGGCGCCGATCAGTATTCCCAACGACATCCGCCAGCAAACGATCTACACCATTGTCTCCAAGCCGGTCCGACGCCTCGAGATGATCTGGGGCCGGTTGCTCGGCTACATGGTCCTCGTCACGGCCGTTGTCCTGGTTTTCGGCGGCATTAGCCTGGCCTACTTGCAACGGGTCGTCGGCGGCCGGATCACATCCACCCGGGTCGCGGCCCAGGAAGCTCGGGAAAACAACCGGGTCGACGAGGCCCGACGGCTCGACGAGCAGGCGGACCAGCTCTCCGCTCGCATGTCGGCACGCGTCCCGATCTACGGCTCCTTGATCTTCACCGACAGCAAGGGGAAAGAGCGGATCAAGGGGATCGACGTCGGTAACGAGATGGTCAGCCGCAGCCACATCGAAGGGGCCAGCCCCTCCAAGGCGACCTGGCGGTTCGGCATCGTGCCCGACCCGATGAATCCGCAGGTCATGGTCGACACCCGGATTCCCGTCGAGCAGCTCTTGCGGCAAGGTTCGCTCGAAGAACTCGAGAACCGGCTGGCCTTGCTCCAGGATCAGAAGGCCGAGATCCAGGCCCGCCTCGGTGCTCCAGACCTCAAGGCGAACGAGTCGCGAACCCTCAACGATGACCTCAAGCGAGTCGACGAACAGGTCACAAGGGCCGAGGCCGACCTCAAGGAGTTGCGGCAGACCGAGAGAAACCTGCGGGTTCAGGCCAGGGCTCGGGACGCCGAAGGCAAGAAGTCGGAAGCCGCCGACCTGCGGCGGCAGGCCGAGGATCTGCACTCGCCGCCGATCCCCATCGAGATGACCTTCAACGTCTACCGCACCACCAAGGGGGAACTCGGCGAGGCCGTTCGGGCGTCGGTCGTCGTGACCAGCCCCCGGCCCGGCGTCACGCCGGCGCGCGACCTCTTCCCGATTCATGAGTACTACACGATCCGTCGCTCTTTCCCCTCCCGGATGCTCGTGGGCTGTAAGGGCTATCTCCGGATCGACGTTCAATGCGTCACTCCCAACCAGTATCTCGGAATGGGCCAGGAAGATCTGTACATTCTCTCGGATCAGGGCCCGTTCTGGAGCAATTACCTTCGAGGTCTGACCGGCATCTGGCTCCAGGCCCTGGTGCTGACGTCCGTCGGCCTCTTCGCCGGAACCTTCCTGAGCTGGCCCGTCGCCCTGCTGCTCACCCTGGCCTTCTTCCTGGCCGGTCAGGTGGCGGTCGGCTTCCTGCAACAGATCGCGACGTCGACCCTGATCGGCGGCGGTCCGTTCGAGTCGCTCATCCGTCTGCTCTCGCACAACAACCAGATGAATGATCTCGATCCGACCATCGGCGTCATCTTCGCCAAAACGTTCGATCAGATCGTCATGCCGTTCATCGGTCGTCTCGCCTATCTCATCCCGAACCTCTCGGCGCTGGACGTCAGCAACACCGTCGCCGCGGGCTTCGCCGTCGGCAACCGGATGCTCCTGGAGCACCTGCTGATGGGCCTCGGCTACGCCCTGCCGTTCACGGTCGCCGCTTATCTCATTCTGAAGAATCGCGAGGTTGCCGCATGAGTACCGCCACCACGCCTCGTTCTCCGGCCCAGTCGGCGCGCAACCGCCAAATCGTCTACGCGCTGGCCATCGTCGTCCTCTTTGGGGCCATGTGGCCCTACACCGAATGGCTCCAGTTGGTCAAGAGCAAGGAAGACCTCGGTGAGGCGACGATCGGCCAGATCGATACCGGCAGCTTCATGCTCAAGCTGGCCATGATCGGCGGGTTCCGTGGCCTGGTCGCCAACGCCCTCTGGACCCAGGCCATTGAACTGCAGAAGGAGCATGAGTGGGACAAGCTGATGGCCACGGTGGAAATGATCACCAAGCTCCAGCCCCACTTCCTCTCGATCTGGACCTTCCAGGGCTGGAACCTCGCCTACAACGTCTCGGTTGAGTGGGACGCCCCCGAAGACAAGTACACCTGGATCAAGAACGGAATCAACTTTCTCAAGGACGGCGTGGCGAAGAACCGGCGCTCTCCCGACCTGCTCTGGGATACCGCCTGGACCTACTATCACAAGCTCGGCTTCTCGGACGAGGCGATCATCCTCCGGAAGCTCTTTTACGACGACCCGGACGACGATGGCAAGAAGTTCAAGGTCGACCCGCTCACCCAAGAGGTTCGCGACGACAATTTCCTGGTCGCTCGCGGCTGGTTCATCCGCTCGGTCCGGCTGGTCGATGAAGGGGCCCAACGCCTCGAATCGGGCGTCGAAGGGGAGATCGAATACGTCGACAAGCCGTCCCAGCGCAAGGGCCGGCCAGGCGACCTGGCCTTCCGATCGATGCCCGCTCACGCGCAGAGCCGTTACGCCATCGGCCTCGAAAAGATGAGCAAGCAAGACGTGCCTCCGATGTTTGGCGGCGTCGCCCGCGCGGCCTGGGATGAGGCCCTCGCCGCCTGGATCGAGTTCGGCAAGTATCCTTTCCCGGCCTTCAACAACCCGGACAAGGAGATGATCTATCTCGACGACGCCACCAACCCCGAGCGCTTCCAGAGCAAGGAGCTCAGCGACAACCAGCGCTACTGGACCAACCGCTGGGCCGACCAGATGAACTATCGCTACTGGAAGGACCGCGCGGCCGCCGAGCGCGAGCCGCAAGGGGTCGAGGCTCGTCGCTTCTTCTACGAAGGAATGCTCGCCCTCAAGAACGCCAACTTCCCCGACGCCGTCAAGAAGTACAAGGAAGGTCTCGACCTCTGGCAGCAGCTTCTGCAGCGGCACAACGACTATCGCAACGACGAGCTGAACAAGAAGGACACCGGCCATATCGTCAAGCGATACGTCTTCGCGCTCCGGCAGATCGGTCAAGAGCCTCCGAAAGACCTTCCCTTCAAGGACCTCTACGAGATGGTCAAGTACGACACCACCCTCGACCCATTCGATCAGCTTGATATGATGCGCGGGGCTCCCAAGATCACGGCCAACGCTCCCTCGAAGTAAGATTCCAAGCCTGAGGCGCGTCTCGGTGATGATCCGTCGAGCGCCTCGGGATTGGCCGTTCGCCTCGCTTCCGCCTATGATGTCTCCGTTGGAGCCGTCGCCCGCTCCGGGATCGCTCGGACGCGGGCGACGGCTGCTTTGCCCGGAACCCCTGCGGAACCGTTCGGAGTCCCGAACTCCCCGGAGGTCGGTTCGTCGGTCGGTGAGCCGTTGACGAAGGCAGCGGCCACGAAGCGGCCCCCACGCTCCGTCCACCGCCGGCACTCGAAACCGCGCTCGGGCCCTCCGTCCCGAGGATTTCGCACCCCTTGTCTCTCGCGTCGAGGAGCGGGCCCGGCCCGATCGCTCATGAGCAGCAGCACCGCCGAAACCCGGACCATCCGTGTCGGACATAGCCCCGACTCGGACGACGCCTTCATGTTCTACGCCCTGACCCACGACAAGCTCGACACGGACGGACTGCGGTTCGTCCACCAGCTCGAGGATATCGAGACGCTCAATCGTCGCGCTTTGAAGGGAGAGCTGGAAGTCTCGGCCGTCAGCATTCACGCGTTCGCCCACCTAGCCGACACGTACGCGCTGCTGGCCTCGGGCTCCAGCATGGGCGACCGCTACGGTCCGAAGCTCCTCGCACGGCAACCCTGGACGCTCGAAGATCTGCGAGGCAAGACGATCGCGATTCCCGGCACGCTCACGACGGCGTATCTGACGCTCCAGCTTTGCCTCGGGAAGGACGTTCCCACGGTCGTCCTGCCGTTCGACCAGATCATCCCCGCGCTGCTCGACGGTCGCGCCGAGGTCGGACTGATTATCCACGAGGGGCAGCTTTATTACCCCGACAAGGGCCTGCACCAGATTGCCGACCTCGGGCAGTGGTGGTTCGAGCAGACCGGCCTACCGCTGCCGCTGGGTGGGAACGTCGTGCGCAAGGATCTCGGCGAGAAGACCATCCTCCAGATCGCTCGCCTGCTCAAGCAGAGCATCCAATACGCCCTCGACCACCGCCAGGAAGCCCTCGACTACGCCTTGCAATACGCTCGAGACCTCGACCCGGCTCTGGCCGACCGCTTCGTCGGCATGTACGTCAACGACTGGACGGTCGACTATGGGCCCCGAGGCCGTGAGGCCGTTCGGACCCTCCTGGCCCGCGCCGCCGAGCAAGGTCTCGTGCCGGCCGTCGATGTCCAGTTCGTCGGCTGATCGAAGTCGCTCGTTCGTTCCGGCGGCCTTGGGCCCTATAATCGGTAGGATCGGGACAACCTGACGTCGCGCGACCGGGTGTCCCTGCCGATGCCTTGGGGGGGCACCCCCAGGAGGTGGACCGTGACGCTCTTGCTCCGGCGCTTCGTGCGCCATGCCGTCCAGGTTCTGGTTCTCCTCGTCTTGCTGCTTGTCGTCGTTCGCGACCGGGCCAAGGCCCAGTTCGTCGGCATGGGCTACGGCCCTTACCTGTACGGTTACCCTGGTGTGGCGGCGTACTACGGCTTCGGCTATCCAGGGTTCGGGTACATGGGCTATGGTTTCCCAGGCTACGGTTACGGCTATGGCGGTTTCGGCTTCCCGGCTTATGGTTTCGGTTACGGCTACGGCGGTTTCGGCTACGGCTTCGGCTATCCGGCATTCGGCTACGGCGGGTTCCCCTATTCACCTTACGGATATTGGGGTTACGGTATTCCCGGCTCGTATGGTACCGTGTCACCCGCCTCGCTTTCCCTGGGAATCACGCCCCTGGCCATCCAATCGGCGATCATGGAACGGGGCCTCCGCACACCAGCCGTTCGAGGTCCGTCCGTGCTTCCCCCGGCGCTTTACAAGATCGAGGTCAAACCTCTCAGGAACCCGACCGACGCCAAGCAGGAGGAAACGCCCAAGAAGTCGAACCCCTGAGCGGATCGTGTCCTCACACCCAGAGCCGGCAGGGCCAGGCGGGACGGCCTTGTTTTGTTCAGCCCTGTCGGGCATTCTCCCCTGCATGAGCCAGGGAATCCCGAGACCCTCCCCACTCGGGCGTCTTGCTGGGTCGTCCCGCCATCGAGCCGGGATGATCGGCAAAGTCCACCCAGAATCCCAACCTATAGTTCGCCCCGAGTTGGGCCACAACCGAGGTCCGATATCATGCCAAACTCGTTTGACGCCCTCCAAACCATCCAGGTTGCCAACCAGAGCTACCGCATCTACCGGCTCGATGCCCTGAACGCCTCGGGAGTGAATCTGGCGAAACTGCCCTACTCGCTCAAGATTCTGCTGGAAAACCTGCTTCGCCACGAAGATGGCTCGTCGGTCACGAAGGACGACATTCTCGCCCTCGGCCAGTGGGACCCAACCGCTGTTCCCAGCCGCGAGATCGCCTTCCGGCCCAGCCGGGTCCTCCTCCAAGACTTCACCGGGGTTCCCGCCGTCGTCGATCTCGCGGCCATGCGTGACGCCATGAAGCGCATGGGAGGAGATCCCAAATGGATCAATCCCTTGCAGCCGGTCGATCTGGTCATCGATCACTCCGTGCAGGTCGATGAGGCCGGAACCCCCCGATCGTTGCTCACGAACACCGAGCTCGAATACCAGCGCAACCAAGAGCGCTATGCCTTCCTCCGCTGGGGACAGAAGGCGTTCGAGAACTTCCGCGTGGTCCCGCCCGAAACCGGCATCGTCCACCAGGTCAACCTCGAGTACCTGGCTCGCGTCGTCTTCAGCGACGAGAAGGGGAACGACATCCCCCTGGCCTATCCCGATACGCTGGTCGGCACCGACTCGCACACCACCATGATCAATGGGCTGGGCGTGCTCGGCTGGGGCGTCGGCGGCATTGAGGCCGAGGCCGCGATGCTCGGCCAGCCGGTGTCGATGCTGGTTCCCCAGGTGGTGGGCTTCAAGCTGACCGGAAGACTCCCCGAAGGCGCGACCGCGACCGACCTGGTCCTCACCGTAACCCAGATGCTCCGCCGCAAGGGCGTGGTCGGCAAGTTCGTCGAGTTCTACGGCGAAGGGCTCGCCTCGATGCCCCTGGCCGATCGGGCGACAATCGCCAACATGGCGCCCGAGTATGGCGCGACCTGCGGCATCTTCCCCGTCGACGCCGAGACCATTCGCTACCTCAAGCT
>CAZRGV010000030.1:1628-2266 GCA_964599655.1 uncultured Isosphaeraceae bacterium | reverse complement strand
CGGGCCGACCCGACGAGACGATCCAGCGGGTCGAGGCCTACTGCAAGGAGCAAGGGCTCTTCCACACGGCCGAGAGCCCCGAGGCGGTCTACTCCGACACCCTGGAACTCGACCTCTCGACCGTCGAGCCCAGCCTGGCCGGCCCGAAACGGCCCCAGGACCGCATTCCCTTGAAGGTCTCGAAGGCCAGCTTCCGGGACGCCCTGAAGCAGATGCTCGACGCCAGGCCCGCCCAGGCGACCGCCGCCGTGGCCTCCTCAAACGACCTCAAGAATCAGGCCCGGCTGGAAGGCGAAGGCGGCGGAGGAACCGCCATCGGAGCCGAAGACCCGGACGCCCCCGCAGCGTCCGAGCACCCGTTGCGAGCCGGCCAGATCACTCACGGATCGGTCGTGATCGCGGCGATCACCAGTTGCACCAACACCTCGAACCCGTCGGTCATGATCGCCGCCGGCTTGCTCGCCAAGAAGGCCGTCGAGAAAGGTCTGACCACCAAGCCCTGGGTCAAGGCCAGCCTCGCCCCCGGCTCCAAAGTCGTCACCGAGTATCTCGCGGACGCCGGCCTGACGCCGTATCTGGACAAGCTCCGGTTCAACCTCGTCGGTTACGGCTGCACGACCTGCATCGGCAACTCGGGC
>CAZRGV010000030.1:0-1548 GCA_964599655.1 uncultured Isosphaeraceae bacterium | reverse complement strand
GGAAGGCCGGGTCAACCCCGACGGGCCGGCCACCTGCCCGGCCTCGCCCCCCCTGGTCGTCGCGTACGCCCTGGCCGGCACGATGGACATCGACCTCTACAACGACCCGCTCGGCTCCGACACGCAAGGCAACCCGGTCTTCCTCAAGGACATCTGGCCGAGCCAGCACGAAGTGCAGACGACAATCCTTCAGTCGGTTCGCTCCGAGATGTTCCGGGAGAAGTACGCGAAGGTCTTCGAGGGGGACGAGCGTTGGCAGGCCCTTCCGGCTCCCGAGGGCGACCTGTACGCCTGGGACGATCGCTCGACCTACGTGAAGCATCCGCCGTACTTCGTCGATATGCCCGACCAACCGGCGCCAATTTCCCCCATCAAAGGGGCCCGCGTCCTGGCCGTGCTGGGCGACAGTAGCACCACCGACCACATCTCACCGGCCGGTTCAATCAAGGTGCAAAGTCCGGCGGGCAAGTACCTGATCGACCACGGTGTCGACGTCCACGACTTCAACTCGTACGGCTCGCGTCGCGGCAATCATGAGGTCATGGTTCGCGGCACCTTCGCCAACGTCCGGCTCCGGAACAAACTCGCCCCCGGCACCGAAGGCGGATTCACCCGCCACCTGCCGGACGGCCAGCAAACGACCATCTTCGACGCCGCCGAGCAGTACCACCGTGAAGGCGTTCCCTTAATCGTTCTCGCCGGCAAGGAATATGGCTCCGGTTCGTCGCGAGACTGGGCCGCCAAAGGCCCGAATCTCCTCGGAATCCGCGCGGTCATCGCCGAGAGCTACGAGCGCATCCACCGCTCGAACCTCGTCGGCATGGGCATCCTCCCCTTGCAGTTCCAGAACGGCCAGACCGTCGAAAGCCTCGGCCTGAACGGCGAGGAAACCTTCGAAATCGAAGGGCTGACCGAGGCCCTGGCGGATGAGACGGCCAAGTCCCGCGAGGTCACCGTTTGCGCCGCCAAGCCCGACGGCCACACCATCCGCTTCCAAGCCACGGTGCGGATCGACACGCCTCAGGAGATTCGGTACTATGAACACGGCGGGATCCTTCACTACGTGCTCCGGCAATTGCTCGCCAGCCGTCGCGGAGGATCCTCCTCCAGAGCGAAGTCGTAAACCCCTCGGCGGCTCCGAAACCAGGAGGACGCCGTTTTCTCGGATGGAAGTTGGAGCCGAGGTCGCGGGATGACCCCAGGGACATTCCAGGACCAAGGCCCCTCCGCCCCCTATCTTCCATTCCGTTGGATTCCCGTGTTCGGTAAGATCTATCGGTTTTTTCGAAGTTTCCGCGGGCGACAATCTCCTTCGGCTCGCCCACGGCCTCCGTTCGATCGTTCCGAGAGCTCTTCCCTCTCGCCGGGTGAGAATGAGCCCAGGGCTTCCGCGACGGCCGGCAATCCCCGGTTTCCCACCGTCGGCGGACCAGATCAGGAGTCGGACTCTATGGCGCATGCACAGACCGAGGCCAAACCGATCGTCACCCGCAACCAGGCCGCGTCCATGGCCGAAATGGGCGAGTACGTTGGGAACTCGCTCGCCTA
>CAZRGV010000029.1:33802-54350 GCA_964599655.1 uncultured Isosphaeraceae bacterium | reverse complement strand
GGTACGTCGACGCGAAACGCCGAATCGGTAACACCAGGTTCCGAGTCGCGCTGAGATCGCTAGCCCGAGCGTCAGGTCTACGGCGTGGTCGTGATCCGGTACAGATGGACCTGATAGTCCCCGAACGGATCGCTCCATGATCCGTCCTTGGCCTGGATTGTCCGGCCCTCGTCCAGAACCTCGACGCGGGCGTTACCCACACCAGGTACGGTGAAGGTCCCGGTCGTTTTCCCGTCACGCATGGCGACCGCAAAGATGTAGACAGCATTCTCAAGCCGTTTGGCCATGATGTCGATCGGGACCTGCGCTTCGGACGAATCGACCTTCACGCCTTCGACGACTTTCTCGCTGTTCAGCACGGGGGCCAGTTGCTGAATCTGCCGGTTGATGGACGCGACCTCTCGGGCCATCGCGTCATCCGCGAGAAGTCCGGCTTCGATAAACTTTGGTTTGAACTGATGGGCGAAGTAGATGATCCCGTTGGCGCCGTGGATCAGGGCCATCCAGACCTCCGATCGGACTTGCGAGGGCGTGGGCTTGGTCTTCTCATTGCTGATCCGCGTCGTCTCGATGCAGCACCAGACATCCTTTCGCCCTTCGGTCCAGCGCCGGAGGCGATCCACCCCTTGAGGCACGTACCAGAGCTTGCCGGCCACTTCCTTGCGGTCGTGGCTTGCCGGGTAAATGTCAAACGAGGCGATGTCGCAGCCACGAAGGTATTCCGGATAATCTTCCGGATGGTTCGTCCGCACGCCTCGACCGTACCAGCCGTCCCAGGCCACGCCCTGACCCAGATTCAGCAAGACCGGTCGATCAGGGTCATTCCGCCGAAGTTTCTCGTAGCTTTCGATGATCCTGGCGGGAGGGATCGGCGGGCCGTATCCCTGACCTCGTCCGAGCGACTGGGCATTGTCGGGCTCGTCCCCGTGCATCCAGCCGACAATCGTCGGGCGATCCTTAAAGCGCAACGCCCGCTCGCTCTGCCCGCAAATGACCTTCATCCCGGCCTTGTCCAGGGTATCGAGCTGCTCCTCGGTCGGGCCTCTCCAGAGCCCAACATACAGGTTGATGCCGATCTCGCGGTAGCGCGCCGCGTGACTCGGGGCCTGAAGCCAGACCGCGACAGGAAAGACATCGGGAGTCCTGGGCAGCCCCTTGGAAAAGGATCGGTCCTCCGCCTCAGCCTCGCCCGCGGCCACGATCAACGTCAACGCCAGGAGCGTGATTCGCCAGACTCGCATGCGTTACCTCCGTCGCGGGTCACAAGACGAAGTCCCGCTTGGAGAAAATCGTCCGGCGGGACGGCTCATTTTACGAACTCTACCGGAGTTTCTCATGGAAGGCGAGCCTGGCGCGGACCCCACTCGGCCCGATCCGTCCGCCTTACAGGCGAAGTAATCATCGTCTTGGGAGGGTCACGCAAGGTCTACCGAGGGCCCAGCCAGAAGGGGGACGTCGAGCCCCGTTTCTGGCGGGCCGCGCGTTGCTCGGGAGGTCGCTCGGGGTCACAATGACCCTCGACGATCCCTCGTGAATCGCGCACCAAGGCCGCCGGATTAGATCGTGACGCGATGGGTCCGACGGCGGAAACCCTGACCCCGGATCGCGTGTGCGGAGGGTACATCCATGCGAAACGCAAGTTCGGCTCGGCCCCGTGGTCTCGCGACCCTGACCGCGTTCGGGGTCACCCTGATCGCGCTGACCGTCCGCCACGCGTCGCTAGCCGCCGACCCGTCCGATCCACCGGACGGAGTCCTGTTTCACGAATCGTTCGATGACAACCGACTGGGTGAACGGGGTTGGTATGATGGCAGGACGTTCGTCATTTCCCGCGACAATCCTCAAGCGGGAAGCGGCTGCATCGAATACCACTGGAAGCCTGGGACAACCACGCCCGATCGATCGTCCGGCATGCGCCGGCAGTTCGAACCAACGGAGACCGTTTCTTTGCGGTTTTTCCTCAGGCTCTCGCCGGGATGGGGCTGGACGGGTCGTGACTACCACCCGCACATGATGCATTTCCTGACGACGGAAAACGGCAAGTTCCATGGTCCAGCCGCCAGCCACCTCACGGTTTACATTGAGCCGCACGAGGGAAAGCTCCGTCTCGCGACCCAGGACATCCAGAATCGCGACGCGCCTCACGGCCTGACCCAGGGCCCCCTGCGAGGGGGCTACAACGGCAAGTTCCACGATAGCGAAGAGGCACCGCTGAACGACGACGCGTGGCACCGCATCGACGCCATGTTCCGGTTAAATAGTCTCGATCGCACACGTGATCAACCCAATGCTGATGGAATCATTCGAGGCTGGATCGACGGCAAGCTCGTCGTGGATCGCAATGACGTGGTACTTCGTTCGACCGACTATCCGAACATGAAATTCAACCAGTTTCTCCTCACGCCTTACTTCGGTCTCGGCCTTTTGCCGCACGAGCAGACTTTGTGGATCGACGAGCTGACAATCAGCACGAAGCCGTTGAAAGAAACGCCCCAGAAGGAGAAAACCGAGGCACGGTAAGCACGATCCAAGCCGCTGGCAAACCGAAAGCCGCGACGAGTGGCCGCCGCTCAGACGCAAAACCGGACAATTGACTTCCGGAAGCTACCCAGCGAGGGTCTGGTCCTCGTCGACCATTTGTCGATGCACTGGTGGCTCATTTCTCAGTCGGGCCGAAGCAGATCAGGGTGATATCGTCGGCCTGGGGATGCCCGGCGGAGAACTCGCGGAGCTCTTGAAGAATCGCCCGGCCGACCGCGCTGGGACCTCCGACGGACTCGGCCACGCGGCGAATTAAGCGGCGGTTGTCCTTGGAGTCGTAAAGTTCTTCTCGGGGACTTCGGGCATCGGTGACACCGTCGGAGTAGATGACGACGACATCCCCCGGATCGAGGTCTACCAGAACCTGTCCGTACATCGCAACGGGGTCGATGCCCAGGGGAAAGCCGCTGACCTCCGTCCCGACCTCTTCCACCGAGCCATTCGAGCGCCGGATCATGAGGGGAAGGTGCCCCGCCGAGGCCACCGTCAGCCGACGGCTTTGAAGGTCAAGAACGCAGAGACTCAACGTGATGAACTTCTCGTCGATCTCGGCCTGACACAGCAGGAGGTTCAGGTGGTCAACGGCCGGACCGGGAGCCCCCTCGGTGAGAATACAATATCGGGTGTCGCCCGAGAACTTGGCCATCATCAAGGCGGCGGCGACCCCCTTCCCGGCAACATCCCCCAGCGCGATCGCCAGCCTGGTATCACCCAGAGGAACAAAGTCATAGTAGTCCCCACCCACCTCATACGCCGCGTGGTAGTGGGCAAAGAATTCGTATCCCGGAGGTTTCGGCACCGATCGGGGCAAGAACCGCATCTGGATCGTCTGGGCCAGTCCCAGATCGCGCTTGATGCGCTCCTGCGCCAGCAGACTTTCATGCATAGCCGCGTTCTGCAAGGCGATGGCCGCCTGGCCGGCCAGAGCGATCAGCACATCCAGATCATCCTGATCAAACTTGCGCCGGTCGCTCGTGTCGAGCTGGAGAATTCCCAACGCCTCACCGTCCGGCGTCAGCAACGGCGCACACATCACGGAGCGGATTTTCAGGTCGGCAATCGAGGCGCTCGTGGGAAGGTTCAGGTCGTTGCCAGCGTCTTCGCTCAGCACGGCCTTCTTCTGCCCAAGCACGTGGTTGATGATCGATCGGCTGATGCTCATTCGGGCCTCGTCGGCCGGAACACGCCCGAGCGAGCTTTTGAGGCCCGCTTTCTTGGGAGGGCGTGTCTTGTGGAACGTCTGCCGGATCGACCACTTCGTTTCGTCTTCCTTGAGCAGGACGAGGAACGCACGCTCGGCCTGGCCGAATAGCTCTAGCAACGAGTCGAGAATCTTTGGCGCGACCGAGTCGATCTTGAGGTTGCTCGACAGGTTCCTTGAGATCTCCAGCAGCGCCTTCAGCTTCACTTCGGGCTTGACGACGATCGTCAGCAGGTCGGACCGGGAGGCGTCCATCGTCTGGATGCGAGAATCGTCAATCCCTTCCGTCACCTCAACCGAACCATTGCCCCCTTCAATCGGGCTTGGTTGGGGAAACCTGTTGTAAAAGATCAATTCAACATCACAAATGTTGATGCGATCGCCCGGATTCAGAGGATAGTCTTGCTTCGGGAGAATCACTCGCTCGTTCAGCTTCGTCTTGTTCCTCGAATCGAGGTCGACAAGGAAGTACTGGTTCCCCTCACGACGGATCTTGGCATGCTCTCGACTGACGCCGTGGGGATCGAGCACGATGTCGCACTTTGGCATGCGGCCGATCAGCATCTCGGGCTCGGTGATCTCGATGACCTGGCCGGGCGGGTTGCCGTTGGTCAGCACGAGGACGGCCATTTCAGGAGACTCCCGTCGCTTGGCAGGACAGAACAGCGCCCGAGGCAAGGCGCACGGTTTTTGCCAAAACTGTTTCGCACAATCGCTCGGATAGACGTCGCCCAGACGTGACCGGATCGGCTCCGCTCAGTTTAAGCTCTCAAAGCCCTGGCGGACCAGGGGGTCAAGATGGAGTGGAGCCAGCAAGTTGTTGCGGATCGTGACCAGCCGATTGTCCGGCGGTCTCGGCGCCTTCCGACGCGCCGTCAGCACCACCTCCAGCCCGAGCTCGGCCAATGCCGGGTCAAGAAGATTGAAGTTCGAAATCTGGAGAAACTGGTCGATCACTGCCGGAGCATCGCCTCGCAGCGCCGCTGCGCCTGCCTGCGATATCCGACCCAGCAGCCGGGAGTTCTCCGAACGCGAGGGCTCTCCCTCCGAGAGTTCTTTCCCCAGAATCTCAAGCCGCTCGGCATCACCGGCGCGGAGCAACTGCCGGGCAAGCTGGACATAGGCTTTCTCGCTCCACACGATCGCGTCCGGGAAGTAGCCAGGCACGGCGAGCCACGCGGCCTGCCGGCTTGCCTCGGTTGCCTGCGTCTGTGCATAACGATACTGTGACTCCGGACTCGGCAATCTCGGAAGGGTCTCCCAGCGGTCGATCCAGAGGCCGGGCAGTGCCGTGGAACCGGGTGCTCGGGGGCCGAGCAAGTCGTCGGCTCGGTCGTACCAGCCCCAAGCCGAACCGGCCGCCATCGCCACAAGGCCAAGGATCACGAGTGTGCCTTTGCCGACCCTCGGCAGCGACCATCGTGGAGGTTTCCACGCCTTGGACGGACGTGTCGCCTCCGTTGACTCGGTCCTGGTGACGGCCGCGGAAGCGTCCGAAACCATTTTCGACGTGATCTCGAGCGATGGCTGGGTCGTGAGCTGCGCCTGAATTTGCTCCTTGATCTTGGACAGGTCGCGAAGCATCTCGGTTGCGGATTGGTACCGCTCGATCGGATCCTTCTCGAGCAGCTTCATGACCAGCCGGCAAAGGTCGGGCGGAAGGTCGGGCCGGTGAACGGCCAGGTCCACGGGTTTGTCCCGCACGTGCTTTAAGGCCAGAGCCACCGCCGTCTCCGCCTGGAACGGGGGAAACCCGGCCAGCATGTGATAGAAGGTCACCCCCAGGGAGTAGAGGTCGCTCCGGTGGTCCAACGCGTGCCCTTGCACCTGTTCGGGACTCATGTACATCGGCGTGCCAAGCGTCACGCCGGGCTGGGTCAGGTTCAACTTGTCGGCCCCGGGTCGTCGGCAGAGCCCGAAGTCGGCGACCTTCACCTGTCCCTTGCGGGTCAGCAAAAGGTTCTCAGGCTTGATGTCCCGGTGAACCAGCCCGATCTCCCCCGCCGCGCCGACCGCCTGACCCGCTTGTCGCATGATCGACATCGCCAGTGGCAAGTCGGGCACGCCTTTCTTGGCAAGGTACTCCTTGAGATTCGTCCCCTGGACGTACTCCATGGCGATGAACCGCAGCCCCTCGAATCCGCCCAGCGTATAGATGTGGACGATATTCGGGTGGTTGAGCTTCGCGGCCGCCCAGGCTTCCGCCTCGAACCGCGCCATGTACGTCGGGTTCGACAACAACTCCGGCCGGAGCACTTTCAGGGCGACGGGGCGATCGAGGCTGAGTTGGCGGGCCAGGTAAACCTCGCCCATACCCCCATGCCCCAGCATTCGCTCGACTTGAAAATCTCCCAGGGTTCGGCCGGTCAAATCGCGATCCGGCTGGGAAGCCCAGGCGCCCGTACCCTCGTTGCCGCTTGTCGGAGACATTTCGTCGCGCTGGGACATGTCACACCGTCGAGAATGGGCCCGGAGGTCGGGCCTCGAGCCTCCGCCTCATACCTAACAAGTGTACGACACACGCCCCCGTTCGGCCAAGCGCAAAGCCGCACAACCGGCATTCCGATCCTCGGCACAGGTCGGTCTCGAAGACCAAGTCCCACATCCCTCTCCCTGACGAGATACGGCCTCGATCAAATGCTTACGAAGGCGCGATTGCCCGCGACGACCATCGCCATTTCAGGCGAGTCACGCTCAATCCTCATCGGAGTCCTCGGGCTTGGCCGCTGGCTTCCCGTCGCCGACGATTGCTTTTGGTTCCTCGGCCTCGGCCAGTCCGGCGTCGTCGCTGCCGACAATGGCTCCGCCCCGGTCACGATACAACGGCAGGTAACGGTAATAGACCTCCAGGGTCAGGAGTGAGAGGGACGTTTGAAACAGGCGGCCTCCCTTCGAGCCCCAGAGGTCGGTCGCGGGCGAGGTCGGGTCCCAGCTTCCCCGGTCGCACTCGACGCCCCGAATCTGCGTGGCCACCAGTTCTTCCCGGATCTTCGCGTTCCAGACCTCCCAGTTCTTGTCGTGCATGTTGTGGAGCAACTGGGTCGCGTAATACCAGTAGTAAATGTTTCGCTCGGTGGATTCGTTGAGATGTCGGGCGATCAGGGCCGATCCTTGCAGCAAGGCCGGCGACTCCCTGGGCCATCCCAGCAACTGGCGGCAAACGAGGGCTTCCGCGGTCATGGAGAAGGTCATCGGCATGCCTGCCTTGTAGGCATAGATCGACTTCAAGCGGTCGGCCGCCGCCAGATCGAGATACCTGGCACTCTTCCCGAGGGCCTTTTTCGAAACCGACAACCCCCCAAGGTTCGCACTTCGAAGCGCAAACATGACCCAACCAAGCACTGACGTATCCCCTTCCATCTGTGGCACATAACGCCAGCCGCCCAGCGGGTGCTGCGCCCGGATGAGAAAGTTGACCGCCCTTTGCGCGGGGGAACGGAGCCTCGGGTCGTGCGTCAAGGCGTAGGCTTCGCAGAGGGCCATGGTGGCGATCGCATGACTGTACATGGCCGTATGGGTTCCGCCTCCGGTAAAGATCGCTCCGTCGGGCTGTTGCGCGTTGATCAGCCACTTCAGGCCACGCGCGAGGGTGGTCTGATACCGGCCGGGCTCGGTGTGAAGGTGCCCCGCGCCAAGGAGTGGCAAGAGCGCCAGGCCGGTGGCTCCGGTGTCCGACCGCATGGACAGGCAAGGGGGACAGCCGGGGGCCGTGCACATGTCGTTGGTGTCGAGGCTCCACGCGCCGTCGGGCCTTTGATGCCTGGCGATCCAGTCGAGCCCCCGCTCGACGGCTGCTTCCGACTCTTTCGTACCCCCTTCGCTTCGAACGAGCCGCGCTTTCGCCGCCCCTTGCCGGCCCGAGAACGGCGCCGCGACCGCGGCTTTGGTGGTTCCCGTGCCACCGGAATCCGTCGGCGCGCGTCTCGGCTTCGAAGGAGTAACGTCACCCGGCGAGAGCGCGGGTTCCGGCCGAAGCTGGACCTGCGAGGGGAGTTCGGGCAGGTTGAACGTCCGCTCGACGGCGGCGAGCGGAACCGGCAGCGATGGTGGAACCGGCGACTCAAGGGCCGTGAATGGGTCGCCCGCGTGATCGTCAACCTGAAGGCTCGTAACGTCATCGCGAAGTTGCCCGGCCAGATCGTTGCCGAAGACGTCGCGGGGTTCGGGCTCAGCGGCGAAGATCTGAATGATCAGCGCGATGACGAACAGCACGACCGCGTGCAAGAACACGCTCGTGCCCCAGGGCAACGCCCGACGCGCCCACTGCGGCAATCGCCGGGCGATCGACCGCCTGGACCACTTCCATCGAATCCACCAGCGCTCGACCAGACCCCGCCGACGGAGTGGTAGCAGCGACATGACTTCGTCCCAACCGTCGAGGTGATAGGTCCGAAGGTGGAAAACGAGGGCGGATTCGCCGGTGCGACTGAGATTTCCAGGGCCTGACGATCTCAGCGGATTGGCTCCATCCTAATCGACCGAAACCCCTCAAGCCCAGAGGCCACCCTTCGAGAATGCCGGATTCGCTCCCTTGGACGTTGTGCGTCGCCGTTTTATTCGAACGCGGCCTTCTTTGGGGGTCGACCTGCCCGCGCGTCCCCGCTCGCGCGGGACCGCGATCGCTGGCGAACCGATCAATGAGGTGTTTCCCTCATCAAGGGGTTCGTATCAAGCGACTTGTAGATCGGCAGGTAGCGATAATACACCTCTAGAGTCAACAACGACATGGCGGTGACAAAATGCCGCCCCGCCGAACGGCCCCACTGGTCGGGCTTCGGATGCAACGGGTCCCAGCTTCCACGATCGCACCCGTTCCCCTTCACCTGGGTCGCGATCAACGTCTCTCGCACCTTGGCGTTCCAGTGCCGCCAGCCGTCGTTCTGGAGGTTGTGCAGTAACTGGGTCGCATAATACCAGTAATACACGTTTCGATCCTCGGATCGGAGCAGATGCGACGCCACGAGTCCCGCCCCCTTCACCATCGGCGGATACGAGCGGTCCCAGCCAACGTACTGCCGAACGAGCAACGCCTCGGCCGTCATTACCGGCGTCGCCTGACCTCCGGGTTGATAAGCGTAGGTCGTCTTGGGCTTGTCGGCCGCCGCGCGATCCAGGTAGGCCAGCCCGTCTCGTATCGCGTCGTCGGGAACCTTCAACCCAGCCAGATACGCACTGCGGAGCGCCAGCATCTGCCACCCGAAAACCGACGTGTCCCCTTCCTGTCCCGGGTTATACCGCCACCCTCCCCCTTTGGGCCTCTGGGCATGAACGATGAAATCGATCGCCTTTTGCGACGGTGCGCGAAGCCCTGGATCACGTGTCAGCCCATACGCCTCACAGAGGGCCATTGTCGCGATCGCGTGGCTATACATATGAGTGTTACCACCGCCGCCCGTGAACAGGTCGCCGTCGGGCTTCTGCACCTTCACAAGCCAGCCGATGCCTCGATCGACATTCCCTTGGTAGCGACCTGGCTCGCGATGACTCTGCCCCGCCCCGAGCATCGGCAGGAGCGCCAGGCCCGTCGCCGCGGTATCCGACTCAGAGGCCGGACGTTTCGGGCACCCGTTGTCCCGGCACTGCGGCGTGTTGTCCAGCCCCCAGGAACCGTCCCGCCGCTGGTGTCTGGCGATCCAGTCGAGCCCCCGCTCGACGGCTGCCTCCGACTCGACGGTTCCTCCCTCGCGACGCACCAGCCGCGCCCTAGCGTCGCCGCGCCGCCCCGAAAACGGCGACGTCAGCATCTTCGGCATTCCCACCGCCCCGAACGGCGAGGCGAGATCCGGTTCGAGCTGGGGTTCCGGCCCGAGCGACGCATCGGGCAGAAGCTCCTCGACGCTCACCACGCTCGGATCGCGCTCACGGGCCAGGGAGGGCGGGTCGATCGCGTCGAGCGTCGTGAACGAATCGCCGGCTCGTTCCGCAGGCGAGAGTGACGTCAGGTCGTCCTGCAACTGACCCGGAAGCTCCGTGTCAAAACGCGACTCATCCGCCGGTTGCTTTCCGATCAGAATTGCCACGGCAAAGATGAACAGCAACAACGCGTGCAGAGACAGGCTCGTCCCCCAGGGAGCTAGCCACCGCAACCACCAGGGAAGCCGACGCTCGCACCAACGGCGACACCGCCGAAGGCCCAGTCGAGCAATTCGCAGACTCCTCGGTGGCCTTCGATGCATTCTCCCATCCCGCTTGAATCTGAGATCGCCTTCTCCGCCGCCTTCGTTTCATTATACCTCCTCCTCAAAACGCCCCACGCACTCAGCGATGCCTGGATGCCAGATCCGTCCAGGTTCTGGAAGCAGGCCGTGGTGAAAAGACGAACAGCCGGACTTCCTCGGGGGGGAGAGAAAGCCCGGCTGCGGGGGGGGGAAAAGAGGGGGGAATTGGGGAGGAATATTTCGGAACGAGCCGACGAGGGCAGTCAGCGAGTGCCCCCTGGTTGGTTGGCGGAAGTCGGAATACCGCCAATTCGTCGATTCAGGTTTTGGAGAAAGCCGAGAACGCCGACGGTGGTCGACCGACGAGGCGACACCGAGGCGGTCTCGACGTCGATCGGCACGACGTAGTCGATGTACCCGATCATCATCTCCTCCCAGGTCTGCTGTCCCCATCGCACCTGGACTTCCGGATCGGGATTGGCCGGATTCTTCTCTGAGTTGTCAAAATGAGCCACGCAATCAATGATGGTTCCCTTGGGCATCGTCTTCGGCTCCGCCAGGCGATAATAGCTCTGCCATGCGAAGTCGTACGCGGGAACCGAGAGCAAGACCTCGCTGCTTCCGTCGGGATAAGTCGCTGTGTACTTGAAGTCCTTGCCACGCAGGTGCATGTGGGGCATGAAGCTCAGGAGCTGCGCCTCTCTCGGGAAGACGAACCGCGATTTGACTTCCGCGTTCTCCTCGCCCGGCTCCAAAACGAACTTGGTGTTGGCGATCCCTCGCGTGATCGCTCGCTGCTTGGGCGTGGTTTTCGCGAAGATCATGCCGACCTTCGAGCGGTCGGTCTTGATCTTGCCGATCGGCGTGTAGTGGACCTCGAAGACAAGCTCCGCGCCCGCCGGAATGCGCTTGGCCACGCCGTCAGGGAAGATCGAGGGCATCTCGCCAGGAGCATATCCAGCCAGGTGCTCGAGCCGCCGCTCCCCAGCGGGGGCATCGGGGTGCAACAGATAGACGATGATGTGGTGAACCACCGAGCGGTCGCCAGGACGGGGCTCAATCGCCTGAACCCATTTGTCCTCCTGGAAGTTCGTCTTGACCCGGAAGTGCTGGTAGTTAATCGTTCCTTCCGCGGCCACCTCGTATGACTCGGGCATCTCGAAGACCGCGTCGGGGGTTCCGATCAGCCAACCCTCGGGCCAGGAACGTGGGGTTGGTGCCAGCTTGGGGTCGCCTTCGGGGACCCCTTGCTCGACCCAGGCCATCAAGGTGGCCCGCTCTCGGGGCGAGAGGTGTCGATCGTTGCCGAAATGTCCGAACCGAGGATCGGCATGCCAGGGAGGCATCCGGCGATCGTCGACGACCTCGTAAATCGAGGCGGCCCAACGCTTGGCCTGGTCGTAATTCAAGAGGGAAAAGGGTCCTACCTCACCCGGCCGATGGCAGCTCTGACAACGGTTTTGAAGGATCGAGGCAACGTGCTCCGCGTAGTTGACCGGGCCGATCGAGTCGGGATCGATTGTCGGCTCGCTTCTCTCGAGCGCCTCGACGATCACGGACGACGCGGGCCGGATTCTCGGGATCTCGAGAGCCGTCTTGACGTCAGCGCGTTCGATCGGGCAGCCGACGACGGTTGTGGCGGTCGTCTCGATCGGCTCGCCGGACAGGATGGCGTCGAGCGCCTTGACCAGATAATTCCGAGAGGGTTCGTCCTTGCGGACGTTGAGATCATATTGATCGTCAATCGCCCCACGGTAACGAAGCGTGGCGGTGCCGTCGATGACCAGGGCCTCGCAGGTCCGCTTGGCCTGAAGCTGATCGGTCACATGGCCCCGTTTCGTATCCTTCAGGACGGGAAAGCCGACGCCGTATTGCCGGGCGTGCTCCGCGATCCCCGCCTCAGATTCCGAGGCATTCGCGTTGATCGCCAGAAAGGCGACACCTTTGTCCTTGTAGGCTTCGCTCAGCGCGACCAGTCGCGGAAGGTACAGATTGCCAATCGGGCAATCCACGCCAGTGAAGACGATAACGACCGCCTTCTTGCCACGGTAACCATAAAGTGAGACCGAGGTCCCGGTCGTCACATCCTTGAGGGTAAAGTTGGGGACCCGCTGACCAATGCCCCGACCGATGGGCACATCCTCGGCCTCGGCGGGGGCCGGAATCGTCAAGGTCAATCCCAGCAACGCAAGAATCACCACCCGTTGGTTCGCGATTCGCAGCACCGCCCGATCCTCTCGTCCCGACCTTTCAGCGTGGTCATGGCCGGGACAGACCACGGACCACCCCCTCGTAGGAACTCAGTGACGAAACCCGCCAACTTGGCCCAAGGTTTCAGAAAAATCGATGGGCCCGCCGGGTTTGCCGGTCAGTACGCATGCATGAATTTCCGGGAGGCTTTCGATTCTCGCGGGCCTTCATAGGCGAATCCGGCTGGCGAAGGTGTGGGAAAGAAGATAAGCTAAAGATCAAGTGATCGGTCGCCGCCGAGCGGGCGTGGGGCCGGTTCAAGACTGAATTGAGACAGTCCGACAGACGGGGTTCGCCATGCGTTTGGAGGCAGTGATCCTGCCCGACCTGGGAACCGGTCCGGACGAGCCGATCGTCGTCAGCTATTGGTTCGCAGCAAGGGGTGAAGAAATCTGGGAAGGAGACCGGCTGGTCGAGGTGCTGGTCGGTCCCGCGACATTCGACATCCCCGCGCCGACGAGCGGTCGTCTGGCCGAGATTCGGGAACGGGAAGACGTCCGTGTCGAGCCCGGGGCCATCCTCGGGTTTCTCGCGGTGCGCGAGGAGGACGACGGCGGTCCGTTCAGGACTCCGTTGGAACCACCTTCGACATGACCGCCCTTCACGAATATTCCGCCGGTGTGATTCCCTATCGCGTGCTTGAGGACGGGCATTTTGTTTACCTCGTTCTTCATTCGGCCACGGTGCGCAACCCGAGAGCCCGCTGGGAGTTTCCCAAGGGGGGCATCGAACCGGGCGAAACCCCTCGTGAGACCGCTGCTCGCGAGTTTCAGGAAGAAACCGGCCTCATCGACTGGAGCTTCCGCGAGGGCTTCGAACGCAGCCTTTCCTACACCTACATCCGACGAGGCCGAAAGGTCCTCAAGACGGTGACCTACTACCTCGCCGAGGTCCGAGACAGCACGCACCTGGCCTGCTCCCCTGAGCACGTCGAGGACCCGTTCGGCGACTGGCACCACTGGGGCTCGTTCGACGAGATTTCCCGGTTTCTCTATCACGCCAAGATTCGCCAGCTCTTCGCCGACGCGGACGCCTGGCTTCGCGGGGAGAAGCCGACGGAAGAGCCGGAGCCGAAATGAGACGATCTTCTTCCTCTCCCACATCTAAGGTTACGATAACGCCATGTCGGACGCGGATTCCCCGGAACGTGCCATGGGGCGAGGACTGTTCTTCTCGCTCGATGGTCCCGACGGCGGTGGCAAGACGACCCAGGCCGTTCGGCTCGTCGACTGGCTCCGGTCGGAGGGACACGAGGTCGTTGCGTGCCGCGACCCCGGCGGCACACCGCTCGGCGATCGGCTTCGAACCATCCTGCTGGATCGCTCGGAGCTGACCATCGGCCTTCGCGCTGAAATGCTGCTCTACATGGCCAGCCGAGCGCAACTGGTCGATGACGTGATCCGCCCTGCCCTGGAGGCCGGCAAGCTGGTCGTCTCCGATCGCTACTTGCTCGCCAACGTCGTCTATCAGGGATACGCCGGTGGTCTGCCGGTTGCGGATCTCTGGCGCGTCGGCGAGGTCGCCACCGGCGGGTTGATGCCCGATCTGACGTTGCTGATCGACGTGCCACCGGAGCTGGCCATGGCCCGCGTCGGCGCGCCTCGAGACCGGATCGAAGACCGGCCCGAGGCGTTTCACCGCCTGGTTCGCTCGGGGTTCCTCCGGGCCTTGAAGTCCTATCCGAACCCGTTCGTCCTTATCGACGGCTCGAACGATCCCGATACGGTCGCCGCCAAGATTCGAAATGAGGTGACGCGTGCCCTGGCGCTCGGTCCGCGGACATGACCGCGTTGTCGACGACCTGCGACGCAGCCTGGCGCAAGGGCGGCTTCCGCACGCGTTTCTGTTCGTCGGCCCGGAAGGCGTGGGGAAGCACCTCTTCGCGAAAACACTGGCCCAGGCGCTGCTCTGCGAGCGAAGTCCCGAAGCCGCCCTGGAACCCTGTGGCGCCTGCCCGAGCTGCCTCCAGGTCGAGTCGGGATCGCATCCCGACGTCCTGGTCGTCTCGCGGCCCGAAGACAAGCACGAGCTGCCAATCAGGGTCATCCGCGAGCTTTGCCTCGATCTGGGCCTGAAGCCGATGCGAGGCTCGAGGCGAATCGCCATCGTCAATGACGCCGACGACCTGAGCGAAGAAGCCGCCAACGCCTTTCTCAAAACCCTGGAAGAGCCGCCAACGGGCTCGGTTCTGGTCCTGATCGGCACGACGGCCGAGGTCCAGCTCGACACGGTTGTCTCGCGATGCCGGGTCGTGCGGTTTGAGCCGCTCTCCGAGCCCGACCTGGCTGCCGTCCTCCTCGATCAAGCCGTTGCCTCGAATCCAGACGAGGCCAGGCGTTTGGCCCGGTTGGGCGAGGGAAGTGTCGGCCGGGCGCGCGGCCTGGCCGACCCCGACCTGGAAAACGTCCGGCGCCGCGTCATCGACACCCTGGCGGGCGATCGTGGATTCGACCCGTCGGCCCTGGCCCAGCAAATCGAGGCGTTCGTCAAGGAGGCGGGCAAGGAAAGCGTCTCTCAGCGCGAACGAGCCACCTTGCTGGTTGGCGAGCTCGCTCGCTTCTTCCGCAACGTTCTCTGGGAAACTGCGGGGCTGGCCGCGCCCTCACCCGACCCGGCCGATCGTCGCGCCGCCGCCTCGTTGGCGGAAAAGCTCGAGCCCGAGGAGGTCTTTCTGCTGGCCGACCGTTGCCTGGACGCGGCCTATCACATTCAGCGCAAGGCGTACATGCCCTTGATCCTCGAGTCGCTGACCAGCGATCTAGGCCGATTGATGGCCTCTCGATCCTGAACCCGTTCCGAATGACGAACTCCCTGGAGCGACCTCGATGTTCGAGCGAAGTCTCCTCCCTCCTCTGCTGCTCATCACGACTCTCTTCACGAACGATTCCCCTCGGCCGCTTCCAATCTCGGCGCACAACTGCTATCCAGCCAACAACACGAGCACGGACCGCCTGGTCGAGGCGCTCGCTCTCGGGATCGACAACATCGAGATCGACCTGGGATGGGATGACGCACGAAAGCACTTAATCGTCGGCCACGACCCCTCGCCTCGCCCCCGGACCATCTACCCCGACTTCGAAGCGTTTCTCGTCCCGGCGCTCGAATCGCATTGGAAGAATCCGAGAGCCGACGGTGCGCCGACCATCCTGACCCTCGACTGGAAAACGAGCAGGCCGGAGGCTGTCGCCCGGCTCAAGACGTTCCTCGACGCTCATCCCGACTGGTTTTCATCGGCTCCCAAGGCCGACAAGAGCCCCTTGACTCGCCGCCGCTTGACCGTCTGCTTCACCGGCAGCGACGAGGCCAAGACCCACTACGATGCCATGATTCCTAACGGCGGCACCTATCGCGCCTTTCGCGACCGGGTCTTCGGCGCGGGCGACTACCGAGACGACCCCAGGGCCTACGCGCCCGAACCGGCCTCGGCCTACTTCCGATTCCTCACCTTGCACTGGGCGAACGTCGAGAAAAGTGGTCCGCCCCGCGCCGGCGACTGGACCGGCGGGGAAGCGGAACGGCTCCAGGCCCTCGTCGAGCACGCTCACCATCAAGGGTATCGGATCCGGTTTTACTGCCTCGACGGTCGGCTTCGGGTCCAATCCCTACCGTATTGCTTCCCCAATCTGGAGGCCGCTCGGGTCCGCTGGAAAGCCGCGGCCAAAGCCGGTGTCGACTGGATCGCCAGCGATGACGACAATGAAATCGTTCGGACACTCCAGGGAAGCCCGTAATCAGGACACCTTCGCGACAAGCAGCGTCCGATCGTCCAGCACCGGCTGATCGCCGGTAAATTGGGCCAGGTCGTCGAGAATGGCCTGGATCAATTTCTCGGCATCGAGCTTGCAGCAATGGATGACATTGTCGAGACGCTCCACGCCATACATTCGGCCCGAGGCGTCGGTCGCCTCGGTGATGCCATCCGTGTAGAAGACGATCTGGTCGCCAGGCCCGAGGGTACGAGACGACTGTTCGTAGACCATCTCGGGCTCCAGTCCCAGCGGCAATCCCGCCACCACGTCGAGTGACTCGATGTCACCCCCCGCGCACCTCTTCAACCGGGGCGGATTGTGTCCAGCACAGGCGTAAGTCAGCTCACGCCGTCTTGGATCAAAAATGCCATAGAAGGCCGTCACGAACGTGCCGCTATCGCTGGTGTAGAGCCTCGCGAGCTGCCGGTTAACGTGGTTGAGAAGCTCGTCCGGCGGCGTGGGATGGCCAGGGTAACTATGAGCGATACTGTGAGTGATTGCCATCATCACGGCCGCCGGGGTACCGTGCCCGGAAACGTCGGCGATGAGCAGGCCCCATTGATCATCGGGCAAGGGGAAGAAGTCATAATAGTCGCCACCGGCCCATCGCGAGGTCTGGTAATGCGCGGCCATTCTGAGGTTTGGAATCGCTGGGATGGTGGCCGGCAAGAGCGAGCGCTGAATCTCGGCCACCACGCGAAGCTCACGATCGACCATCTCGTAAGCCTGCCTCAGTTCTTCGGAAAGGACGAGGTTGTACGTGGCCCTTCCGAAAAGGTTGCTCATCCAGACGTATTCGGGGAATTGCTCAGGGTCGAACGCGGCGGGCGACGTTCGCATCATCAGGGTCATGTTCAGGGCCTTGCCCTGATCGTAATTCGGAATGGCGATCAAGGACCGCTGGCCCTCCAGGTACTCGGCCGCGGGGTCATTGGGATCGACCAAACCCTCAAGATCGTCAATAATTCTCGGCTCGTCGCCGTAGATCAGCTCGCTCAGAAAGCCGCCGTTGAGGAGCGGCAGACGGTCCTTGTCCCTCCAGGGATTGATCTCCTCGCTCCAGGTGCTGGAACGCGTGATGCGATACCAGGGCGATTCCAGGCCTCGGCGGCTCAGGGCCAGAAATCGATCGACGGGCATGAGCTGTCGCATTCGCTTGCTATAGGCTCGGACCATCTCCTGCGGGTCCGTTTGCAAGCTCATCTCGCGGACGATCGCGACGATCTCGGCCAGTCGTTCTCGCCAGTGGCCGGGCTTGGGCGCGAAGAGTTCTCCGGTCGGCCGCATCTTTTGCATGGAGGCCATGTCAGCCAGGTCCCCTAACGGACAGGCGTTGTGGCGAACCTCACGATCGGGCTCGCACCGAGACATTCTAGAGGACAGGGAAACAGGTCGGAGCTGCGAATCCGATCTCGTTTGTCAACAATATTTTAGGTGAAAAGCGCGTCAACCGGGGTTCCTTCCGAGATCCGGAAGGGCCGGTTCTCGCGGTCGCGAATCTCGGCCTTCGGGTCAATCCCCATCGCCTGGTAGATCGTGGCCAGCAGGTCCTCGGGAGCGACGGGATTTTCTCTGGGGAAGGCTCCGAGTCTGTCGCTCGCGCCGTAGACCTGCCCGCCTCGCACGCCGCCGCCGGCCAGGAGGGCCGAGTAGCACATGCCCCAGTGCTCTCGCCCCTGGTTCGGGTTGATCTTGGGCGTGCGGCCGAATTCGCCCGTGGCCACGACGAGGGTTTCGTCGAGCAAGCCTCTGGCCGAAAGGTCCTCGAGTAACGCCGAGTAGGCCAAGTCGAGCGGCGGGATGCCGTAATCGGCCTTCAGCATGTCGAAACCACTCACGCCGCCGAGGTCGGCCGTGCCGCCGTGGGTGTCCCAAACGTTGAGAATCCGGCCGTTCCCAGGCACGAAGTACATCCAGGTGACGGTCACGAGCCGCACGCCCGCCTCGACCAGCCGCCTCGCCAGCAGGAAGCTTTCGCCGTACTCGTTCCGCCCGTAGCGGTCGCGGAGCCTCGGATCTTCGGCCTCCAGGTCGAACGCCCGCTTCGCCTGAGGCGACGAGAGCATCCGGTACGCCAGCTCTCTCGAGGCGTCGAGCCCGGGTGCCGCGGGACTCGACTGAAGCCAGCGGTCCTCGTCCTCCATCACGCGGAGCAATCCCCGACGGGCGATCAGTCGGGCCCGGTTCAACTCCTCGGGCAACGTCAGGGCGTGCATCCCCTCGCTCTTGTTCGACTCCGGCGTGGCCTGCCGCATCTCCATTGGGTCGAACCGGGGACCGAGAAACCCAGCGTACGTGCCGGCGTAATTGAAGCCGTCATGACCCACCGGCTGCGGAATGGTCACACTGGCAGGAAGGCCCGAAGCTGGCGAGAAGGCCGAGACGATCGCCCCGACGCCCGGGAAATCCGTCCGTTTCCTCGCGTTGGCCGGCACCACGAGTGTCGGGTTTCGCCGGCCCGTGAGCGTGTGGTACACCGACGGCTCGTGATTGTTGCTCTCGTGCGACATCGACCGGATGATCGCGACCTTGTCGGTGAGCCGGGCCAGTCGTGGCATCTGGTCGCAAATCGTGATGCCAGGAGCCGCGGTGTCGATCGGCGAGAACTGGCTGCGAATGCCGTCGGGCGCTTCCGGCTTCATGTCCCAGAGATCCGGCTGCGACGGCCCGCCCCAAAGGTACAGCAGAATGCACGACTTCGCGGTTGCGGGTCGAGTCGACTCGGCCCTCACCTCGGCCTCGAGCAGCGCTGGCAAGGTCAGCGAACCCAGCCCAAGTTGACCCAACCGGATCATTGCGTCGCGACGGTGAAGCATCGACCGAACCTCCTCGTCCTCTCCGCCCTTGACAAACCTTCTCGAAAGGAATGTTTAACAGATCCGCCCAGGGATGCGAAACAAGAAACCCCGGCGGGAAACGACCCATCGGCTCTCGGCCCATCCGGAGGTGGATTCGAAAGGTCTGACCGGCGTGGGGCTTCGTGGCGGGAGGGAGGACCGGACCCGGAGTTGCACGTCGCAGATGTGACCGACAGGCCGCATGAGCCTTGCCTGGTTCCACCACCCGGGTTGTGTCCCCTGATCATGGAGGTGTGAGTCGAGATCCGTGAGAAGCACCAGATCGCCGCGCAAGGTGTTTTCGACGATCTCAAAATCGTCGATACTGCGAGTTGGACAATACGCGGACCACGGTGACGAGACGAGAAGCAAGCTAGGAGGAGCTCACGAACCAGACGAGAGCCAGGATCCAGGCGGTCCAGAGGGCCCAATCCAGCCGGGCCGGGACGAGGGCCAGGCCAGTCCATTCGTGCGATGAAGAGAGATCCGTGAACTCCGTAAATGAATATATCTCAATATCATCAATGACTACGGATGCGTAGCTCGTGTCGATGACCTGGGCGAGCTTACGGGTATGTCCGCCAGGGTGGACGACAGCAAAATGGTTATACGGCCCGCGCACCAGAAGTACGAGCGCCGGGAGGTCCGGGGCGAGATCACGCCTGGAGGGTCGAACGCCGGTCAGGGTGACATCGCAGCCGCGAGCGGCGTCGCGGAGATCCTTCATTGTGTAGCCCCCGAAAGGGGGCGCGGGCAGGAGAGATTCGATCCGCTTCAACTCGGTCGGACGGTCTTCGATTCCGAGCAGCACGGAGAGTGATCGCGTGCCGCAATCATTGATTGCCACCCCGGAGACGGCGGCCTCGTCCGCGATCGAAACATCAATACAGCGTATCGTAAGTGTTAAAACGATTGCGAGGGTTCCACCGCACGAGGTCAGGGCAGCCAGAGAAACCGCACGTACGTGGCGATCTGCATCAAGGCGATTGCCAGCCAGACTCCGACCCCCGTCCAGTGCAGCCCGTCCGTCCTCGCGCGAATCCAGAGATCACGGGCGATGCCCAGTAAGATCGCGCTGAGACCCACCACCACGGACCCGGCGTAGACGTGAGGCGCCCAGAAGCACCACCAGTGCAAGCCCGACCAATCCGACTTGACCGCGAACCGGAAAAGAAACAGGCTCATTGCACCGGCGAGGAGAGCCGAGGCCGCGAAAAACACCAGAAAAACCGATAGCCAGTGCCAGCCAAGTCGACGCCGCAACCCGACCAGAAACGCCAGCGAAGCCAGTGCCCCAAGGCCCCATCCAGTCACCTGGTGGTACACCCCCACGAGATTCGGTGCGAACGCCAGATCGAAAATCACCCAGTACGCGGTCTCCGGGTTCCCCAACGGCGTCGACATCCCCTGGTAAACTCCCATCGCCAGGCCCGCCGCCAGCACGGCGACGAGTCCGAAGAGCAAAAGCCAGTGCCCCGCCAGGCTGGGAACCGCCTGATCCCCTCGTCGACGACGCCCCACCAACGCGCCGGCCCCGACCAGGATCGTCCCGAAGACAACCCCCATCACCAGGTCGTAAACCCAACCAAGAAGCCGGAATCCGTCGTTCAGCGACGGTGTCAAGCCTTGATACACCCCGAATCCGAGGGCGCAGCCGATCGTCCAAAGTGAAAGGTCGATGACCCGGATCCGGGGCCCTCGACGGGTCGGCGTTCCCAGGCCTCGCACGATCATCATCACCTCCGCATCCGGCCCACGAACGATCGCGTCCAGGCTCTCCACGATGGCTTTCGAGTGTGTCTGGCGGTTCTC
>CAZRGV010000029.1:32225-33792 GCA_964599655.1 uncultured Isosphaeraceae bacterium | reverse complement strand
TGATGATATCTGACAAGGAAACCCCCGTGCCTTCATGCGACGGCCCGCGGATTCCGCCATGACGCGGCCGAAGATCGGGCCTCGAACGTTGGTCGCGCCAGGAGCAAACGAGCAACGAGCGTCTACAATTAGGAATAGAGTGCGATTCGGTTGTTCGGAAGACCGTTGTCCCGTTTGCATTTGACCCGTTGAGGTGCGCCGATTCCGGACCAAAGTCGTGACGATCCCGACGGGCCTTCGCTCCTGTTCGCCTACGGCACGCTGGCCCCGGCCAGCAACGAGGAGGCGGCTCAGGGCGGCTGGATGACTGACGCGGTTCGTGGCCGGCTCTTCGATCTTGGGCCCTATCCTGGGCTCATTGATCTGGATGACCCAACCGCCGATTGGGTCGAGGGTTACGTTCGACCCGTCGATCTGGTCGAACTCCAGACCCGGCTCGATCCGTATGAAGGGATGGATGTTGGGCTCTATCGCCGCGTCCACGCAACGACAAAAGAGGGTCGGTGGGTCTGGGTTTACGTCTATTCCCGCCCTCTGCCACAATGGGCGCGAGGGCCCCTGCGGCGATGGGCGGGCCCTCGGGCCGATGTCGATCCTTGAGCGACCGGCCCCGCACGTCTCGCGTCGCTCATCTCCTCTCCGCTGACAAAGGAGGTTTCCGGTGGCCACTGCTCCCGCTCCGGTCCCGACCCGCGACGTCGATCTCACGCCCGAGCCCACCACGATCGGCCAGTACCTGATCGACCGGCTCCAGGCGCTTGGGCTTGCTCACATCTTCGGCATTCCCGGTGACTATGTCCTGGGTCTGTACAAGATGCTTGAAGCCAGTCCCATCGAGCTGGTCGGCATGACCCGCGAAGACTCCGCGGGGTTCGCCGCCGACGCCTACGCCCGGGTTCGAGGACTCGGATGTGTCTGCGTTACCTATTGCGTGGGAGGCCTGAGCTGCACCAACAGCATCGCCGGGGCCTATGCCGAGAAGTCGCCGGTCGTCGTTTTGAGCGGCTCGCCGGGCATGTCCGAGCGAGAGCGAAACCCGCTTCTGCACCACAAGGTCAAGGGATTCGAAACTCAGTTCGAGGTCTTCGAGAAGATCACGGCGGCCTCGGCGGTGCTGTCCGACCCGTTGACGGCCTTCGCCGAGATCGACCGGGTGCTCGGCGCGGCGGTCCGTTACAAACGGCCGGTCTACCTCGAGATCCCCCGAGACCGCCTTCTGGCCAGGCAGGTCACGCCGCACCGGCCTCCATCGGGAAGCTACCCCAGCGATCCCGACGCCCTGCGCGAGGCGCTCGACGAGGCGACGGCCATGCTCCAGAAGGCCAGGAGGCCCATGATCCTCGCCGACGTCGAGGTCCACCGCTTCGGCTTGCAAGACGCGATGCTCTCACTGGCCGAGGAGGCCGGTCTGCCGATCGCCACGACCATCCTGGGCAAGAGCGTCATTAGCGAGGCGCATCCACTGTTCGTCGGCGTTTACGAGGGCGGCATGGGCCGCGACGAGGTCACGCGGTTCGTCGAGGAGTCGGACTGCCTGCTGATGCTCGGCTGCTTCCTCACCGACATC
>CAZRGV010000029.1:23089-32208 GCA_964599655.1 uncultured Isosphaeraceae bacterium | reverse complement strand
CCAATCTCGACCCTTCGAGGTCGATCAACGCGACCAGCGAAGATCTCCAAATCCGCCACCACCACTACCAGGACGTCCGCCTCGACGACTTTATCCAGGGGCTCCGCCAGCGTGGGTTGAAACTGGCGAGCCCGGTTGTTCCGCCCAGGATGGCCCCTTGCGGAGGCGAGCCCTGGACCCCCGTTCCCGGTGCGCCGATGACCTCGGCCCGGCTCTTCGCCCGGCTCAACCTGATGCTGGACGACAACACGGTCGTGATCGCCGATATCGGCGACTCCCTCTTCGGCGCCGCCGACATGACGATGACCCGCCGTACCGAGTTCATAAGCCCGGCGTATTACACGTCCATGGGCTTCGGCGTGCCCGCGGCCGTCGGCGCGCAGGTCGCGAATCGCGACAGCCGCCCCCTCGTCATCGTCGGCGACGGCGCGTTCCAGATGACCGGCATGGAGCTCTCGACCATTGTCCGCCAGAAGCTCAACCCGATCGTCATCGTGATGAACAACAAGGGATACACGACCGAGCGATTCCTGCTCGAAGGCGCCTTCAACGACATCCACAACTGGGCCTATCACAAGATTCCCGATGTGCTCGGAACCGGGTTGGGGCTTGAAGTCCGGACCGAGGACGAGCTCGACAAGGCCCTCAAGGCCGCCGTGGCCAATTCCGGGAGCTTCAGTCTCCTGAACGTCCACCTCGACCCGCTCGACCGAAGCCCGGCTCTCGACCGGCTGGCCAAGCGGCTGTCGGTCCGCGTGCGACCCGAATCGAACAGTTAATGGCCGGGGGGCTGTCGCTCTGACGCGAAACCGGCGGCCCGGGACGAATCCCAGGTCGCCGGCCCAGAGTGTTCGCCTCGACGATCCAACAATCAACCGCCGATGACCGGTCCCTTGTGGTTGGTCCGGCCGAAGAACGCCCCTGGCTTGAATCGTCCGCGAGTGAACACGTTTCGCTCCAACGCGATGGTCCGGCCCTTCGGCCGTTGCATCTGCGCGTCTTTGTGGTAGAAGTTGCGGTAGCGGAAGCCGAAGGCGCCCTGCGGCACGAACTGCCGATAGGCCTGACGGTACGACAACGGTTTCCAATGCAACTGGTTCAAGGCGAGCGGTTGTGGCAGCATCTGCTCGCCAAACCGGGGCACGGCTTGGTTGGTGTTCGGGAACGCCCCGTTGAAGGCCACGAAGTTCCCCGGCAAGCCACCTCCGCCACCACCACCGCCCGAAGAAACCGTGATGTTCGCCGTTCCCTGATAACGTCGATTCGGGAACGGGCTCGACGACAACGTCCGGGCGTTCACGGTCAAGGTTCGGGTCGACGTCGTCAGGTTCAGGACCGACTTCGGAATGGTGAACGACGCGTCGGGGATGCCGTCACCGTCGATGTCCGGCTCCTGCTTCCACGTCGAGGGATCGGGCAGCGGAACGCCATTGACCGTGATCGTGTTGGGATCAATCGTCGCGTACGGGTTGAACCCAGCCGTGTTCGAGTTGCGGCTCAGGATGAAGACCTTCATGTCGGCCGGCGTCGTCGGATTGACGACAAACGGCGGCTGAACCTTATCCACGCCGATCGGTGAGGTGATGACCGTTGAAACCGGAGTCGCCAGCGGGACCAACGCCCCTTCGAGCGCGAAGGCGGCCCCGGTAGGAGGCTTGGTTTGGTTGGGAACCGGCAGGGCATACTCCGCGGCGCCTACGACGAAGTCGGCCACCGTATCGGAATCGAGCGTCTGGCTCTGGTTCAGAAACAAAGGTCGGCCCGAAACCGAAGTCCCGAGGAAGTTCGCCGACGTTGGCTGGCTGAGAGTGATCAGCGTGGCCTGGGCGGGCGCGTTGCCCGCGTTGGCCAGCGGCACCGTGCCGATCAGGTCGGTGTTGCCGGGAATCAGGTAAACGATACCCTGCTGATTGTTGAAGCCGGGCGATCCGATCAGAATCTCATTGATCCCGTCGTTGTTGATTCGTCCCACCGCCGAGACCGAGAACCCCGCGAACGCGCCGGCCGCCGCTCCGTCGAATTCAATCCCCTGATTGTTCGCTGGAATCGAATTCAGGCTGATCGTTCCCGAGAGCTGGCCGGTGGCCGAGCTCGCCGACTGGCCGAAGACCAGGGTGACCCGGCCCGAATCGGTCAACCCCCCTGGATCGGCGAACGGCGATCCGATCATGATGTCGGAAATGCCGTCGTTGTTGAAGTCGCCTGCCGTGCTGACGGAGAAGCCGGTTTGGTCGCCGTTATTGGCCCCGGTGAACACCACGCCCGGCACCGGATTCGAAACCGACGTCGAGCCGACTCGATTCAGCGTGATGCTCGTCACGCCATTGGTCGTGGTCGCCTGCGAGGCCAGATTAATCGCCCCATAGACCAGATAGGCGGATCCGGACCCAGTGGTCGTCTGTGGCGCACCAATCAGAATATCATCGATCGACTGACCCACACTCGTGGTGGCGCCGTTGAAGTTACCCGCGCCGGCAACCGAGAAGCCGGCCTGATCCCCCGAGTTCGCTCCGGTGAACAGTACACCCGGCACGTTGTTCGCGCCGCCCTGGCCGACATTCTGCAGGTTGACGGTCTGGGTCCTTGCCGGAGCCAGGAACCCGCCCGAGATCACGTAGACGGCCCCGTTGCCCGACATGCCGTTATACGAAGCGTTCGGCGCGCCGATGGCGATGTCCCGATTGCCGTCTGTCAGCAGATCTCCCACGTTTCCCACCGACCGGCCGGTCTGCGATCCGGCCAGCGTGTTCACGAACGTCATGATGTTCAGGTCGGTATTGGCCGACGGGTTGTCGAGATCGACCAGCTTGTTCGTCCGGCTGCTCAGGTTGGCGCTGCCGTAGATCAGATAGGCCCGGCCAGTGCCGGGAATGCCGGTGGAGCTGTTCGCCCCGGGTGCTCCGATCATGAAGTCGGCCAGGCCGTCGCCGTTGACATCACCGACGGCCTGCACGGTGGCCCCAAGCAGGCCGGTCGCGTTCTGTGAGGCGATGATTGTCAAACCATTAAACGCCAGCCCGGGCAGGCCGTTGACCGGGTTCGTCTGATTGGTGTTGCCCAGAACGCTCAGGTCACCGATCCGTTGCTGGGGATTCAAAGTCAGAAAGTCGATGGTCTGCTGGTTCACCTGGGCCGAGCCGAAGACGAGGTAAACTGTTCCTCGACCATTGCTGAGAGTCGGAAAGGCTCCCGAAGTGTTAATGGTCGGCGCGCCGATCACGAAGTCGTCGAACCCATCGCCGTTGACGTCGCCAACATCGGCCACCGAGTACCCGGCGCCGTCTCGGCTATTCTGCCCGACCATTTCCACCCCGTAGGGTCCTGGCTGGTTCGGGGTCGTGCTGCCAGCCACGTTGATCAGGTCGATCGCCGCCAGCAGCGCCCTCGTCTCCAGGCGTTCGCCACCAGGACGGTAGGCCCCGCGACGTCGCGATCGCGAGACCGGCGATCGGGGGACGCGATTGCCAAACAGCATCGGAGACTCCCTCCTCCCTTGCCAAACGACGCGCGATCGAATCGACGCGCGGGCCGTGTCTTCCCAAACGCGGAGATTCTTCCCCAGGGAGCAGGGCTCGGACGATCCCGCGCCAGGAAAACCCGCGCAAGCCCGCCGTCCTCCAGGGCCTCCCTTTCACTGGCATTTTCGGCCCCACTGAGTCGTCGACTCCATCGATTCCAAACCCAGGAATCGACCCATCATCCGAAAAATCCAACGATTCCGTTCAACCAAGACAATCGGCGCAACCGATACACTCGATGATGACCCCCGGAAGGGTGCGTGTGTTGGTATCCAATCGTCCCCTCGCGGGATCGAGGAATGTCACAATGGACACGGAGGTCCACAGGATGATGAAACCCCCCCGAAATCGCACGCCTGTAGGATTGCGCTCGGGCCGTGCACGCCTGGCAGGCTTGGCTCTGCTTGCCCTTGCGCCAGGCTTCGGATGCGGGCGGGAGTTCTTCCGCCAGTGGGCTGACCAGGACGTCACCGAGGCCGTCTTCGAGAAGAGCCGCGACCCTCGCTGGCGACTCCCCACCTTCACCATCGACCCTCCCGCCCTCTCCCGCTTCGCCGACCCCTACGATCTCGACCGTCCTCCCGCCCCCCCCGACGATTACGCGACGGAAGCGCTTTCCCCATTTCCCCAGCTTCCCCATATGCGTCTGATCGTTCCCGCGGAGGGAACCGGCTACATTGATATGTTGGAGCAGGGTCAGCGTTACGAGCCGCCGCCTCCCGGCGCGACATCGGACGTCCCCCCCGCCAGCGATCGTCCCGAAGGAGAAGAACTACCGGCTCTGCCGGGTGGCGTTCCGGGCGGCACTCCTCCGGCCGCGACCGGACCCGCTCCGTTTGCCCCGAACTCGAATCCAAACCCGGCTTTGCCGTCGCCGAACCTTCCCCCAGGGAATTCCGGGCCGAGTCTCGATGGGATGTCGCCCAATACTACTGGATCTGAACGTCTTCCCTCCCCCCCTGCCGGGTCAACACCCCCTGGGGGAGCCCTTCCACCGCAAACCCAATCTCCAAAACGGGATACCGGCGTGCTCACTGCCGCCTACCAGGCAACCGACACGCAACCAACCACGCCCGGCGCTCTGACCGCGCCCGCTGCGGGCGCGGCCTCGGCGCCGGATCTTTCCGTTCCCCCAGGGGATTCTTCCTTCCAGCCCGGACAGGTTCCAGCGCCGGGCGCGACACCCAGCCCGATGGACGATCAGGAGCCTGTGCGGGTCGACCTCGGCGCGCCGATCATCCCGGGTCGGAACCTCACGCCCGACCAGCGGCGACAGGTCCAGGCCGCCACGGCTGGCTTCGCGGCGATTCTCTCGCCGGTCATGCTCGAGTTCAACGAGGCCACGATGTCGGCCTTGCCCGCCGAGAGCCGGCCCTACGTCGTCGGCCCCGCCCAGGCGCTCCAGCTCGCCCTGATTAACAACCGGAATTACCAGTACCGTCTGGAGAATCTCTACGCTCAGAGCCTCACGGTCACGCTCAACCGCTTCGCCTTCGAACCGCAGTTCTACGCTGGTCTGTCTCCATCGACGGGCGTCGCCACCGGACCTCAGGGGGTCGTCGGTGCCATTGGTGGCGGTTTCCCCACGGGTGGTACGGGCGTGAACCAGTTCCTCTACCGGACCAAGGAAGCCCAGGGCGGTTCCGCGTCGAACCTGACACTC
This sequence comes from uncultured Isosphaeraceae bacterium, assembly GCA_964599655.1. Lineage (GTDB taxonomy): Bacteria > Planctomycetota > Planctomycetia > Isosphaerales > Isosphaeraceae > CAZRGV01. Next base: position 27,027 of record CAZRGV010000029.1, on the reverse strand, counting down.
TCGACGGCAGCCGGCTTCGGTAAGGTGTTCGTCTTCGGCGGCCGACTCCTCGGCGCGTTCGCCAACACGACGGTCTTCAACTTCAACCAGAAGTCCACCATCCAGCCAACCGTCCAGTCGAGCTTGCCGCTGACCTTTGTCCAGCCGTTCCTCCGGGGCGGCGGCCGGGCCGTCACTCTCGAACCACTAACCCTGGCCGAACGTAACCTGCTCTATGAGGTTCGGGCCTTCGCCCGATACCGCCAGCAATTCATCCCCTATATCCTCGCTTCGAGCAGCGCCGGCGGCGCGACGACGGCCCCGGATAACTCCGGTGGTCTTGGCGGCGGTGTTGGGGATCCGACGATCGGCTTCCTGAACGTCCTGCAACAAACGCAGACCATCGAGAACACCCGGCGCAACGTCGCCGCCTTCCAGCGGGCCCTGGAAATCTATCAGGAGTATGCCCGCGGCGGTGCCAGCTCGGGTATCTCCCAGCTCCAGGTCGACCAGATCGACCAGCAGCTCCAACAGGCTCGCCTCACGCTGATTATCAATGAAACGAATTACCGCGTCGCGCTCGATCAGTTCAAACAACAGCTCGGCTTGCCGCCCGACGTGCCGATCATTCTCGACCGTGGCCTCATGAAAGGATTCCGCGACGTCTTCCATGAAATCGACGTCTGGCAGGCCCGGGAAGATCACGACCCAGAAGATCTCGACGGCATCCTCGCCAAGCTGCCCAAGCTCGAGAATATCGTCCTCGACGATCGGCCTCTGTTCGACATGTCCGGGCCCGTTCCGCAGCAGGTCTTCGCCGACCCCGAACGCCAGGAGGAGTTCCTGCTCGTTGCCGAACGCATGGCGCTGGAAAACCGGCTCGACCTGATGAACTTCCGGGCCACGCTCTACGACACCTGGCGACAGCTGGCCGTCACGGCCAACGCCCTGCTGCCGATCTTCAACGTCTCGCTGACCAACCAGATCCAGACGCCGCCAACGACCTCGAACCCATTCGCCTTTGTCGATCAGGCCAAGCAGTTCCAGCTCGCGATCAACGCCGAACTTCCCCTGGTTCGCGTCAACGAGCGGAACAATTTCCGAAGCGCCCTGATCAACTACCAGCGCGGCCGGCGTCTCCTCATGAATCAGGAAGACACCATCAAGTTTACTGTACGCCAGGAGATTCGTCTTCTGATACAATACGCCGAGAACTACGAGATCACGAAGAAAAACCTGCTGCTTGTGTTGCGGCAGAGGGATCAGTCTCTCCAGCAGATCATCGCTCCACCCGACGCCAGCGCAACCGGCGGCGCGTCGTCCGCCAGCCAGGCAACCCAGACCCTTAACCTCATTCAGTCCACGAGCAATATCGTCACTCAGCAGAACTCGCTCATTCAGTTCTGGGTCCAGTACCAGTCGGTGAGACTGGCCCTCTACCGCGACCTCGGCATCATGCCTTACGACGAATGGGAGGCCTACTATGAACTTTTCCCTGCAGCAGCAGGCAACACCGCCGCCCGGAACAACCGAGCGGGAACCGGTCCCGCCGGTGGACCGCCCAGTGACGTCATCCCGACGCCGAACGTCGGGTCGTAAGGTCCCAGTGCTGGTGGGCGTGGCGTTGCTGGGCACGGTCGGCGCGGTCGTGGCTGGCAACGCCGACCTCCGCAACAGCGTCGCGAGCCTGTTCAGCTCAGGTCAGTCGAACATCATTCCGTACAAGGTCACCAAGCAGAAACTGGTGATCACGGTGACCGAGCGCGGTAACCTCGAAAGCTCGAAGAACGACGACGTGATCAACGAGGTCGAAGGCCAGACCACGATCATCAAGATCTTGCCCGAGGGCTCCAAGGTCAAAAAGGGCGACCTGGTCTGCGAGCTCGACTCGGCCGTCCTCAAGGACAACCTGGTCAACCAGGAAATCGCCACCAAGCGAGCCGAGGCCGACTACCAAAACGCCAAGAAGACCCGGGAAGTCGCTGAAATCGCGGTCAAAGAATATCTCGAAGGGACGTTCCCGCAGGATATCCAGACCGTCGAGGGCGAGCTGACCCTCGCCAAGAGCGACCTGGAACGGGCCGTGGACCGCCTCGACTGGTCGGCCCGGATGTTCCAGAACGGCTACGTCAGCGCCTCGCAGAAGCTCGCCGACGAGCTGGCCAAGCTCAAGGCCGAGATTTCCAAGCGGCAGGCCGAAACCAAGATGGACGTCCTCCAACGCTACACCAAGCAGAAGCAGCTCACCGAGCTTCAGGCCAACGTCGAAAAGGCCAAGAGCGACGAACTGGCCAAGGAAGCCACCCGCAACCTTGAACAACAAAAAGAAGAGAAGCTCCGCAAGCAAATCGATAAGTGCAAACTCTACGCCCCCAACGACGGCCTGATCGTCTACGCCAACGAGACGAACAACTTCCGTGGCAACAACCAGCCGTTGATCGAGGAAGGGGCCACCGTCCGCGAGCGTCAAAAGATCTTCAGCCTGCCCGATATTTTCCACATGCAAGTGAACACGAAGGTTCACGAGTCGATGGTCGACCGTATCGAACCCGGCCAACAGGCGAAGATCCGGGTCGACGCCTTCGCCGACCAGCCGTTGACCGGCACGGTCAAAAGCGTGCAGCCCCTGCCCGACCCGAGCAGCTTCTTCAGCTCCGATATCAAGGTGTACACGACCATCGTGACAATCGATCAAAGCCTTCAGGCCCTGCGGCCCGGCATGACGGCCGAAGTGACGATTCTGATCGACCAGCTTCCCAACGTCCTCTGCATCCCCGTCACCGCCATCCTGCCCATGAAAGGCAAGAATTACGTCTTCGTCCTGACTCCCAACGGCCCCAAGAAGCAGGAAATCAAGCTCGGCGCCACGAACGACACCTTGATCGAGGTCAAGGAAGGTCTCCGCGAAGGAGATCAGGTGGCGATGAACCCGACCTCGCTCCTCTCCGAAGCCGAGAAGCGCGAAGCCTTCTCCGCCACCAGCCAGGCCAACGCCAAGAGCCGCGACTGGAGCAACGTGCCCGCCAAGAGCCCGGGCACCCTCCCCGGTGACGCCAGTGGCAAGGGCGGCTCGGAAAACGCCAAGGCCAAGGGTAAGCGAGCCGGCGGTGGGGGAATGGATCCGGCACTGTTCCAGAAGTTCCGCAATATCAGCCCCGATGACCGCGCGAAGATGAAGGACGCCAGCCCCGAAGAGCGCAAGGATATCATGAAGCGGGCCGGCTTCACCGACGCGGAAATCCAGATGCTCGACCAGATGCGCCAAAACGGCGGCGGATTCGGAGGCGGTCGAGGCGGACCAGGGGGTGGTGGTGGATTCGGCGGCCCAGGAGGTGGTGGCCCAGGAGGTGGTGGTGGATTCGGCGGCCCAGGAGGTGGCGGTGGCGGATTTGGCGGCGGCGGTGGTTTCGGTCGACCAGGTGGTGGAGGTGGCCCGCAGTGATCAGTTCAGGCAAGCCCATCGTTCGACTGGTTGACGTCAAGAAGCAATACGTGATGGGCCACGCCCCCTCGAGGGGCGGGCCCACCCAAACCGTCATCGTCCATGCCCTGAAGGGCGTCTCCGTCAACTTCATGCAAGGCGAGTATGTTGCCATCATGGGTGCCTCGGGCTCGGGCAAGAGCACGATGCTCAACCTGCTCGGCTGCCTCGATAAGCCCACGAGCGGCGAGTACCACCTCGGCGATCAGGACGTGGCCCAGCTCTCCGACGACGAGCTGTCGGAAGTCCGAAGCCGTTACATTGGCTTTATCTTCCAGTCGTACAACCTGATCCAGCAGTACACCGTCATCGAGAACATCCAGCTCCCGCTGACCTACCAGGGAACCGGCGAGATCAGCGAGGAGGACATGGAGCGCACGTACGAGCTGGCCCGGCTGGTCGGACTCGAGGAACGGCTCGATCACCGGCCCAACCAGCTCTCGGGCGGACAGCAACAACGCGTGGCCATCGCGCGAAG
>CAZRGV010000029.1:20059-23077 GCA_964599655.1 uncultured Isosphaeraceae bacterium | reverse complement strand
CCCTACATCATCCTCGCCGACGAGGCGACCGGTAACCTCGACACCGCGACGAGCGAGGAAATCATGGCGATGCTCGGCCGGCTCAACGACGCCGGCAAGACCATCATCATGGTCACTCACGAAGACGACATCGCCCTGCACGCCAAACGCATCATCCGGATGCGGGACGGCCGGATCATCGAGGATGGTCCCAGCCCCCGGATGATCCAGGCTCAGGAGGAGGCCGCCGCGGCCGCGGCGGGCTTGACCGGGGCGACCGCTCCCGCGCACTTCGCGCCTTGATCCGGAACACCTGATCCTGGGGATGCTCGCGGCTCGCGACATCCCCGGGGCTCCATCCCGAAATAAACCCAACACCCACCCCCCGGAGTCCCTCTCCGAGCGGGCGATCCCGATAGATCCTACGCTGGCAATCGCGGAGACGACTAGCCATGGGACGCATCTGGCGCAGTCTGAAACTCGGTTTGAAGAGCCTGTTGCTTCACAAGCTACGGTCGGGCCTGACCGTGCTGGGCATCGTCTTCGGTGTGGCGGCGGTCATCTCGATGCTCGCCGTCGGCGAAGGCTCCAGTCGCGACCAGCAGGAGCGCCTTCAGGCCCTCGGCGCCGTCAACCTCATTTATAAATCGGTCAAACCCAGCGAGGAGGCCCAGGCCGCCGGCGGTCGACCCGCTCGGATTCTCAACTACGGCCTCAAATACGAGGACTACGACCGGATTCTGGCCACCGTGCCGACCATCAAGAAGGCCCTGCCGATCCGGGAAATCCGCAAGGAAATTCGACGCCTGAACCGGGCCCTCGAAGGCCGGGTGGTCGGAACCACCCACCTTTACGCCGAATTTAACCACCTCAACATGGAGAAAGGCCGGTTCCTGACCGAATCGGACAACCAGCACTATGAAAACTACGCGGTGCTGGGCTACGAGGTCGCCGAGAAGCTCTTCCCCTTCGAGGACCCTCTCGGCGATTCGGTCAAGCTCGGCGACGGCTATTACACGGTCGTCGGCGTCACCCAGCGCCGGGCCAGCTCGGCCGCCATCGGCGGCAGCCTTTCCGGACAGGAATACAACAAGGACGTCTACATCCCTTTGAACACCTGCCGACTCCGATTCGGCGATCGCATTCTCGACAATCGCTCGGGCTCGTTCTCGGCCGAGGAAACCCAGCTCTCGCAGATCACGTTGCAGGTCGGCGACGTCAGCCAGGTTCGTCCGTCGGCGCCGATCATTGAGGCGGCCGTCAAGCCCTGGCACCCCAAGAAGGACGTCGAGTTGGTCGTTCCCCTGGAGCTGATCGAAGAGGCTGAGCGCACCGCCCGGCAGTGGAGCTTCGTGCTCGGAACGATCGCCTCGATCTCGCTTCTGGTCGGCGGTATCGGCATCATGAACATCATGCTGGCCACCGTCACCGAGCGGACCCGCGAGATCGGAATCCGCCGCGCTCTCGGGGCCAAGCGTCGTGACATCACCGAGCAGTTCCTCATCGAATCGGTGGTCCTTTCCGGCGTCGGCGGCCTCCTGGGCGTGGCCCTAGGCGTGACAATCCCCTTCGCGATCGTTTACTTCGCCCAGATGAAAGCCATCGTGACCAGCAGTTCGGTCTTGCTGGCGTTCGGAATCTCGGTCGGCGTCGGCGTCCTTTTCGGACTCTACCCCGCGCGCCGCGCGGCACTGATGGATCCGATCGACGCCCTGCGGCACGAGTAGCGTTGATACCCGCATCCCGCCTTGAACCCGGCTTGGACTTGCGTCCCGGCCCATCGGACACTAGGCTTAATTGATAACAAAACCGCGACCCGGAGATCCTGTCCGGCGTCGCGGTGTTTGCTTCTGGGTCTCTGTCTCTCTGGGGGCCACCTCACTGATCGATTTCTCTTGAGTGAGTCCGCCAGACTCGCACTCAATGCCGCGCCCGCTCGCGGCGTCCGCAAGGAGCAGCAAGGTATGGCCATGGATCGAATCCCGATGTCGAAGGAGGGCTACGAGAAGCTCAAGGCCCAGCTCGACATGATGAAGAACGAGGAGATGCCTCGAATCGCCGAAGCCATCGCCCAGGCTCGCAGCTTTGGCGACCTTTCGGAGAACGCGGAATACGACGCCGCGCGCGAGGCACAGGGAATGCTCCAGGCCCGCATCAATGACCTGGAATCGAAGCTCGCTCTGGCCATGATCATCGATCGGACGAACATGCCGACGGACCGGGTCGTCTTCGGCTCGAAGGTCAAGGTGCTCGACCTCGAGCTCAACGACGAAGAAGAATTCATCCTGGTCGGACCCGGCGAGGAAGACTACGACCTGAACAAGATCCTGCTGTCGAGCCCCATCGGTCAGGGCCTCGTCGGCAAGAAGGTCGGTGAGATCGCCGAAATTCAGGTCCCCCGAGGAATCCTGAAGCTGAAGATCCAGGAAATCGGAATCGCGTGAACCAGGGCCCGAACGCCGACGATCGGCCGAGTGCTTCCCTCCGATCCGCTCGGCGTTCGCTCGACGGGCGACTGAGGCATTGCTCAGCCCGGTCGAGGCTCGGCCGGCTCGCGTCCCGTGTCGACCCACCCCGGCCCGTCTTGGAACCGTTTTCGCGGGCCTCGGGCTCAATCCAACCCGAGGCTCTCCCAGGCGGCCGGAAGTGGTGCGCTCAGCGTCACCGGACGATCGAGCATCGGATGCCTCACAGTCAATGACCTCGCATGGAGCGCGATACCGCCGTTCCCGAACGGCCGGCGCGACCCGTATGCCCGGTCTCCCACGATCGGCAACCCTCGAGACGACGACTGCACCCGAAGTTGATGCGTCCGTCCGGTCTCGGGCCAGAGCCGCAACCACGAACACCCCTCGACCAATCGTGATCCCGATCCCCCAAGACCCGCCGGCTCGCGGCGAACTCGCGTCACGGCCCGACGCGCTCTCGGCGTTGCCGGCGAACAGACCTGCACCACCCCAAGTCCCGTGTCATCGGCACAGAGCCAGTCTTCCCAGAAGGCATCCTCCGTCTCGGGTGTTCCCTCGACGACCGCCCAGT
>CAZRGV010000029.1:14117-19982 GCA_964599655.1 uncultured Isosphaeraceae bacterium | reverse complement strand
CGAAACCGGCAGATCGAGCCGATGAACCGTGCCAAGGTAAACCGACGACGGATCGTCGCCGCCGAGGTAGCGCCGAACCTCCGTCTCGAGGCTCGGCTCACCTCCGATCCGGCCCTGCGTCAACACCCCCGCCGGCTTGGCGACGGCCAGAAGATGCGCGTCTTCGAGCAAGACATCGAGCATGCGGCGGGATCAGATCAGAACAAGGTGTAAATGAACGGCGCCACGCTCGAGCCCGCCAGCGCGGCCAGCAGGCCAAACAGGGCGAGGACGATCAGAATGGGCAATAGCCACCATTTCTTGTTGTGCTTGAGGAAGTCGAACAACTCCACCATGAGGCTCGGCTGCGGAGCGCCCGCCAGTTGCTCGAGGCTGGTCTTGTCGCCTTGATCGGTCCCCATCGCTCCTCCTCGAACGTTGTGTGATCATGCCAGAAGATGATCAAAAATCGCCTCACGTTCCGCGCGAACCGGACGATGAATCGATCCTCGATCGTATCATTCCCAGGTTTCCTCGCGGAGTCCCCTCACGTCGCGTTTCCTCGGTCAGTGCTGCTTCAGGTAGCGATCCAGTTGGCCGCCCGGCGAGTAAGGCTCCCAGTAACTCGTGGCCTCGGGTTCGAATCGGCGTTTCAAGGCATCGCGGCCCATCACGCGAAAGACCAAGGCGATCGGCGTGAAGACCCCGTAATACAACAAGGCGAGCACGACGTTCGAGACGACCAGACCAATCGGCCAGGTCAGGAGCGTCAGGCCGAGAAACACCGGCTTGAGCCACGACGGCCGGACCAGTCCCACCACTCGACCGGCCACTGCCAGGCCCCAGAAGGCTCCGGCCAGCCACGGATGGCCTCGAAAATAGGCCAACGGGGCCGCGAGCATTCCGAGCGCGAACATCCAGGCCTCGGAAAACTCGGAGAGTGTCTTGCGATCGGGCCGCCAGTTGATTTCCACCAGCGACATGGGTGAAAGGTCTCCTCTCAATCAAGCTGGAACTGCGCGAGGTGGGCCTCGACCTCGGCCTGGCTCAGCGCCTGATGCTGCTCCTTTCGGAGCACGAACCGGCCCAGGGCGAGCACGTCGATGTTCGTCGCCAGGAAGCAGCGGTAGGCGTCGGCTGGCGACCCGACGATCGGCTCACCCCGCACGTTGAAGCTGGTGTTCACGATCACCGGACAGCCCGTTCGACGTTCAAACGCCCGCAGCAACTTCGCATAGAGCGGGTTGCGCGCCTCGTCGACCGTCTGAATGCGCGCCGAGAAGTCGACGTGCGTGACGGCCGGAATGACGCTCCGAGGCACGTTCAGTTTGTCGATTCCCCAGAGCCCTTCCGAACGTCCGTCATCCGGCAAGCGCTGATCCGCCTTCACGGGGGCGACGAGCAGCATGTAGGGGCTGTCCTGCCCCGGAGCCATCTCGAAGTATTCGTCGACCCGGTCTCGCAGGACCGACGGCGCGAACGGCCGGAACGACTCTCGGAACTTGATCTTGAGGTTCATCACCGACTGCATCTTCGGGCTTCGGGCGTCTCCCAGAATGCTCCGTCCTCCGAGCGCCCTCGGTCCGAACTCCATCCTTCCCTCGAACCATCCGACCACCTTCTCATCGGCCAGCGCCTCGGCGACGGCCTCGCAGAGCTCGTCGTCCGAGTCATAACGCGAGAAGGGCGCCTCGACCGACCGCAGGAACCGCTCGATCTGCGCGTCGGAAAAGTCCGGTCCCAGGAATGAGCCCTGCTGGCTGTCGAACGGCTCGGGCGTTCGCGGCTGATTCAGCAGTTGATGATGAATGAACAAGGCGACGCCCAGAGCGCCGCCGGCATCGCCGGCCGCCGGCTGGATCCAGAGGTCGTCGAACGGCCCTTCTCGGAGAATTCGCCCGTTGGCAACGCAGTTCAGGGCCACCCCGCCCGCCAGACAGAGGTTTTTCGCGCCGGTGACCTTGTGCACGTGCCTCGCCATGCGAAGCAGGATCTCCTCGGTCACCGCCTGCACCGAGGCGGCCAGGTCCATCTCGCGCTGGGTCAGGTTCGACTCGGGCTTTCGAGGCGGACCGCCGAAGAGCCGGTGAAACTTCGGCGAGGTCATGGTCAACCCCTGCGCGTAGTTGAAGTACGACATGTCCATGCGGAACGAGCCGTCGTCCTTCAGATCGAGCAGGTGCTTGTAGATCAATTCGGCATACTTCGGCTCGCCGTAGGGAGCCAGCCCCATCACCTTGTATTCGCCGCTATTGACCTTGAACCCCGTGTAATAGGTGAACGCCGAGTAAAGCAGTCCGAGTGAGTGCGGAAACACCAGTTGATGTGTCAGCTCGATGCGGTTGCCCCGCCCCATGCCGAAGCTGGCGGTCGCCCACTCACCAACGCCGTCGATCGTCAGGATGGCCGCCTCCTCGAACGGCGACGGGAAGAAGGCGCTCGCCGCATGCGACTCGTGATGCTCCGGGAACACGAACCGCCGCCGATACGCTCCACCGAGTTCCTTCCGCATGATCCTCGGCAGGAATAGCTTCGTCCGCAGCCAGAGCGGCAACGCCATGCGAAACGAAGCCAGACCCGCCGGCGCGTAGGCCAGGTAGGTTTCCAGTAATCGCTCGAATTTCAGTAGCGGCTTGTCGTAGAATCCCACCCAGTCGAGCTCGTCCGGCGTGAATCCGGCCTGTTTCAGACAGAACGCGACGGCCTGGCTAGGGAAATCGCTGTCGTGCTTCTTGCGCGTGAACCGCTCCTCTTGTGCCGCGGCGGCGATTCGGCCGTCGACGACCAGGCAGGCGGCCGAATCGTGGTAATACGCCGAGATCCCGAGAATCGCGCTCATACGGTTGAGTCAGATTCCTGATGAAGAAGGGCGCACAAGAACCCGTGGTCCATCCTAACATCGCGTACCGTCGCGGGGTAAGACACTGCCGAATGGTTCGGGCGCTCGTGTGTCCTTCCGAACGCCACGCGCCTCGAATCCGGTACGCCTGAGGAATCCTCACGTCCACCACCCCGATCGGTTCGCGACTTCGGTGGGCGGTCACGACCTCTTCGAGACTCTTCCGGTCATCGGAACATTTGAAGCCCCCCACAGCCATGTGGTAGCGTGTGGGGACGGCGTGCTCCGGCTGTTCGTGGCCGGGGCAAGGGTGAGAGACCGACAAGAGACCCCTTGCAACTGGGAGTTCAACTCATGGCCGAGTACACCGTTCCTGACTTGCCGTACCCGAAGAACGCGCTGGAGCCCCATATCAGCGCCCGGACCATGGAAATCCACCACGACAGGCATCATGTCGCCTATGTCACCAACCTCAACAAGGCCCTGGAAGGTCACGCCGAACTTCAGGGCAAGCCGATCGAGGAGTTGATCGCGAACCTCGACGCCGTGCCCGAAGCCATTCGCGGCGCCGTTCGCAACAATGGCGGAGGCCACGCCAACCACTCCTTGTTCTGGACCGTGATGAAACCCGGCGGTGGCGGCGAGCCCACGGGCGACCTGGCGGCGGCCATCACCAGCGACCTCGGCGGATTCGCCGCCTTCAAGGACGCCTTCAGCCAGGCCGCCGCCACCCGCTTCGGCTCGGGCTGGGCTTGGCTCGTTGTCGGCAAGGATGGCAAGCTGGCCGTCTGCTCGACCCCCAACCAGGACAGCCCCTTGATGGACGGCAGCGGCACGCCGATCCTCGGTCTCGACGTCTGGGAGCACGCCTACTACCTCGACTACCAGAACAAGCGGCCTGACTACATCGCCGCCTGGTGGAACACCGTCAACTGGGACGAGGTCAGCCGTCGCTTCAGCGCCGCCAAGGGCAAGTAACCCCGCGTTCGCCCGAACGGGCCAGAATCGCTTGACCAACCTGGCAATTTCGCTATGATCCGCGACGCCTGTGGGTGATTCCCCTCGCAGGCGTCGGGTTCCCATCTCGAATCGACAACGTCTCGCCCCGAACCACCGCCGTTGTGCCCGCTCAATCGTCCCAAGTCGGCCGATCAAGCCCTTGCTGGCGCGCGGCCGGGCGAGCTTTCTTCATGCCTCTCAGGTCCCCAGGGAAGAGGAGAGTCTGCCGATGGATCGGCTCAAGTCTAGCTGCCTGGCCGGTTTCGGCCTCGCGCTTTTGCTCACGTCCGGCGGTTGTCGGCACCTACCAACCCGTCAGGTTCCGCCCGAGCCCGCGTTCTCGAACTCGGCCATGCCTCCTGGGGCCCCCGAGACCGGCTTCAGCATGAACTCTGCCGGAACCAGTGCCGACCAGTCGGCTTATTCAGGGGCTTCGACAAACGCCCTCACGCCACCCACTGGACCCTATGGCGCGGCTCCGACGGGCAACCCCTACGGCGGCATGCCCAGTGAGCTCGGCGGCATGCCCCCCGCGGGTCCCTCCCAGGGCGGCCTGAACGCGCCGGACGGTTCCGTGCCCGCGGCGAGCTACAACATGGGCCAGCCGGGATCGACCCCCAGCCCCTATTGAGCCGGCACGTCAGGACCGTTTCTCGCCCAACGGGCTCGAGGCCGGTCGTCTCGCGACCGCCCCGAGCCCGGATTCGCGCGCGGCTCGAAAAGAGAAACGCTCTACGTCCTTCGGCGCGCTCGACAACGGCTCATCCCACGGACTCGCAGACGACGCTGTGCCGGTCGCTGGCTTCGAGATCGGAAACCGCCTCCCAGTCGCCCGAGGGAAGTCGCAGGAACGCCTCCGAACTGTCCGGGTCGAGGGCGAAGAGGCGGACCCACCCGTTTTCCACAAGGTCGCGCACTCCAGGTTGGGCGGCCAGGACCGCGTCAATCCGCGACGGCATCGTCTCGACCACAACCTGAAGCCGGAGCGGCTCGTGGAACCATCGGCCATCAGGCGTTTGGACGGATTGAAGCGGCAGACCCGTGCGTAAATCGCCGCCGTTGCCCAGAACCACCCCAAGCGATCCCACTCGGTTGTGAAGCGCCTTGGTCCCGCAACCGAAGGCGTCGTTGTCCACCGTGGAGGCAAAGTACTGAAGGTTGATCCACGACGCGACAACCATCGGGGCCGAGAGGATCAGCGTCAGAACCGAGTCGTCCGGGTCGAGCGAGGCGTCATACTCATGAAGGAACACCCGCCCTCCCAAGTTCACGCCTCGCGTTCGCGAGCGTCGTGCCGCGATGAAGGCGGCGTTGCGGGCCAATCCCCACTCGGGACGCACCTCCGACCAATCCCGGGATCGTCGGCGGAGCAGCCGGTCGAGGATTCCCGACGGCCGGTTCGACAGCCCAAGCGAGGGCGCTCGCTCGGCTCGTGTCAACGCCCCGGCGCGGGCCAGCCAGTTCCGAATCTGGTCGAGATCGGCCCGGTGAGTGGGCGGGATCTCGTCGGTATCGAGCAAGGCCACCTCATCGGTCATCGTGTTGTGGACGCCCGCGACGAAGTGGGTGTCGCTCGGAACCGCCAGTCCCCGGCTCCGAAGGCCCTCGCGAACCTCCGGGTCGTTGAGCAACGCGGCTGCGACCCGAGCGTTGAGAGCCCCGCCATGCCCTCCGCAGGCGCCGCAGTCGAGTCCAGCGGCGTGCGGATTGTTCGCGCTTCGTCCTTCATGGCCACAGAGAAGCACCAACCGGGCGAACGAGTGCGTCAGGCCCGTGTTCTTCAGAATTCCCGCAGCCAGATCGACGCGGACCGATCGAGGAATCCCGCCACCCTGCCCGTCCGGATCGAGCTCGAGGGAGACGGTCCCCTCCGTGGACGGTTTCGCCGCTCGCGCGGCGATCGCGTCGGCCGCCAGACCAAGACCGTAGGCCAGGCCCAGCACCTCCACGAAATTGAAGGCACCAGCCGGAGCACCCTGGACGTGCTTGACCGCGGCCTTCAGCGCCCCGGGCGACTCCATGACCGTCGGCCGGATCGCGATCGGCGG
>CAZRGV010000029.1:8156-14107 GCA_964599655.1 uncultured Isosphaeraceae bacterium | reverse complement strand
CTTGGCATCCGCCATCAACGCATCGCCCCGGGACGGCCGGAGCAAAACGGGGCATCGGGCGCTGCCGCATCCCGCGTTGGAGAGCCATTCCAGCGGCACGCCGAAAAACCCGGCGAAGCCGCGGGTCTCGATCGTCTCGGACTGAGCCTCGAGGTGGCGACGGAGTGGTTCCGAACGCACATCGATGCAAAAGACCGACTGCAACGCCGGCCTCGAAAGCGCCGGACGCCGCGTCGGGAGATTCAAGCCGCCGAGCAAGCGTCGGGCGAAGCCGTCCTCCATGGCGTCCTGGAAAACGGCGAGGACCGATTCGTCCTCCACCTTCTCGTTGTCGTCGCACGGCGTCGACGACACACCGCGACCCGCGATCCGAGACGCCAGTTCGGCGACAGCCGCGTCGGCGCAGGCACGGATGGCCAGCAATTCGCCCAGCGAGCCTGGGCCCTCAACGCCCCCGGCCCAGTCGTCGCGGCGGAGGAACGACGCCCAGCCGTACACACCCCGTAAGAGGCGGTAGAGATACGCCTCGCGATCCTCGGGCTCCACGCCGAGTTTCGTGAGCATTTGCACAATCGCCTCGTCGGCGTTCTCCGGCAGAGCGTCCACCCAACGCCGCCAGCCCGAGAGCCCCAGGATCTCCAAGGTCCGGTCGACCCTCGACGCCTCCCGCCACGAGGCGTAGAGTCCCCGGCCGCCGATGGCCAGTTTCCAGTACGCCCCGCCCCCCAGGGAATAAACGGCGCACCAACGCGTGATCTGGCGGACGACCGCGTCCTCCCAGCGCCCGCCGTGGGCCAGGTCGAGCCGCTCGGCGAAGGTCAAGACCGGACCGGCCGATCGGACCGGCATCGGCCGCTCACCCTCCAGGACTGCTTCAAGCGTCTCGGCGTTCTCACCGACTCGGGAAGCCGCCCGCAACAGGTCCGACGACTCAAAGTCCCCCGCGGCCCAGCGCTCTCGGTAATAATCCACGCCCGGCAAGACCTTCGCCCCCAGGCCATCGCGGACCTCGCCCGCGGCCTCGGCGAGCGGGGTTCCGGCAAATCCCAGGAAGGGGTTCACGGCCACGAAATTGTTCAGATCCCAGAGGGGCGGAATTCGACGGCAAACGCGGTTGACGTCGGCCCAAACCTCATTAAGCGCCGCTCCTCGATCCGAAACCACGGTCGACTCAAGCACCTTCCACCCCCTTCACGACCCGGGCCAGCCGGCCCCAAACCCGATCCACGAAACGGTCCGCGACCGCCCCGAAATAAAAGCCGTTCAACGCATGGACATAAAGTGCCCGGCCCGCCGGACGGCACCCGAGCAACGGCAGAATCGCTTGAACAACAGACAATGTCGCCATCGCAACCACCGGGATAACCGCCGACAACCAGGCGATCGGCCCTCGAGGCAAAGCCGTATCGCCGAGGACCGGGCTCAGAAACGCCGAGGCCCCGCGGTACAAGGCAAAGGCCGCCAGCGCCACGACGAACGTCCAGCCGACCGCGCCGACGACTTGTCGAGGCGTCGACTCGCCGGACGCCGTTACCCCCACAAACGCCACCCACATCTGCCCGATCGACAACGCGACGATCGCCGCCAGAGCGAGTTCGCCAGGCGACTCAAGCGGCGAGAATCCAGTCACCCGCGACGCCAGCATCAACGCCGGCACGGCCAGAACGGTCCCGAGCGAGGCCAGCCCGATCGTGCGCAACGGCGAGGCGGGAATGATCGGCCGACTCGGCCCCGGAAGGTCTCCGGTCCTCAGAAAACTCCACGCCTTGTACAGCCCATGACCCAGCATGTGCAGCCACGCCGCAGGGAACGCCGCCAGGCCGCACTGGATCATCATGAACCCCATCTGCCCAACCGTGGACCACGCCAGGATCCGTTTGACCTTCACTTGCGACCACATCGCCAGCAGGCCGAGCGAGGCCGTCACGGTGCCCACGACCGAAAGCAACAACAGGCCCGCCGGGACCCGCGCGACCACCGGCGCGAACCGGAGTAGCAAGGCCCCTCCCGCGTTGATGACGCCCGCATGCATCAAGGCCGAGACCGGCGTGGGAGCCTCCATCGTCTCGGGAAGCCAGCTATGGAACGGGAACTGTGCCGACTTCGTTAACGCCGCGACGGTCACCAGCACCCCCACCACGCCGATTTCGAATCGGTGCTCACCGTCCGACGCCCCGACGGCCTTCAGAAAGGCCGTGATCTCCAGCGTCCCCCACGAGACCGCGATCACCCCGATCGCGGCGATCAGCGCAACGTCCCCCAACCGGCTGATGAGGAACTTCTTCCGCGCTGGTGGCAGCGCCTCGGGTCGATCCGAATAATGCGTCAGGAGCGCGTGGAGCCCCAGGCTCGTCAACGACCATGCCGCGAAAAGCACCAGCAGGTTGTTGGCGATCATCAGGACGTACGCCGCCCCGACCGTCCACCCGAGCCGGACCAAAAACCACCGGCGGTCCGGATCACCGTCCAAATACCGCATCGAGAATCGATACGTCACGGCCCCCACCGACGCCACGAGCAAGCTCAGCGACGCGCTCAGCCGATCGATGACAATCCCAGCCCCAAGCCACGGGCGAGGGGCGATAATCTGACCGGCGAAGAGCATCGCCGATACCCCCGCCAAGCCCACGACGAGGGACAACAACACCGCGTCCCAGCGAACTCCCCTTCGGTCATCCACACGTGTTCTCCCACTCAAAAATCTCACGGTTCCGTGACTTGCCCACTGGCGCGCAGCTCGGACGCCCCGGTTCAACGTCGCGCCACGCGAACGCCGCCGGCCAACTCCCGCTCCCGCCCCGCTCGACGTCCGGGAATGCGTCTCCCCGCTCAGGGCCCGACGATCATCAACCTCGTCGAGCCGGCCTCCATCGTCGATCGTTCCAATTTCACCCTGTCGGCAAACGCCTCGCCTCTCGGTTATAGTGGTGTTGCGTCGGGGTGGCCCCTGAATTCTGACAGAGAATTCATGACACGAAAGTCAACATTCTCTACCGCACTATAGATCGGAAGTCAAGGGACGAAGGGTGAGAAATCGACCAAAATGGCGAGCGGAAGCGACTGGACGTTTCTGAGCAACCATGCCCACGTGCTGCTTTGCATCGCGCAGGAGCCGGAAATCCGCCTGCGTGAAGTGGCCGAACGCGTGGGAATTACCGAGCGGGCCGTCCATCGAATCGTCTCCGATCTGGAGGAAGGCGGTTATCTGTCGAGGGCCCGCGAAGGCCGTCGTAACCGCTACAAGGTGCACGCGGACCTACCGCTCCGTCATCCGGTCGAGGCGCACCGCGAGGTTCGCGTGCTGCTCGACCTGATTCTCGGCCCCGAACCGTCAAAATTGCCCTGACCCGATCGACTGGCGGGATCACGCACGCACGGATCGCGCGCTCGGCGGCCGACCCGTCGCTCGGACCTTCTCATCGAATACGACCCATTCCCCCCAATCCACCCCATTCACGTAGCGTCTCGATCCTCGCGAAATCCATCGAATCTCGGGTTTTTTGGTTCGGCCGACACAGTTCTGACGCCCATTGAAAGAAGATGGGTCGACCCACCTTCTCGTCCACGCACGCCTATTGCGCTCCGAATGGTGTGATTTCAGCGTCTCGCTGGTCGCTTTGAGATAAACCGTACCGGGTCCGATTTCGTCGGGCTTGACGGTTGTCCAAGGTCAAGGGTTGACCAGGTTTCGACGAGGGTATAATACAGGGGTCTGATTCCTTCGCGCCGACGATCCCGCTGCCGCTGCCCCGGCCCACCAGACCACGGCCCAGCCACGATTGGAATTGCAAGTTCCGGGGGTACTGTTCATGTCTTCCGACGCCTCCACGCCCTCGACTCCACCCGCGTCCGTGCCCGCGACCACGCCAACCATCTCGGCTCGCCGCGCCCCGGTGGCAAAACCGCGGCCGCGACTCGGACGCTGGCTCGGTTTGCTTGCGGTCATCCTCATCGCGACGACGGGCAGCCTGTGGGCCATGGGGATTCGACCGTCGCAACTCTGGTCGAGAAGCGGCCCGACCCTGGAAACCGTCGAGGTCGATCGCGGCGATGTCCTGTCCTCTGTCACCGAGAGCGGCGCCCTGGAAAGCGCGGATAACGCCACCGTCCGATGCCAGGTCGAGGCCCTCATGGGCATGGTGTCCAGCGCCACGGGAGGCCTGCAAACCGGCGGCGCGGGAGGGGGCGGTCGCGGAGGCGGCGGTTCGGGTGGAACGTCTTCCTCCAATCGAAGCACGTCCACCGTCGCCTCGACGTCCTCCACGACTTCCTCAGCATCCAAGTCCACCGCCTCGACGGGCAGCTCGGCATCTGGAGCCGGCTCCTCGGGAAGCGGCGGAGCCTCGGCGGGCGGCGGAATGGCCAAGAGCAGCGTCCAGACCCCGAGTGCCTCCTCCGGCGGCATCATCCAGAAGCCGGTCATCCAGAGCTTCACCTACGTCGTCACCCCTCACGTTCCGCTCCGGCCAGCCGCGACGACCTCGACGACCTCCACCCGAAGCAGCGCCCCGGCCAATTCCGCCTTTTCAAGAGGTGGCGGCGGCGGTGGTGGCGACCAGCAGGATCGCGGCGGCTCCACCACCATCTTGAAGATTCTGGAGGAGGGAACGCCGGTCAAGGCGGGCGACATCGTCTGCTGGCTCGACGACTCCGCGTTCCGCGACGAGTTGCAGGCCCAGCTCATTCGATGGGCGCAGGCCAAGTCCTGGGTGGAACAGGCCCAATCGATTCTCGAGGTCAGTCAGATCGCTCTCGACGAATACAAAAACGGCATCTATAAGCGGGACATCGAGCTCATCAACCAGTACATCCAGACCTGTGGTATCCAGCTCAGGCAGGCACAAGACACCCTGGCCTACTCCCGCAGCCTTTTCGAAAAGCATCTGTACTCGGAACAGCAGGTCAGGTCCGCCGAGTACGGCCTGCAACGGTCCGAACTCGCCCTGCGAGAGGCCCGCACCATGCGGGACCGGCTCGTCAAGCACACCGCGCCGAAGATCATCGTGAACCTGGAAGCGAAGATCGAGGCCGTCCGGGCCGACCTGCTGGCCCAGGAAGAAGCCTTCAAGCGGGAAGACGAGCGAAAGCGACGGCTCGAACGGGCGATCGCCAACTGCAAGATGGTGGCCCCTCGCGATGGTCTGGTCGTTTACGCCAACGAGGCCAACGGCTGGGGACGGGTCGAGACTCAGATCCGTGAAGGGTTGGCGGTCCGTGAGAATCAGTCGATCTTCATGGTCCCCAACCCCAAGAACATGCGCGTGAAGGTCAAGGTCAACGAGTCGAAGGTTTCCATGATCCAGCCAGGCGAACGTGCCCTGATCCGCGTCGACGCCTTCCCCGATCAGCCCCTTTACGGAACCGTGGCCGAGGTGACCGTCATCCCCACCGCGGCGGCCGGACCCTTCTCCGACGTGAAGATCTACTACGCGATGGTCGACATCGATCAAGGGTTCGAAGGGCTTCGCACCGGCATGAGCGCTGAGGTCGAGTTCCTCATCGACTCCCGAATCAACGTCACCCGAGTGCCGGTCCAGGCCGTCCGCTGGTTCGAGAGGAATCCCTTCGTCGCCGTGAAGCGAAGCCGCGACGAAGGCTTGGAATGGCGCCCGCTCAAGCTCGGCCTCATGAACTCCGCCTACGCCGAGGTGCTCTCCGGCCTCGAGCCCGGCCAGGAAGTCATCGCCGATCCGGCGTCGTTGCCTCCTCCCTCCGAGTCCGAGCGTGAGGAAGCCCGTCTCAAGGCTCGGGTCGCGTCATCGTCTGAGGTGGACTCGCCTCGAAGTTGATCGCCCCGCCACGATCGCCTCTATTCTCCGACAATTCCTGAAGGATTCCGCCGCGCCCGAGGCCGAAGGCTCCGCTCGCGGCGGTGAGATCGCTTCGGTAAAATCAGTCTTCGCAGGCTGTCTGTCAAAGGTGCCGCGAGCACAGCGAAGACCAGGACTCCC
>CAZRGV010000029.1:6679-8146 GCA_964599655.1 uncultured Isosphaeraceae bacterium | reverse complement strand
TACACTCTTTCCCTCCCGTCTCCATCGAGAACTCGTAATGCTGGAATCGTTCACGGCCGGCGCCCTCCGGGCGCTCGACCGCGCCCAGGTTCGAGCCAGGCGGCGGGGTTCGCCCGTCGTCGAGCTCGTCGATCTTCTAGCCGCCCTGGCCGATGAGCCCGAAAGTCGCGCCGCCTTGCTCCTGAACGAACACGGTCTCGGCCCCAACCAGTTGCTCGAACTCCTCGGCCTGGACGACGCCACCGCCGAATCCCGCTCCGCTTCGACCTCGGACGAACCCGTCCCGCACTCCCCCGCCGTGCGTGACACGCTCGGCGACGCGACCCAGAAGGCCCGCCTGATCGACCGAAACCGTGAGGTCGGGACCGAGCACCTCCTGGCCGCCCTGATCACCGTGCCCGGCCCGATCGCCGACCTGCTGGAATCCGCCGGCCTCCGCCGCCTTGAGCTGGTCTCAAGCCTCGATGAGACCGCTCGCGCGGAGACCAGTCCCATTCCCCTCGACCACGACATCCCCCCCCTCGAACTCACCACGCCCGGTGAGGCCGTCGACTTGGCCCGCATTCTCGACGCCTCTGCCAACCGCGCCCGCGAAGGGCTTCGCGTCATCGAGGATTACGCCCGATTCGTTCTCGACGATCCAATGCTCACCCGACGGCTCAAGGACTGTCGCCACCGGCTCGCCGAGGCCATCCAGGGCCTCGATCCCGATCGCATGATCGACGCCCGAGACACCCGGGGCGACGTCGGCACGCACATCATGACCGCCTCCGAGCAGGTCCGCGAGAACCCCCGAGCCGTCCTGACCGCCAACTTCAAACGCACCGCCGAGGCCCTCCGATCGCTCGAGGAATTCGGCAAGCTTCGGAACGTCTGGGCCTCCGGTCGCTTCGAAGTCTTGCGCTACGATATTTACACTCTGGAAAAACTCGTGATGACCGCCGTCGCGGCCAGGAGTACTCTGGCCGAGGCCCGCCTCTACCTTCTCGTCGGCGGCTTGCCGACTCTCGGCGACCTCACCTGGCTCGTCGGTGAGGCCCTCGCCGGAGGCGTGCAGGTGGTCCAGCTCCGCGAGAAGAATCTGCCCGATCGCGAGGTTCTCCGCCGGGCGCGTGAAGTCCGCATCCTTACCGCCCAGGCCCGCGCGCGATTCATCCTCAACGACCGCCCCGACCTCGCCCGCCTCTCCGGCGCCGACGGCGTCCACCTGGGCCAGGAGGACATGCTCCCTCGAGACGCACGGCGGGTCCTCGGCGCTGGGGCCTTGATCGGCATCTCGACCCACGACCGGGAGCAACTGGAGAAGGCCGTTCTCGACGGCGCGGGCTATCTCGGCGTCGGTCCCGTCTTCCCGAGCGACACGAAGGACTTCGCTCACCTCGCGGGCCTCGCCTTCGTCCGCCAGGCAGCCGAAACCACCACCCTGCCCTGGTTCGCCATCGGCGGCATCAACGAATCCAACCTCGA
>CAZRGV010000029.1:0-6660 GCA_964599655.1 uncultured Isosphaeraceae bacterium | reverse complement strand
GGCGCCCGACGCATCGCCGTCAGCGCGGCGATCCTTCACGCCGAACGCCCCCGCGCCGCCGCCGCCGCGCTGCGTGCCAGGCTCGACAAACTCGACGACTTCGAGTAGACCGCCTCCGCGTGTCCGTACGGTACCTCCCTCAGAGGCGATCCGGAGACGACCGCCGACTGGATCGACCCAGAGACGAAAACGCGTTCGCCGCTCGCGACGTGTCCGAGCCTCTCAGCGCGGAGTGTGAACGGTCGTGGGGGCAGCTTCCGAACCAAGGAACGCCTTCGCCAGGCCCTCGGCCCCGCCGACGACCGGCAATTCCAACGACGTCGCGTCGAGGTCGACCGTCAGTTTCGTCCCGGGCTCGGGCCAGAGCGTGAACTCCCGGTCGCTGGAGAAGATCATCAGAGCAATCTGCTGTCCCGGCGGGATGATCTGGTCGTCCGGCTGGAGATTGAAGCCGAACTCGACGAACTCGCCTGGCACCAGCGGCTGACTCTCGGTCAGTGATCGGGCGTTCTGCGGATCCGCCCAGCCGCGGGTGATGATGTTGTCGGTGATCACCGCCTCAGGGCCGGATTCCCAAGGCAGGGCGACGAGCCAGACGGACAGATTCGCCGCCGGCTTGCTCGCGGCGAGCCTGATCGTCAATCGAGGCGTCCCCGAGATGTGGACGGCTCGCCGAAGTGTCGGCGAAGCGTAGAGCAGTCGATGCTCGGTCCATTCGGCCTTCGCCAACGTCGAGCCGTCAAACGAGACGTTGTCCACCAGCGTCTCCGTCGCCTTCGCGGCCAGGGGCGCATCAAGCACGAGCCCTCCGATCTTCGGCGCTCCGGGAGTCAGGTGCAGGCGGACCGCCTTGGCCTCGGGGTTCGGGTAGTCGGCGTACGCGGTCGGCCTCGCGCGATCGTCACGCTCCCGCACGATCCAGGCACGCGGCTCCTTTTCCACGCCATTCTCGACGCCGAGAAGGTAGCGCGTGAACCACTTGTTCATGTGGTCCAGCGGCGGCCCGCCGCCGTGTCCATTCTGGTGGAAGTAGATCCGCGCGGGAACCCCCTTGGCCTTGATCGCCTGGTAGATGCGGTCGCTGTGCTCCGGCATCACGTTCCAGTCGTTGAATGCGTGCGACATCAATGTCGCCGCCTTCAAAGGGCCCAGGTCGTTGAGGTAGTCTCGACCGGCCCAGAACGCGTTGAAGTCGCCGGTCCGACGGTCCATCCGCTTGACCATCTCGCCGTCTCGCACACTGCAATCGCAGTACGACCGCCGCCCCGGGTTGCCGCTCCGGATAAAGTCGTACAGCACGTCGATGTCTTCGCCGAGATACCCGCCCGGCGACCGGACCAGACCGTTGGACCGATAGTAATGGTAGTACGATGTGTTCGGCGCGATCGGAATGATCGCCTCCAAACCATCCACGCCGGTTGTCGCCGCGGCGAGAGCAAGGGTTCCGTTGTAGGACGTGCCCGTCATCCCGACCTTCCCCGTGCACCAGTCGGCCGAGACCGTCTCGTCCCCATCGGGCGTGGTGAAGCCCTTGGCACGGCCGTTGAGCCAGTCGATCACCGCCTTCGGGGCCAGCGACTCGTTGTCGCCGCCGACCGTCACGCACCCCTGCGATAACCCGGTCCCCGGCGACGAGGAATGCACGACCGCGAATCCCCGGGGCACCCAGGTCTCGACTTCATCCTTGGAGATGATCGGCCGGATTCCGACCCTCCGGATCTCCGGCGGCGCGCCCCGGGCCGGCGGCTCGTCCCCCAACTCGTGCCGGACATTCCACATCAAGGACTGCGCCGACCCCGCCGTCCCCGCGAAATACGGGCTGGAGATGTAGATCACCGGGACTTTCAGGCCCTCGGTCTCCGTCTGCCTCGGCCTCGTCACGTCCACGTGCATCCGATCGGGCTTCCCGTCCTCGTCCGAGTCGAACTCCGTCTCGACCCACAGGTCATGCCGGATCCAGAGATCCGGATCACGGAATTCCGGCACCACCTGAGCCATCCCGTCGACGATCCGATGCGCCGCTCTGGGCGGCTCCTGCCCCCGAGCGATCCCGCCGATTCCGACCAGGACCGCCAGAGTCACGCCCATCGCCTGCCACAGGAAACGGAATCCACCGCCGGACACCCGACGAATGCCGATCTCCTCACCGCTCGATTCCAACGTCATCGCGAACATGATGCGTGCGGGCCTTTCGTGAGGTGTTAAGGGCCGTCAAGCCGGGGCTTTGCCTAGACTTTCTTCGGGTTCCGCGAGTGGTTCCAAGTCAGACGTCGCACAACGCAACCGCCTGCTTGAGCCCCTCCCACGGATCTCGAGTTGGAATGAACTCCTGGCCGACGAAGCCGTCGTAGCCGATGTCGACCAGCGCCTGCATCACAGGCTTGTAGGCGATCTCCTGAGCGTCATCGAGCTCGCCCCGACCAGGATTGCCCGCCGTGTGAATGTGGCCGATCACGTCCTTGTGCTGGTGAATCCGACGGATCAGGTCACCATCCATGATTTGCACGTGATAGATGTCGAACAGCAGCTTCAGATTTGGCGATCCGACGCGCTTGATGATGTCGACACAGTATTCCGTGTGGTTCCCCTGATAGCCGGGATGCCCCTTCATCGGGTGATCGGTCGCCCTCGTGTTGAGCATCTCCAGGCAGAGGGTGACCCCCTTCTTCTCGGCGTGGCCGAGGATCTTTTTGAACCCGGCGATGCAGTTCGACGCCCCCTCGTCGTCGGGAATTCCCTCGGCCATGCCGGTGAACGCGATCACCTTGTTGAACCCGTGCTCCGCGCAGGCGTCGATCGCGTCTCGCGTCGCCTTGATCACCCGATCGTGATATTTCGGGTTGTTGAATCCTTTCACGAACGGTGGGTCGGGCGCCATGTCGATCTGCCCAATCGCGCAGACCAGGCCATTGGCCTTCAGCGCGGGGAAATGCGTCGGGGCGATCAGCTCGATGCTGCCGCAGCCGAGCCGCTTGGCCACCTGGATCATCTCGTCCACCTTCCAGTGCGGCTCAAAGCACCAGTGGACCAGCGATTGCTTGATCCGCCCGTTCTTGATGACGGTTCCTGATTCCCTCGCCTCGATGGCTCTCCCCGACGACCCCACGCCGGCCGCGCTAAGGACCGCCGCTCCCGCCGCGCTTCGTAGCAACTCTCGCCGACTTCGCCTCACCTGCTCGCTCATCGCTCACCCCTCGACGATCGGGAATCGGAATCGGGCTCATATCCGTCGAGATCACCATAACCGAACCTCCTCCCGATTTCGAGCAACGAAAAACCTCACTCAACCCGAATCCTTTTCCCGGAACTTCCGATGATAAGAGTGACGGATTCGAGAAATCTCCGCGTTCGATGTCCGAATCGCGGAAACCGTCTGGACAGATTTTCGCACCTTTGAGGAGAACACCGATGGCCGCTGTCTCGTCGATTCCCATTACGGTCGGCTCGCCGCTTCCGGTCGCGGCGGACGCCTCGATTGCGGCCTCCGCCACGGCGCCGTCGCCTGACTCGAACCCACCCGTCGAGCCATTCGAACCCTTTCCCGAGGCGGTTCGACAGCGGGCCGCCGGCTGGTACAGCTCGCTTCGGCCCTGGAATGACTTCGACGAGTGGCTCGTCGAGGACGTGGCCTCGATCACGATTCAGATCGAAGCGGTCACGGCCCGGGAGGCCGCGCTCCGGGAGTCACTGATCGACCGCGCCCGGTTCTGCTGGGACGAAGATCGACAGTCCGAGGCCGAGTCCCTCGGTGCCCAGCTTCCCAAAAAACCGTCGATCGTCGTCCGGCAGCTCCGCCTGACCCGACACGGTTGCGAGTGGCTACTAGTCCGCTGGGAAAGCCTCGCTCGTATCCTCGAAACAAACGGCGACTGGAACGAATCGCAGCGCAAGCTGGCGCTCGACCTCCTCGGCGTGCCCGAATCACTTCGCGAGGGCGACCCGAGGCTCCACGGCGGAACCGAGGCCCTAACCAAACTGGTCGAGAGCCAGATCGCCGACCTCAAGCGCCTCAAAGCCGAGGCGCTCGACCTCCTCGACGCTCGCCAGCGCGAGAACGCCCGCGCTGGCAACCTGCTTCCCGAAACCTCCGAGAGCCGGGCGCTCCGCCGGGAACGAAACGCGCTCCATCGCTCGCTCCGCTGGACCATCGATCAGCTCCGTCGAGGCCGAGGTTCCTATCATAACGCCGTCGGATCTCGAGCGACCGGCAATCCTCGCCGAGAACGGGACGACCAGGCCGCCGCGACGTCCTTCGCACCTGCGGCAACGCCAACGCCGCCTCCGTCGCGGGAGCCGGAGCCTCTACCTCCGGCCGGGAGCCTGAGGCCCGAGTCGCCAACGACTCCTCGGCCATGCCCCGATCTCGACACGCTCCGTGAGGCACTCCGAGCCAAGGGTATGTCGCCGAAGCTGGCCGACGCGATCAAGGCCCGGAACCGTCGTGAGCGTCGCGCATCGCGAAAACGGACTCGCTGACGCGACACCACAAGCCCGTCGAGACCCGGTCCGCCTCGACGGAACTCGATCCACACGGCCCGACCTGAACAAACGATCGCACGAGGGACAATCGAATCCCCCCTCGGCGTTCGTCGTCCGCGCGCGGATTGTCATTCTTACTCGTGGGTTCGTGTCCTTCTGTTCAGAATCCGCGACCCGGAACCTTCTTTCTACCCACCTAAACCTCCCAGAGCACACAATCAAACTCGGCACATGATTTGCTATAAGGGCCTTGTCGAGTGTTCGCCAGGTCTCTTGCGACGCTCGACAACCAAACGAACTCAACTCAATCGCCGGGTGTCCTTCGAGGGCCCGCGGCCAGTCCTTCGAATACCAAACGAACTCGATCTCGGTCGGGAAGGCTTCGAAGGGAGACGTTCGTCTCCTTCGGATCGACCCGTTCGCGACCTTGCGTCGACACGCTTGAGGGATCGATTGTTTCGGAGGCGACCAGCCGCTACCATCGATGGAATCTCCCCCGATCACCGCACGTCTGCTCCGAGGCTCGACATGTCGAACGTTTGGTGCTGCGCACTCCAGTGGCGGGGGATCGTCTCCCTGATGTTGGTTTGGCTTCCCACCCTGGCCCTGGCCGCGATCCCAACCGGGGAACCGGACCCTGGCTACCGTTTGCACGATCCGAACGCCACGGTCCGCGTGCTGGCGACGATTCCAGGCGAGAGCCTGGCCCAACTGATCGTCGATCCGTCCGGCCGCCTCTTTCTCGGTGGTCGCGAGGCGGTCTTCGTGGTCGAGCCCGACGAGGTCAAGCCGGGGCTGAAGCCCCGAGAGCTCTACCGGGAGACGGGCGACCACTGGTTCATGGGCCTGGCCGTCCGTGGTGACGACCTCTATGTTGCGAAACATGATGCGATTCTGATTCTTTCTGGGGCCGTTCATGAGCGGGAAATGATTCAAACCCGGACGATTGTCTGGGGCTTTCCGCACGCAAAGGGTTGGGCCTTCCACCAGACCTTGCACGACTTGAAGTTCGGGCCCGACGGCAAGTTGTACTTCTCGATGGGCGACCCCGCCTGGTCCTTCGGTGACTTCCGGCACCCCGACCACTGGTTTCGAACCCGCATCGAGACGGCCGGCACTCCCGCGCGACGCGACATTGTTAGCGTCGGCGGCATCTTCCGCTGCGATCCCACCGATGGCTCGAACCTGGAGCTTGTCGCCACCGGAACCCGCAACAACTGTGGCTTCGACTGGAATGCCGACTTCGACCTGATCACCACCGACAACGACCACGAGCAAGACCCGCGCTACGTGCCAGGCCGGCTCCTGTTCGTCGTTCCGGGCGGCTTCTACAATTGGCCTCGAGGCTGGATGCAAGACTGGCCCGAGAACCTTCCCGCGCTGGCCGGCCTGGGCCGTGAGGTCCCGGTCGGCCTGGCCATTTACGGCGACACACGGTTCCCCGAGGATTACCGAGGCAACGTCCTCGTCGCCCGATGGGGCAAGCAGGCCATCGACCGCTTCGTCCTGAAGCGAGAGGGGTCGAGCTACGAGGCCCGCGAGATTCCCTGGCTCTCCTGTCCCGCGGGACGTCGCCCGATGGCCGTGGCCGTTGGCCGTGGCGGACGGATCTACGCTCTGGTCAGCCACATGGAAACCAACGCCGAGAGCCCGACGTACACCGCCGACCTCCTGGAGATCGATGTCAAGAACGGCCCGCCCGGCTTCCACCCATTCGACTCCGCGACCGTGACCATCGATCGGCTCTGGACCGAGCTCGCGAGCCCGAACCTCTCGCACCGGATGGCCGCGCACGTCGAGCTTACTCGCCGTGGCAGCCGCGCGTTCGAAAGCCTAGCCGACCGCATGCGAGCCGTGGTACGTCCCGATCAGCCTGACGATTTGCGGACCCTCCGGCACGAGATCCGGTTGGCCGCCCTCGCCCAGGATGGGCCCACCCGCGAACTGCTCGTCGAGTTCCTCGGACACCCCGCGGAGGACATCCGCTATCAGGCAGTCCAGGCGCTCCTCCAGCGCGAGGGCTATTTCGACGTTCCGCTCCAGCCCCTCTTCGCCGACCCTTCTCCGCGAGTCCGGCGAGCCATGCTGAGCGAGGCCTGGCGCTTGAAAGTTCGACCGGCCCCGAAGGATCTCGAAGGCGTCGTTGCCGAGTTTGCAGACCGAGGTGATGCGGTCGCGGGT
>CAZRGV010000028.1:43239-54601 GCA_964599655.1 uncultured Isosphaeraceae bacterium | reverse complement strand
CAGGCATTGCCCACAGTCCGATGGCAATGAACATGTTGTTGGGAATGCCCACCCTACGGCGGGGTGGCTGGGGTCGTGTCGACCCCAGCCCGGGCCCGCGAGCCTTCGAGGGGACTGGGGTCGACACGACCCCAGCCACCCCCCGTTCCGATCTCTCGAATCGGGCCACGATCCCATGGCGGGGCATCGCGGCCGGCATTGACCGGTCGGCGGCGAGGGCGCGATAATGGACGACCGTTTCGCGGGCCGATCGGCGGGGGGCGAACGCGGGACGCCCCTCAGAAGCCGCGTCATGCTGGGGACTTGCGTCGGTGATCCTCCTCGACAGTTTCGATCCGGTCCCCGAATCCTACCGAGGCGCCTTTCTCGCGGTCGGCAACTTCGACGGCGTTCACCTCGGTCACGCCCATCTGATCGGCCGCCTCCGCGCCCTGGCCGACGCCGCCGGTGCGCCCGCGCTGGCTCTCACCTTCGACCCGCCGCCGCTCGCCGTGCTCCGGCCCGAGAAGGCCCCAGTACCGCTCACCTGGACCGATCGCAAGGTCGAGCTGCTCAAGCAGGTGGGGGCCACCGGCGTCGGCCTGTTCCAGACCGGCCGATGGCTGCTCGGCCTCACCGCCCGCGAGTTCTTCGACCGGGTCGTGATCGGCCAGTTCGCCGCGAGGGGCATGGTCGAGGGCCCGACCTTCGGCTTCGGGCGCGATCGGGGCGGCGACGCCCAGTTGCTCGGCTCGTGGTGCCGGGAGGCCGGCCTCGCCTTCGAGATTGCCTCGCCCGCCGAGGTCGACGGCCAGATCGTCTCCTCCACGCGCATCCGGCACGCTCTGGCCGAAGGACGCGTGGCCGAGGCCGCTCGGCTGCTCGGCCGCCCTCACCGGCTCCGCGGCACCGTGATCCGAGGCGCGGGCCGGGGCGTCTCGCTCGGATTCCCGACCGCCAACCTCGACGGCGTCGACACCCAGGTCCCCTCCAACGGCGTCTACGCCGCCCTCGCCTACCTCGACGATCAGGACGACCCGCTTCCCGCGGCCGTCCACATCGGCCCCAACGCGACCTTCGGCGAGCAAGCCCGATCCGTCGAGGTCCACCTGCTCGACGTCTCGCTCGACCTCTACGGCCAGTCGCTCCAGATCGACCTACTCGACTTCCTCCGCCCCACCCAGAAGTTCCCGAGCGCCAACGACCTGCTCGCCCAGATCCAGCAAGACGTCGATCGCGCCCGCCAGATCGCCTCGCCCCGCTAACCGGACACCAAGAGAACCTCCACCGTGTCTCTGGCACGCAATCGCGCGCCGCTTCGCCTCCAATCAGACGGAAGTACGCAATAGCTTACCCTACAGGAATTTACGCCACCGCTGGAGAGACACCCCTCCAGCCCGGAGCCCCAATCTCGATCGTAAAAATTGATCGTTACGAGACTTGTGGCGAATTCAGTCATTCATCATGGTGCCAGCTCTCTGGAGCAGATCATCCGCTTGACGAAACGAAGCCATGACCGATTTCGGGTGGTTCACGATCCCTTCGTGTCGCGGCCGGCTCGACGGGACTTGGCTCGAGTAGCCCGGTTTGGGCCAACAGACGTTGTGTCAGTTCAAGACTTGGAGCGAGCGATCCACCTGGGTGCGCGCACGAGGAGTCGGCAACGAGGCGACGACCCATGCGACCGAACTCGGCTTCGTATCGAGGACAGAGTCTGGCGAGCAGGGGAACGGGTCGACGAAGCAGTGGCGAACCCTTGGCCCCGCGTCACTTACCGAGAACAATAGGAGGGAGGTCGGCGGATCGCTCCGGCCAACCGGGAAGGAGGTTACGATGTCGGCGACGCCCGAGACGATCGAGATCCCGGTTGCGGGGATGACGTGCGACCATTGCGTCGGCACGGTCCGTCGCGCCCTGGAGGGCGTGCCCGGCGTCCGCTCGGCGATGGTCGATCTCCAGGCTCGTCGCGCCGAGGTCACGCTCGATCCCGATTCCCCGCCCGACCGTTCGCGGCTCAAGACCGCCATCGAGGCCGCCGGCTACTCCGTGCCCGACGACGGCAAGGCGTCATCATCGCAACCCGAAACCCAGACGTGGGATCTGGATGTCGAGGGGATGAGCTGCTCGAGTTGCGTCCAGCACGTCGAGAAGGCGCTTTCGGGCGTTCTCGGGGTGCGAGAGGCCCACGTCGACCTGAACCAGAAACGGGCCTCGGTCGTGGTCGATCCCGATGTGGTCCGCGAGGAGGCCCTGACCGCCGCGGTCGCCGAGGCTGGATACTCGGCTCGGAGACGGGACCCTGGCACGGCCGCCAATGGCCCGGCGGCGTTCCAAACTCCAAGCCCATCGCTGGTTACGATCGGTCTGGCTCCGACACCCCAACCGACCGAAACCGCCCTTTGGCCGGAAACCTCGCCCGAGCCGCCCGCTCCGCGACCCGGAGAGACGCCGCCGGCATCACCATCCGCTCCGGCGGCGGACGAGGAGTGGAATCTGGCGATTGGTGGGATGCACTGCGCCAGTTGCGTGGCGAGAGTGGAAGGGGCGCTGGCCTCCGTGCCGGGAGTGAAGGAGGCGAGGGTCAACCTGGCGACCGAGCGGGCCAGCGTGATCCTCGATCCAGGCCGGGTCCGTGAGGAGTTGCTGGCCGAGGCGGTCGCGAAGGCCGGTTATTCCGCGCGAAGGGCTGAGATCGACGCCTCGCAAGGGGCCGAGGCCCTTCGCCGAGAGCGCGCCGAACAGGTGTCGTACTGGCGGAACCGCCTGGTGGTTGGCATCGCCTTGACGATCCCGCTCGCGATCCTCGGACTCGGACCGATGCTCGCGCCGGGGCTGTTCGGCCATGGAGCCTGGATCGGCTGGGCGATGTTCGCCCTGGCGACCCCATTGCAGGTGTACCTCGGCGGCCCCTACCTCGTTGGCGCCTGGCAGCGGCTCAAGCAAGGGTCGTCGAACATGGACACCCTGATCGCGCTGGGAAGTTTCTCCGCGTACAGCTATAGCCTCTACCACTTGCTGGCCGGCCATGCGCATCAGGCCCATTTCTTCATGGACGCAGGCATCATCCTGACGTTGATCACACTGGGCAAGTTCCTGGAAGCACGCTCGAGAGGGATCGCCAGCGCGGCGATCGAGCGGCTGCTCGACCTGGCGCCCAAGACGGCGCGCGTGGTCCTCGACGGGCGGGAAGAGGAACGGCCGCTGGCCGAGGTTCACAAGGGGGATCGCGTTCGCGTCCGGCCCGGCGAGGCGATTCCAGTCGATGGCGAGGTAATCGAAGGATCTTCGAGTGTTGACGAATCAATGCTCACCGGCGAACCGATTCCGGTAGAGAAAGGGCCGGGCGACCGCGTGACCGGCGCCACCTTGAACGGCGATGGCACCTTGCTGATCGAGGCCCAGCGGCTCGGCCGAGAGAGTGCGCTGGAGGGGATCGTCCGCCTGGTCCGCGAGGCGATGGGCTCGAAGGCGTCCGTGCAGCGCCTGGCCGACACGATCGCGTCGTGGTTCGTGCCGATCGTGCTGGCCGTCGCTCTCTTGACCCTGCTGGGCTGGGGCTTGATCGGCGGTCGATGGAGCGACGGCGTGCTGAACGCGGCGGCCGTTCTGATCATCGCCTGCCCATGCGCCCTGGGACTGGCCACGCCGATGGCCGTGGCAGTGGCCACCGGCCGTGGGGCGAAGGCCGGCCTGCTGGTTCGCGAGGCGTCGGCCTTCGAGCGGATGAACCGGCTTTCGACCATCGTGCTCGACAAGACGGGAACCGTTACCGAAGGCAAGCCGAAGGTGACCGACGTGTTCGCGGTCGACGGCTGGGATCGCGACCGCGTCCTTCGACTGGCCGGCGCGGCCGAAGCGGGCAGCGAGCATCCCCTGGCCCGTGCCGTGACCGAACATGCCGGCGGCGCGACCGCCTCCGAGTTCCGCGCCGTGCGAGGTCAGGGCGTCTTCGCCACGGTCGACGGCAAGGTCGTCCTCGTCGGTTCCGACCGATTCCTGGCCGAGTCGGGGGTCGACCTCTCGCCGCTGAAGGATGTCGTCGAACGGTGGGAGTCGGAAGCGAAAACCGTGCTGCGGGTGGCAGTCGACAACCGGGCTGTGGGGGCGATTGCTCTGGCCGACACGATCAAGCCGCACAGCGTCGAGGCAGTCGAGGAAATCCGCCGCCAGGGGGCCGACGTCTACCTCCTGACCGGCGACAACGCGGCCACAGCCCGTGCGATTGGCGCCCGACTCGGTCTCGACGATCATCACATCTTCGCCGGGGTCTTGCCCGACGCCAAGGCGGCCAAGGTCGCCGAGCTGAAGGATCGCAACGGACGCGTGGCCATGGTGGGCGACGGGCTGAACGACGCCCCCGCGCTGGCGTCGGCCGACGTCGGCATCGCGCTCGGCACGGGGACCGACCTGGCCAAGGCGTCGGCCGACGTGGTGATCGCCAGCGGCGACCTCCGCGCCGTGCCTTGCGCCTT
This sequence comes from uncultured Isosphaeraceae bacterium, assembly GCA_964599655.1. GTDB lineage: Bacteria > Planctomycetota > Planctomycetia > Isosphaerales > Isosphaeraceae > CAZRGV01. Next base: position 50,150 of record CAZRGV010000028.1, on the reverse strand, counting down.
GCGACTGGGCCGGGCGACCTTGCGGGCTATCTATCAAAACTTGTTCTGGGCTTTCGCGTACAATGTCGTGGGGATCCCGGTGGCCGCGCTTGGCCTGTTCGGCGAATATGGCCCAATGGTCGCCGCGCTGGCGATGTCGCTCAGCAGCGTCACGGTCGTCGGCCGCTCGGCCCTGCTGGCCAGTCTGCGACTGGACCCCGCCGCGTCTTCGGGAGGACGGTCGAGGACGGGGAGGGATTGAAAACCAGAACGGATTCGATCCGAGAGCACATAAGGTTTACAAATCTTGATGATACGTATCTTTAAGATTCTAAACATCGCGATTCAATGGGCTTGACGTATGCAAATCCGATTCGAACTGGTCCGCCGGTCTCCGCGTTTCCGCCAACGGCGCATGCCGTTCCTGGAGCGCGCGGAGCGTCTGGACCGCCGGTTCAAGTGGGCCATTACCCTGCTGACGGTGGGGGTGGCCGCCGCCTTGCTGGGTGGCACGAGCACCGGCCGTTACGCGGTCGAGTCGTTGACCGAGCAGGCGAAGCAGACGGCCCTTCGGCAGGTCATCGGCCTGGAGCCGAGCCGCGAGGAGATCGACTCACTTCGTGAGATCCGACGCCGCAAGACGGAGGCCGACACACTCAAGTCGCTCACGCGGTTCTACAACGAAACCTCGCCCGAGATGCGCCGGATGTTCGACGTTGCCGGCATGTCGCCGGAGACCGGCCTGATCGTCACGGGTCGCGCGACGAATGGGTTCTTGCTGTCGTCGAAGGTGTTCGAACGAGACTCGAACGGACGATCGTACCGGCTCCGGCCCAACATGCGATCGGTCTGGCTACGGCAGGTGACGTTGCATAACGGTCCGTTCGGCCTGTTCCTGGTGCCCGACACGCCGGAGGTGCGCGAGGCGTCGGTGGCGGCCGGCGCGATCGTCGACGAGGTGTCTCGCCAGTCGACGAACTCGTGGGGCCTTCGCGGTCCCGAGCCGAACCCGAACGCCGAGGCGCGCGGGATTGTGCTCGGCGACTCGTTCATGGAAGGCATGTTCAACGACGATGAGCACACGCCTCCGCTGGATCTCGAACGGGAACTAAGCCGCCTTTGGGGCTGCTCGGTCTCGATCGTCAACACCGGGCACATCGGCTACGCGCCCGAGCAGTACTATCACTCGCTTCTTGAGTACGGCGAGAAGTTTCCGCCCGACTTTGTCGTCGTCAGCGTCTGTCCCAACGACTTCGGCGACGGCGACGCCGTGCTTCTTGGCAAGGGGGACGACTGGGACGAGGCGAAGTACTGGCTCGGCCAGATCCAGCTCTGGTGTCGTGGAAAAATGATCCCTTGTCTCCAGGTGATCGTCCCCGTCGACCGGCAGATTCTCGGTGCCCGCAAGGAGGGCTACTACCCTGGCCAGGTCTCGAACATCTTCGAGGGAAGCACCTTCGCGTATTTAAATCCGTTCGATATCTTCGTGGACGAGCATCTGAAACTGATTCGTGAGGGAACCCCTTCCGGCGTCTGCCCGCTCTTCAACGGCCACATCAACGACAACCACTTCTCTCCTCGAGGCTCGAAACTCTGGGCCGAGATCGTCGCCCGCCGGGTTGATCTGCTCATGAAACAGACGAACGCGAGAAGAGATCGAAGTCAAGATCGCGAACCATCCACGGAAATGCCAAATTGACAAAATTCTATGAGATGAAAATCAATTTATCACTTTGATCTAATCAAGTAAAGCCAGGAGTTCCGGGGCGTCGAGTCTTGAGACAATCCGGCTGGCCTCCTGGAGGGTCCCGGCGGGGCTATGATCGTGGGGGACGCCGACGACGAACGCTCCCGAGGCTCGGGCGGCGGCGATGCCGGCGGGACTGTCTTCCAGCACCAGGAGGTTCGCGGGCGGAATGCCGAACCGCGAGGCGGCCGTCTGGTAGATCTCCGGGTCGGGCTTACTGCGGGTGACGTCCTCGGCTCCCAGGAGGAACGTAAAGCGGTCCCAGAGCCCGTGCTGTCGCAGAAGCCGCTCGGCGTAGGATCGTCGCGACGAGGTGGCCACGGCCAGCGGCATCCCTCGGTGCCGCAGGTGGTCGAGCAGGACGAACAGGCCGGGAGTCGGGTGCACGGCCGTGTCGATCTCGGCGAAGAACCGGGCGCGGGCCTCGGCCAGGAGTTCCTCCGGCGACTCCTCCAGATTCGCGAGTGCTTTCATTGCCGGATACGCCACGGCCGCCTGACGGCCGATCATCGCGGCCATGATCTCGGGGGTGAATCGCTTGCCGCGGGCTTCCAGCATGGCGCTGGCCACCCGGAAGAAAAGGGCTTCGGTGTCGAACATGAGGCCGTCGAGGTCGAAGGCGACGGCAAGAATCGTCGGGACGCGGGGGACGTCCATGTCGGGTAAAGCTCCGGAGACAAAATCACGGTTGTTATTCATGCGTGCGAAGGTCGCTTCGAGCGTCGGCCCCGGACGCTCTCGGGGAACAGGGCCTCCTGATCGAGCGTGCCCGATGGGTCGAGCGGCCATGACTGGAAGTCGGTCTCGAAGTTCAGCGACGGGTTCGCCTCGACCTCGTCGGCGAAGGGCCGCGTGACCCAGAGCGTCTCCAACTCCAGCGTGTTGGGAATCAGGACCAGCCTCGCGTCCGACCAATTGACACGCCAGCATGTGTCGAGGCAGGTCGTGATCACGTCGAGGTCGCTCGGCAAGGCCAGCGGAACGCGGGCTCTGGTCAGGAAGTTGCTGGTCAGGCTGTTGACCCGCATGGGGGTCGGGTCGATCCGGCGGACGAGCCGCTCGGTCGTCAGGTCGGCCAGGCCGATACCCACCGCGTTGCCTCGGGTCTCGGTCGAAAGGTCGAGGACCGCCAGTCGCGTGACGACTGGTCGAGGCAGGTCGGGCATCGTCTCGACCCGTTGCCGGCCAATCACGTTCGGGTCGAGACCCGTGCCGCTGTAGTTCTTCCCGAGTTCCCCCACGACCAGGACATCGATCTGGTCGAACGGCAGGTGGCCCATCAAGGATCGGGCCTCGTCCAGCAGCAACGGCTCGACCGCCAGCAGGTCCTCCGGCTCGACGGCCACCACCTTCGCGGTTCGCTCTCTGGCGTTCTCCAGCAAGGCGATCCCGAGGGCGACCGGCGTCTTCCGCAGCAGGAACGCCCCGACCTCCGGCAGCATCTTGACCAGGCCGGGCAGGCCCAGCCTGTGCACCTGCGAGGCCCCTTCGCGCTTGCCCAGACCGATCGTCAGCATCTTCAAGAGCCCGCTCTCGTACCGGCCCGTGAACGAGGTGTGCGGCTTGATCCGGTTCAGCAGGACGATGCCATCAGAAGAATAAGCATTTTTATCAAAATGAATCGGAAGTCCGAAGGCGTTGGTGCCGAGCTCGACCGTTTCCATCTCGGCGCGGATGGGGCAACCCATCGCGGTTTCGGTGACGCCGAACTCGGCCAGCAAGGCCCGCTGACCTTCCGGCGTGCCGCCGCCGTGACTGCCCATCGCGGCGACGATGAAGGGGGACAGGCCGAGCCCCTTGATCGCATCAACGGACGCTTTCGCGATCCGGTCAATGCCCGCGATCCCCCGGCTGCCGACGGTCAAGGCGACCGACCCGCCGGGCCGGACGCGCTCGGCGAGCTTGCTGGAGCGAATCGCCTCGGCCACGGCCTTCGGCACGTCGATCAGCTCGGCCTGGTGCGGGAACGACTGGCGGACTCGTGCGATTGGGGGCAGGTCCATCGGTGGTTGGTCCGGGTCAGGTGGCGGGTTTCTCGGTCCGCCGACGATGCTCCTGGACGACGGCCAGGCCCTTCTCGGCCTGAGGGCCGGTGCCGGCATCATCTAGGAGCTGGCGGAAGCAGGTCTCGGCCCAGTCCAGCTCGCCCAGCCTGAGGTAGCAGTTGCCGAGGTTCAGCAGGGCGTTGGGACCGAGGATCGAGGGGTCGAATCCCCGGCTTGTGTCGTACTCTCCGGTTCGGCCGCAGAGCACCAGGCGTTCCAGGAGCACGGCCGCCTGGCGGAACTCCTGGTTGCGGAACGACCTCTCGGCCAGCCACCAGAGCAACGGCGGGCTGTTCGGGAACCATCGAAGAGCGAGATCCATAGCATCTGTTTGTGAGAGAGGCCCTCGAATGAGCTCCGCGGGGGCCGTCAACAGGTACTCCAGCAGCACCTGGGTGTTCGGGCTGGGTGGGTTGGAAGCCTCTCGAGCGGCCGCGACCGTTCCGGCGGCCTCGGCCAGGAGGTCGTGGCCCTTCGGGTCGTTCCGCAAGAGCAAGGTCCGGCCGTACTCGATGAGGGTGTCGAGCCGGCCGGGCCGATCCTGGAGTTCCCGCTCCAGCAAGCGGGAGGCCCAACGCAGCTTCAACTCGGTCAGGACCGAGAGGTAGGCGTGGCGCCTGAAGGTCACGGTCGATGGCCGCACGGTTCGCCCCTCGCGCTGGAGGGACCCGGCCAGGGACGGCGGGAACGCCGGATGGAGCCGACCCTCGTAACGAGCCTTGGGATGTTTGCGGAAGAGGCGAAGGTCGGTCGTCACGCTGAAGCGGTCGGGCGAATCCTCGCGTAGCAGCTCCTGGATCTGAACGATGAGGCCAAAGATCGTCGGATCGGCCAACCAGTCTCGGACGACCGGCAGGCTCTCGGGGGTCAACTCCTCGTCGGGGTTGAGCCAGAGGATCCCGTCGTTGCGGGCCTGGTCGAGGGCGAAGTTCCGACCGGCGGCGAAGTCATCGTCCCAGGCGAACGCGTGGACCTCCGCCCCGAGTTCGCTCGCGATCTCGACGGTCCGGTCGGTCGAGCCAGTATCGGCGACCACAACCTGGTCGGCAACGTCGAGGACCGAGCGCACCGCCCGGCCAAGGCTTCGCTCGTCATTCCTCGTCAGGAGGCACACCGTCAACGACATCCAGGGTTCTCCGCCAGCCTCGGGCTCTCCGGCATCATAACCGATCGCGCTCCGGACGACCAACCGGCGATAGGACAACCTTCCGGGAGCCCCTCGATCTCCGGGCTAGTTCGGCCTCCTCTCCTTACCTTGACACGCATGCGACGCTGCTGGCGTTTGGGCTCGAAGCCGCGTTTCGATCGCAACCACCCGAAACCGGTCATGGGTTCGTTTTGTCAGGAGGAACGCCGCAACCCAGCCTCTTCTTCGGCGACCCAGGACCATGTTGCCCCTCGCTCGCAAGACACATTGATGCAATCAAACACCATTGCAATCTATCGATTGGTCGCACAAACTCGGTCGGGTTCCCCAAGGGTCGGAATCGGCGCACGACGCGCCAACGCCGGCCTAACACCATCGAGGACAGAGGCGAGACGATTCGGGTGGACGTCCACGATTTTCGGTGAGCGACGTCGATTCGCGACCCGACGAAGGGCCGACGGGCGGTTCGGCTTCTTGTCGGGGTTCCGCGCGGCGGGTATCTTGACGTGTCTCACTCGAAGTCAGCGGCGAACGTTCCGCGTGGACCGTTCTCGCCTTGAACAGGAATCCGATGCATGGCCGAGCCCGACTCAAAAACCGATCGGCTCGATTCGCTCGTTTACTCGCTATTGCGATACCACGAGGTCAAACCTCGACTGGCCTTCCAGGCTGAGACCCCCGAGCAGGTCGCGGAATGGAAGGCGAAGGCAAAGGCCAGGCTGCTGGAGCTGGTCGGACCCTTTCCAGAGCAGCGCGTGCCGTTGCAACCGCGCTTCGGTGAGGCGATCCAGAGGCCCGGTTACACCCGTCGCGAGGTCACCTTCGACACCAGGCCGGGCCTCTCGGCGTTCGGTTACCTGCTCGTGCCCGACGACTTAAAAGGGAAGACGCCCGCGATACTCTGCCTGCCGGGGCACGGGCGAGGGGTCGACGAGATCGTCGGCATCGACGACGACGGCAAGGACCGCGACCACCACGACGGCTACCAGCACGACTTCGCCGTCCAGTGCGCCCAGAAGGGATATGTCACCCTGGCCCTCGAGATGCTTGGCTTCGGGCATCGGCGGGACGCAGCGGCCCGCAAGAAGGGGGCGGGGGCCAGCAGTTGCCAGCCGGCGTCGGGATCGGCCTTGATGCTGGGCGAGACCATGCCCGGCTGGCGGACCTGGGACGCGATGCGGGCGCTCGACTTGATGACCGAACGGCCCGAGATCGACCCGAACCGTCTGGCCGTGATGGGGATCTCGGGCGGCGGCACGGTCTCGCTCTACACGGCGGCGCTCGACGATCGCGTGAAGGCGGCCGTACTCTCGGGGTCGTTCTGCACCTTCAAGGATTCGATCTACAGCCGGTCGCATTGCATCGACAACTACGTTCCCGGCATTCTGAAATGGTTCGAGATGTATGACCTCGCGGGCCTGATCGCGCCCCGGTTCCTGTTCTGCGAGAGCGGGACCGAGGACGAGATCTTCCCCGAGGAGGGAGTGCGAGCGGCGCTCCGGGCCGCCGAGCGGATTTACCGCGCTCAGGGCGTCGCCGACCACGTCGATCACGCGTTCTTCGACGCCGGGCATCAGTTCGACGGCGAGGCGGCGTTCCGTCGCCTGGCGGAATGGTTATAATCTGATCCGATGGTGGGAGACGCTCGATCCGCGGCGACGGTTCGAGCGGACCTTGGGCGCATTCCAATCGTGGATCTGAGGGGGACGACGGGCTCATGCTCTACATCGGTACCGACGAGGGAATCTACCGCTGGTTCCAGGGCGCGCCCTGGCCGATCTTCCACAGCTTGCAAGATCGAGGCGTCGTGGGGCTGGCGTCGCCCGGCGGAGGCGTTCTGGCCGTGCTCGACAAAAGCGGCCAGATCTGGGAGACGACCAATAACGGGCTCGACTGGCGAGAGGTTCCAACGCCCGATGGCGCCGGGCGAGCGACGACGATCGCCGTGGCGGGCTCCCCTTCGGAGATCGTGATGGCAACGGCCCGCCCCCGG
>CAZRGV010000028.1:31664-43218 GCA_964599655.1 uncultured Isosphaeraceae bacterium | reverse complement strand
GGTCGAGCCGGACGAGACGATCGAGGGCCCGATGGCCTTCGCCCGTCGCTGGGTTCCGGGGCTGTTCGGCGGCTCAAGCCGATCGACGGCCACGGCCACCCTGGAGCGCCCGAGCGGTCCGAAGACTCGAGGATGGGTCGCGATGGGCGTTCCCTCAGTCGGATCAAGCGGCGTCGTTCCCGAGATTCGCGTGCTCTTGCCGGGCTCGGGAACGACCCCCTGGTTCGCGGCCGTCATCGGCGCGGGGCTCTGGAAAAGCGGCGATGACGGCCAGTCGTGGGAGCGTTGCAACGGCCTTCCCGACGAGGTCTTCGCCGTCCGAACGGCGACGAAGCCCGAGGGGACCGTGGCCGTCGGCACGAACAACGGCGTCTGGATCAGCGGCGACAACGGCCAGTCGTGGGCCGAGATGAGCACGGGCCTCGAAAACGCGAAGCAAGTCCGTGCCCTGGAGATCAAGCCGGGCGACGCCAAGGTGATGCTCGCCGGCGCCGCGCCAATGGGGGCGGAGCAGGGGGGGCCAGTCGCCGGACGAGGCGGCTCGACGCGGTTCGCCCTCTACGAGTCGAAGGACGGCGGCAAGAGCTGGAAGCACGTGCCTCGAGGCTTCCCCGAGCTGCTCGAATACGACCAGATCGCCGACATCCGCTACGACCCAGCCGACACCGACTGCGCGGTCGTCGCGCTGGCCTCGGGCGAGCTGTGGCACACCAAGACCGACGGCCTCTGGTGGGAGCCGCTGGCCCGGCAGATCAAGACGGCCCGCGTGCTCTGTGCCGTCAGATGAACATGCTCTCAATCGCGTGGATTCGTTCCCACCGATGTTTCCCCACAGCCGATTTCCGCTCCAATGGACGCTCTTGAGCCGACCCTGGCCGACGTGTTCCGCGCTCGCGCGGCGATTGCGCCCCACTTGCGACGCACGCCCGAGTTGGAACCGATCGCGCTGGGGGAGGCGCTCGGCTGCCGTGCCGTGTTGAAATGCGAGCATTTGAATCCAACCGGGGCGTTCAAGGTCCGTGGCGGCGTGAACCTGATGGCCTCGCTGTCGCCCGAGGAGCGAGCGCGAGGGGTTCTGGCGGCCTCGACCGGCAATCACGCGCAGTCGGTCGCGTTCGCGGCGAGGATTTTCGGCGCGCCGGCGACGATCTTCATGCCCGAGGGAGCCAATCCGCTGAAAATCGCCGCGACGAGGGCGCTCGGTGCCGAAGTGGTGCAGACCGGTCACGACTTCGACGCCGCTCGCGAAGCCTGCGAGGCCCGGGCAGCTCAGGAAAGACGCCGCTACATTCATTCGATCGAGCCGTTGTTGATCACGGGCGTGGCGACGGCCTCGCTCGAGTTGATCGAGGCGGCGCCCGATCTGGATGTCCTCTTCCTGCCGCTGGGCGGTGGCAGCGGAGCGATCGGCGCGGGAGTGGTGGCCCGAGCCGTCAACCCGTCGATCCGGGTGATCGGCGTGCAGTCGGAGGGCGCCCCGGCAGTTTACCGCTCGTGGAAGGAAGGGAGGCGGGTCACGACCGACCGCATCGACACCTTCGCCGAGGGGCTGGCCACGCGCGAGCCGTTCGCGTTGACGCTCGCGCTCTTGCCGCGATTTGTTGATGAGATCATGCTCGTTTCCGACGCCGAACTGGCCGCGGCGATCCGCCTCCTGATCGAAACGACGCGACAGGTGGCCGAAGGGGCCGGCGCGGCGGCCGTGGCCGCGGCGCGGAAGCGGCGGGCCGACATCGAGGGCAAGACCGTCGGCCTGATGCTCAGCGGCGGCAACATCACAACCGAGCAGTTGCGGCGGATTCTCGACCGCGCCGAGATCTGAAACGAGCGTTCCCGGGGAGTTCGTGCCTTGGCCGAGCCACCACATGCCGTTGATCTGACCGAGCTTCGCCCTCGCCTGGAGCGGGCGTTTGACTTCGCCGCAACACAGGTGCGAGCCACCACCGAGCGCTATCCCGACTACTTCCCGATCTACACGATTGGAGGGAAATGGAAGCACGGCGGCGAGCTGTGGACCGACTGGTGCGCAGGGTTTCACGCCGGGATGATGTGGCTGATCGCCGGGCGCACGGGCGACCCCTGGTGGCGCGCCACGGCCGAGCATTACTCGCGTCTCCTCGAATATAAGAAAAACGATCGAGATGTTCATGATCTCGGTTTCATTTTCCTGAACACGTATCTCCCCTGGTACAGGCTGACCGGCGACCCCGCGCTCAACGACGTTTTGATCACGGCGGGTCGAACGCTCGCCCTGCGGTTCAACCCGAACGGGAAATACCTGCGGTCGTTCGTGGCTCCCGAGAGCCTGTTCATCGACATCATGATGAACGTGCCGATCATCTTCTATGCGGCGAAGGAGACCGGGGACCGGGCGCTTTACGACCTGGCCGTCGCCCACTGCCGGACCACCGAGCGGACGATCGTCCGGCCCGACGGCGGCACGGCTCACGAAGGGATTTTTAACCCCGAAACCGGCGAGTTCCTTCAGGAGAGCACCCATCAAGGGCTTCGCGCCGACTCGGACTGGACCCGCGGCCTGGCGTGGTCGCTCTACGGATTCGGAACCGTTTACACGTATACGAACGACCCCGCCGACCTGGCCGTCGCCGAGCGCAACGCGGATCACTTTCTGGACCGCCTGCCCGACTCGTTCGTACCGCCCTGGGACTTCGACGTGTCCGAGGGCCCCGACCGGATCGATGACAGCTCGGCCGGGGCCATCGCCGCCTCGGGCCTCTGGAACCTGTCCGCCTTGACCGGTGATCCGGCGAGAGCAAAAATATACAAAAATGCCGCATTGTGTATACTTAGCGCGCTTTGCACCGATCGCTACGTGGCCTGGAACGACCCTGCTTGGGAAGGGGTGCTCAAGCACGGGGTCTATCACTTCCACAAGAATCTTGGCGTCGATGAGTCGGTGATGTGGGGTGATTTCTTTTTCCTCGAAGCCGTCCGCAAGGCCCTTGGCGGCTGAAGGAAATCGAGCCGGCGTCTTGTGAACCGCGTTGAAGGCGGTAGAATAACCCCATCCGTGGCCGCAGAGCGCTCGCGAAGCGCGGCTCGGCCCCATGGTGTTCACGCCTCGTTCGCCTCCCGAAACGGTACGGTCATGGGCCAGGAGCCCCGGCAACCGACAGTCCCGAGACGGCCGAGACGGTCCCGAATCGGGATCGTTCTCGTGGCATTCGTCGTCTGGCTCGCGGCGGGCGAGACTCCGGCGTCAACGGCCGTTTCGGCGTCGCGGGGATCGCAAGCGTCGCAACCGCATTCCTGCGCCTGCGGCATGGGCTGCGAATCCGCCTGCTGCTGCGCGAAGCGATCCGAGAACACGTCGGCCACCCAGACCACAACGAAGCCAAGGGAAAATAAGGGTTTCGTGCTCGCGACGAGGCCCGGCCCTTGCCTGAAATCGGCCCCTTGCCGTGATCGGGGTCTGCCCTCATCCTCACCGACACTCCAAGGCGACAGGCTCGCCGCGTCGGACTTCGCGGCGACATGGCACACGGCGTCGCCGGGTGCTCCGCTTCGGATTCCGCCATCCTGCCTTGGTTCTTTGCCCGCCCCTTCGCCCCTCGAAAAGCCTCCCAGGTCCGGGAAAACCGCCTGACTGCTCGAACCGCCCGCAACGCCCGACCGATCCCGCGCGCCTGAATGGCCTTGCGGGAAGTTCTCGGTCGTCCAGGTGGACAACGCGGTTTCGGAGGTCGCCAAGCGGTGCTCCCGCGCCGTGGAGGTGGCCCTCGCCGAGGCTCGCCCTCCTCCCCGACACCTGGCCGCACGCGTTGCCCGCGGCCGTTGCCGTCGTTTTTCCGTCGGAAGATGACTTCGAATCCACGTGTTTTGATCCGCCACGGTTCGTCCGCGCGGCCACGATCCTCGTGCGCGCGGCCTGGACGGGCGGACTCGGGGATGGTTCACGATGCGACGCCGAGGTTTCACCCTGATCGAGTTGCTGGTCGTCATTGCCATTATCGGTGTCCTGATCGCCTTGCTCTTGCCGGCGGTGCAGGCGGCCCGCGAGGCGGCAAGGCGGGCTCAGTGCGCCAACAATCTCAAGCAGATCGGTCTGGCCTTGCACAACTATCACGATGCGTTGGGCGCGTTTCCGCCGGGCCTTCTGTCGTTGCCAGGGCCGGACGGGGACAACCTCGGGCCGGGCTGGGGCTGGGCCTCGATGATCCTGCCTCAGCTCGAACAAGGGCCGGTTTTCAACGCCATCAACTTCGTACTACCGATCGAGGTCGCCGCCAACCAGACGGCCCGGATCTCCCAGATTGGTACGTTTTTTTGTCCGTCCGACGCGACGCTTCAGCCTCAGTTCACGGTCGTCGATGAGAGCACGAGCAGCGTCGCGACAGGCGCCCCGATCTGCGACGTCGCGTCGTCGAGCTACGTGGGCGCGTTCGGACGGAGTGACCCGTCCAGCCTTTACCCGTATCGCCCCTCCGACACCCCTCCGGGCCGCGACCATGGCGAGGGGCTGTTCTTCCGCAACCACTCGGTGCGGATCGCTGACATCAAGGATGGCACCAGCCAGACCCTCGCGGCGGGTGAGCGGAGTCAAAACCTCTCGCGAGCCACCTGGACGGGCGCGATCTCGCACGCGGCCGTGCCGATCACCCTCTTGCAGACGGAGGAAGGCCTCGACCCCGAGGGAGGCGACGCTCTCGTCGTCTCGCACACGGGAGAACTCGACGGGCCCAATTCCCGACCGGCGCATGCCGACCAGTTCTGGAGCCGGCACCCCGGCGGAGCCCAGTTCGTGTTCGCCGACGGCAGCGTGCACTTCCTCAAGGAACGGCGCCCGCTGGCGATCTTCCAGGCGCTGGCCACCCGTGCCGGGGGCGAGGTCGTGTCGCCGAACTCCTATTAGGAATTCCAGAACGATAATCTCTTCATTCTCTCAAAGGAAACCGCACAATGCGTCCCCACCGTCGAGGCTTCACCCTGATCGAGCTGCTCGTGGTCATCGCGATCATCGGTGTCCTGATCGGTCTGTTGCTTCCCGCCGTTCAGACCGCTCGAGAAGCGGCCCGGCGAGCCCAGTGCACCAACAACCTGAAGCAGGTCGGCATCGCGATTCACAATTATCATTCGAGCTGGAACTGTTTTCCGGTCGGATTCCTTTACCCGGAGGCCGATCAGACCGCGCCCGGCATCCCCGCGCTGCATTATCGATGGTCGGTCCTCGCCCAGTTGACCCCGTTTCTGGAACAGACCAACGTTTACAACGCCTTGAACATGAACTGGCCGATCGCCGCGGGAGGCAGCGGGGCCTACGGCGCTGGACCCTGGGTCCTCTTTCCGGCCAATCTCACGTCGAGGCAGTCGGTCGTCCAGTCCTTCCTTTGTCCGAGCGACAACGGTCAGCGCGTTGATCCGAACTCCGGGCCGACCAACTACGCCTTCTGCACCGGAGACGGCATGAACCAGGGAGACGTCACCGGCGCGCGAGGGGCGTTCGTGCTGGGCCAGCCCCAGTCGATCGCCACGCTGACCGATGGTTCGAGCAACACCGTGGGAGGCTCCGAACAGCTGCTTGGCCTGCCGGGCGTGGCCGATCAAGGCTCGCCGACGCCCCAACCCATGGACACACGTCGCGCGATCGCACGGTCGGCCTCGCTGCCGTTGACCGATGCCACGTGCCAGGCGGCCGGTCGAGGCTGGCGGCTCGACAAGGGGAACGGCTGGTGGGACGGCGACTATCGCAACACGCTCTACAACCACTACCTGCCGCCCAACGCGAAGCAGTTCGACTGCCTCGGTCCGTTCGTGCCGCACAACCCCGCGTGGAAGGCCGCGCGCAGCCTGCACCCCGGCGGCGTCAACGCCCTTTTCTGTGATGGTCACGTCGGGTTCGTCAAGGAGACGATCGCCCTGACCACCTGGCGAGGCCTGTCGACTCGAAGCGGTGGCGAGGTCCTCTCGGCCGACGCGTACTGATGTGGCGGCGGGGTGGCGGCGCTGGTCTGAGGTCCGGCGTTCCCGGCCACCCCGCCCGTCACGATGACTGTCAACGCGACGGCCGCGCGAGACCGGGCTCCGCCGGCTCGAGATCGCTCGACCATCGAAGGCGGGCCGCCTGCTCGATTTGCCCGGTCGCCTCGTCCTGCACGAACGCCACAACCCCGCAACGCGAGGCGTTCCAGCCCTGCTTCACCTCGACGGGAACGCGGAGGGTCGTCGGGCCGACCTGGCTCAACCGCACGGGCCTCACGGCCAACTCGCGGGCGACGAACCGCCCAACGTACGACTCGCCGGCCAGTTCCCCGGACTCGATCTTGGTCGTGGTCGCGTCCTCGTAGGTCACCACCCCGACCAGGACGTTGCGGCCCGTGAGCCTTGGCGAGCGCGGGGCGACATCAATGCGAAGAGACTTGCGCATGGCGTCGCCGGGCGCGGCCTCCAAATTGATGTCGAGCGAGACGCGAGGCTTCGATGCCCGGGCTCGCTGGATGGCCTCGCGCACCTTGGCCGGCGTGTCGGCGTTCGAGCCGACCATCGGCACCCGGCCGTCGATCATCAGCAAGGGGGTCAGGTAGAGGTAGTTCGGGTTGTTGAGCCGGTGCTCCCGATTGAAGATCTGGCTGTACTGTCCCTCTCGGCGACTGAATCTCGGGTCGGAGAACGGGTCTTTCCACGGCTTGTTGAAGTAGTCGACGTGGAAGGCAATCGGCACGATGGTCAATGCGTCGGCGGTGTTTGCGTTCTGATCGAGCTGCCCGAGCAACTGCTCGGCCCTGGGACAGAGGTTTCAACCTTGCGAGGTGAACAGCTCGACGAGAACGACCTTTTCGGCCTGTCCGGGTCCGCTCGACAACTGGCCGCGCTGGGGGGCTCCGACCGTTCCCGAGCCGGTTGCGACGACCACCATTGTCGCCATCAGCAGGGCGGCTTGGCGCACCATGTGCAAGTATCCTTTCTGGAAGCGTTCGATGGTTCGGGCGAGGCCCGGCGCTTCGAGTCAGGTCCGGAGAGAGACGTTCCGTGGGGCCGGTCTATTCAACCGACCCATGAACCTCGCCGACATTCCTCCGGCCTGTCCGATGGCTTCGAGCTGCCCCTCGAAAGAACATGCCGGGAATCGATCGGAGCCAGATTCCATTTCCATTCCCATAGGAACTCAAGGCGCATCGATCACGCCAGAGAGGGCCTCGATCGATCCAGCAGACCGGACGCGAACGAGCCAGGAGGAGTGCTTCGCGGATTGGGGAATTCGACATGGGGGGAGCCGCGGAGACTCCACCGGCCGTCCTCTTGCTCTGCCGGCGTGATCGCGACGAGATTCTCGAAGTCCTCGAAGAGCAGGGGGGTTGCGTTCACTCGGCGACGGCCGAGTCGGTCCCTCGGATCTTTGAAGAGTCGGACATCGACCTGGCCGTGGCCGACGGCGATCCGGACGAAGTTGAGGCCCTTCTGCGAGCGCTGGAACTGTGGAAACGTGACGGGAAGGATCCGCGCCCCCTGATCCTGCTGACCGACCCCGAAGGGCTGGAATCCCTGGCGGCTCGACTTGGGGAATGGCCTCAGGCGATCTTGCTCGCCCGCCCCCTGGCGAGAACCGAGTTGGCGACGGCGATCCGCTCGTCGCTGACGCTTCGAGCCCAGCAACAAGCCTGTGCGGATCTGGTCGACGAGTTGACCGTCGCGAATGCCGAGCTCGAACAAAGGCGGCGCGAGGCGCGAGCCGAGGCACAACGTCGGACCGAGTTGCTGGCGGCGATCAGCCACAACCTCCGGACTCCGGTCAACGGCCTGGTCCTGTTCAGTCAGGTGGTTGAGCCGCTCAACGGTTCGGGCCAGGCGCGGCTGCCGGCCGGGTGGGACCAGCTCAAGACCGGCCTGATCGAGACCGTCGGAACGCTGCGAGAACTGGTCGACGACCTGCTCGACATTGCTCACTTCGGCCTGGGAACGGTCTCGTACCATGAGTCGACGTTCCCGATCGGGGCGTTCCTGAAGCAGATCCTCGAACCCTGCGAGGCTCTGGCCAGGCGCAAGGGGCTGGGCTTTCAGGTCGTGGCCGACCCGAAGGCCCTGGCCCGAACCGATCCCGACCATCTCTCGAAGTTGGTCCGCAATCTGGCGTCGAACGCGGTCAAGTTCACCGCGAAGGGGTCGGTGACAGTGGACGCGAAAACGGTCTCGGGCCGCGGGCTGGTGTTGGAAGTCCGAGACACGGGAGAGGGGATTGCCCCCGAGAACCAGCAGCGGATCTTCGACGAATTCGCGGCGCTGCGGAATCCCGAACGCGATCCGATAAAAGGAACGGGCCTGGGACTGGCGATCTGCCGGCGGCTGGCCGAAGTCATGGGGGGCTGGATCGAGTTGGAAAGCGCGCCGGGGCTCGGCAGTACCTTCCGGGTCACGCTTCCCGGAGCCGCGCCAGCGATTCCGGCGCGTGCCTCCGACCCGAATGGATGAGGCGAGGAACGGGGGAATCGGCCGGTTGTCGAGGAATCATTGGGCTTGACCAGCGGTTTCGGCCGATTCCCTGTATGTGACGTAATCCCGGCAACCGCGCCGACCGGTGCCCGGGCGGAGGGGCCTTGGCCCCCAGCCGATCCGGCGAGTGAGGGGGCCTGGTTCGCGACGATCGTCACTCAAGGCGAGACCGAGCGGCGGGGCTTGGCAAGGCTCTCCGTCCGCCACTCGCGAACTGGGTCCACGAGAAGGATTCGACTCGGACAGGCGGAGTGTTCCCGGATCGGCTCGGAATGAACGACCGACCGACTCCCACCGCCGTCCCAACCAGGGAGGGTAGAGAACCATGGTGTCCCCCCGCGACGGATCGCCGCGCCGCCCCCGGAGCCGGCGGCTGGCGCTCTGGGCCGGGCTGGTCGTCGGCGGACTCCTGCCGACGTTCGGCTGCCAGGTGGAATACGCCGGCATGACCTTGCCTTCGGGCAAGTACATGTACGACGACGTGCAATACTTCCCGCCGGGCCCGAACTTCCCGTGGGCCAACACCAATGCCGCGACCCAGCGGGCCCGCATGGAAGCCATGGGCTATGACACCAGCACGGTGCCGATTCCCGGCGCCCCCGGCGCGGGTGTCATGAGCCCGCCGCCCGCCGAAGGCGCTCTGGCCCCAAGCCAGAACATTCCGAACGCCCCGACGAACGTCAACGTTCAGCTCATTCCGCCCGGCGGAAACGTCGTCGGCCCGGCCGGCGAGGGCCTGCCACCCGGCGTCCCCGCACCTGGCCCGATGCCCCCAGCTGGCGAAGGTGTCCCGACTGAGATGGTCCCGCCCCCGGGCGGCATCCGATAACCGAGTTCGCCAGGCACGGGAGCGGAGCGGCCGTCCCCTGGCCGCTCCCGCATCCGTTCGGCGCCACGTCCACGATCCGGTGATGGATGCGCCCCCCAACATCCATCCCCACTCTTACGGCCCCGGTTCAAGGATTGGACCGGGGCCGTTTTCCATTCTCAAAGGTCGATTTCGTTCCCGAAGCCGGTCTGGCCCGGAATTTCACGACGTCGGCGCATTCTCCACCGGGGCGGGCTGGTCCTTCGCATCCTTGTTCCTAGCGGGCTTGATCGGAATCTGGACTTCCCAGAGCCGCTGTGCGGCCGGGGTCATCGGGCCATGGTAGCCGAGTCGTCGCGGCGGACCTGCGGCTTCCCATGTGTCCTGGTTCTGATCGAGCCACTCGCGGAGCCGCTCCACCCCCTTTCGCATCGCGAGGTCGCTCATCCTCCCCTGATAGCCAAGGCAGACAAATCGGCCGGAAGGGTGGTCCACCACCTCGACCAGCCGGCCATCCGGACCGGGCTGACCCTGGGTTGGCTCCCGGTAGAGGAATTCCATCGACACCTCGCCCTTGGCGCCCGGCGTCTCGATCATCTCCGGCGTCGCATAGGTGTTGATCACCGGCGCCGTCATCGCGATGTGATTCTTCTCAATATGGTTGAACAGCGGCCAGAACAGGAAATCGCTCGACGACATCGACATCGTCGTGCTCCGGGCCACCGCGCTGCGATAGGCCGGATACGTCTTGACCTCGATAACGCCCGGAGCGGTCGCGCCGGGGAATCCGACGGGTAGCGGCGCGTCGGAATCGGCTGGCCGGGGAGCCACCACCTTCGCTTCGATCGCGGGCTTGTCCTGTGGCTCGTCGGCCAGGACCGGAGCGGCGGCGAGAGATAGCATCGTCAAGACGGCCAAACGTTTGGGTCGCATGAGAAGACGCCTCCTAAAGATTGGTGGAGCGACCGACAACGATTCGAAGTGCCTTGCGACTGACGTAGGCAAACGATCGCCTTCGTCAAGCCCGCCGCCCCGTTGACGAGACCGATCTTTGCGCTTAGAGTGAACGCGTTCCGCCCTCCAGCCCAAGGTCTGGAAGTCCGGCCCGAAGCCCTTTCTCCCTGGACGTTTCCACAACCATGTTTCGCTGGCCCGATCGTTTGCTGACCATCGTGCTGGCCTATGGCCTGGTGTTCGTCGGATTGCCCGTTCTCTGCTACCTCTCGTACCTCTGGGTGACGGGGCGGATCTGACCCGGGGCGCGACGCGACACCGCGCCACCCGCAGGCTGCACCAGAACCAGCCGGCCCGAAACCCCAGTCGGTGGAGAGGGATCCCGCCCATGTCGTTGACCGCGCAGATCGTTCTGGGGCTCTACGCCGTGCTTCTGGGCGTCGGGGGTGTCATGGGGTTCGTCAAGGCGAAGAGCCGGCCATCGTTGATCGCCGGGCTGATCAGCGCCGCGCTGGCGGCCGGATGCGTCGTTCTGTTTTCCCAGAACGCCTTGCTGGCAAACACGTTGGGCATGGCCCTGGCGCTGTTGATGGGCATCTTCTTCGGCTATCGCTACAGCCTCTCGCTGAAGTTCATGCCCGCCGGTCTGATGGCCCTGGTCAGCGGCGTGGTCCTGGTCATTCTGGTCGTAACCCGTCAGCTCTGAGACGCAGCCCGGCGACGAGGCCATACGCCCTTTTTGAGCAAGAAATTGCGCACCTTTCTCCGTCCCCTTCACCGAGGTGCGCGGTCGCCCCACGCCAGCCTCGACACGAATCCCGCCGATCGCATCCACGCGGTCCGTGTCGCAAAAAACACGAAGGCGCGCCGAAACCCGCGTGGAATTCGTGGGTTTCAATAGGTATGTGGCCGCTCGATTTCGGGCAGGCCCGGCGAATCAAGGCCTCCTCCGGCTTTGGACTTCGTGCGAAAGGATGGTTCCCGCATGGCAGAGTCTCGCACGCGATCGGCGGGTTGGTTCGGGTTCGGGGTGGTCGTCTCGGCCCTGGGGCTCGCTCCCGCCTTCAATCGGTCGGCCCTCGCCGACGACACCCCCCCGCCGCCCAAAGCCGCCTCGGTCGCCGAGGCGCGTGCCATCTTGAAAGATTTCCAGGAGTTGGCGGCCGCCGTCCGGAAGGATGCTCAGTCGCCGGTCAAGGACGATGCGCCGATCGACGGCGTGCTCGCCCGTCTTGGCCGGCCGAAGCGGACCGTTGAGAAGTCGTCGCTGACCTCGGCCCAGATCGACGAAATGCTCGAGAAGTGCCTCGCTGAAGCAAAGGTCGCGCCGGCCGCCTTGGTGGGAGA
>CAZRGV010000028.1:13915-31638 GCA_964599655.1 uncultured Isosphaeraceae bacterium | reverse complement strand
TCTGCCTCGATGTGACCGGGAAGCTGCCAACTCCCGAACAGGTTATTGGCTTCGTTCGGAGCAAGACGCCTCACAAGCGGGCCGAGCTGATCGAAGACCTGTTGGCCAGTCCCGACTATGCCAAGAACTGGGCCCGTTACTGGCGAGACGTGGTGCAATATCGCGCCACGCCGGCCAATCCCCGGCTGGTCAACTTCCCCAAGCTCGAAGAGTGGCTCGCCGAGCAATTCGAGAAGAACACGCCGTGGGACCAGATCGCCACGGAAATGATCTCGGCCACCGGCTCAAACGAGGAGAACGGGGCCACCGTCTTCACCGCCGCCCAGACCGGCCAGCCGGTGGAGCTCGCCGGTGAGGTCTCCCGCGTCTTCCTCGGCGTGCAAATCCAGTGCGCCCAATGTCACGACCACCCGACCGACCCATGGAAGCGGGAACAATTCCACGAGTTCGCCGCCTTCTTCGCGGGGATTCAAACTCGTCGCAATGGTAAGGGGGGCCAGGCCACGGGCATGACGGTCTCGACCCGTCGCGGCATACCTCGCTACACGATGCCCGACCTGAAGGACCCGCAGAAGAGCATTCCGGTCGAGCCGAAGTTCTTCTTCGCCTCCAACGATACCATTCCCGCCCGCCTGACCGCCCAGCAGCGCCGGGAGCTCGCCGCGTCGTACATCACCGGGCAGGACAACCCCTGGTTCGCCAAGGCGTTCGTCAACCAGATGTGGTACGCCCTGGTGGGCGAGAGCTTCTACAGCCCGGTCGACGACCTCGGCCCGACCCGTGAGGCCCAGGCCGGCGAGGTCATCGACACCCTCGCCTCGGAGTGGGCCAAGGGAGGCTATGACATCCGATGGCTCTTCCGCACCATTCTCAACACCAAGGCTTATCAGCGCCAGTTCCGCTCGACGATGAGCGAGTCGGGGCGCACGCCGTTCGCCGCGAGCTGCCCAAGCCGGCTGCGGGCCGACCAGATCCTCGACGCCCTGGCCCAGGCCCTCGGCATGCCGCTGGAGGCTCCCAACGCGGGCCGACGCGCCTTGAACCAGCAACCGGCCAATCAGGCCGCTCTTCGACGAGGCCGGCTCAATCCCCGCGTCCTGTTCAATGTCCTCTTCGGCGTCGATCCCTCGACCCCCAACGAGGACGTCCTGGGCACGATTCCGCAGGCCCTCTTCATGATGAACAGCCCGCAGGTTAACCGGTTCATCCAGGCCAATCCCAACACGGTCCTCGGCAAGATCCTCAACGAGAATCCCGACAACCTCGCGGCGCTCAATGCCCTGTACCTCCAGGTGCTCGCCCGCCGACCGACGACCAAGGAAATCGAGACCTGCGGCAAGTACCTCGTCACGGTGACGAACCGTCGCGAGGCCTTCGAAGACATCCTCTGGGCCCTGATCAACTCGACCGAGTTCGTCAGCCGCCGCTGAGCCGTCCCCGGACCGGATCGATCAATCCCCAAACTTCCACGAACTCGAAGGACGTGACTGCGATGACCGAGAAGACCATCGTGAAGGTCGCGATGAACGGGCAGGGGGTGCTCAACCGCCGGGGCTTCCTGCGGGGCATCGGCCTGGGCGCGGCGGGCCTCTCCGCCCTGAGCTTCACCGACCTGATGGCCGTGCACGCCGAAGAACTCCGCAAGCGGCAGATGGCCTGCATCCTCTTGTGGATGGCCGGCGGCCCGAGCCAGTTCGAGACGTTTGACCCCAAGCCCGAGCACGCCAACGGCGGCGGCACCAAGGTGATCGAGACCGCCGTGCCGGGCATCCAGATCGCCGCCGGCTGGGAAAAAACCGCCGCCGCGATGAAAGAGATCGCCCTGATCCGCTCGATGACCAACCGCGAGGGGAACCATCAGCGCGCCACCTACCAGCTTCACACCGGCTACGCCCCGACCGGCACCGTCAAGCACCCAAGCTTCGGCTCGAACGTCGCGGCCGAGCTCGGCGATCCCCGGTTCGACCTGCCTCACATCGTCAGCATCGGCGGCCCAACCATCGGCGCCGGCCTGCTCGGCGTGGCGTTTGAGCCATTCCAGGTCGCCAACCCGACCCAGCCGCCGACGAACGTGACCCTGCCGGTCGGCCGCGACCGCTTCACCCGCCGCCTCGGCCTGCTCGGCGCTCTGGAACGCGACGGCTTCGCGCGCTCCGGCGGCTATGACCGGGTCAAGGAGCACCAGGCCCTCTACAAGCAGACCTCCGGCATGGTCCTTTCCCCCCGGATGTCGGCCTTCGACCTCGAGAAGGAAGACTCGGCGCTCCGCGACGCCTATGGCCGCTCGACCTTCGGCCAGGGCTGCCTGCTAGCCCGCCGACTGGTCGAATCGGGCGTCACGTTCGTCGAGGTCCGCTCCAACGGCTGGGACATGCATCAGCAAGTTCACGACCGGATGGCCAAGAACGCCAGCGAGGTCGATCCCGGCTTCGCGACGTTGGTCACCGACCTCAAGCAGCGCGGCATGCTCGACCGCACCTTGGTCATCTGGATGGGCGAGTTCGGCCGCACGCCAAAGGTCAACCCCAACGCCGGCCGCGACCACTTCCCCCGCTGCTTCAACGTCGCCGTCGCGGGGGCCGGCATCAAGGGCGGCCAGGTCATCGGCGCCTCCTCGGCCGACGGCACCGAGGTCAAGGACCACCCCGTGGCCGTCAACGACCTCTTAACCAGCTTCTGCCACGCCCTGAAGATCGACCCATCCAAGGAAAACATGAGCCCCCAGGGCCGGCCGATCAAGATCGTCGACGGCGGCACCCTCGTCAAGCCGCTCTTCGCCTGACCCCGGACCACCCTCGCCAGGCCATCCTGGTCGAGATCGATCCGACGCCCGCCTCCCTCCCCAACCGAGGGCGGCGGGCGTCGGTGCTCCGGAACAATCCCCAGAATCGTTCATGACGCCTTCGCCGAGCGGTCGAGGAACTGGGTTGCCGCGTGCATGATCGATTCTTCGGTGGCCTCGGAGCGGTCGAGCTCGGCAGTCAGGCGGCCCTCGCAGAGCACGAGGATGCGGTCGCAGACGGTCAGCAATTCGGGCAGCTCGCTGCTGGTCATCATGATCGCCATGCCGTCGGCGGCGAGGCGCTTCATCAACGCGTAGATCTCGGCCTTGGCGCCGACGTCGATGCCTCGCGTCGGCTCGTCGAGCAGGAGCACCTTCGGGTTGGTCAACAACCAGCGGGCGAGGATGCATTTCTGCTGGTTGCCGCCCGAGAGGCTCGTGATCGGCGCCTCTCCGCCGGCCGTCTTGATGCCGAGTCGCGCGATCGATTCGTCCACGGCGCGACCCTCGGCGCGAGGGCGGACCAGGCCGAACGTCGCGAGGTCCGAAAGGTGGCAAATCGTGACGTTCTCGGCCACGCTCAACTGGTCGAACAGCCCGAGCGTCTTGCGATCCTCGGTCACGAGGGCCACCCCCGCCGCGATCGCCTCGCCGGGCGAGTCGAACCGGGCGAAACGCCCTTCGAGCCGGATCTGGCCATGGGGTGGCGAGGCGCTCGCGCCGAAGAGGGCTTCGAGCAGCTCCGTCCGGCCGGCGCCCAGCAGCCCGGCGACGCCGAGGATTTCGCCAGATCGTAACGTGAACGAGATGTCCGCAAGCGCCGGTCGGCCACTGTCGGGCGGACTCGGCAGCGCGAGGTTCTCAACCTCGAGCACCGGCGGGCCGAAGCTCGGCTGCTCGTCGAAGTGCAACGACGCGATCTCTCGGCCGACCATCCAGCGCACCACCTGCGACGGCTCGGTCTCCTCGCGCGCCGCCCTCGCCACGAACCGGCCGTCGCGGAGCACCGTCACGCGATCCGAAAGCGTGAACACCTCATTCATCTTGTGCGAGATGTAGAGCACCGTCGTGCCGGCCGCCCGGAGGTCCTGGATCACGCGGAAGAGCCGGTCGACCTCGGCGTCAGACAGCGCCGACGTCGGCTCGTCCATGATCACGATCGCCGCGTCGAACGCCAGCGCCTTGGCGATCTCGACCATCTGCTGGTCGCCGATCCGGAGGTCGCCGACCCGCGCCCTCGGGTTGATCGGCGTCCCCAGCCGCTCAAACAGCCGCCGCGCCTTGGCCTCCATCGCCCGGTCGTCGATCAGGCGCAACCAGCCCCGCAGCTCGCGACCGAGGAAAATGTTCGCCGCCACGGTCAGGTCGGGAACGAGGTTCAGCTCCTGGTGGATGATCCGGATTCCCGCGTCCTCGGCGTCGCGAGGTCCACCGAACGTGACCGGCCTTCCGTCGAGAAGAATCCGACCGTCGAACTCCGTGATCGCCCCGGCCAGGATCTTCATCAACGTGCTCTTGCCCGCGCCGTTCTCACCGCAAAGCGCATGAACCTCACCCGCCGCCGCCTCGAATGTCACGCTCTCCAGCGCATGGACCCCGCCAAAATGCTTCGTGATCCGCTCCATCCGAAGCCGCGCCGGGGCCGAAGTCATTTCCTTCGCTTCGTTCACGTCGATTTCGCGATCATTCATCGTGATCAACCATCTCTCAATGCCTTCGTAGGGTGGGCACGGCCCACCGCCCGGCCCGGAAGACGGTGGGCCGTGCCCACCCTAAAAACTCTTACGTCATCAATCGAAACAATGACAGTGTTCCTGGAATCTCAATCACCCAATCCATCGAGGATGACCTCGGCCGGGTCGTTGAAAAGGTGCCAGGAGCCGGCCGGAAGGCCCTCAAACGCCTTTTGAAGGCGAGTGGAATCGGGCCGCTCACCGTTGACGTTCCGAATCAGGATACGGGCGATCCGCGCGGGATACTCGCGAGCCAGGGCGCCGTAGATCTCCGGGTCCTTCTCGCCCGAGTCGCCCATCAGCACGAACCGGCGTCGTGGGAAGGCGTTCAAAATCGGCTCGATTGCCCGGCGTTTGCTTGTCTCGGGCGAGGCGAACAGATCCAGAAACTTCGAAACACGCCAACGGAAGGGCCGCAGGTGGAACGTCCCCTCCGGGAACCCCTCGGCCCGAAGGAACGCGTGGAGATCGTCGAAAAGCTGCCAGGGACTGTTCGACACGTAATGAAACGCCGCACCACGCGCCGCCAGTCTGGCGTCAAGCGAGGCCATGCGCGGCACGGCCTGGAACGGCTTCAGGAACGTGTTTTCGAGCAGGGCCCGGCGGTTGCCCACTTCGCTGATCTTCACCGTGTCGTCGATGTCGGAGATCACCGAAAGACCGGTTGGGCCAATCAATTGGATCCGGCCCGAGAACGTGCGATCATCATTCGCTCGCGTGATCGCGCGAAGTTCGATCCAGCGCGACCCATCGTTCCTCGCCGGCGCCCGACGATCCGCCTCGCTCGCGGCCAGCCGCACGGTCCCCTCGAAGTGGCCGTCGGGGCGGGATGGCTCCATCAAGTGAATTGTCTCGCCGATCTGGATCGGAATCCGCTTGCCTCGCTCGTTGTCGACGAGAAACCTCCTGGCCCGCTCGCGGAAAATGGCGGTCGCCACGTCGTCCTCCGAGAGGTCAAGCGACTTCCGCAGCAGCTCGATCGCCGCGTTGCGGATCGGGCTCTCGGCCTCGGGCTCGAAGATCCAGCCGTGAACCGAGAGGGTCCAGAACGCCCCCGAAGGATCGAGTCGGCCGTACGTCGGAAAGAACGTCACGACCTCGTCGCGCTTGATCGGCGAGTCGGGCACCTGGGCCGGAAAGAGCGCGAGCGCCAGCACAATCATCCCCATGGTCAGGACTCCAGATCCGCCGAGAGTCCACCCATCATCGCAAGATGACCGAGCCTCTTCCAGGGGATCGAGCCGCCCCGCCTCACGGATGAGGCCGGGGGAACGGCATCGGCACGGGGAACGACGGCGCGGACGGCATCCCCAGGCCCGGCTTTGGCCCTGGCCTGGCGATCCAGGGCGGGCGGGTCGCCAGGGTCGGACGACCCGGTATCGTCGGCCCCAGCGGCACCGCCCAGGGCGTCGACACCACGACCACTCGTTCGAGCTGATCTTGCACGGCCGCCTGAAGCTTCTCCGCCTCCGTCTTGCCCCTGAACCGATCGAGCCTGATGTCTCGCACGTAGGCCTCGTAATGCGGGTAACGCGTCTCGATCAATTGCAGCCAGTCGGCGACCTCCTTCGCGTGGTAACGCCCCTTGCGAACGTCGTACGCCCGGTACTGAAACGTCCGGATCGGGTCCTTGACGGCATACCAGTACAGGATCTTGAAATCGGGCTGAGGCGCGGTTGAGGACGCGGCTTTCTCGGGCTCTTGCGACTCCGCCGCCCACGGCAGCAGAACCGCGATCATCAGGCTCGGACCAAAAGCGGCACGCCGGAAAACCCGCCGCGAATGGCCGGCCTTCGCGATCCTGGATCGGTTCATGGGACACCTCTGGTCGTGCGACGCCCGCCGGACGTTGCGGAAAGAACGGGCGAATCGTCGAGGAAACGTTCGCGCTGCCAAGCGACTTCGTCCCCCACATGCCGCGCCGGAGGACCGCGTCCGAGCCGCTCAGGGTCTGGCTCCGGTCGCGGCCCCCATCTGTTCCATCATCGCGCGCTCGGAGATTCCCATCCAGCAGTGACCCCGACCGGGCCCATACGCGATCGTCCCCTCGAAGGGCGGCTGGGCCCTCGACAGGAAGGCGTCGAGCCGGTGCACCGCGTTATTGAGAAAGAAGTTGTCGGCCTCGCCGACCCAGATGTGCAGCTTGCCTCGCAGCTTTGGGCCCAGCGTGGCCCAGTTCCGTTCGAGCACGAGCCTCAGGTCGTACGACTCCCAGTGCGCCACGACCTCGCGGTCAATCACGCCCGTCTTCGGATCCCAGAGCGGCACGGGATGGCCGTCCGGCCCCTTCGGCCCGTAGGTCGCGTTCCAGGCGCCCCACTGGCCGCCCGACATCGTCCACGAGTCGCCCCGGCCCAGCACGTTCTCGACCTGGCACTCGTGCCGCATCGTGTATCGCACGTCGCCGTTGACGTCGCGCGCGGCGGGCCGCTCGAAACCGTGGGCATTGACATAGGCGTTGGCGTCCCGGTAGATGTTCACCAATTCGAACGAGCGAAAGTCCACGCTATCGGGACAGAACGACCAGGCCCCCTGGAAGGCGTCGGGATAGAAGATCTGCAAGGCGAGCGCGACCCAGCCGCCGGTCGAGCCGCCGTCGAGCACGCGTGCCTCGCCCCGGCCAATCCCCCGGAACCGATCCTCGACATAGGGGATCAGCTCGTGCACGACCGCGTCGCCATAGGGCCCGTGGTTGTCGGAGTTGACCTGGTACGGATCGCCCAGCGGGCCGGCGCCGTCGAGGTGCAGCAGGAGCATCCGGGGCGTGTCGTCGGCCATCCAGGCGCGTTCGAAGCTCGAACCGGGCGCCAGCATCGAACCGGCCTCGGTAAACCGCGCTCCGTAGCCGCCGATGTGCACCCGTAGCGGATAACGGCGGTCGGGCTCGGCGTCGAACCCCTTCGGCACGATCACGGCGGCTCGCAAGAACATCGGGCGGCCGTGAAAGTCGCTCAGCCGCCTTGACGGCAACCGCAGATACTTCACCTGCGGGGTGTCGTCCGGCAACCGCTCGGGCGGCACGGCGTGAGACAGCACCAGTGAAACCGTTCCCCCCTGCGACGGGTCGAGCCGCACCCGTTTCGGCGCGCTGTACAGGTCGCCGTGGGCATTCGGAATGTTCAAATCTCTGTTCGCGTGAAAGAGTGCCTGGATATTGTACTCACCGGCCGGCAGGCGCGCAAGGTGCGCGATCGGGGCGATCGCCGATGAGGCGTCGAGCACGCCGACGACGCCGGGCGCCAGGCCGTCGAGATCCGCGGCCAGCACGGGGGGCGCGTCCAGTCCGGTCCGGCCGACGGCGAATCGCGGCTCCGACAGCCCTCGACGGTCGAGCACGACCAGCAAGCGGCCATCGACCGCCCGCGTGATCAAGCCGGGGGCCACCGAGACCTCGAACCGGAGCGCCGACGCCTCGTCGGCCCCGACCGCGAACGTGCCGTTCATCGTGGTCGTGGTCGTGGTCGCCAGGGCCAGAGGGAGCAAGGTGGATACGCCGATCCGTTTCATCGTCGAGGGCTCCTCCCGCGTCGTCGTCGCAACCCAGGTGACCCATCGTACGGCCCCCGGCCTCACGGCGGAAGGGACGGCACGCGCCGAGGATCGCTGGACCTGAAAAGGCGTTCGTGGTTTAAATCGGTGATAGAATCCCGATCTCCTCGTGACGACCGCAACACGAGGCCGAGGTCCCCCTGATGCATCGACTGCCGCTGACCGACCAGCTCCCGTATCGGTTCTTTCCTCCCAAGCTCAGCCGGTTCTGGCTCTGGGCGACCCGGCCTTATCGCCGGCACCTGCTTCGCAGGGAAGGGCGCGTCGAGGCCGTCGAGATCGAGGGAGCCTCGCATCTCACCTCGCTTTTCGATCGCGGCGACGGCATCCTGGTCTGCCCGAACCACTCCGACCACATCGACGCCAACGTCTTGTTCGAGGTGGCCGAGCGCGTCGGCCGCCCGTTCTGCTACATGGCCGCGTATCAGATCTTCTCGGGAACCGCCGGCCTGAGGCGCTGGCTGTTCCCTCGCATCGGCGCGTTTCCGGTCGACCGCGAAGGGGCCGATCTCACCGCGTTCAAGGCCGCCGTGGACATCCTGGTCCAGGCCACGCACCCGCTGGCGATCTTCCCCGAAGGCGAGGTTTACTTCGTCGCCGACCGCCTCACGCCGCTTCGCGAAGGCGCGGCCTCGGTCGCCATCGCGGCCGCCCGCAAGCTCACCGACAAGGACAAGACCGTCTGGGTCGTTCCCACCGCCATCAAGTACCGCTTCCTCGAATCGTACGACCCGATTCCCGACCTCCTCGCCCTCATGTCTGAGCTCGAAACGTGCATCGGCTGGCGGCCCCGAACCGATCAGCCGCTGATCGATCGCATCGATCTCTTCGCCACGGCGATGATTGGCCTCAAGGAGCTCGAATACCTCGGCGAGGTGCAAACCGGCTCCTTGCCCGAACGTCTTACGAACCTTCGCGAGCACCTTCTCGCCCAGATCGAGCAACGGCGCTTCGGCGAGCGTCGGAGCGGGCCGGTTCCTGGCCGCGTCAAGGATCTCCGTCGCGCCTGCCTCGACCGCCTGGCCTACTCCGCGACCCCGCCCGACGAGGTTCCACAGCTTCAGCGCGATCTCGACGACCTCTTCGTCGTCGTCCAGCTCTACAGCTACCCCGGCGACTACATCCGCGAGTGCCCAACCGTCGAGCGCGTCACCGAAACGCTCCGCAAGCTCGAGGAAGACGCCCTGCTTCGAGGCGGCGAAAGCCACTCGCGGGGCCCCCGACGCGCTGTCGTCCGGCTCGGCCCGCCCATCGACGTTGCCGCCATCCTCCGCGAGGCCGGCAAGCCCCGCCACGCTGTCGCCGCCCTCACCGCCGAGCTCGAACACCGCATCCAGGCCCTGCTCGACGCCATCGGTCCCGGCCACCCCTTCCCATCGCAAACCCCGCCACCCGCCCAGGGTATCGAAAAACCCACACGCGACGACGCCAACCGCCAACACGTCGGCCGCCCGTCACCCCAAGCCGCCAGCCCCACCGGTTCCCATGAGATCACACCATGATTGCTCCAGAACATCGTTGATACCAGCCATGTTATGACTCCTTGCAATCTCGCGGCGTTCGCCCGATGGGCCCGCCGGGCCCCTGACCTCGCACTTCGCCCCGAAAACGATCCCGCGCCGAGTGTCACAAATCTCGGGTTTGCCAGTTTATGTCGGTAACCACGAGACAACCACGACGGCGCAACGAACCCACCAAGCAATCCTCCCAACTATGAACAACTTCTCGTAGACTGGGAGCACCGGAGCCCAACCCGCCAGCAACCTCCGCGTCACGCATCAGCGCGGCCTTCACCGTCACGAACGATCCAACCAACCGCAGGGCGAGCCGAACGAATCGCCCTTGATCCGCACACAAGCGATTCGCAGCTCGCCGCGGACATTCCTCGCCGAGCCCGGCTCGACCAACGCGGTCGCGGGCGATGCTGGAAACCTTCGCGGTGATTGATCCTTCCACGCAAACGAGCCTGGCCGTGGCGGTCGGGCGGTTCGACGACTTCGTTGTCCGGCGGAACCGGGTCACGGTCTCCCGGCGAAGGCGTCGTCCTCGGCGAAGTAGCCGAGCCGCTCGGCCGCCTCGGTCAGGCTCCAGCGCGTGCCCCGATTGTTGGACAGGCCGTTGACAACGAGGGACTCGCCCGGCGACAGCTCGGCCTCGACAGCCCTGGTAAACAGGCGGACGAGGTCGGCGTTCGAGAGCCACAGCGCGCGGGCCCAGTCGTCGGGAAGGGTTTCGGGACGGTTCTCCCCGCGCTGGTTCCATCCCAGCCGAAGCGCGACGAACGACAGCTCGAAGGCCCTCGCCAGGCTGATCCCCAGCCGCTCGCCCATCAGCTTCGCCGCGCCGTAGGCGTTGCCCGGACGCGGCGCCAGCGCGGGCGTGATCGGCGTCTCGGACCGGTCGCGATAGCCTCCCATCGCGTGGTTCGAGCTCGCGAAGATCAGGCGATCGACTCCCGCCAGCGCCGAGGCGTGAAACACGTGGGCCATCGCGTCGAGGTTCGGCCCTACCAGGGCGTCCCAGTCCGAGAACTCGCTCGGATTGGCCGCCAGGTGAACCACCGTGTCGGCCTCGTCGAACAGGGCCACCCAGTCCTCGTCCCACTCGGCCAGGTCGGCGACGATGACGTCGGAGTCGTCCCCTTCGTCCGTCAGGTCGAGCAGGATCAGCTCATACCGATCGCGCCAGGCCGCTCGCAGCTTTCGCCCCAGATTGCCCGAAGCCCCGGTGATCAACACCGTCCGAGGCGCATCGCCCTCGTCGAGCTCGAACGCCTCCGCGACAATCGGCAGGCCGAAGCTCGGCAACCCGGAGGGCAGGGGAGGCGTCTGAGACGATTCGGGCGTCTGGGACGATCCGGGCGTCTCACCAGAGTCGGATTCCGAGTTCATAGTCACGTTCGCCAGGCCAGAAACTCGTCACGATCCCACCGATCCCACAGAGTGGGTGAAGCGCGGCGGAACCTCAACCTCGAACAAGACGTTATGCCAAAAGATCACGGCTCGACCGAAAGCCCCGACCTCCCGCCAGCGCGGCCCCATGTTCCCCCGCGCCAGGGTCCGTCGTCAAGCTCACCGGGACGAACCGCGAGAGCCAGTCGACCCTCGCCGAGCCAACCTCCCGATCATCCTGGGCCCTCCAGACCCGCGAAACCCGGCCTCCGACCGGGAACTGGACATCACGATTGCGACGATCGGGCCGATTTTCGCAAGGGGGCCGGGGGTTCGCTCCGATCTAGAATGCGTATCGGGGTGGCCCGACCGGGCGCGGACGACTCGTTCTCGGGTGGGGCAGGGCCCAAACGCCCTGGCTCCGGCCAGACGGCACGCTCGACCGCGCGAGACGCTCGGCCGCCCTGGAACGGATCCACGACCGACCCGGCGTCCCCTGACCGGACGGGGGCGGCGTCGAAGCAAGGAAGGTCAGGTTCCGGCGTCCCAGCCATCCGTCGTTGAAAAAGCCGACAGCTCCGCGCGGGGTCTCGACGCTTCCGGGTCGAGTCACCCGGCTCGCCAGCCGTGAAAGACGGACCTTCGGCCCGGGACGCCTAGTGGAAAAGGGAAAGGAGTTCCCGATGCGTCGCTTCGCTCCGTGGTCGCTTGCCCTGGTCGGGCTGGCCCTGGCCATTCCGATCTCCGCGCGGGCCGGTCAGCCCGAGAAGCCATCGAACGCCTCCGATTACCGGAGCGCGAGGTATTTTGCCGGGCATCTGTGCAAGACGTGCGCGGCCAAGCTGCCCAAGCGGCTGCCGGCCACCGGGCCGGTCATGCTGATGCCCGGCGAAGAGGTCAACGTCGCCGAGCTGACCGCCGGCTCGCCCCGGCTTTGCATGGCCTGCCAGAGTGAGAACGCCGCGCCCGGCATGGCGTTCGTCGGCGGTGAGGCCCCCGGCTACGCCACCGTGGGTGGCGACATGATGGCCTCCGCCGAGCCGATGCCGATCGGCGTCATGCGCACCAACTACCAGAGCGGCTTCGGCGCCGCCCCCGCGGCCCCGACCTACCCGGCTCTGGGCAGCATGGGATCGTCCGCCGGCGCGTTCCTACCGAACAGCCACGCGCCGATGTCCGACCCGATGGTCTATCCCGGCCATCGCCGGCAGAGCATCATCGGCCACATGCTCGGCCTGCCGAGCAAGGGCCCGATCGGCGCCATGCGAGAGGCCCGCGCCGAGCGTCGCCGCGTCGGCCACGCCGCGATCCGCTACGACGACACCCCGATGTCGCCCGAGTCGCTGCCCTCCTCGATGGTCTACGGTCGTCGCTGAGGCGAATCGGTCCGTCGATCTTGACGGCGGAAACGATCGTGACAAAAGGGGGTGGACCTCGTCGCGCCCTTGGCGACGGAGTTCATCCCCGCCTTCCACGCTCGGATCTCGTTTTCGCTCCAGAACGAAGCCGAATTCGGCCGATGGAACCACAGCGAGCCCCCGGGGACGTGCGGGGTCCAGGCCCCGAACGGGGAGAAACCTGGCACGCGTTCGGGGGTCAAAAACGAGGATGGCGTCGGCTGCGCAAAGGACGGCGCGAGACCGACCACCGCTCGCCCGCTTCAGGACACTCCAGGAGGGAACCTCACCGAACGTCAAAGGGAGTGACCATGCGTTTCGGCAATTGGCGAGGGGTGACACTCGCGACCGCCCTGGTTTGCGCGACCCTGACCGGCTCCGGCCAGACGGCCCGGGCCACCGACCTCCTCGGCGGCTTGCACACGATCCCCAGAGAAACTCTGGCCAAGGATTACAGGACCGGCGACGTCTACTACGCCCCTCCGATTCCTTACGGCCATTATGCCAAGAATGACTATGATAGCGCCTTGATCGGCGCCTCCGCCGGTGCTCACGGCCTGATCAGCAAGATCTGCGGCGCCTGCAACGGCCTCGGCCGCGGCTGTCGCGTCTGCGGCGGCCAGGGCGGGTTCCAGGGTCCGGCCTGCGGCTCGTGCGGCGGGCAGGGCTGCGGCACCTGCGGCGGCCTCGGAATCGGCGGGCACGGCCTCGGCGGCCATGGCCTCGGAATCGGCGGTCATGGCCTCTTGCACGGCAAGGGACTCTTCAAGGGCCACGGCCATCATAAAGGCGCTCCCATGATCTACGCCTCGTCGCAGGCGGCTCCCTCGCCCCAGATCGTGTGCGGCGGTTGTGGCGGCAAGGGCTGCGGCCTCTGCGGCGGCCTGGGCAAGGGACTCTTCCACCACGGCAAGGGCGGCGATCTCTGCGGCTCGTGTGGTGGAACGGGCTGCGGCCGCTGCGGCGGCAAGGGCCTCTTCCACCACGGCAGGAGTGGTGGCGACGTGTGCGGCTCGTGCGGCGGGCAGGGCTGCGGTGCCTGCGGCGGCTCGGGCTCCCGCGTGCACTCGCTGCTCGGCCGGGCCCACGGCATGGTCCAGCAGGCGGGCTATCGACTCGGAGTGGGAGGCGTCGAGTACTTCGTCGGACCTGGCGGGCCGGTCCCCATCACGCCCGGCTATGTCCCCTACGTCGTCCCGACCCGCTCGCCTCGAGACTACTTCGCCTTCCCGCCTTTCGTCGACCGGGCGTTCTGATCTGACGCATCGGGGGCCGCCCGGCCGATCCCGAGAAACCCCGGCGGGAGGCCCGGACCAGCGCGATTCTGGTCCGGGCCTCCCCTTGCGTCCCGACTCGGAGGATTTGACGCATGTCCTGGCGATCGGATTCCGCTTGGCTTTCCGAACCTCCCCAGCCTCGCTCTCGATCACGGGCAAGGCCCCGACCCTTCGCGGCCGGATTGGCCCTTGCCATGCTCTGGATGGCCGGTCCCGCGAGGGCCCAGGCCCCGCTTCCGGCCCTTCCGACCGACAACGCCCGTAATGGACTCATCACGCGGTACGCCCCCGTTCAGCCGAAGCTGCCCCACGACCCCGACCGTGACGACTATTACATTACCAGGCGCGTCGATCATCCCCCGAGACTCCCCAACAGTCCCTTCACCAGCGGCCTTTACGGCCTCCGTTTCCCGGACAACTGCGTCGAGTGCTACTCCCCCTACTTCCGAGGCTACCCGGGCCAGAGCTCCGTCACGCCCGATTGCAAGCCGCCACATCCTCGCATCATCATGAACTTCTTCCATCCCTGGCGACCCGTCGGCGCCTACTACGATGGCGGCGGCTACTCCCCCATCTACGACCTCGACCCCATCTCCCCCGGACCCGGACCCTTCCCCTGGCAGTGGATCTACCATCGCCAGATGCCCGGCGGTTGAGCGGAACCCCGCGCGGCCCCGTCGATCCGAAACACCGGACGGATGGCACGACCACATCATGTGATGTTCAACGCCTGGGCCATTGCACGGCCCTCGTCGCTTCGTGCCGTCCCTCCGTTCCATTCCAGTCCATTCCTGGACGTTCGGCATCTCGCGGGACAGAGCGAGCCGACACAACCGCTGGCAAGCCAGGGGGATCGCGTGCGAGGATAAGAGGTCCGGCCCAACCGGCCTCAACGACCTCGCGCCTTTGGGTGTGGTTCGAAGACCGATCGACCCGTTGGAGACGGCCCCAGAAGAACCCCGAGGCGTACCCCCCCGATGCGTTCCATCACCGAACCGGCCAGGACCAAAGGCCTCTCCGACTTCTGGTCCGTCTCTCAGGAGGATCTGCTCCAACGGCTCCGGACCTCGCCCCAGGGCCTCTCGGCTGAAGAGGCAAGCCGGAGGCTCGCCATCGGTGCCTCGCGATTGAGCAAGGCGGGCCGGGGGACCATCGCGTTTTCCCTCTTCCTGACGCAATTCCGAAGCCCGATCATCCTGATCCTCCTCATCGCCGCCGGAATCTCGTACTTCCTGGGAGAGGCGACCGACGCCTACATCATCCTCACCATTGTCCTCGTCAGCGGCCTGCTCGGGTTCTGGCAGGAGTGGCGGGCGGCCGATGCCTTGCGGACCCTGCTCGACCTCGTCCGCACCACCGCCTGTGTCCTGCGAGACGGCCAGCCGATCGAGGTTCCCCTGGAACAGGTGGTGCCCGGCGACGTGGCCCTGCTTCGAGCCGGTGACATCATTCCTGGGGACGGTCGCGTGCTCGACGAGACCGATCTGTTCGTCGCCGAGGCGGCCCTGATCGGCGAGACGTTCCCGGTCGAGAAAACGGTCGGGCTGGTGCCGCCGGACGCCCCTTTAGCCCGTCGCGCGAACTGCCTCTTCCTGGGTACCAGCGTCGTCAGCGGCACGGCGAGGCTCCTGGTCGTCCAAACGGGCCGCGATACCGAATTCGGCCGGATCTCGGGATCGCTCCGGCTCCGCCCCCCGGAGACCGGATTCGAGCGCGGCGTCCGGCAATTCGGCTACCTGCTGCTGGAAGTCACCTTCTTGCTGGTCCTGGCGATCTTCGCCATCAACGTGGCCCTCCGCCGGCCCGTTCTCGACTCGTTCCTGTTCTCCGTGGCCATCGCCGTCGGCCTCACCCCGCAATTGCTCCCGGCGATCATCAGCGTCAACCTGGCCCACGGAGCGCGCCGGATGGCCCGGGAGCGCGTCATCGTCCGAAGACTGGCCTCCATCGAAAACCTCGGCGGCATGGACGTCCTCTGCTCGGACAAGACCGGCACGTTGACCGAAGGCACGATGCGGCTCTCCACGGTCGTCGATGCCCTCGGCCGGCCGAGTCCACGGGTGGGGCTGTACGCCTATCTCAACGCCTCGCTTCAGTCGGGCTACCCGAACCCGGTCGACGCCGCCATCGCCGCCGAGCCTCGACCCGACGCGGCCGCCTACACCAAGCTCGACGAGAAGCCCTACGACTTCGTCCGCAAACGCCTCAGCATCCTGGTCGCTGAAAACGGCCGGAACCGCCTGATCACCAAGGGAGCCCTGGCCAACGTGCTCCAGGTTTGCTCAACCGTCGAATCCTCGGCGGGCGAGGTCGTCCCGCTCGACACCCTGCGCCCCCAGATCGAGCAACGCTTCGCCGAGTTCAGCGGCCAGGGCATGCGGACCCTCGGACTGGCCTATCGCGACCTGGGCTCCGAGACCCGGATTCGCAAGGACCACGAGTCGGAAATGACCTTCCTCGGCCTCCTCGCGCTCGACGACCCGCTCCGCGACGGTATCGTCGAGACACTCCAGCGGCTTCTCCGTCTCGGCATCGCCACCAAAATCATCACCGGAGACAACCGCCTGGTCGCCTCCCACGCCGCCCGACAGGCCGGACTCGGCGACGGGCGAATCCTGACCGGCGAGGACCTCCGCCGGATGAGCGACGAGGCGCTGGTCCAGGACGCCCCCACCATCGCCGTCTTCGCCGAGGTGGAGCCGTACCAGAAGGAGCGGATCATCCTCGCCTTGAAGAAGTCCGGCCGCATCGTCGGCTACCTCGGCGACGGCATCAACGACGCCTCCGCGCTGCACGCCGCCGACGTCGGCATCTCGGTCGCCGAGGCCGTCGACGTGGCCCGAGAGGCGGCCGACTTCGTCCTCCTCGAGAAAGACCTGAGCGTCCTCGAACGCGGCGTCCGGGAAGGCCGTGCCACCTTCTCCAATACGTTGAAATATATCTTCATGGCTACCAGCGCCAACTTCGGCAACATGTTCAGCATGGCCGGGGCCTCCCTCTTCTTGAACTACCTGCCGTTTTTGCCCAAGCAGGTCCTCCTCTTGAACCTGATGACGGACCTGCCGGAGATGACCATCGCCACCGACTCCGTCGACCCCGAGACCATCGAGACACCCCGGCGCTGGGACATCGGCTTCATCCGGCGGTTCATGATCGTCTTCGGCCTGATCAGCTCGGTGTTCGACTTCCTGACGTTCGGAGTGCTTCTTCGAATCCTCCACACCAGGGAAGCCGAGCTTCGCACCGGTTGGTTCCTGGAGTCGGTCATCTCGGCCGCGATGATCGTCCTGGTCATCCGCACCCCCAGACGGCTCTTCCAGAGCCGGCCCAGCCGGCCGCTCCTCGTCGCCACCTTGCTGGTCAGCGCAATGACCGCGCTGCTGCCCTACTCGCCGTTGGCCGCGCTCCTCGGGTTCGTGCCGCTGCCGGCCTCGTTCCTCGCCGCACTGGCCCTGATCCTGATGCTTTACGTGCTCGTGGCGGAAGTGGCGAAATTCCTCTTTTACCGCGTCGAGAAACGTCGCGATCGAGAACGCCCAAACCGCGCCAACCCCCCGGCCTTGCCCGCCGAAAACGTCCCCTGAATCGTCCATCGAACCCCGTCGAAAGCCCCTCCCCAACGCCCCGAAACCAGACCTCGCGAAGCGTAACGCGCAATCTTCCTGGTTCCAGAACACCCCGGCCTCTCGCTTCGGACCCCACGGCGCGGTAGAACGAAAAAGGACGGAACCAACCCGCGAGCCGCCATTCGCCACGCGAAAAACCGCTCGGCCCGGCACGCCGTTCGCACGGTGGGTCGGGTCGACGATCCAAACGCGTCCGCGCCATCGCGAACTTCAGACCCCCAGAACCGACCGACGCGATTCCCCCCCGCAAGCCCCCAGAGTCCTCGCCAGGGAGGGACCCGCGCTCTCGACGACCCGATTCCAGGAGGCACGACGATCATGAGCCATCCGATCACTTTGCTGAAGGGCATCGGCCTCGGCGCCGGCTTGATGTACCTGTTCGACCCCCGCTCGGGCCGTCGCCGACGTGCCTTGCTCGCCGACCAGCTCACCCGCGTCGTGCACGAGGTCGAAGACCTCGTCGAGGAG
>CAZRGV010000028.1:1362-13905 GCA_964599655.1 uncultured Isosphaeraceae bacterium | reverse complement strand
CCCGAGCCCCCGCGCTCGCGGGGTCGCCGCCGAAACCGCCGCCAACTTCCGACCGGACAACGCCGACGCCAGAGTCCTCGTCGAGCGCGTCCGCGCCCTCCTCGGGCACGTCATTTCCCACCCGAGAGCCATCAGCGTCTTCGCCTGCGACGGCTCGGTCACGCTCGAAGGCCCAATCCTCGCCCAGGAAGTCAATCCCTTGCTCAACGCCGTCGCCGCCGTCCGAGGCGTTCGCGAAGTCGTCAACCGCCTCGAAGTCCACGACGAACCCGGCCGACATCCCGCCCTGCAAGGCGGCCCGCCCCCTCAACCCGAGACCGGCCCGTTCCCCTACCCGAACTGGAACCCCGCCACCAAGCTCATGGTCGGAACCGCCGGCGCCGTCGTGGCCGTCGCCGCGCTGAAGAGGAGCAATCTCCTGCTCCCCGCCCTCGGCCTCCTCGGCGCCTCCTGGTTGATCAGCCGCACCCCCGGCGACCCCGTCGAGGCCCTTCGCACCTTCGGCGAACGCCCCGAACCCCGACCCAGGCCCAGACCCGAGCCGCAACCCAACCCCAATCCCAACCCCGCGACCTAACCCACGTTCATGCCAAGAACCACGAATCAAGTCTTGCAGGGTGGGCGCAGCGCGACGGAGCCAACAAATTTACAATCACTGATATAAAGAACATTTCAATCACAAAAAACCTAGGCGGGTGCTCGTGGTCTCGCGTCTTCGAGACCCTGAGCACCTCCCCGATCTGAAAGGAACCGGCCCTGGACCTTAGGAATCATCTTCTCGACAACTCCAATAAAACCTTGCGACACCCATGCCCGGGTTTTCGGGTGATCCCTCAATCGCGAACTCGGGATTAACAAAAGATTGTTATATTCATAAAATTAGACATAAATCATACTGCCATTCTCATCGTTCTTCTTGGGTTTGGATTCCGGTCCGATCCCCATGGTGGCTTTTCCGTCGTTATGCCGAATGATCCACAATACGAGCCTTGGCACGGATTTCCCGACGGCTCTCCTCAATTCTGGTCGCGACTCACGGTGGCTCCTCCCGCACCTGTCGACACTCCCTCGGCCACATTGCAAGCGGTCCTGCAGAATCCATTCCCTCCTTGGACCTTCCATGATGTTCCGGGCCGCGCCAACGGTTCGTTGGCAGGAACACTCACAATTGACCAGTATGATGCATTCGTAGGGGCGAATGATCTTGGGAGGATTCACGAATCGGTTCCGTCCAGGGAACCATTGCCTTCCAATAAGAAGCATATTGATATTATTGTTCATCTTCCCAAGAAAGTCTTTTCTCAGGGTGAACCGATCGAGATGGTCTGCGAGTACGAGAACCCCACGTCCGAGACCGTGATCGTGTGGTCATGCGGCTTCTGGCCGAATCACCTGGTCGTCGTCAACGACGAGTCAGGGCGAGAGCCCGCCCTGACGAAATACGGAAAAGTATGCCGTGACCGGCACATCCTTGATTCCGGGGTCCGCGACCACAACGACCCAGTACCGATCAAGCCAGGTGCCTCCTACAGCCCGGCACCGTCACCGATCGACCTCTCGCGCCTCGATTCATGGAAACCCGGCCGCTACCGGGTCGTGATGACCGACGAGGAATGGGCCCGGCGCCGCCGCCTGAAACTCTCGTCCGAGCCCGTCGAGTTCGTCATCGAAACCTCGCACCCCGAAACGTCGGGTGAGTGCGGCGCGGCGGAACCCACCCTTCAAAACAGACGTACAATCCTGCCCACCGAAAAACCCGCAAGAAATCCGGGCTCCGCTCGAATACCATGGGGAATCCGAACCGAAACCCCCGGAGCCGCCCGCCATGACGAATTCCCAACGATCCTCGCGACGGCGTGGCCGAGCCGCCCTGTTCTTGCTGGTGCCGATCCTGATCGCGATGGTCCCCCTCGCCTGGATCGGCCGGGGCCGCGGCGAGGATCTCAAGCTCGAACGTCGAGGGCCGGGCCTTTCCAGCGACCCGAAGGACTGGCCGTTGTACAACGCCGACGTCCTCGGCACGCGGCACAACCGGGGCGAGACGGCCCTCAAGCCCGAGAATGTCGCCGGGCTCGTCGAGAAGTGGCGCTTCCCGCCCGAGGGGTCCAGCGAAACCGTCGGCGTCATCCACGCGACGCCCACGGTCGTCAACGGCTACGTCTACTTCGGCACCACCACCCATCCCACGTTCTACAAGCTCACGCCCAGCGGCAAGGTGAAGTGGACCTACCGCAACCCCGACTTCGCCCCGAAGCCGGCGAAGAACGGCCTCGGCGGCCTGCTCGCCAGGGCGGCCAACTCGCTCCGCGACGACGCCTCAAGGGGCGGCATCCTCGGCTCGGCCCTCGTCACCGTCGACGGCGTCTACTTCGGCGACACCGAGGGCTACCTCTACGGCCTCGATCGATTCACGGGCAAGGAAAAGTGGAAGATCAACACGCGATCGAAGGACTTCCCCGGCGCCCACGACTGGAACTTCATCATGTCGTCCCCCATCCTCGCCGAGGGGCGGGTCCTCTTCGCGGGCGGCCCCTTCGAGCACCTCGCAGGCGCCACGCCGTTCTACCCCTGCTGCACCGGCCGAGGCTTCGTCGTCGCCCTCGACCCGCAGACCGGCCGCATCCTCTGGAAGTACGATGTCGGACCGAAGCCCGAGCGCCTGAACCCCCCCGTCGTTATCGAAGATAGCCGAGGAAAGCACACGTTCACCTTTGGACCATCGACCAGCTCCGTCTGGAGCACTCCCTCGTTCGACGCCGAGACCGGGACGGTTTTCTTCGGCACCGACACGCACAACTCGCCACGGCAACCGACCGACGACGACCCCAGCCTCTCGACCCCCCACTCGTGCGCCGTCATCGCCGTCGACGTCCGAAACGGCAAGGAAAAGTGGGTCTCGCAGATCAACCCCGGCGACGTCTGGAACTACGCCCTCCGAGGCTACGACCCCGCCACCGGCCTCTACAAGGATCAATCCGTCGGCGACACGCCCAAGATCTACACCCTCGACCACAACGGCACGCCCACCCGCGTCGTCGGCGTCGGCTGCAAGAACGGCGCCTTCTACGTCCTGCGCGCCTCCGACGGCCAGATCCTCCACCACACGCCGGTCTACAACGGCCCACCCACACAACCGCTCTCCTCGCCGAGAGACCCGAGCACTCTCGCGCTCCCCAGCGCGATCGGCGGCCTGCAAACCGGCTGCGCCACCGACGGCCGGACGATCTACACCAACGGCATCGACGCCATCCGCCTCGGCACGCAGGACAGCGTCGACGCCAGCCATGCCCCGCCGACCGGCGGCCGCGTCGTCGCCCTCAGCCTTGACACAAACACCGAACGCTGGCGGCATGAGCGCCCCAGGATCGCCCACGTCGGCGGCCCGCCTCCCGCGGCCGTCTACGAGGACGTCGGCGACCCGGTCGCCTCGGGAATCGCCATCGGCAACGGCGTCCTGTTCTTCACCACCGTCGTCAGCAACAAGCTCGTCGCCCTCGACGCCGACACCGGTCGATCGCTCAAGGAAATCGATCTCGGCCCCGTCTGGTCCGGCCCCTCGATCTCGAGAGGCCGCGTCTACGTCGGCACCGGCAACACCCTCTTCAACCCCAACGACAAGGCCGAATCCTACTTCCCCAAGCGCCTCGAAGGCACCCTCCACAGCTTCGGCCTCCCCGGCGAGGACGAGGTCGACCGCCTGGGCGACGGCGTTGAATAATGCGAATGCGAAAGGTGAATCGTTTGCAGCGCCATTGCGTCGTTGAGACCAACCGCCGCCTCCTCAAGCGACTCCTCGTGTTAGACTTCTACCGGCCTCGGATCCCGTGAGCGTCGAGCCGAGACGACGCCTCCCCCTTGCCGCGCAACCAAAGACGATCCTCCACGCCGTCCGTCGACTCCGGATCGGGTCATCCCGGATTTGTTCACTCGCGGAATGGTGAGAGACGATCATGAACATCCCCGAGTCGCGAAGGCGTCGCGTGTCGCCGCTGGGTTCGATCGATGCCCTTGAGGAACGAGTGCTCTTGAGCGCGCGAGCCGCGTCGCCCACCCCGCAACGTTCCGCCGTCGTCCAGGCCCTGTCGCCTCACCGGAATCCTTCCGAGATCCAGGCGCGCTCCCCGCTCACTCTCGACGCCCTCCGCCTCCAGCTCCAACCGGCCCATGCCCATTCCCACGCGCAACGGCCACCCTCGCCGACCGCCGCCCGCTGGAGCTGGCTCGCCGACACCTACTGGTATGTGCCGACCAACAACCTCCCCTCGGTCCTCTTCAACGCGCCTAGTCAGTCGCTCGTGGCTCTGCCCGACCAGACCGTCTTCCACATTACCGGCTATCGCGACGGCTACTTCTGGGGCGTCTCGGTCACCCAGCTCGGCGGCTCGTCGCCGGTCTGCTCGTCCCTCATCGGCTCGGTCACGCCCCAAGGGCGGGTGCTCCTGAATTTCACGGCCATGGACGACGGCTCGAGCCCGACCATCACTCAGGGCATCGGCCTGATGCAGCGGAAGTTCGGCCAGTGGACAATGGAAAATCAGATGTTCACAAGCCCCTCGGAAAACGCCCAGGTGGGCCACTGG
Organism: uncultured Isosphaeraceae bacterium; assembly: GCA_964599655.1. Classification (GTDB taxonomy): domain Bacteria; phylum Planctomycetota; class Planctomycetia; order Isosphaerales; family Isosphaeraceae; genus CAZRGV01. The sequence continues at coordinate 9,325 of CAZRGV010000028.1, read as the reverse complement.
GCCTACATGGTCCGCACCCGCCCGGGCCTCCCGAGCTGGCAATCCCTGCCCTCCGTCGGTGTCTCGGTCGAACAGTTCCTCAGCAACTGCCAGAGCGCAGGCCCGCGGCCCATCGGACTCTGACAGAGATCCGGAACCGCCCGCCTCCAGGCCGAAGCGCGGGGGGCTTGGATCTCGCGTCGAGTTCGTTGGGGCGTCACGAACCCACGACCGTGGTCCCGAAGCGAGACCCGAGCCACCCGACGCAACCTCCACGCCCGAACACGCCAGTCTGGTCGGGTCCGCCCTGCGGACCGCTCTGGCTGGCCGGCGCGGATCGCCGGGGGACTTGCCGCGGCCTCGGGGCTTGGCCCCCTGGCCGGGTGGCTCATCCCGCGCGTTCGACCGCGGACCCGGGCCGCGGCGACGCCCTGAACGACCCATCCGAAATCGCGAGCACGGATGGCCTGGCCGGCCCGGGGTTGCCGGGGCCCGATTCCACGGTCCTCCGCGCCCGTGACGGATCGTTTCTCTGGCTCGGCTCCGATCAACTCAATGCCCGGATGGGATTCACGGTTCATCCAGTGCGAACGTCGGACCTCCGACGAACGCGCTGGCCGTGGTCTCGCTTCGAGACCAGAGCCACTCGATGCCGCCCGCGAGGCCAGCGAATCGATTCCCAGAGCGCCCGTTCTCCAACCCGGCTCAAACCCAGGCCGGCGCCACGCTTTGACGATTCGGAATCGGCGTTCTAGGAGAGAGGGGAGATCGGGTGAAGCCTGTCCGAGGAAACGGACAACGCGCGACGAACACCGCGCGGGCCGATCGGCCCATGAGATGACCCAAGACATTGGTCCCGTCGGAACGGGTCAAATGGCTCCCCCCTGACCCGCGGCGATCGGGGTCCATTGAGATCCTCTTTCTTCAGGGAATGACCGTATGACTATTACCTCGGCAATTCGGCGCCGCGGCCGGAACCTTCGATTCGAACGTCGCCGACGGCTGGCACTGGAACGGCTCGAAGACCGACGGCTCTTAACCTGGACGTTCTCCATCAGCGGATCGGTCGCAAGCGCCGTCAGCGACGGCAGTGCCGATACGCTTTACATCGCCGAGTCCAACGGCTTTCTCTACCACAGCGTCGACGGCGTCAACTTCATTAGCGACTGGAGTGGAACGGGCACCACACTCGCCGCGTCAACCAGCTCGACGGTCAACATCGATCCGACGTCCGGATCGAACGCGCATAACTTATTCCTTGGAACCAATCTCCTGTCCCCGGCCACGTCGATCCAGGCGCAGATCAACATCCAGAATGGTGGATCGAACGTCTCGCTCACCATCGACGACAGCACCGACACCTCGGCGGCCAGCGGGACGAACGCCTACGTGATCAACAACGGCACCATCTCGACGCCGCTGGGTCTCAACGTCCACGCCACCGGCGGCGTCCTTGGCGGCGGCATCCTCCTGAAGGGCGGCACCCCGGCCGACACCTACAACCTCACCAGCACCCGCTCGGGCGAGCCGGTGACGCTGACCGGCGGCAACGGCGGCAATACCTTCAATCTCACGGGCTCGTCGAGCCCGGTGACGATCAACGTCGGCAACGGGACCAACACCGTCAGCCTCGGCGGGGCCTCGGGTGTCGGAGCGCAGAACCTGAGTAGTTCGATCAATCTCAATGGCTCGGGCTCGACGATCGTCGCCATCGACGACCTCCTGGGGACCACCACGCCCGAGACGGTCAACCTGACCGCCACCCAGATCACCGGCCTGGGCCCGGCGACGATCGATTTCAGCGGGTTGAGCAACATCTCGATCTTCGCCTTTGGCACGACCAACCTCGGCGGCGCCACGATCAACGTCGCCGGCGCGCCCGTCACAACCAACGTTGTGAGGATCGTCGTGGGCTCGGGCGGAACGAACTCGATCAAGATCGGTGACGCGACCCACGCCGCCAGCAGTCTCCCCGCCGACCAGTTCCAGTTCATCTCGACCGGCGGCACGACCAACCTGACCATCGACGACTCGGCCAATTCCAGCGCGGCCACCGCGACGCTCTCCTCCTCGACCCTCAGCTTCGGCGTCACGCAACTGCCGAAATTCAATTACACCAGCGCCAGCCTCGCGTCGCTGGCCTTCTACGGCGGCTCGGGCGGCAACACGATCAACGTCAACAGCACACCGGCGTCGATCACCACCACCATCCACTCCGGCTCCGGCGTCGACAGCGTCAACGTTCAGGCCACCGGCGCGGGAGGCACGCTCAACCTCGACACCCAGGGCGGGAACTCCGCCGACCTCGTCACTCTCGGCGGCGCCGCCGGGGCTGGAGCGCAGAACCTCAACGGCGCGCTCAGCATCGCCAGCACCGGCGGCGCCGTCGCGCTGACCGTCGACGACTCGCAGGACACGACCGGGCGGACCGTCACCCTCAACGCCTCACAGCTCAGCGGCCTGACACCGACGGCGATCAACCTGGCCTCCAGCCTCTCGTCACTCACGGTCAAGGGCGGCTCGGGCGGCAACACGTTCAACGTCACCGGCACGCCCGACAACGTCGGCGTCACGCTCGACACCGGCGACGGCGACGACACCGTCAACGTCCAGGGCACCGGCTCGGGCGGCTCGCTGACGATCGACACGCAAGGCAGCCCCCTGGCCGACCAAGTCACCCTCGGCGGCGTCATCGGCGTCGGCGCCCAGGGCCTGCTGGAGCCGATCACCGTCCAGAGCTCCGGCGGCCTCGTGAGCTTGACCATCGACGACTCGCTGGACACCACCAACCACTCGAATGTCGTGCTGTCCGGCGCGCAACTCACCGGGCTGACTCCGGCGGCGATCAACTTCCTCAGCCTCTCGGACCTGACCATCGACGCCAGCTCGGGAACCGACGCGATCGTCGTCACCGGCACGCCCCCCATCGCCACCCTCACCCTGACCATGAGCAGCTCGACGACCAACACGTTGAGCCTCGGCGACCCGACCCACCCCGCCATTTCCCTGGGCAGCATGACCCTCAACGGCACGTTCGGACTGACCATCGACGACTCCGCCGACACCTTCGGCGGAACCTTGAGCTTCCAGGGAACCGGAATCTCCTTCGGAGGCGGGTCGCTGCCGACGTTCAGCTACTTCGGAGACTACATCGAAACCCTGTCGATCAAGGGCCCCGCCACGGCCGCCATGACGGTCGACGTGGCGTTCACTCCCTACCTCGCCATGGGGAACCAGATCCTCGTGGCCATGGGCTCGTCGACGAGCAACCTGGTCCAGGTCGGCGTCGGTGGACTCGGCGCCTCGCGGCTCAACGGCGTGACCGTCACCGGCACAACCGCCCTGACCATCGACGACACGAACTCCACCGGCGCGCGAACCGCCTCGATCACGGCGTCGAGCCTCGACTTCGGCTTGCCTCTGCCACATTTTGACTACAGCGGGGCCTCCCTCAACAGACTCACGTTCAACGCCAACGCCAGCGGCACGACGGCCAACGTCAACAGCTCGCCCGCCGCGGTTTCGGGCCTGGCGCCCATCACCCTGGCCATGGGTTCCGCGCCGGCCAACGCCGTCAACCTCGGTGACGCCACCCACGCCGCCAGCGCCCTCGGCAACGTGACCATCACCGGAACCACCGGCCTGACCGTCGACGACTCCGCCTCGGCGAGTCCGCAAACCATCTCCCTCGACGCCGCTCAACTCTCCTTCGGCCTCGCCCCGTTGCCAACCTTCGACTACAGCGGCGCCTCCCTCAACAGCCTGACCTTCAACGGCGGTTGGGCGAGCAACACCCTCTTCGTCAACAACACGCCCGACTCGATCACAACCGACATCAACTCGGGCACCGGCGTCGACAACATCCAGGTCCAGGCCACCGGCGCGGGAGGCACGCTGAACCTCGACACCCAGGGCGGGAACTCCGCCGACCTCGTCACTCTCGGCGGCGCCGCCGGGGCTGGAGCGCAAAACCTCCAAGGAACGATCCACGTCACCAGCACTGGCGGTTACGCCGTCCTCGACATCGACGACGCCCTCGACCCCAACGGCCAGTCCGCCACGCTCGGTTCGGTCAGCCCCACGGAGGCGTCGCTCACCGGACTCGCCCCCGCGACGATCAACGTGTCGCTCGCTTCGGTCGGCAACCTGGGCATCGAGACCGGCTCCGCCTCCAACTCCCTGACGATCGATTGCTCGGCCGGTAACCCCCTTCCCGTGATCCTCAGATTCAGCGGCTCGGGCGCCAATACACTCAACCTCCAGGGGTCGGGAGCCCACTTCTCGACCGAGCGCTACGTGGCCACCGGCCCGGGCGCGGGTTCGATCAACTTCGACTCGACCTATCAAATCCTCTTCTCCCAGCTCGTCCCAATCAACGATGTCGTTCCCGCTCCCACCTTCGACTTCGTCGCCCCGACGTCCTCAACGGCCTTCGACATCACCGACGGCCCAACCTTCAACGGCTTCGCCACGACCCAGATCTCCAGCCCCACCAACGCCTTCGAGCTGATCAACTTCGCCAACAAGACCAACGCCTCCGCGAGCGCCTCCAATAGCGGCACGACGATCAACCTCAACAACCCGAACGGCAACGACGGCATCGAAACCCTCACGATCTACGGCGGCCAGGGCAACGACACCGTCAACGTCCACGGCGTCCCCAACGCCGTGGAGACCTCGATCCTCCTCGACGGCGGCGACGACCACGCGGTCGTGGACCCGGCCGCGCTGCCGGCCAGCGGAACCCTCAACATCGACGGCGGCAACGGCACCAACGGCATCACCGTCAACGCGACGACCACCACCGTGGACACCTCCACCGCGGGAACCGTCACGTTCGGAACGGGCTCCTCGTTCGATTATCAGAACATTCAAACTCTTGACATCACCGCGATCAACCGGCCGCCCGTCCTCAGCGCCGCCGGCAGCCTCTCGGCGACCCAGGGCGTGTCGTTGATTAACGTCGTCGTCGCTCAGTTCAACGACCCCGACACGTTCGAGACCGCCAACAGCTATCAGGCGACCATCGACTGGGGCGACGGCACGACCACGACCGCCACGGTCGTCGCCGACGCGCTCGTCCCGGGCCGGTTCCGTGTGCTCGGCTCGCACGCCTACCAGGCCACCGGCACGTTCACGACGCTCGTCAGCATCACCGACCTGGGCGGCTCCTTCCCCTCAACGGTCGGCGCCACCTCGGTCACGACCACGCTCGATCCGCTCCCCAGCCCGATCACCGGCCAGGGAGCCATCGTCACCGTTCAGAAACCCCCCGTGATCTATTTCGTCTCAGGCGGGCTCACGCCCGGTAGCATCACCGGCCCGACGACCTCCAACGGATTCGCGATCACACGGATCAACACGCCGTCCTTTACCGGCACGGCCACGCCCGGCGCCATCATCCGCATCTACGCGACCAGCACCAACGCCGGAGCGCCCGATCTCCTGATCGCCACGGCGACCGCCGACGCCTCCGGCCACTGGGCGGCCTCCGACACCTCGTACGGACTCCCCGACGGTTCCTTTGTGTTCCACGCCACCGCGAGCCCACCGGCCATCGTCCCGGCCGGCATGTTCACCGTGGCGCCCCTCGGCTCCTCGTCCACCACGCTCGGCCAGGTCCTCCTCGATACCCAACGGCCCGTCGTCACCGGCTTGACCTTCGACCGCCTCCACGGACAGCTCACGCTGACCTTCCAGGACGGTCTGAGCGGCCTCGACCGCGCCTCGCTCGCGAACCTGGCCAACTACCAGGTCTGGGCCAGGCCGCTCAGCCCCCGAATCCACGTCCCGAGAACGCTGACCGTCACCGACATCGCCCTCTCGCCGCAGGGATCACCCACCGCGCCGGTCACGGTCGTCCTGAAGCTCAACCACGGCCAACCCCTCCGAGGCGGTCGCTACTTCGTGAATGTCTCCGGCTCGGGGATCACCGACCTGGCCGCCAACGGCCTCGACGGCGCCTTCAACGGCACCTTCCCCACCGGCGGCGGACTCGACCCAACCAACCCCTCGCCAACCCCCTCGAACTTCGACGCCGAAGTCACCACCTTCCACAGGAGGACCTTGCCGCCCACCCCCGTGACCTCAACCACGAGTGCGAGCCACACCCGAACCGTCCGCCCCCGGTCGGCCCACCCCACCCTGACCCCCCTCGCGCCCCAGGCCGCTCACCTCCACGACGCCGCCCTCGCCGCCCTCGCCACCTCGCCCCGCCACAAGCACCGGCCGAGGTGACCGGCGCAACGACAACACCCGCCCCCCCTCACGGGCGATCCGGACAGCCACCCGACTGTCCCGATCGCCCGCGCCTGCGTGCCACTCGCCCTGGCCGCGAGCGATCCTCGAAGGAAAGATCGCCCGCCGCCAGAAGGCCAAGGCGTGGACGGCCGAGCGGATCAAGGGGGGCCCCCTCGGGACGCCGGCGGGCGGCTCGGCCAAAGCCGGTGCGTGGGGGCGGGCCCCTCTAATGAATCCACTTCAACGCCGTTATGATTCAGGGAGGACGGCTCGATCGCGTTGTCGGAACGCACATCGTTCTCTCTGGGTTCGGGAGGCACTCGCCGATGCAACCGCGCCAAACCAGCGTCTGGAGTCTTGTGGCCTGCGCCGTTGTCGCCTGTTCGATCGCGGGGCCCTTGCCGGCCAGGGCCGCGACACCGCAGCGGTTCCGGGGTCTCGCCGTCGGCATCAACCGTTACCGAGACCCGTCGCTGCGCCCCCTGCGCGGCGCCGTCAACGACGCGCGACGCGTCGCCGCGCTGCTGGAGCGCCAGGCGCCTGGGTCGCGCATGGTGACGCTGACCGACGAAGACGCCTCATGCGACCGCGTCCTCGCGGCGCTGAAGGACCTGGAAACCGACGCCGAGCCGGGGGATTTCCTCGTCGTGTTCCTGAGCGGCCACGGCGGAGCCAGCGGCGGCACCTGGCAGTTCGCCTGCCATGACTTCCCGCTCAGCGACGTCCTGCTCGCCAACGAGGTGGAGTTCCTCGTGCGGGGAGGCCACCACGTCCTCGTGGCCATCGACGCATGCCAGGCGGGCCAGATCGGCCGTCAACCGGCGTTCCTGACGAAGGAGGTGCTCTACCACCTCGGCCCCGACGGGCGGCCGGCGCCCGGCGGCCTCATCCTCCTGACAGGGTGCTACCCGGCCGAGTTCAGCCGCGACGGCAAGGAAAACGGCCTGTTCACCACCGCCCTGCTCGACGCCCTCCGCGGCCGAGCCGACGCCGACGATGACGGCCTGGTCAACCTCAAAGAGCTGCGAACCTTCCTCACCTGGCGCATGGACGAGCTGACCTGGCAACTGGACAAGCTGCCGGGCCTGCCCTGGCCTGAGCAGAACGTCCTCTGCCGGGTCTCGGCCTCGATCCCCGAAACGCTTGAACTGGCCCGATCCGACCGCGGCGGGCCGCTGATGCCCGGCGACCAGTGGAACCCAGGCAAGGAGGCCCACGTCCTCCATCCGCGGATCAATTGCCACGCCGAGAGCCTCGACGGCGTCTGGCGGGCGGAACTGCCGATCCTCGACGACGACGGCGCCCCTGTCCGCGGCAACGACGGCAAGCCCCTGGTTCGAACCTTCCTCCTCAGCCTGGAAAAGGACGGCCAATACGAGGCGGTCGTCGCTTTCGGCGACACCCTCCTCAGCCGGGCCGTGGGCAGCTACGCCTATCAACCCCCCCGAGCCCGATCCTTCCTCGACCTGGCCAACAACGTGCCGCCCAACCCGGCGGCCGAGGCAGGAGTCTTCCGCCTCGATTACAGCAACGGCAGCGACGCCATCGACATCGAGTCGGCGACGGACGACCGGCTCGAAATCGTGGTCCACCTCTCCGGCGGCTACCAGCGCAAGGCCGCCTACGAGCTCCGTCGCGTCGTGCTGCCCAGGCCGTCGCGCTGAGAGTCCCCGTCCGGCTGCCAAGGGCTTTGCCCGCGCTCCGGTTCCGCAACGCACCGGCAATGCCCTTGGCTCCCACAAAC
>CAZRGV010000028.1:1114-1344 GCA_964599655.1 uncultured Isosphaeraceae bacterium | reverse complement strand
TCCAACACCGCCATCCCGCCCACCTCCCCTCGTCCTTCCGGACTCCAGACTCCGGTACCGATTTTCCCATCCCGGCGATTTCAAAAAAATCTTTGCGGTTTTCCCATTTTGTCCGAATCGGCCCCGGCCTTTCCTCGATGTTATTGAGCAGACAGGCCGCGTGTTTGGGCGCCTCGCGACGTTCGCCGAGGCCGGCACGCCGGCTCTGGATGGGTTTTTTCACCTGGCTC
>CAZRGV010000028.1:773-1096 GCA_964599655.1 uncultured Isosphaeraceae bacterium | reverse complement strand
GGAGAGTTTCCGACGATGACGATCGCAACGACAACAACGACGACGACCGGCACCTCGTGCAGCCTCGATCGTCTCCGCGCCAACCGGCGCAATGCTCAGAAAAGCACCGGACCCCGCACCGAGGCCGGCAAGTGGCAATCCCGTCGTAACGCCTTGCGGCACGGGCTGACCGGGGCGGGGGTCGCCCTCTCGGCCGAGGACGCCACCGAGCTTTCCCGCCGGCAGGCCCGGTTCCACGCCGACCATCGACCGATAACCGAGACCGAGAAGTTCCTCGAGACGCAGAAGAAGAAGGCGGAAGCGCGCAAGAAGCAGAAGACCAT
>CAZRGV010000028.1:0-763 GCA_964599655.1 uncultured Isosphaeraceae bacterium | reverse complement strand
CGAGAGCTGGCCCTGGCCTCCGTTCGGATCGACAAGTGCGTGGCCCTGGAAACCCCGTTGGCCGAGGCCAACAGTCGGCGCGAGGCGATGCTCTGGGACGACCGCCGCCGCCTCGGCGCCGAACGGCTCGGGCGCCACCTGGCCGACGACCCGGCCGCGGTCCGGTTCGAGCTTCGACAGACCTCCGAGGGCTGCCAGTGGCTCGCCGAGCGCTGGGAGGCCCTCGCACACGGCCTCGTCGGCGACCAGTGTTCCTGGAACGAGGACGACCTCGGCCTGGTCCTCGACCTGCTCGGCCGCCCGCTCGAAATCCGACACCTCGACCCCGAGGTTCTCAGGCTGACCCAACAGGTCGACCAGGCCCGAAGCCCCTCGACCGACGAGGCCGCCCCCGCCCTCGAGGCGCTCCGGCAGCTCGTCCGCGGCGAGATCCAGGACCTGAACGAACGAGCCGAGCAGCTCTGGAACCACTGCGAGTCGCACGAGTTCGCCGCCGTCCAGTCGGGCCAACGGCTCGACACCAGCCCCGAGGCCCGGCAGCTCCACCGCTACGAGACGGCCAGCCGCCGCGCCTTCTTCCGCGCCTTGCATCTCCTGCAATCCGCCAAGGTCCGCCCAGGAACCGCCCGGAGCTTTCCTCCACCACCGGAACGCCCACCCCCACGTAGTAGGACTTGGTCACGTCGTCATACAGGATGTCAGTCAGGTTCACCGCGCCCCGGCCTTGGGCGTAGATGGCTTGCCAGAACTCCTCGTCGGCTTG
>CAZRGV010000027.1:48136-55036 GCA_964599655.1 uncultured Isosphaeraceae bacterium | reverse complement strand
GAAGGCTGGGGAACCCTGCAAGGCAAGGTCACCTTTGGCGGTGATGCACCCAAGCCCGAGATCCTCGTGGCCAAGGGGGCCGACGTCAAGGACGCCAACGTTTGCGCGGCCAACCCCATCGAGTCGGAGAAGCTGGTCGTCGACCCCGAGACCAAGGGCGTCAAGTGGGCCGTCGTGTACATTCCCAGGCCCACGGCCGTGAACCCCGAAGCGCAGTCGAACGCACTGGCGGCGCCGGTTGAGTTCGACCAGAAGGGCTGCGTGTTTGAGCCTCACGTGCTGGCCGTGATGAAGGGGAACAAGGTCATCCTTCGCTCCAGCGACCAGGTCGGCCACAACGTCAACTCGCAGCTTCAGGGCACCCGGTTCAACCAGGGCATTCAGCCCAATACCGAGTTCCCCGTGGAGATCCGAAGCGCGGACAATCGTCCGGGCTCGGTCGTCTGCGATATCCATCCCTGGATGAAGGGCTGGTGGCTCACACTGAACAGCCCGTATTTCGCCGTGACCAATGAGAAGGGCGAGTTCAAGATCGAGAAGGTTCCGGCCGGCGATCAGAAAGTGGTCGTCTGGGCCGAGGCCGTTCACCCCGGCTACGTGACGGCCTCCTCGTCCGGTGACACGGTCACGATCAAGGCGGACGACGTCACAACCAAGGACTTCGTGATCGACCCGGCCAAGGTCAAGTAAGGCCACGGCCCTGTCCGGATTCGCGTGCTTCGTTCCCGCCCGAATGCTCGTCGAGGACGGCCGGCTCGATCCCGGCCGTCCTCGGACGAGGTGCCTTCCCGTTTCCCCTGCCATTTCCTCCTGTTATAATGCGTGCCGCGGCGAGGCGAACGCGTCTTCGCCGTCTCGCCACGGTACGCACTCACCCACGAATTCTCACCTGATTGAGGGGTTCCCCTTCATGAATCGAGTGTCCTCCCTCCTGGCCTGCGCCGGCACATTCGGCGCGACGTTGGTCGCGGTCGTTGCCCTGGGTTTCGCGGGCATGTCGAGCGGTTCCGCGAACGCCGCGCCTCCCGCCCCGCTTCAAAGCGGTTTCGGAACGATCAAGGGCCGCCTTGTCTGGGGTGGTTCCGAGATTCCCAAGCCCGCGCCCATCACCCAGAACAAGGAGAAGGATCCCCAGGTTTGCGCCGCGGTGCCTCTCTTCAGTCGCGAACTGATGGTCGATCCCGAATCCAAAGGAATTCCGCAGGCGTTTGCCTTCCTCGTGAGCCCCAAGGGGAAGAACCCCGAGGCCGAGAAGGCCCTGCTGACCAGCCAGCCGAAGGTCGAGATCGACCAGAAGAACTGCGAGTTCATCCCGTTCAGCACGGCGATGCACAAGGACCAGACCATCGTCTTCAAGTCGAGCGACGCGGTCGGCCACAACGTGCATTACACCGGGTTCGTCAACAACAAGAACTTCGCCCTCGGACCCAACGGAAGCTCCGAAGAGAAGCTGGCCGCCGAGAAGCGACCGATCAACCTTGTCTGCGACATTCACCCCTGGATGAACGGTAACATCATGGTCTTCGACCACCCGTTCTTCGCCGTCACGGGCCCGGATGGCTCGTTCGAGATCAAGGGGGTTCCCGCCGGCTCGCAAAACATCATCGTCTGGCAGCGCAAGGCGGGTTACGTCACCTCGGGCGGTTCCCGAGGCCAGCAGGTGGACGTCAAACCTGGCCAGGTGGTTGACATCGGCGACATCGTGCTCGAGCCGTCCAAGGTCCGCAACTGACCGGAACAGCCCCCCGACCGAGACGGCGCGTCCCGCCGTCTCGGTCGGACCGTTCCGTGGCTCTCCGGTTCGAGCCCAGGCGTTTCTGGAGATCCCGTCATGAGCCGCTACGCGCTGGGGCGAACCTTGCAGTTGATCGGTCTCTTCATCCTGCCGTTCGGCATCGCCTCGGAACTCGCGGCGAAGGTCGGCCTAGGCCAGTCGTTGCTGATCGCTGGTGGTGGCGCCTTGGTCTTCTACGTGGGTTACCTCGTGCAGCATCGTGCCTGAAGGCGGCACTTTTGCTGGTTTTGCCCGGTATTACGGCATTCTGCCTAGATCGTCGGCAGAGAAAAACGGGCACTCGCTCATCTCGCCTTGATTCCTGTCGAATGTTCGCGGAAAATTCATCACGGTATTGATTTTGCCGTAGTATTCCGTCGCCGCTTGTCGCATTGTTCCCTCAGATAGACGGAGCGCGGAGGATTTCCGGAGGGCGGGGGTTGCCCTCTGGGGTCGGATCACGGATGATCGAACATGCACCCAATCACGACAAGGTTTTGACCCATCACGATGGCGACCGTTCGGAAGCCGAGCGAGAGATGACGGCGGGATGGGGGAGTTCTGGCGAAGGCTGTCCAGGGTGGGAAACGGGCGGCGCCAGAGCACCGGTCCTCGGCACGGGTGGCCCGAAGACGCGGCCCTCGCGCAAGGAGGGTTCCACTGATGAGGAAGCCCGGATCTGGTGGTAAGGCGTTGGCGGTTCTCCGGTTTGGATGGTTCCTCGCGGCCGTCTTGACGCCGCTGGTGGGGAGTTCCTGTTGGCGACTTTCGACCGCCCGAGCGCAGGGGCCGAACCGCCCCAGCGTGACCTTCCACCCCGATTCGAGTTACACCGCCGAAACCCTGCTCCGGAACGCGGCCAACCACGTGCGTGACCAACAGTGGTCCGAGGCGATCGACCTTTATGAGAAGGTGATCCAGCAATTCGGAGAGTCGGTGGCCCTGGTTCCCCGGGGCGACCCGGCGGCCGATCCGTCGGGCGAGTCGCTCCTTTACGTCGACGCCCGGCAACATTGCCAACGAAGCCTCGCGGCCCTTCCGCCCGAGGCGAGGGCGATCTACCGTCAGCGCGTCGACGCCAGGGCCGAGCAGCTCTATCGCCAGGGGGCGGCCCGCCGAGATCCGGCGGCGTTGCGGCAGGTTGTCAGCGAGATGTTCTGCAGTAGCTGGGGTGACGACGCGCTGAACCTGCTCGGCGACTTGGCCTTCCAGCGCGGGCAATTCGGGGAGGCGCTGGCGGCCTATCGGCGGCTTGTTCCCGATGGCGAGGAGGGTGGAAACGCCCTAGTCTATCCCGACCCGGAGGTGGACCTGGCCGTCGTCGCCGCCAAGAAGTTGCTCTGCCGGGCCGCGATCGGCACGAACCCGCCGGTCCAAAGCGATCTCGACGCGTTCGCGAAGGCGTACCCCGGCGCCAAGGATCGGCTGGCGGGCCGGCAGGGGCTCCTCGTCGACATTCTGAAGTCGTCGCTGGCCGAGGACCATCTGACACCGGTCGTCTCGATCGACGGCCGATGGCCGACCTTCGCCGGTTCTCCCACGAGGAACCGGATCGTGCCGGGACCTGTGGACGTCGGCTCGTTTCAGTGGAAGGACCGTCTCGAGCCGCCGCCCGACAACCGGCCGCAGTTCGTGAACTCGCCGTTCGGCCGGTCGCCCGTGATGGGCCGATCGACCAGCCAAGACCTGATTTACCACCCGATCGTGCTCGGCAATCAAGTGGTGGTTTGCGACGAGGACAAGATCGTCGCCTATCACCTCGACGCTCGACCGACCGGGACCGAGGAGGAAGTCCACAAACTGGTCGTGGCCTGGGAGCAGCGGCTGCAATCGGCGTTCGGGACGTCTCGAACGGCCAGGACCGGCCTGGGCTCGCCTCGTTATACCTTAACGGCCTCGGGCGACCGGATTTTCGCCAGGCTTGGCCCGGTGGGCGGACGGGGCGGCGGCGGGACGCTGGTCGCGGTGCGGAACAACCGTGAGGTCGAGGGCAAGCTGCTCTGGAAGCGGCAGGCGTCCGACATCGCGCTTCCCAAGCAACGGGCCAATGGGATCGAGCGGTTCTCGGCCTCGTATGAGGGGACGCCCGTGGCCGACGACCGGCACGTGTACGTCGCCCTGACGGAGGCGGTGACCGAAACTTGGTCGTACGTGGCTTGCCTTGACGCCGAGACGGGCGAGACGGTCTGGGTCCGCTACCTGGGCAACGCGTCGTCGGCGTTCGACCCGATGCGAAACATGCAACTGGCCTCCGACATCGGCCACCGCTTGCTCACACTCGACGGTCAAACGGTCTACTACCAGACCAACATGGGGGCGGTGGCCGCGCTCGACGCCGAGACCGGTGCGGTCAAATGGCTGGCGACCTACCCGACCCGAGAGCGCGACATGCCGATGATCGGTCAGCGGGAAACCCACCGCGACCTGAACCCGGCGATCGTCCACGACGGCCTTGTGATTGTCGCGCCGGATGACTCGACACCCATCTTCGCGTTCGACGCCGCCTCGGGACGCCTGGCCTGGAAAACCGACGCGCTGCCCAGGGTCGTTCACCTGCTGGGCGTGGCCAAGGGCCACCTGATCGCCACGGGAGACCGGGTATACTCGATCGACGTCAAGACCGGCAAAGTCCTTCGCTATTGGCCGGAGAGCGGGAGCGGCTTCGAAGAGCACGGCCGAGGCTTACTCGCGGGCGACTCGATCTACTGGCCGACCAAGACCGAGATCCATGTCCTCGACCAGGCGACCGGGGTTCCCGTCGACCGGGAGCCGATCCGGCTCTATCAGGCCTTCAACACCAGCGGTGGGAACCTCGCCGTGGGAGACGGCTACCTGGTCGTCGCGGGCCGCGAGGAACTGACGGTCTTCTGTCAGAACAGCCGGTTGATCGAACGTTATCGTGAGGAGATCGTCCGGGAACCCGAGAAGGCGTCCAACCACTATCAGCTCGCCCGCCTGGCCGAGGCGACCGGGCAGGATGAGCTGGCGTTGGCCAGCCTGGAACAGGCCGTGAAACTCGCCAAACCGGCCGATCTGGCCGACGGTCAGCCCTTGGCCGAGGTGGCGATGGCACGAGAGCACCACCTGTTGATGAAACTGGCCGCCAAGGCGGAGGCGTCGAACGACTGGATCACGGCGAGACGACACTATGAACAGGCCATCCATACCGCCAGGAGTGATCGTGACCGCCTGACGGCCCGCCTCAATCTGGCCGAGGCGCAATCGAAGTCGGGCGCGGCCGACAAGGCGGTCTCGACGTTGCAGGACCTGCTCAACGACGAACGCCTCAGTGTTCTGAGCGTTCCGGCCGACGACCGTCGGACCGTCCGCGCCGACCTGCTGATCGCCGACCGACTCGCGGCTCTGATCCGCGATCGGGGACGAGAGGTCTACGCCCCTTACGACCGAGAAGCCGAGCGGCTCCTGTCTCGGGGCGAGAAAGAAAAGAACCCGCACCTGCTGCGGGAGGTTGGCCGCAGCTTCCCGGTGGCCCGCGTCGCTCCCCAGGCGTTGCTCGCCCTGGGACGGCTTTGCGAGACGCTGGGCCGGCCCAGCGAGGCGGCCGGAGCGTACAAGCGGCTGCTGGCGATCGCTCCGACCGACGTCCTTCGAGCGCGAGCCCTCTGGGGGCTGGGCCAGGCTTACGAGTCCCAGGGGTTTCTCTCGCCGGCGCGCGATACGTACTCCGACGTCGATCTGAAGCCGTTTGGCCTGAGCGGAACCGTCGGCATGCTGGCCACCGAGCGGCTCTCGGGTGAACCGTTCCTGTCGTTGTCGATGGGCGGCGCCGAGCCGAAGCTGCCGCTGCCGATGGTTCGCCTCTGGACCAAGCGATGGGAGGGGGAGGTCCGGCCCCTCGCGGCCGACGGCGTTCCGCCCTCGATCCACTCGGCCCGAATCTTCGTGGCCAGGGGGTCGATTCTCCGACCCGTCGATCCGACTTCGGGCGACTCGGCCTGGGAAGCGGATCTGGGAAGCGAGCCGGTCTGGGTGGGCTACCTCACCGACCTCGTGCTGGCCGCCACACCAACCCGCTTGACCGCCCTGAACCTCAAGGATGGTCAACCGCGCTGGACGTTCGACCCGACCGACCCTCGAGGCCAGCAGCGCAAGACGAATCCGTTCGCCCGCGCCGAACCCCGGGAGGAACTGCCGCCCGCCTCGCTGGGCCGCTTACACGGTTTCCGGATCGTCGGCTCCCGGGTTTACTGCCTACGAGGCGACCGCGAGCTGCTGGCTCTCGACGCCGACTCCGGCCAGCTCGACTGGTCGTACGCGCCGGGTTCGGGCGGGATCAATCCGCACGTGCTGGTCAGCCCGCAGCGCGTTGTGCTCCAGGTGGGCAAGTCGAACGCGATCGTGGTGCTCGACACCGACCGCGGCTTGCAGCGCGCGGAGTATCACGGGGACAAGGAGCAAGACCCCTGGACGCGCGACCCGCTGCCAATCGACGACGATCGCGTGCTGCTGGTGCTCGACCCAAGGACCGTCGCCCTGTTCGACCTGGATCGAGGAGCCGAGGTGTGGACCTTCCGCGACGATTCGGCGCTGCCACGGGCGGTTCCGCCAAGACTGTTCGTCGACTCGGGCCGTTTGCTCGTGCTCTTCGGAGGCAACGCGATGGTGCGGCTCGACCCAAACTCGGGCGCGCCGCTCTGGAACCGCGGCCTCGGCCTCAACGACCTGAGCGACTGGCCTGACGGGTTTGCGATCGACGGCGAGCGGATCTTCTGCGCCAGCGGCAACACACTGACCGCCTACGCCCTGTCCAGCGGCGAGCCGGTCTGGACACGGCACCTGACCGGCCCTCAGGCCGGCTGGGCGGTAGCCCTGAGCGAGCGCTACGTGGCGGCGTACCCCAGCCCCTCGCGATCGCTCGAAGGCCCCTTGGCGGTTTTGCCCGTGATTTTCTGTCTTCGCGACACCGGCGCGCCGGTGCAGCGCCTGTTGTTCTCTGCCCCGGTCAGCGCGCTGACCGTTCGGCTCGACACCCACGCAGCTCTCGTCGCCACCCAGGAACGGCTCTGGGCCCTGGGGGAGTCGACGAACCGAACGCCTTAAGCGACAATGGACGGTCTGGTCGGGCACCGTGAGTCTGAAGCAAGTCCCCAAGTCCGGCCCCTTCA
>CAZRGV010000027.1:47862-48105 GCA_964599655.1 uncultured Isosphaeraceae bacterium | reverse complement strand
CAGCCGCACGAGCCGATGAAGCACGAGGACATCGCCGCCGTCGAGCGGCTCCGCGACGCCTACCAAAGGCTCCGGGCCGAGATGGGCAAGGTGATCGTCGGGCAGGAAAAAGTCCTCGAAGAGTTGCTCATCGCGATCTTCGCCAGGGGCCACTGCCTGCTGGTCGGCGTGCCCGGTCTGGCCAAGACGTTGATGATCCATACCCTGGCCGACGCCCTGAACCTGAGCTACAACCGCGTGCAG
>CAZRGV010000027.1:44749-47814 GCA_964599655.1 uncultured Isosphaeraceae bacterium | reverse complement strand
ACCGAGGTCATTCAGGAAGACAAGGCCACGGGCGTCCGCCAGTTCAAGTTCCTTCGCGGCCCGATCTTCGCCAACATCGTGCTGGCCGACGAGGTCAACCGGACCCCTCCCAAGACGCAGGCCGCGCTGCTGGAAGCCATGCAGGAGCGGCAGGTGACCGTCGGCGGCGAGCGGCACCGATTGCCCGACCCGTTCTTCGTGCTGGCCACGCAGAACCCGATCGAACAGGAAGGCACCTACCCGCTGCCCGAAGCTCAGCTGGACCGGTTCATGCTCAACATCCTGGTCGACTATCCCGACGAGGAGGAAGAGATCCGAATCGTCGAGCTGACCACCTCGAACCTCAAGCCGAGCGTCTCGAAGATTTTCTCGGGGGCCGATATCCTGGAGTTTCAGGAGATCGTGCGACGGGTTCCGCCCGCCCCCTACGCCAACGAGTACGCCGTGAGGCTGGCCCGGACGACCCGACGGGTCCGGGGAGAAGTCCCCGACTTTGTCCGAGACTACGTGAGCTGGGGCGCGGGGCCTCGCGCCAGCCAGTACCTGATGCTCGCCGCCAAGGCCCGAGCGGCGCTCAACGGCAAGACCTTCGCGGGCATCGAAGACATCCAGGAAGTGGCCCATCCCGTGCTCCGACACCGCATCGTCACCAACTTCAACGCCGAGGCCGAGGGCCTGAAGGCCGACGACATCCTCGAGCGTCTCCTCAAGCACGTGCCCGTCAATCCGAGCGAGGCAGAACAGAGTGGACGAGTCGCCAAGGTATTTAGATCCGCGAACGCTGGCTAGCATCCAGGGCCTCGATCTCCAGGCCCGCCTGGTGGTCGAGGGCTACGTCGCCGGCCTGCACAAAAGCCCCTATCACGGCTTCTCGGTGGAGTTCGCCCAGCACCGGGAATACGTGGTCGGCGACGATATCCGCCACGTCGACTGGAAGGTCTGGTCCAAGACCGACAAGTATTACCTCAAGCAGTATGAGGAGGAAACAAACCTCCTCACGTACCTGCTGCTTGATACCAGCGAAAGCATGTCGTACGCCTCGGGCAACAACGTTTCGAAGCTGCAATACGCTCAGTTCGTCGCGGCGGCCCTGGCCTACCTCGTGCTTCAGCAACAAGACTCGGTCGGCCTGGCGACCTTCGACGAGAAGGTCCAGCGCTACCTTCGGCCCAGCGGCCAGCCGTCGCACCTCAAAGAGCTTTTCCAGTTGATGGACGTCTCGCCAGCCCGGAACAAGTCGGACCTCGGCGTGATCTTTCACGACCTGGCCGAACGGTTCCGGAAGCGGGGCATCATCGTCATTCTCTCCGACCTGTTCGACGAGGTGCCTCGCATCCTGTCGGGCTTGCGGCACTTCCGTCACCGCCGTCACGAGGTGATCGTCTTTCACATTCTCGACCCGGCCGAGCTCGACTTCCCGTTCCGACAGACGACCCTGTTCAAGGGGATGGAAGGCCTGCCCGACATCCTCGCCGAGCCGACTGCCCTGCGGCGCGCCTACCAGGCCGAGATCCAGGCCTTTCGCGATGAGCTTCGCAAGGGTTGCCAGATGATCAATATTGACTATGTTCCCCTGCGTACCGACCAGAATCTCGACGAGGCCCTCTCGACCTATCTGGCGTCGCGAATGGTCCGGGTCAAGTGAGCGGTTCACCGACTGAACCCTCAAGGAGGAGCGATGCGGATGGATCGAAACAGCCTGACACGTTTACGGATTCCCGCGATGGATTGGGCTTCGTGGCCGTTGTCTCTCACCACGAATTTCCGCTTGCGGTATCTCCGAAGCGCTCTTGATTCCCCGAGAGAGGGGAGTGTCCCTTGCTGATGCCGCCCTTGCTCTTCGCCTGGTTCGCCAATCCGCTGATGCTCTGGGGCCTGGCCGGGGCATCGCTGCCGATCATCATCCACCTGCTGAACCGCCGGAAGTTCCGCGAGATTCACTGGGCGGCCATGCGGTTTCTGCTGGCGGCCATTCGTAAGAATCAGAGGCGGATCAAGATCGAGCAGTGGCTCTTGCTCGCCGTGCGAACGCTTTTGCTCGTGTTCCTCGCGCTGGCGATGGCCAAGCCGTTCCTCGAAAGTATGGGAGCCTTGCCCGCCGTTTTCGGCCAGCGAAGCCACTGGGTTCTGGTGCTCGACGGCTCGCTGAGCATGGATTACAACACCAGCGGAACCTCGCGGTTCGACCAGGCGAAGGAACTGGCCCAAAGGCTTGTCAAGGACGCCCGGCAAGGGGACGCCATCAGTGTGGTGTTGATGGGCGACCCGCCCCGCGCGGTCGTCGGTGCCCCGGCCTTCAACCACGACGTCGTGGCCAGGGAGATCGAACAGATTCGCCTGCCGCACGGCGGAACCGATCTGGCCGCCAGCTTCCGGGAAATCGAGGAGGTGCTCGACGCCTCGGAAATCCCTCGCAAGGAGTTGGTGGTCCTCACCGACCTGCAAACCGCGAGCTGGGGCGGGGGCCGTCGTGCCGAGGCGGATGACCGGCTCAAGCAAACGATCTCGAGGATCGAGGCGAAGAAAGTTCGTTCCCTGGTCATCGACCTCGGCGCGCCCGACGGCCAGAACCGAGCCGTCACCTCTCTGGAGGTTCGCCCGGCGATCGTCACCACGGGGGCCACGGTGGCGGTCTCCGCGAAGGTCCAGAACTTCGGCCGCGAGGCCGCGCGCAACCTCCGAGCGCGCCTGGTCGTCGATGGCCGGATCATCCCGAACGAGGAACAGATCGTCTCGCTCGACGGCGGCCAGGAACAGGAGGTTGAGTTCCGCTACGAGTTCCACGACGCGGGAGACCACGTCGTGGAGGTTCGCCTCGACGACGACGCTCTGAATCTCGATAACCGCCGTCGTCGGGTCGTTCCGGTTCGGGAGGCGGTTAAGGTCCTTCTCGTCGACGGCGACCGGAAGACGGGGCTCTTCGAAGCCGAGACCGGCTTCCTGGCCGAAGCCCTGAGCCCCGCGACCGAATCGCCCGGCCAGCCCTCGCCGATCCAGGTGCAGGTCGTGCCCGAGGCGATGCTCTCGCAGACCGACTTGACGGCCTTCGACGCCGTGGCGCTCTG
>CAZRGV010000027.1:38381-44734 GCA_964599655.1 uncultured Isosphaeraceae bacterium | reverse complement strand
AACATCGCCCAGTTTCGCCAGGACGAGGCGACCGCGCTCGATGCCTACCTGAAACAAGGCGGCGGGGTGGTGTTCTTCCTGGGCGATCAGGTGATGGCCGAGAGCTACAACCGCCTGCTCTACAACGGTGGCAAGGGCCTTCTGCCAGCCGAGCTCGGCCCAATTGTCGGCGATTCCCAGCGCCGCGAAAACCCGTACTTCTTTGAAACGCTTGACTTCCGCCATCCCATCGTCGCCGACTTCGCCGGCCAGCCCGATCCCGTACGTGCCAGCCTGACCAACGTGAAGTCGTTCCGGTACTTCCGGCTCAACGTGCCTCGGGATTCGGCCTCGCAGGTCGCCCTGAAGTTCGGCAACGATCCGGCCATTGTCGAGGCGCCCCGAGAGCGAGGCCGGGTCGTGCTGGTCGCCACCAGCGCCGACCGGGAATGGACCGACTGGCCGATCCACCAGAGCTACCCGCCCGTCATGGAAAACATCGTTCTCCGCGCCGCGTCGGGCCGGTTCGAGGATCGCAACGTCCGCGTCGGCCAGCCCCTGGAGCAGTCCTTGCCGGCCAATGCTGCCGGTGCTGAGGTGACCGTCACATGGCCCGACCGCGACGAGACGGTGCGGGAGGCGGATCAGAAGCGGGCCAAGATCCCGCTTCTGGCCTCCGGCGACGTGAGCCGCTTCCGTTACACCGACACCGACCGATCGGGCACCTACCGGGTCGAGATCGGCCCGCCGGTGGCCGCGATCAGCCGGTTCGCCGCCAACACTGACCCGGCTGAGAGCGACCCGGCCAAGCTCGATCAGGTGGCGCTCAAGGCGTCGCTGCCGTCCTGGTCGTTTTTTTACGATAACGATTGGCGGCCCCTCCAGAAGAATGCGGCCTCGCTCGGCCAGCGCGGCGAGTTTCACCGCCCCTTCCTCTGGGGGGTTCTCGCGTTGCTGGTCATCGAGTCGATCCTGGCCTGGAAGTTTGGACATTACGCCGCTCGATCCGTTTAAACTCAGGGTGTTGCGTGTTGGGGTGTTTCTTCTGTTGAGCACGACGAGACCGACCGCATCGAAGATAAAGGGATTGCCGTGAACGACCGCGAACGAGAGCCCGCAGACCGCCAGTGGATCGGTCCGTTGACCGTGGTGGGGATCACTCTGCTGCTCCTGGCGATCGTCGGCATCCAGTTCGGACTCCGAACGGCCAGCCGTCTCGGTTGGTGGTCGAGCGCGAGCCACGGATCGAGCTGGTCGTTCCGGCCGACTGAGTCGGTCGAGGATCGGATTGCCCAACTTCTCGCGTCCTGGATGGTCGAGCCCGCCCGAGCCGGCGAGGCGCTCACGCCGCACATTCAGTACGAGCAAGCCTGGCCCCAGTGGGCCTTCTTGCTGGTTCTTGGACTAAGCGCGGCCCTGGTGATCTGGTTGTATCGCAGGGAGGGTGCGGCCCCGACCTGGTACAAGATGATGCTCGCCAGCCTTCGGATCGCCCTGATCCTCGTGGCGATGTTCCTGCTTTCCGAGGCGGTGCTCTCGGTCGAGCGAACCGGCTTGCCGACCTTCGTGGTCATGATCGACGATTCGGCCAGCGGTCAGGTGGTCGACCAGTACGCCGACCCGAAGGTGCAGACGCGGGCCGCCGAGTTGGCCAAGATCGCCGACAGGAACGAGGCGAATCGCCTGGCGGTCGGCCTCGGCTGGCTGCTTCGCGACGACGCCAAGTTCGTCCGAGAGCTGATGACGCAGCAGAAGGTCAAGTTTTACCGAGTTTCCGACTCGGCCGTGCCCGTGGCCGAGATCAACCAGCCGACCGATCTAGACGCCGCCCTGAGGGCGCTTCGAAAACTCGAGCCCAGCGGCGAGCAAAGCCGGCTGGGTGATGGGGTTCAGACCGTCTTGACCGAGCTTCGAGGCGTCCCGCCGACCGCGATCCTCCTGCTGTCCGATGGCCGCACGACCGACGGCCTCCGGCTGAGCGAGGCGTCGGAGATCGCGAACAAGGAGGGCGTTCCGCTCTACACCATCGGTCTCGGCGACGTCCGGCCCGCGCGCGACCTCGAGCTGACCGATCTCCGGGTCGATGAGGTGGTCTACGTTCAAGACATTGTCCGGTTCGATGCTCGACTGCTGGCCCGTGGCTTCGTCGAGCCGGTCGACAACGAGGCGACCAGCGGCACGCCGAAACGACCGGTCGCGGCGCCGCAGGTCGCCATTCACCTGAAGCGCCGCCGGGCTGATTCGAAGGACACGAAGGCCCTCGAAAACCTGCAAACGATCCGCGTACCGATCCCGCCCGACGGCCGTCCCCAGCCGGTCGAGATCTCGCACAAGCCGGAAGAGCCGGGGCAGTTCGTCTACGTCCTCGAAGTCGAGCCTCAGCCCAGGGAGCTTCAGCTCGAAAACAACCGAATCGAGCGGACAATCGACGTTCGCAAAGATCAGATCAAGGTGTTGATCGTCGAGGGAGAGCCGCGCTGGGAGTTCCGCTACCTGAAGACCTACCTCGAGCGCGATTCCTCGGTCGAGATGCACTACGTCCTTCAGTCGTCCGATGAGAACGCCTCGACCCAGGATCGTTCGGCCCTGGCGGTCCTGCCTCCCAAGGATGGCGAGAAAGGGCTCTTCAGCTACGATGTGGTGATCCTGGGCGATGTCGATCCGGCCTATCTGAACAATGCGCAACTGACCGATCTGGCGGAGTTTGTGACCAAGAAGGGGGGTGGCCTGCTGCTCATCGCGGGCGAACTGTTTAACCCGCTGGCCTTCAAGGGCAAGCCGCTGGAACCGCTCCTGCCGATCCTCCTGAACGAGGCCCGCAACCCTACGGCGACAGGAGGCGCGGTCGACTCCTTCCACCCAACCCTGACCGCCGAGGGGCGGGGACATCCGATTTTCCGGCTCGGCGACGATGAGGCCAGCAGCCTGGAAATCTGGAACAACTTGCCGATGTCCGACTGGTATTTCGAGGCGCCTCGCAAGCAGCCAGCCGCAGTGGTCCTGGCCGAGCATCCGGGCAAGATCGGACCGGAAGGACGGCTGCCGATCCTGATCTACCAGTTTTCGGGGGCCGGCAAGGTGATGTTCAGCGCCATCGACGATACCTGGCGATGGCGGCTTCGCGTCGGCGATCGATTCTTCGGCCGCTACTGGGTTCAGACGATCCGCTTCCTGGCGCGTTCGAAGCTGCTCGGTCAGAAGCAGGCCGAGGTGGTCACTGACCGTCGCCGCTACCATCGAGGCCAGCCGGTTCAGATCCAGGTCCGGTTCCCGAACCCTGGCCTGTCGCAGAACTTGCGTGAGGTGAACGTCCAGGTCCTGGCAGAGGGGCAGGGGCCTCGACGACTGGCCTTGCGGCCCTCACCAGGCTCCCGAGTCAGGGACCTCTTCGAAGGAAGTCTGCCACCGCTCGTCGAAGGCCGGTACAAGGTGGAGCTCCTACCCCCGCCGGCTCTCTCGGGCACCTTACCGTCAACGACCTTCCAGGTCGATCCACCCGCGGGCGAGTTCGTCCGGGTCTCGATGGACACGGAAGACCTCGCCTCCGC
The DNA here is from genome assembly GCA_964599655.1 of uncultured Isosphaeraceae bacterium. Classification (GTDB taxonomy): domain Bacteria; phylum Planctomycetota; class Planctomycetia; order Isosphaerales; family Isosphaeraceae; genus CAZRGV01. Next base: position 41,207 of record CAZRGV010000027.1, on the reverse strand, counting down.
CGCGCGGCTGACGGGCGGCCAGTTCTTCCGTTGGGATCAGGAGACCAAGCACGTGGAAGCCGGTCGCGCACGTTCCAACGCGACCACGTCTCCGGCAACGCCTGGCCCGGGCGACGGCCTGACGGGCGAGCCGAAGTCCAGCGCTGGCGACGGGGCGGAGCCGTTGGAGACCGGGACCACGAGCGAGGAACCCGGGGAGAAAACGCTTCTGGAGCTGCTCCCCAGGCCCCAGAAAGTGCCGCTCGACAATGACCCGCCGATGGCCTTGTGGAACACCTGGCCAGTCCTGTTCCTGTTCCTCGGGCTGATCACGGCCGAATGGGTACTCCGTAAACGCAAGCAAATGGTATAATTGAGGTTACTGACCCAACTCCTTGCTGCCTGGCCCACTCGGGCGGGAGGCGAAGCCGATGCGAACCCCCCTGGAGAAACGGATTGCGGCCTTACGAGGTCAGGTGCGCCGCCTGCTGGCCCTGCACGGGGTGAGCTGGGTGATCGCGGGATTCGTTCTGGCTGTTCTTGTGGCGGGCCTGCTCGACTGGCTCTTCCACCTCACGCGTGAGGTGCGCCTCGGCTTGCTCCTGGCGGTTCTCGGATTGACGGGCTGGTTGATCGCCCGGTTCGTCATCACGCCGTTGGTCGTGAAGTTCCGCGACCTGGACATCGCTCTCCGCATCGAACAGCGATGGCCCGGTCTGCACGACCGGCTCGCGACGACCGTTCAGTTTCTCCAATTGGCGGGAAAGCCCGAGGCGGAAGACCACTACGGCTCGGCTGCGCTCCGGGAAGAGACCGTTCGACGCACCATGGCGGAGGTCGAATCGATCGACTTTCGCGAGGTGGTCGACCCTCGACCGGTCCGCCAGGCGATGGTCTCGGCCTCGTTGCCGATCTTGCTGGCCCTGATTCTCCTGGTCGCGTCGCCCAGCCTGTGCCGCATCGCGGTGGACCGGCTCTTTGCTCCCTTCGGCGCGACCCAGTGGCCCAAGCAAACGCATTTGAGCCTCGTGTTGCCGGCCCGAGACGGTCAGAAAATCGCCCGGGGCGAGTCGTTCCGTCTGGTTGTCGCCGTGCCGGAAGACGAAGTTCTGCCCGCCACCGGCCGCGTGACCTACTACTTCGACAACGGCGAGACCGTCACCCGACGACTCGCCACGGAGATTCCGACTTCGGGCGATACGAGGGGCAGTCGCTTCGTCGACCGCTTGCCGTCGGTTCAACGCTCGTTCCGGTTCACGGTCGCCGCCGGCGATGATTCGATTCCGCTCCATGGCGTGGTCGTCGTCCCTCCGCCGAGTCTGACGAGCGCTCGGGTCAAGCTGACGCCGCCCGCGTACACGGGTGAGCCCGAGTCGATTCTCGAACCAAGCGCCGGTAAGGAACTCGCCGGTTCCGAGTTCGGCATCGAGAAAGTGGTCAACGGCACGGTTGTCGAAATCGAGGCGAGGGCCAACAAGCCGCTCGCTACGGCCAGCCTCAACCTGCTGGGAGCCGCGCCTTGGCTCGAACCCAAGACGTCGAGCACCGTTACGAGCGACGACAAGCCCAATGCCTCGGCCGCGACCGAGCCGCTGGATGGCGAGGCTCCCTCGCCAATGATTAAGGACGGCCAGCGCCTCCTAACCAAGTTCGTCGTTCGCTCCTCGGGTTCGTTTGGCTTCGACCTCCGCGACCAGGAAGGCTTCCGAAGCCAGTTGCCCGAGATGGTTCGGTTCAACGTGGATTCGATCGCGGACCAGATACCCCAGGTCTCCATCGTCGAGCCGCCCGGCAACCGCGACGTCACGGCCAACGCCGTTGTGCCGATCATCATCCAGGCCGAGGACGACTTCGGGCTCGGTAAGATCTGGCTTCACTACAGTGTCGCGTATGGCGGTTCCGAGCCCGTCCAGAAGGATCCAATTCCGTTGTGGGTTCCCGACGACGCCCCGGAGACGCGGCCGACCCGAGCCCAAGAGGTTCGCTACACCTGGGACCTTTCAGCCTCTCCGCTTGGCGACCTGAAGCCCGGCGCGGTTCTGACCTTCTACGCCTCCGCGACCGACCTCGACTCGATCCGAGGTCCGAAGCTGGGCAAGAGCCGGGAGTTGCAACTTCGCGTCCTCGAACCCGAGAAGATCGCCGCCCTTCTGGACGATCAGCGGCGAGCAATCCGCGAAGAGGTTGCTCGGACCCTGGCCATGCAGAACCAGGCCCTCACGCCTGTTCAAGAGGCGATCCGATCGCTCGATCGGGTCCGGGAACTCGATCCCGCTGGTCGGCAGGAAGTTCAAAACGCTGAGGCCATCCAGCGACAGGTCAGCGGTCGGGTCGCCGACCCCACCGAAGGCCTCGATCGGAAGGTTCAGCGCTTCCTCGACGATCTCAAAAACCTCAAGATCGACAACCCCGACGCCCGCGACCAGATGCAGCAAATGCTCGCTGGTGTCGAACGCATTCGCGACACCCACCTCGGCCCCGCCGAGCAAAGTCTCACCCGCGCCAGCAAGGCCCTCGAGAACGCCGCGAAATCACAATCCGGTGAGCCCTCGAAGCCCAGTGAACCCTCGAAGGTCGGCGACCAATCGAAGTCCGGTCAGCAACAATCCGGCGAGCAATCCAAGTCCGGACAGCAACAGTCAGGCGAACCGTCGAAGTCCGGCGAGCAATCCAAGGCTGGCGAGCAATCCAAGTCCGGACAGCAATCGCAGTCCGGCGAGCAATCCAAGTCCGGCCAACAAGAGTCGCGCGAACAATCGAAGGCTGGCGAGCCATCGAAGACGGGCCAACAACAATCCGGACAGCAATCGAAGTCCGGTGAGCAATCGAAGTCGGGCCCGCAACAAT
>CAZRGV010000027.1:17959-38281 GCA_964599655.1 uncultured Isosphaeraceae bacterium | reverse complement strand
CCGGCCAGCAACAGTCTGGCCAGCAGTCGCAGTCCGGTGAGCAATCGAAGTCGGGCCCGCAACAATCCGGCCAGCAACAGTCTGGCCAGCAGTCGCAGTCCGGTGAGCAATCGAAGTCGGGGCAGCAGCAATCCGGTCAGCAACAGTCTGGCCAGCAGCAGTCTGGTCAGCAGAAGTCCGGCCAGCAGGAGCCGGGACAGCCGCAGGACAACGAGTCCGATCGGGCGAAGACCGAGCTGGCGAGGGCCGAGACCGAACAGAAGGCGATCGCCGACGAACTGAAGAAGATGCTCGACAGCCTGAGCGAGTTCGAGACCTATCGCGGTGTCGTTCAGGATGCGAAGAACCTGCTCCAGGAGCAGCAAGAGGCCCGCAAGGCGGTCAACGAGAAGGCTGAGCAGGAAAATCTCGACGGGAAGAATCGCGACCAGTTGACCGAGCAGCAGAAGGCCGATCTGGCCAACCTGGGCGCTCGCCAGTCGAAGATCGGCGAGGCGCTCCGCGAGCTCGAAAACAAAATGGACGAGATGGCCCGCAAGCTCGACAATGAGGACCCGCTGGCTGCCTCCGCCTTAAACGAGACCGCCTCGAAGAGCCGGGAACGCGCCACGGCGTCGAAGACCGGCGAAACGGCCAAGCAGCTCGAATCGAACCAGATGGGGCTTGCGAAGGAGAACCAAAAGCAGATCGAGAACGACCTCAAGAAGCTGCTCGACTCGCTTCAGAACCGCCGCGAGAACGAACTGAGACGCCTCGTCAAGGAGCTTCGACAGGCCGAGCGCGACCTGCAAAACCTTCGCGACCGGCAGGCCAAGAACCGTCAGCAGACCGCTCAAGCCAAGAATAACCCCAACGCCCAGCAACGGGCCGAGGAGCTCCAGAAGCTCGCCAAGGAGCAAAAGGAGATCGAGGAGCAACTCAAGCAGCAGCTCCAGCGCCTGCGGAAGCTCAACGCGCAAACGGCCGCCAGGGCCGGCTCCCGGGCCTCGGGCAAGATGAGCAAGGCGTCTCAGAATCAGGAAGATGACGACGCCGAGGAGGCCGAGAAGAACCAGGAAGAGGCTCTCGCCGACCTCGACGAGGCCCAGGACGAGCTCGAACAGACACGCCGAGAGGCCGAAGAGCAGCTCGCCATGGAGCAGCTCTCACGGATGAAGGACGACCTGGCGAACCTCTCGAAGCGGCAGGAAGAAATGGTCAAGGAGACCGAAGGCTACGAGAAGATTCGTGCCGAGGCCGCCGAAGGCGAGCTGACCCTCTCGCAAAAGAAGAGCGTCGTCGGGCTCGGCCGCGTTGAGGAGGCCATCAAGGATGAGGCGGACGATCTGACCGAACGTCTCGACGCTGCGCCGGTTTTCGCGCTGACCCTCAAAAAGGCGGCCGAAAAGATGCAAAACGCGGCCGAACGGCTCCGCAAGGGTGACCCAGGCGCCGAGACGCAGTCGGCCGAGAAGTTCGCCGACCACCGCTTGAAGCAACTGCTCGAAGCCCTCAAACCCGACCAGGGGAATGGCCAGGGCGGTAATCAGGGTGGCGGCGGCGGTGGCGGCGGTGGTGGCGGCGGTGGGGGCGATGGGATCCCCGCGGTCGCCCAGCTCAAGATTCTCAAGATGCTTCAAGAAGAGATCAACGAGCGGACCGAGGCCCTCGACGATCTCCGCGTTCGCCAGGGCAAGCTCAAGCCCGACCAGGAAGAGGAGCTGGCGAAGCTCCAGGACGAAGAACGAAGTGTGGCCGATCTGGCGCGTGACCTGACCAAACCCAGACGAGACGACGGGGAGGAATGATCATGTTCTCGACGCGATTCGCCATCGCCGCGACGCTCGCCGCCGCCCTCGGCTGGGCCCCGGTCGGCCTCGCGCAGGATGTGCCCGACGACGACGCCCTCGACCGCCTGCTCGAAAAGGTCGAGGGGAAAATGCCCGACGAGACCGCCAGGCCCAGCACCAAACCGGATGCGGGCACTCCCAAGGTCGACGCCAAGGCCAAACCCGAGGCGTCAAAAGACGCGGCCGACAAGAAGAAGGGATCGGGCGAGGTTTCGGAGAAGGACAAGGCGCTCGACGACCTGCTTCAGCAAATCGGCGAGACCAAGGACGAACCCACCGCTACCGGCAAGCCGAAGGCCCCGCCGACGCCCGAAGAAGGCCCAATGCCTCCTGACGGCAGGAAACCCGAGGACGCCGACGCCCAGAAGGTGGGCGGCAAGAAGGACCTCGACGAGCATCTCGAGGAGATCCTCGGACGCAAGAAGCGCAAGGATGACGGAGAGGAAGATCCCAGCAGCGGAGCCCTTGCCCAGGCGATCAAGAAGATGCGAGAGGTCGAGCAGCGGCTCGGCCAGGACGACACCGGTGAGCAAACCCGCAAGCGACAGAAAGAGATCGTCCAGGATCTCGACACGATGATCGCCCAGTTGAAGAAGGCGGGCAGTGGCTCGGGCCGTGGCCGGCCTGGGCAGCGGAACACGGCTGGCAACCAGCCCGGCGGCCAGCAGGACCAGCCCGGAAACACCGGCGCCGGCGTCGGCCCGCAGATGCCCAAGAAGCCCACCATTCAGAGCATCCTCTCCGACAACAAGGACGAATGGGGCCACCTCCCGCCCGAACTCCGAGGCGAGATGGAGAACGTGTTCAAGGAAGACGCATTGCCGAAGAAGAAGACCTTGATCGATCGCTACTATCTGTCCGTCAACAAGAAGAGCCTGACCCGGGAGAAATGACGTGATGGCACGCCAAGATTGGTCCAATCGGCCCGCGCTGGCCGTTCTGGCGCTGGCGGGCCTGCTCGTCGTGGGACGCGTCGAAACCACCTTCGCCCAGGCCGAAAAGGGACAGGACGCTCCCGGCACCACCTTCGTGGAGGCCCGTAAGGGGGATGTTCCCGAAGGAACCGCCGAAATGGTGACCCCCGACACCGAGGAAGCCATCCACAAGGGCCTGCAATGGCTCGCCGGCCAGCAGAACGCCGACGGCTCGTTCGGCAGCGGCGCGTACCGTGGCAATGTCGCGGTCACCAGCCTGGCGGGTCTGGCCTTCATGGCGTCGGGATCGACCCCCGGCCGAGGCCCTTACGGCGCAAATATCGATCGGGCCCTGGTCTACGTCATGGACAACACGAGTCCTTCGGGCTTCATCAGCGTGGCCAACGCCGCCACGCACGGCCCGATGTACTCGCACGGCTTCGGCACGCTCTTCCTGGCGGAAGCCTACGGTATGACCCATCGGGCCGAGATCCGCGAGAAGCTGGAGAAAGCCGTCCGACTCATCATCGATACCCAAAACGGTGAAGGAGGCTGGCGCTATCAACCGGTCCGCAACGACGCCGACCTTTCGGTGACGATCTGCCAGATCAATGCGCTTCGAGCCGCTCGCAACGCGGGCATCTACGTGCCCAAGGACACGGTCGAGGCCTGCATCCGCTATGTCAAGCAGTCGCAGAACGCCGATGGTGGGTTCAAGTACATGCTTCAAGGCGGCGGAAGCGCCTTTCCTCGATCGGCCGCAGGGGTCGTCGCCTTGCAAAGCGCGGGTCTTTACGACGGTGATGAGGTCGAGAAAGGGATCAAGTACCTGGAAGGCTACCGGCCCGAAATCAAGTTCGGTCCGCGTTATAGCCATTACTTCTACGGCCACTACTACGCGGCCCAGGCCATGTGGCTCCGCGGCGGCGAGAACTGGAACAACTGGTATCCCGCGATCCGTGATGAACTGGTCGGCAAGCAGTCGAGCCGCGGCGACTGGTCCGACTCGATCGGCAACGAGTACGGCACGGCGATGGCCCTGATCATCCTCCAGATGCCCAACAACTTCCTGCCGATCTTCCAGCGCTGACGGAATCGATCGGATCACTGACCGGGAGACCTCGACGCGATGCCGCCAACACGATCACGCTCGCTCGTCGCCGTCCTGGGCGGGCTGGTGGCCCTTGCCGTCTCGACGGCCCTGTCCGTCGCCGCGGACGAGCCGCCCGCGGGTGCGGTCGTGCCGTCCGACCCCGTCTTCCAGGCGCTTCAGATCGACGGCACGACCTTCAACGGTCGGATTCAGCAAATCGGTCCGGACGGCAAGGTGGTGCTCGAAGGCGACGCCGAGACGAAGGAAATCCCCTTTGACCGGCTCGTCAAGTTGACCAGGCAAGGCGACCCGCCTCCCTATCCGCCCGAGGGAAGCCTGATCGTCTTGCCCGAGGGAGACCGTCTCCGCGCCATCATCAACGCGACGAAGGATGAATCGCTCGAGGTTCTCCCGAACGCGCTGGGCGATGTCGCGACGACGATTCGCCTCGACCGGATGCTCGGCCTGGTTCTCGCGCCCCCCTCGGAACCTTCAGCGCAGGAGGCTCTGATCCAGAAGATTCGCGACGACCAGAGGAACAGTGAGGTGCTCTGGCTAGCCAACGGCGACCGGATGACCGGTTCGTTCCTCGGTCTGGACCTCCAGAAAGTGGCCTTTCAGCCTGATGCCGGCCGGGCCGACCTGGATCGATCGGGCGTCGTCGCCCTCGGCTTCAACCCCGCGCTGGTGAGCTACCGGCGTCCCGATGGGATCTTTCTGGAATTAACCTTTGTCGATGGGTCTCGACTGGGTGTGACCGAATGCCGGAAAGAACACGGGCAGATCGTAGCAACGACCCGATTTGGGGCGACGATCCGCCCCGCACTCAAGGAACTGTCCCGCGTGCATGTTCGTGGCGGGCCGGTGGTCTACCTCTCCGAACGCGAGGCTTCGGCCGCACAGTACGTTCCGTATCTCAGCTCGCACCCGGAGTCGTTCGGCCGCGATGCGACCTGGGACGGGCATCATCTTCAGCTTCACGGCGAGCCATTCGACCGCGGCCTCGGCATGCTGCCACGGACGCTGGTTGCCTACAAGCTCGAACCCGGCGATCGGCGGTTCCAGGCCCTCGTCGGACTCGACGACCGCGCGGGCGAGAAGGGAAGCGTGGTGTTTCGCGTCCTGGCCGACAAGAAGGAACTGTTTGCCTCGCCCATCCTGACCCGTCACGATGCGCCGCAACTCGTGGACGTCGACGTTCAGGGGGCCCGGTTCCTGATATTAGTCGTCGAGTTTGGTGATCGGGGCGATATCCAGGACTCGGCGGACTGGATCGAGGCGAGGCTGATCCGTTGAATTCGGTGCAGAAACCCTCGCGATCCTCCGGGCCGCCTGGCGCATTCGGTCATCTTTGACCGTCGAAACCGGCCTGGACACATTGCATGCGCGATGGATGTCATGTAAAGCGTAAGAATTCGTTCTCGAGTGCCCGGCCTTGCATTACGGGAATCCGCCATGGAAGATTAAGACGTTCACTCAAGGCGGTGAGATTCATTCGAAGTTTCTCTTGCACGGTTGGATGATATCTCCATGGCGCAAGATGTCGAGCCCTCGCCGGCCGAGCGGCAAACCGACCTGGGGCACCTCGCCTCCGCCGTGGGGCACCATGTCATCAACGCCTTCAGCGCGATCGTGAGCAATGCCGAGATTCTCCGGCTGACGGCCGAGTCGGACGCTCCGATCGATCCGGTCACCGTGGCGGACATGATCATCCGCACGGCGGTGGAAGCCTCGGGCGTCGCTCGCCGTTTGATCGACTTCAGCAGGCCGATCACCGTGGTGGGTGATACGCCGGTGCTGCTCGACCGGCTGGCGGAAGACGTGGTGGAGGAGGAGTGCGCCCGATCGAGGCCCGGGGTTCTCTGGCAGTCTCATCTCACGCCGGTCGCGCCGATCAAGGGGCATGACGTTCAGTTGCGGGAGATGCTTCGGCACCTGATCCAGAACGCGATTGAGGCGCTTCCGGCCGCGGGCGGAACGATCACAGTCTCGACGTCGGTCGATGATCGGGGATGGGTGGTTCTGGAGGTCCGGGACAACGGTATAGGGATGTCGGCCGAGGTCCAGGAGCGTGCCGTCGAACCCTTCTTCACGACCAAGTCGGGGCATCTCGGCGTGGGCCTGAGCATTGCCAACGGCGTTTGGAGGCGTCACCGAGGGACGCTTGCGGTGAGGTCCTGGCGGGGTGAGGGGACCAGTGTCCGCCTGTGCGTCGAACCCGCCCAGGTCAATCACCGAGGCCGTTGACACGGAGAGCCCGGGCGATGATCTCGGGTGGACGGGCAAGCCGTCTAGCGAGGCTAGGCACCTGGACCGAGTTCTACCGCGTTTCTGACCGGTCTCGGGTGCCACGGGTCGTCCGCGACCAGTGCACTGTCCTGGGCCAACGCGTCACACTGGTCGCGGACGACCCGTGGCACCCGGAAGAACTCGGCTCAACCCGGTCCACTTGCGTAGTCGCGCTTCGAGGCGCGGTCAGTCGGGAGCCGAAAGGGCCGTCTTCGAGGACGACACCGGCGCACGATCCAAGGTCTTACTCGGCAGGGAGACCGAGACACAGGTGCCCCGCGTGCTGTCGGAATCCAGGAGGATCCGCCCCCCGAGCCGTCTCGCCAGGGCCCGACAGAGGATGAGGCCAAGACCGTTGCGAGGGATTTCAAGGCCGCTGTCCGGCTGTTTTGGCAGGTTCCCTGGGTCGATCGGCTGGTGGAAAGCCTCAAGGACGTGGTCGGGGATACCGGGCCCTGTGTCGGACACGCAGAGGTGCCAAATCGGCCCGTCTCCGCGAACGATGACACGGACGAGACCGCCCTCGGGGGTGGCTCGCAAGGCATTCTCGACAAGGTGTCCGGCGATCTGAAGGCAGCGATCGGGATCGGTCGTGACGGAGACATCCTCGCCGTCGAGGGCGCAGTCCCAATCGATCCGAAGCTCGGCAGCCCGTGGGGCGAAACGCTGGTCGAGGACGCGGACGAGTCCGCCGAGTTGCGTCCGGCGTTGCGCGAGCGGTAAGGGCGCGAAAGTCATCGACGTGTAATCAAGAAAGTCGCGCGTCAGGTTGACCAGACCGTCGCAGAGGCCGATCATGGTTTGAACCTGGCGGAGCTGTTCGGTGGAGGAGTGCGCGTTGGGGCTTGAGAGAAGGTGATCGAACCCGCTCCGGAGCGTTTCCAGTGGGCGACAGAACTCGTCCCCGAGGAAGGCCAGGATCTCTCGCATCCTGCTGGGTTCGATCGCGGTTGTCACCGGGGCGGCATGCGAGCTCGCATCATCGGGACGCGCGTCCATGTTCGTCTCCTGGGCCGATGCCGCGATCCGGTGTTCGGCTTCGGGTTCTGGGGTCTTCCGTAACGTGAGGCTGGTGTGAAGGGACACCGAGTCGTGGGCGGAATCCTCCAGGTTCCAGACCCCCCATTCCGAACTCAAGCCGGGAGGAGGGTCTCGAGTCCGTGTGTCCTAGCAGACGATGATCTGGTTGGCCAGAACGGAGTAACCGTCCGCCAGGGTCAGCGCGGCGTCGAGAGCCAGTTGCTTGGCATGGTACGTCCTGGAGCGGCCCTGGAGGATGATTCTGTCATTCTCACAAACCACTCTCAGGTCGCGAATCCGTCCGCATGCCTTTTGGGCGATGCATTCCTCGATTCGCTCGGCCAGCGCAACATCCTCCGTGAGGCTGGTCGTGGGGCAGGTCGGGTCCGTCCGGAGAAGATCCGTCGTCGCCATGTGCCAGGTTCCCCTGATGGTCGTTGGCATCCTCGACTATTCCCGGCCTGGCGGGCCGGGAGGGGCCCCTTCGCCCTCCTTGAATATGAGATGTCATGCCCAGGAATGAGATGTCCGCGAGGCCTGATCCTGAAAAAACCGGTTGGCCACGCGAACGACGATCTACCAGCCGATTAGCCTAATGACCGGCGACCCCGCTTGTCAAATTGGTTCTTCGGGCCGGTGACTGGAATGCCGGGAGGCGTGCAACGGTCCCGGCGGAGGAGGAGAGGGGCTTTCCAGAAGTTCGTAGGCTTGAACGATCGACTCGGCGAGCTTGGCCATGGGCATGCGGCGGTCCTGGCTTTGCCGCTGGAGAAATCGGAACGCCTCCGGCTCGGACATGTTTCGCTGGGTCATCAAGATTCCCTTGGCCCGTTCGATCAACTTCCGTTCCCGGAGGGTGATTTCCAGGGCGGCGACGCTCTCGCGAAGCGATCGCATTTCCCGGGCTTGGGCCACCGCCGTCTGGATCGCCGCGTGAAGGCTCGGCGTCGTGACCGGCTTCAACAGATACTGGATCACCCCTTCTTGCACGGCTTGTTCGACCAGGTTGGGATGACCGTGGGCCGTGAGGATGATGACGGGCGTTCCCGGGTCGCGCGCGATCTGGTGAGCGGCCGAGAGACCATCGAGGCCGGGCATTTCGATGTCCATCATCACGACATCGGGCAGGGTGCGACGGCAGACCTCCACGGCGCGTTGACCGTCATCGACGACAGCCACGACGTCGTACCCCAGCGCTTCGAGCTGCCCCTGTAGTCCAGCGGCAACGGGTTTCTCGTCGTCCGCGATCAAAACTTTGCAATGGCGATTCATTCCGAATTCTCCTCGCGACAACATCCAGCGCGGACGCGACGCGACCATTCACACGACCAGGCGATGTCCCAGCATCGGGGATGTTCAGAAATCGTGTGACTAATTCTTTCCCAGCCCTGGCCCAAGGGCAAGCACCAAGTCGGAAGATCGAGTGACTTGACGTTGGCTTCAGGAACATGCACAATCCGTACCGATTCTGCTTCCCGACGAGGAAGGACGGAGACGAAGGAGGCGAGCGATCGGGCCCTTCCGGTTCCTTCGCTCGCCGAACGCAGGGAGTATCGCCCCGTTGCCCCGCCAAACTGTGCCGATTCTGAGCTTCCAGGACCTGGCCGTCGGAGACGAGTGGGAAAGTCCTCGCCGCACCGTGACCGAGGCCGATGTCGTCGCCTTCGCGGGTCTCTCGGGTGACTTCAATCCGCTCCACGTCGATCAGGAGGCCGCGAGGCAAGGGCCGTTCGGACGCCCCGTGGCTCACGGACTTCTTGGATTGGCGATCGCCAGCGGGCTGGCCAGCCACGCCCCCCGGGTTGATACCTTGGCATTTTTGGCCATCCTGGAATGGAAGTTTTTGGAACCGGTGGCATTTGGCGATACCATCCACGTCGTGACGCGCGTTTCCGCCCTGGAATCCCGGGCCAGAGGGCGCCGGGGTGTGGTGACCTGGCATCGCCGCCTGTTGAATCAGGAAGGTAAGACAGTGCAGGAAGGACGGACCCAGACCCTCGTTCGTGGTCGGGCTTCGAGCAACGAATCGTAAGCGAACGCGCAATTTGCTACGCAACAGGAGGAAGGAAATCGCCGGCTTGGGTCTTGGGAGACCCCGGCGCCTTGTTCCGTTTTTGCTGGAAGGGGTCGTTGTGCGACGTTACCGGACCGAGATCGTGATTCCCGCCGATCGGACCGTTGTGCTCCAACTGCCTGCGCAACTGCCCGAGGGACTGGCGACGGTGATCATCCAGGTCGAGTCCGACGAACCGGTCGACTCGATCCTGCCCGACGACGCCACCGACCTCGACCACGAGGACATCGAGTGGTGGGAGGAGTTCGGCGGCGACGGCCCCGATTTGGAGCCGGCGAACGATGAGCCTCTTGCGGAGGCGGACGCAGACCTCGACAGCGCTCCCGAGCCAGGCCCGATCGATTGCACCTCAGGCCAGACCGAGCCGTAAGGCGGTGAAGGCTCGCACCTGGTTGATGATCGCGGGCTCGGTCGGCAGCCGCTCGATGCTGCTGGCGCCGAAGAAGCCCTCGATACCCCGGGTGTTGCGGAAGATCTCGGCGACGTCGTCGGGCTCGGCGATCGGCCCGCCGTGACAGAGGACCAGGATGTCCGACCGGACCTCCCGGGCGGCATCGGCCATTGCCTGCACCCGTCGAGCGGCCTCGGGCAGGTCGAGCGCGGTCCTGGCCCCGATGAGTCCCTTGGTCGTCAGACCGACATGGGGCACGAGGATGTCGGCCCCCGCTGCGGCCATGGCGCGGGCTTCCTCCTCGTTATGCACGTAGGGGCAGGTCAGCAGGTCCATCTCTCGGGCCTGGGCGATCATGGCCACTTCTCGGTCGTAGCCCATGCCGGTTTCCTCGAGACCTCGGCGGAACTGGCCGTCGATCAGGCCGACGGTCGGGAAGTTTTGCACGCCGGCAAATCCCGCCTCGCGGACCTCGACCAGGAACCTTTTCATGACGCGGAACGGATCGGTCCCGCAGACGCCAGCCAGGACCGGTGTGCGCTCCACGACCGGAAGAACCTCGCGGGCCATTTCCATGACGATCGCGTTCGCATCGCCGTAAGGCATCAAACCGGCCAGGCTGCCGCGGCCCGCCATTCGGTAGCGGCCCGAGTTGTAAATGATGATCAGGTCGATGCCGCCAGCCTCGGCGCACTTGGCACTGAGCCCGGTACCGGCTCCGCCACCGACAATCGGGCGGCCCTCGGCGATCTTGCGGCGGAAACGTTCCAGGATCTCAGTTCTCGATTCGGGCATGGCGGTATGTTCCTGGCTAGGGTCGGGTACGTCGGCGGCCTCGGCGCGCCGTCGACTCGCACTTATCCTAGTCAAGCCAGACGTCTTGCGTCAGGGTCAACCGGCCGGTTGGCGGTCGCTGGTCTGGAGTGGCCCCCGAAACCTTGCGACGCGATGGTGTTGGGACTGGACGTTCACGAGAAAGGATTCCGGGGAGATCACCCGACCCCCACGAGCGCCCATGTCCCACAAACACAAGTGTCCAAAATCTTCCGAGAACAAGCCCGGTCGCGCGTTTCCGGCCCATCCACGCAGGAAGCCACGTCCAGTTGGGTGTGTTTGCGCGCGAAAGAATTATGCATTTGCCAAACATTAGGATCGGCTTGGAGCCTGGCTTTGGCGTCTTGTTGTGTGGGGAGATCGAGCCGGGCGGCATCGGGCTCGTTTCGGGATGCTCACGATCATGCCGTTTTCCAACGAAGCTTGGCTCGGGTCCATGAGTGGACTGGTTGAGAATCAGACCACGATGAAGGACGTGAGTGCCTGGGCCACGACGTCGCTCCAGGGGCCGTTCATCGTCGACCGAACTGGCGGGAGCCGCGCCACATCGAGGGCAATTCGCGCCTTTCGGGTGTCTTCCGGCTTCCAGGGAAGTTTCGAGATGCCCTGGATGTCATGGCCCTCCCGTTCGAACGGCTCGCCCAGTTTCCGAAGGACGTCCTCGGCTATGGGACCCTGTTGATCGGCGTTTCGCTCTCGCCGATGACGAACCACCATCGCCAGCGCACAATGCCGAGCCGGGACAAGCGGGCGACCGGGAGCAGGGCGAAGATCAAGTGGGCGTTGACTACCGCGCCGATGAAGAGGGTGCCCTTGCGACGGAGACTGTCGGGTTCGAGGGATCGGAGAAACCGGGACCAGCGCCGCCGGCTCGGAAACGAGTCGGGGTTGCCGAGGCGGACCACCACGCAAACCATGTCGAGAAACGTAAAGCCGGTGGACAGGACGCGCAGGAGCCTCACGAACTCATAGACGCCGAGCACGACATGAGTTCCCCCCTCATCAGCAATGGCAATCCCATCCAGACATCGAGGCGCGCCAGTCCACCAGCCAGACGGACGGCGAACCCCCCTGAGCGAACCGGTGCGACGGAAGTCCGTCTGGGCTTACCGCCGCGCGGCCGCATGACCCGCTAAGCACCTGGACCGAGTCATTCCGCTTTGTTCACCGTTCTGGGGTGCCACTGGTCGTCCCCGACCAGTGCTCTGGCCTGAGCCGCGGGACACTGGTCGAGGACGACCAGTGGCACCCGGAAGAACTCGGCTCAACCCGGTCCACCTGCGTAGCCACTCACACGACGATCGCCAACGCAGGGCGATCGTGGCCTCGGGGCGAGCCCGCGCGTCCACGCCACGGTCAACCTGCGTCGGCGGGGAATGGCCCATGAACCGGCGGGCGAAGGGCATTTCCACTCTCGGAGTCCCTCGCGGCCGAGGTTAGAGCCTCACCGTGCATTGGAATCAGGTGAGCTCGCCCGGAGCTGTCATCTCGCCCGAGGCGAACACACCGAAGTCTTTGTAGGGGCCGCCCATTCCCCAAAGTCGTAGGCAGCCCGTTGTGGGCGATTCCGTCTCAATCGCGCCGTGACTGCCCGGGTACGAGCGACCACGCTGATTATTTCTTGGAGGGGTCCGACCCTGTTTTCGGCTTGAGAGTGACTTTCATCGTGCCCGTGGCCGACCCGGCGGGCTGGCCGGCGGCGAGAATATCCAACGTCACGTCCACGTTCAATTCACCCGAAGTCCATTCTTTTTTTGAAGGGTCGTAGGTCTGTTCACCACTGACCTTGTAAAGTCCGTTCTTGATCTCCCCCGCGCCCAGCTTGCCTTCGGCTTTCAGATCGCCAGAAACCTTGACTCGAACCGGGCTGTCCGGTTTCGCGTCCGAGGCTCCGGGGAGTTTCTCGTAAGTCAGGTTTCCCCTGGCGAACTGACCGCTGCCCATGGAGAACTTCGTGGGGGCTTCCCATTGCGTCTTATCACTGGGAACTTTGACGTGGAACATCCGCGTATTGTCGATGATTCCGTTCTCGACCAGCGTCGAGTTTTCGTCGATCAAGAGCTTGCGGGCGGTCTCGCCTCCCTCCGCGTCGAGTTCAATCGTCGCGGCCGGTTTGTCGAAATCCTCGAGGATCTTCTTCAGCGTGGGCGGGGCCTTGTCATAAGGAATGTCGCTGGCGGGTTGTTCGCCTTGCTGGAACCTCACTCCCGACCGGCTCATCTTCGACTCCATCAGGGTTTTCCCCTCGGTGTCGATTTTCACCTGCATGGAGCCGATGGTCACCTCCTCCCGGTTTCCCTCGCGCTGGACGGAGTAGTCCATCCTGGTTCTGGCCGAGATTTCCTGGGCCTTGGGCTGCCCGGGCGACTTGACCTTGAGCTCGGAATCGATTCCGAGTTCGTACTGAAAGATTTCCGCCCGGACGGCCTCCGGTCCAGCGGACATCAGGACGACCGTCAACATCGCGGTCCAGCCGAACACGCGTCTGGCCTTCATCGCTGACTCCTGTCGAGGCGGCCCGGCGACGATCGTCCCCGCGGTTTCGCGGCAGCCTCGAGTCGCCACGACCCGGGCTCGAGACGCGCCGGAACTCTCCTAATTGAGGCGACATTAGCCCGAATCGCGTGACGACCGCAAGCCCAGTCCATCCAACGTGGAACCCCGACGCTCCCTACCATCGTCCCGACCGACCGCGATAGAATGCCCTCGACGTGACCCGTTGCCATCCCGGAGCCGATGCCCCCAGGAGTTCCGACTCTGATGAAATGTGCCTCGGCGCTCTCCTTGATACCGGAAACCGCGTCGGCCTCTCAGATCGTCCGCGAGGAGCTGACCGAGCAACTCGGTGGCACAACCGCCGATCTGGTTCTCGCGATCGTCTCTCCGCATCACATCGGGGGTCTCGCGCGTCTGGCCGATGATTGCCTTGCGAGCGGCCTGGCGAAGCACATTCTGGGCACCACCGTCGAAACGGTGGTTGCGGGAGATCGTGAGGTTGAGGAGAACCCGGCGATCGGCCTCTGGGCGATCCGTTTTCCCCGTGGCGTCGAGGTTCGACCGATCCGACTCTCGTTCGATGGAGAGACGATCGACGGATGGCCTGAGGGTCTCCACGGTGAGTCGCTCGACGGCCGCACTCTCATCCTGCTTGCCGATCCATTCACCTTTCCTGTTGATCAATGGCTGAAGCTCCAGGCGAAGCAAGCCAGGGGGCTCCGGATCGTCGGCGGCATGGCCAGCGCCGCGGCTCAGAAGGGCGTCAACCGCCTCGTGCTCGACAGCGACCTTTACTCGGAGGGAGCGGTCGGCGTTCTCCTTGACGGTCCAGTTACCATCCGCACGGTCGTGAGCCAGGGGTGCCGGCCCATCGGAAGATCGATGATCGTGACACGAGCCGATCGCAATTTCGTGAAAGAACTGGGCCGCCGTCCGGCTCTCGAGGTTCTTCAGGAATTGTTCTCTCAGCTTAGTCCCAAGGAGCAAGCTCTGGTGCAGAAGGGCCTGAACCTGGGACGGGTGATCAACGAGTATCAGGAGTCGTTCCAGCGCGGCGATTTTCTGGTCCGCAACGTGATGGGAGCCGATGACGACGGCGGCCTCGCGATCACCGACGTGGTTCGCGTCGGTCAGACGGTTCAGTTCCACGTTCGAGACGCGGAAACGGCCGACGAGGATCTCCGTTCCCTCCTGAGCGAGTTCAAGGACGCGAACGTGGCTGGTGCCTTGCTCTTCAGTTGCAACGGGCGAGGCACGCGCATGTTCCCCGAACCCAACCATGATATCCGAGTGATTCACGAGATTCTCGGACCGATTCCCGTTGCCGGCTTCTTCGCCATGGGCGAGATCGGCCCCGTCGGTGGCGAGAACTTCCTCCACGGTTTCACCGCCAGCATCGTCCTGTTTTCCGAATCATCATGATCCTCTGAGGATCAGGAGCATCGGGAGTTTTTCTCTCCTCAACATTCGGCGATGGCGATTCGATCATGCCTGACGAACAACCCCCGGCCTGGTTCCAGGACATCCAACAACCGCCGTCGAGGATTCCGGAATCCGCCACAAGGCCCGTTCCGCTCCTTTTCGACGCCGAGCACCGGCCGATCACGACGGTTGATGGGTGGAAGACTCGACGGGCGGAGATCGCAGCGCGTTGGGTCACGTTTCTGCGAGAGATCCCAGCCCCTGGCAACGTGCCAACACTAACGGTCCTCGAAGAAGACCGGCCCGACGGCGTGATCCGCCAACTCGTCCGTTACGAGGCCGAGCCCGGCTTGCCCGTCGAAGCCTACCTGCTCCATCCGGCGCGTCCTGGCCGGAATCGTCCGGGAGCCGTCGTATTGCACTCGACGGTGGACTACACCATCCGTCAGCCCGCCGGGCTCGAGGGGCCGGCGGACAAGCACATCGGACTCCATCTCGCTCAACGAGGTTATGTCGCGTTCTGTCCGCGCAACTTCCTCTGGCAGTACGGAAAACCAGGAAGGTTGAACGACGCTGTCGCCTGGCTCCGGCGACGCCATCCCGACGTCTCGGGCATGGCCAAGATGCTCTACGATGCCCGACGTGCCGTCGACATTCTCGCATCGCGGACGGACGTGGATCCCCACCGCCTTGGGGCCATTGGCCATTCGCTCGGCGGCAAGGAGGTGCTCTACCTCGCCGCATTCGATCCGAGAATTCGTGCCTCGGTTTCGAGTGAGGGGGGTATTGGCCTGTCGTACTCGAACTGGGATGCCCCCTGGTATCTCGGCGAGGCGATCAAACGTCCCGGGTTCCCGCTCGATCACGGCCAGGTCCTGGCCTTGGTCGCCCCTCGAGCCTTCCTTCTGATCGGTGGCGACTCCGCGGACGGAGACCAGAGCTGGCCCTACATCGAGGCCGCCATTCCGGTCTGGAGCCTCAATGGCGCGCCGGGAGCCGTCGGCTTGCTCAACCACCGGCAGGGCCACGCGTTCCCCGACATCGCCCAGACGCGCTCGTATGAATGGCTCGACTGGTTCCTCCGGCATTGAGCCTCGCCCTTCGCTCCACCTCGCAGCTCTCGGGAAATCCCGTTTCACAGCGGTGTTCCTCCGAATTGTCATCATGGTTTGACCTGGTTGACAGTTAGAATTCGAACCGCTACCCTCGCGATCGTTCGCTTCTTCGTGTTACGTCGCTGTCTTTCGATTTCGCTCTATCGCGAATCGTCAACACGACGGACGACGGTTCGAACCGCTCTGAACTCGCGAACCCTGCCTGTCAAGCTCTGATCCAGCCCAGGGGCGGACGTGCCTCGTCCCTCTCGGGTGAACCGATTTCGCCTCAATGCCGGAGCACGCCGACGATGCCGCGCTGGAAACTCCGCGAGCGCAACCGGGACCGACGTTCGCTCAAACAAGCAATCTCTTTCCAAATCCCTGGAAGGTTCGACCTCGAGCCTCGCCTGGCCCCCGCGAGTGGATCGATTCAGGGCGTGCTCTTCACGGATCCCAACGGCAACGGCGCGCAAGATCCCGGCGAGCCTGGGCTTTCCGACTGGACCGTCTTCCTCGATCAGAACAACAACGGCCGACTTGACAGCGGCGAACCGAACACGCTGACCGACACGAGCGGCCATTACGCCTTCAATGGCCTCGCCGCCGGCAGTTACAACGTCATCGCGCAGCCAAAAGCCGGGTGGAACATCACGTCGCCGACTCCTCCAGGGGGTTCCCAGAGCGTCCTGATCCCCGTCACGGGGCGTCGCGACCCTGTTTACGACGCGCTTCACAACACGCTCGATATCACCTCGTCGAGCGGCTACCTGGAACAGTTCGACCTCGCCAGCCAGACACTTCTGCCTCACGTGAAGGTCGGAACATCGCTCAATGGCGCTGATCTCTCAGCGGATGGGAAGACCTTGTACGTCGGAGAGTCCTACACCTCGAGCAACGTGACTCTCCACAAGGTCGACCTGACGAACAACACCGTGGCCGACCTGACCGCTCCCACTGGCGACTTCTACAAGGGAGGCGCCTACACTCTGGCCATCGGCTCGAATGGCCGCGGTCTGGTCGGCGGGTCGTACTACCCGACGTACTCCGGGTTCTCGCCGATCATGACACTCGACACGGCGGCCGGCACGATGACCCGCCGGACCGACGTGCCAAGCTGGCTGGGAATCGACCCTCCTCAAGACTTCTACATCACCCGAAGCGCAGACCGAAGCCTGCTGTTCCTGGTCGACAATCATATCACCGTTCCCGACATTCACACGTTCGACCCGGTGACGAATCAGTTCCCGGCCCCCTACAACGTGACCATGAGCAGCCCGATGGCCGGCCGCCCGGTCGCGGTCAATCACGACGGTTCTCGAATCGCCATCAAGGCGGGCTTAACCGGCCCCTCGGTGCTGATTTACGACCGCAATCTGAACCTCGTCCAGACGCTCGACTACAGCGTCGCCGGTATCGCCAACGGCGGTCTGGTCTTTGACCCGAATCGAGACATTCTCTACGCGGCGGATGCCAATCAGGACAAGATTTTTGCCGTGGACCTCGACTCCGGCACACGGCTCTATCAGATGGATCCCGGCGAGAACATCAGCCCCTTCAGCCCGCTCGACAACGGCGAGATGTCCATCAGCGACGATGGCAGCCTGCTCTTCCTGTCGACTCCGAGCGGAGTTCGCATGTATCGCCTCGCCTATGGCGCCCGGACGATCACTCTGGCCGACGGCCAGAATGTCACGAACGCCAACGTCGGAGCGGTCGCGAATGACCGGCCGATGGTCACGATTGACGACCTGACGCTGACCGAAGGCGACTCCGGCACGACCAACGCCGTTTTTCACGTTCGTCTCACCTCGCCCGACAACGCCGCCATCGACGTGAACTACACCACGGCCGACGGAACCGCCATGGCCGGCCAGGATTACAAGCCGACAACCGGAACTCTCCACTTCAACGCCGGCCAGACGGAGCAAACGATCCAGGTGCCTGTTTACGGCGATACCATCGGCGAGGACCGCGAGGCGTTTTTCGTGAACCTCAGCGGTGTGTCGGGACACGCCGTCATCGGAGATGGTCAGGGTCAGGCCACCATCATGGATAACGACCCGCAAATCACGATCAACAATATCGCCATCGTCGAAGGCAATCGTGGGACCCGATCCGCCCTCTTCCAGGTGCGGCTCTCTCCCGCGCGGACGCAGCCGCTGAACGTGACGTACAAGACGGTCGATGGCACCGCGAAGGCAGGCCAAGACTATCAGTCGACGAGTGGAGTCCTCACGTTCGCCCCTGGGGAGACTCAGAAGACGATCGCCGTGTCAATCCTCAGTGACACGCTGCCGGAACCCAACAAGAGCTTCTCCGTCGATCTCGCCGCGCCGATGGCCACGCTCGTCGCCGACATCAATCCGGGGCCGACAGGTTCCTCTCCGTACTGGTTCATGCCTTACAACGGTGCCTTCTACTTCGCCGCGAACGATGGCATCCACGGAACGGAACTCTGGAAATACGATGGCACGACGGCGTCGATGGTAGTCGACATCAACCCAGGCGCGGGATCGTCAGGCCCGAGCTGGCCCGTCATCTATCACAACCTGCTCTACTTCGCGGCCGATGACGGGACCCACGGCACGGAACTCTGGTCGTTCGACGGAACGACCGCTTCCCTCGCCGCCGACATTGGACAAGGATCGAATGGCTCCTATCCTTCCTGGCTCAAGGTCTACAACGGGTACTTGTACTTTGCTGCCTCGGATGGTCGATCGTCCAGTGTCACCCTGGGTACGGAGCTGTACCGGTTCGACGGCACCAACTACCAGGTTTATGACATCAATCGCGGGACGGGCAGCTCGTATCCGGGATCGTTCGTCGTGGCTCAGGACACGCTCTTCTTCGAGGCCACGCTTCCCACAACCGGACAGGAACTCTATCAGTTCGATGGCACGACCGTTTCGCTAACCCGAGACCTTGTGACCGGAAGTTACAGCTCGGGAGTCGCCAATCTCGTCGCCATCAACAATGTCGTCTATTTTCAGGCCCTCAGCACGACGTCCGGCCGTGAACTCTGGAAATACGACGGAACCAACGCCACCGTAGTCGCGGATATCAATCCGGGTTATAACAGCTCCGGCGCGGTTGATCTGACCTCGGTGGGCAGTGATCTTTACTTTCGGGCCGACGACGGCGTCCACGGCATGGAGCCTTACAAGCTCGACACCGTGACAGGGGTTTTAACCGCGCTCGGCGACATCAATCCTGGCTCGGCCGGTTCTTATCCTTATGGGTTCTCCGCGCTCGGAAGCGCGGTCTATTTCCGGGCCGATGATGGAGTTCACGGTGGCGAACTCTGGAAATACGACGGGGGCCAGCTCAGCCTCGTCCAGGATATCAATCCAGGCCCTGCTTCGTCGGACGCCTTGGTTTCACCGTCTTATGACATCAATTCGTACTATCAGAATACCCTGGTTTTTCAAGCGACCGACGACACGCATGGAGCCGAACTCTGGAAATTCGACCTCACCACGCCCGTGGCCCAGGGCACCTGTACCATCCTCGACGATGATGCGGCCACGCTCGTCGCGGACCGGATGACACCCACCGACACCGGGGTCCAGGTTGAGTTCAATCGGCCAATCGACACTTCAACACTCAACATGATTGACACGCAGTACGCCGGCCTCGGACCAGCCGACCTGACCCTTGTGGGAACGACCACCGGTCCGGTCGCTGGCTCCCTCGTCGTCAGTCCGGACGGGACGGTCATCACGTTCATCAAGACCGGCGGACCGTTGCTCGACGACGTTTACAGCCTGCGACTCCGAAGCGCCTCCAACGCGTTCAAAGACACGAGCGGCAACCTGCTTGACGGCGATGCCGATGGCAACGCGGGGGGCGACTACTCGGCCACGTTCACCATCGCTCGCCCCGCGAACGCCGTCGCGGTCAGCCTGTCCGACGTCACCAGGGGGGCGGGGCAGTCGGTGGACTTCCCCGCCACCGGCTCGGGACTACCCGTTTCCCTCAGCGACGGCACCGGCGTTCGAAGTGTCGCGTTCGACCTGGTGTACGATCCATCACTCCTGACGATCTCCGCGGCGACCCTGGCGCCCGGTCTCACGGGAACCCTCACGTTCGACAACTCCACGCCGGGTCTTGCGCACGTCGCTTACTCGCAATCCTCGCCACTGAATTCCGGGCCCATCACACTGCTCCGGTTCGCCGCGAAGGTTCCCGACAAGGCCCCTTACGCCTCGAAAGAACGACTCGACCTAACGAACCTCGTGATCAACGCTGGGGCAATCACTCCCATCGACGACGCGGCGATTCACGTCGCGTCCTATCCTGGCGACGCGGATGGCTCGGGCGATTACGGGGCCTTTGACGCGACTCTCATCGCCCGGGTCGGTGTGTTTCTCGATGGCGGTTTCGAGAACTACCGACTCGCCGACCCGGCGCTCATCGCGGATGTCGACGGTTCGGGAGACATCGGCAGTTTCGACGCCGCGCTTGTCGCTCGAAAGGCCGTGTTTCTGCCTGTGAGCCAGATTCCGGACCTGCCTCCGATCGTTCCCGACTACGGTGGCGGCCCCGACCCGAGGCTCAGCCTTCCGCGCAACCTCTCCGCGGCCCCTGGCGACACCCTGAGCGTCCCCCTGCTCCTGGATCAGACAAACGATACGCCAATCAAATTGCTTTCGGGCGATGTTCTGATCGGTCTTGATCCCGCGTTTGTCACCGTCAAGGACGTCCGCACGGGAAGTCTGCTCGACGGCCTGGATTTCCAGGTCTCATGGAGCGTGGACCCGGCGCGGGGAACGCTCTACCTTCGTGTTGGTTCGTCGCTTCGCGGAGTCTGGCTCAACCCTGGTGAGAGCGGAGTCCTCGCCTGGATCGACCTGCAAGTGAAAG
>CAZRGV010000027.1:7631-17949 GCA_964599655.1 uncultured Isosphaeraceae bacterium | reverse complement strand
ACCCCTGCAGGAACACAATCACTCAACCTGCTCGGTTCGGCATCCGTCGACGGTCGGCTCCGCAACACACGGCTCGATGAGGGCCGCTTGACACTCGCGCCGCGACCCACGAACGGCACGAACGATCCCATCGATGGCGCGATCCAGATCCCCCGACCGATCATGGTGACGCCTCTTCCAAAACCTGTCGTCCCCAAAACCACGACTTCCCCCGCCGCCGGACTCCCCGGGACGCCGTCGCATGAGACCGTCTCGCCTCCAACGAGCACATTCGTCCTCCCTTCCGAGAATCCCAGGCGTTCTCGAGGGCCTCAACCCGTGCGACTTCCACAGCGGCCTCGAGAAGTAATCCACGGGATTTCCACTCGCCGTTGGTGGCGCAAGCCGATCAATGTTTCATCGATGTTACAGTTACAAACCGGGCCGATGGTTCATCCCTACCGTCCTTCTCGCAACCCTGGTCATGGAGGATCGACCTTGCCTGGCCGGCTTTCATCACTTCGGCCTGCTCATTTCCAGGGATTCGAGGTCAACGCTCCGCCGAGGTTGGGTGGTCGGCCGACGGCCCGGCAGGGGTAGAGCCCGCGGCGGTGACAATCTCGGGCGGACGGCCAAGGGCGCGATAGAGGCGAAACTGTGCCCGGTTGTAGGCGAGCACAGCCTCGAGGTAATCGGTTCGAGCCTGGGCAAGGGCCTGGATGGGTTGGAGAACTTCGATGGGTCGGGTTGCGCCTGGAAGCCCAGCACCTCGCCGGATGTTCGTCAGGTTTAGTGCCAGTGACGATTGCGCCTCGGGCAATGCCCGACTGGCCTCCACCATCTGTCTCGACGCCGAGATCCGTTCCTTCTCGGCGCGGACCACCTCGGCCGCAACGCGGTCCTGAATCTTCAAGAATTCGAGTGTTGCCGAGCGTTGCTGGGCGGCTCGCTGCCTTGCGATGGCCCGATCGGCAAAACCCAAGTTCTGAACTTCCCAGTAGAGATTCACATCGGCATCACTTCGTGCATTGAAGTTGCCGAAGAAACCATTGACTCCACCGCCGAACCCGCCTCCGGAGTAGCGGACGGCGAGACTCGGAATGAAGGGCCGGAGCCTTGCCTGTTTCAGACGTGTGAGTGTCGCCTGAACCAGTGCCTGGGCCTCTTCCAGCTCGGGGCGGCATCTCAGTCCGGTGACGATCAGGTCGTCAATCAGGCAGCCGTCCGGCACGAGTCGCAGTACCGTTTCTGGCGGCTCGATCGGGGCGACAACCAACCGAGGGTCGAGCCTCGTGCGTCGCACCAGCTCGGCCGAGGCCATTTCGAGCTCTCCCACGGCGAGCTCGACGTTCTTCCGCTGGCGTTCGCGCTCCGCGAGGCTCCGGCGATGATCGGCCTCAAGCCCTGCCCCGCTTCTCGCATACGAGGCGGTGAGGGTTGCCAGGGTTTCCGCGTTGCTCGCGGCCTCGCGGGCGATCGCGAGACGACCCGCGGCGAGTTGCAGGTCCATGTAGGCTTCGGCGACACCCAGGAGCGCATCATTCGTCGCGACCTGAATTCCCGCCCGGCGAGCATCGACGACCTGTCTTGCGGCGAGCGGGTTGAAGATGGCGTCGGAGAAACGAAGGATGGACGTCAGTCCCGAAACCGGAGCGGGGCCGCCGGCGGGAACTGGGCCGGTCACGCTCGAGCCAGCCGCCGCGGTGGCTCCAAGGAATAAGGAGCTCTTGCTGATCGACTTGACCTGCCCCTCGACCACCTGGGTCTGGCCGTCGTGGCGGATCCAGTTCGGGCCGACATAGATGCTGGGAAGCCATTGCACGCGGGCCTCTTGAAGTACCGCGATCGCCTCGCAAACCCGTTCTCGGGCGATGGCGATATCGAGGTCGCGCGCTCCCGCCAGCCGAAGCGCGTCCGGCAGGTCGATCGGCTGAACGACCTGATCCGGAACGAGTGGGGCGCCAAAAGTGCCAGACGAGGAACCGGCCTCTGTCGTCGAGAGCGGCGGCGCGACCTCTTCGGATGGGATGGCGGGAAGTGCTCTCGCCGGTGATTGAGGAGTGTCGGTCGGAGAGGTCATGGCGAGATCGTCGCCTCGTGGTGACTGAGGCGGTCCGCTGGCTCCCATCAGGACAAAAGCGAGCGCGGGCCCGATGAGCCTTCGTTTCCTCGATAGGATCGTGCGGATCATCGGGGCCCTCCCTGGCCTCGTGGCTCGAGCACACTTCCTTTTTTCGTTCCCGCGGAGCCGACCTCGCGAGCCGGGCGCTCCATTCTTGTGGAACGTGGCTCCGATTGTGACGGCTGGGTTAACTCTTTGGTTTCGCCTTAGCCGAATCTGGCTCGTTTCTCTCGACGGGCTGACCATCGATCAGCGACGCGGAGTTGGCCTCGACGACCATCTCGTCCTCTTCGATGCCGGAGACCACCTCCGTCCGCTTTCCGTCGCTCAGGCCGAGCGTGATCGCCTTGCGCTTCGCGCGACCATCGGCGACCGTGACGCAGAACGACGACCCACTCTCGGTGACGATGGCGGAGGTGGGCAACGTGATCACGTCCTTGTGCTCCTCCGCGATAATGGTGGCATAGGCGTAGAGGCCAGGGCGCACGACATTCTCTGGATTCGGGAGGTCGATCTCGGCGCGGAGGGTCCTTGTCGAGGGATCGAGAGCCCATGAGGTGCGCGTCACCTTCCCTTCAAAGGTTCTGCCAGCCAGTGCCTGGAGTCGAATTCTCACAACATCGCCCGGATTGACGAACGGCGCATCGGTCTCGGGGACACCGACCGTGATTGTGACGACGTCGGAGCGCGCGACGAGGAACAGTGGCTCGCCCGCGGTCCCCGATGTGGTCAGGTGCCCGGTGTCGACGCCCCTGCGGGTCACCGTACCGTCGTAGGGGGCGACGATTCTCCTGTAGCTGGCCATCGCCTCGGCGCGCTCGGCGTCGAAACGGGCAACCTCGATGCGGGATGTGGCAGCGTCGAGGTCGGAACGGGCCTTGTCCAGGTGAGCCCTCGCCTCGTCGAGCGCGGCCTCGGCCGATTGCACCTGGGCCTTGACCTCCTCGAGGCTCGCCTCGGAGGCGTGGAGCTTGCTCTTCGTCTCATCGAGGAGGCTGCCTGTCAACGCTCTCTCGCGAAAGAGCTGGTCAACGCGAGTGTACTCGGATTGCCAACGGCTCAAGTCGGCCTCGGACCGCTTGATGCCGTATTGGATCTCCTGAACCTTCGCCTGGGCACTTTCCACGCCCGCGAGCGCAACCGCGACGGCGGCTTCACTCTGCTTTCTCTCCGCCTCAGCCTGCTTGACCGAGGCCTGCTTCTGCTTGAGATCCGCCTCGATCTCTGGCACGTGGAGTTCCGCGAGCACCTGACCCTTCGTCACCTTGTCGCCGATATCGACGTAGACGCGTTCGACGTAACCGACAATCTTGGCATGGATGGGAGTCGTCTCGTCCGCCTCGATCTGTCCCGGCTCTTCACTCGTTCGAACGATCGTCCCTCGTTCCGGTTTGACAACCGAAACTCGCACGACGGGAGTGGCCGATGCCGATTCCGCCCGCGCGGTCCGCTCGCCGGAAGACCGGTCGCATCCGGAGGCCGCGGAAGCCGCCACAGCGATCAAAGCGAAGAATGTCATCATGCGAGATTGTTTAGTCCACATGAACAAGGGCCCTTTCGAGGATCATCCCCGTCACGGTTGTCGCTCGCTGGAATCGTCCGAGTGGTTGCTGACGGGCAAGTCCGCGGCCACGGTTCCTTGCCCGTCGCCGTTCCGCGAAGTTTCGACAAAGCGTTCCCTGTCGCCGTCGAAGTACGGGCTGTCCGGGTCGTCAGGATCGATCGAGGCCGAGTGCCGGCCGACCGATCCCTGCACCACCGCGAAGACGGAGGGCAAGACCAAGAGGGTCGCGATCGTCGCCGCGGCGAGTCCTCCGATGACGGCGCGACCGAGCGGCGCGGTTTGCTCGCCTCCCTCGCCCCATCCGAGAGCCAGGGGCAGCATGCCGGCCGTCATGGCGCAGCTCGTCATCAGAATGGGCCGGAGCCGCCCGACCGCCCCTTGAACGGCCGCCGTTCTCGCGTCGTGTCCGTCGTTGCGTCGACTTCGCTCGGCGAAGGTCACAAGCAGGATGGCATTGGCGACCGCGACCCCGATGGCCATGATCGAACCCATGAACGATTGTATGTTGATCGTCGTGCGAGTCAGCCAGAGGGCCAGGACAACGCCGCACAGGACCGCGGGCGCGGTTGAGATTGTGACAAGGGCGAGCCGCACGGATTGGAAGTTCGCGGTCAGCAGCAGCAGGATGACCACGATCGACATCGCGAGTCCAACGGACAGTCCCGTGAGCATCTCGTTCATCGGCGCGATCTGACCCCGGACATCGACGACGACACCCTTCGGCTTCTCGCCGGCTCGTTCCAGGGCCCTTGCGATGTGGCCAGCGACGCGCCCGAGATCCTCGCCGACGATGTTCGCGGTGAGGCTCACGGTTCGCTTCATGTTGTAGCGATCGAACTCGCCAGGCATCGCCCCACGGTAGACCTTGGCGACGTCTCGCAGCAAGAGCGGCTGCGCGCCCGCGGCCTGAATCGGGATGGTCTCCACCTGTTGAATCGAATCCATCACGGCGTACGGAATCTCCACCTGCACCTGATAGCCGATGCCGGACTTGGGGTCAGGCCAGTAGTTGGGAACGACGAAGCGGCTGGACGAGGTTGCGGTCACCAGCGAGCGAGCCACTTCCTCGGGCGTGATGCCGCTGAGCCCGGCCCGTTCGCGGTCGATGTCCACGCTCACGGTAGGGTAGTCGAGGGCCTGGGCATACTGGAGGTCACGAAGCGACGGGATCTTCGCGAGCTCTTCTCGAACCTTCTCGGCGTAGGCCCGGCTCTCCGCGAAGTTCGGGCCGCTGATGGCCACCTCGACCGGTGTGGGCGAACCGAAGCTCATCACGTCGCTCACGATATCGGCCGGCTCGAATGAGAAACGGACGTCGGGCATCGCGGCCGAAAGTCGTTCGCGAAGCTTGAGCTTGAGGGCTTCCACGTCGATGCCCGCGTCCTCATGCAAGGCGACCCGAAGGAGTGCCTCCTCGGGTCCCCCGGTCCACTGGTAGATCGCGTTGATCGGGTAGCTCGATGGAATGAGGCCAACGTATCCGACCGAGATTTCGGTCGCATGCTCACCGACTTCAGCTTTCACCGCGTCGAGCGCGGCCCTCGCGATCTGCTCGGTCTTCTCGATCCGAGTGCCCGTCGGGGCCTTGATGCGGAGCTGGAACCGGCCGGCGTCGACCCGCGGAAAGATCTCCAGACCGAGGGTCCGTCCAACACCGTACGTGATGAGCAACGCCCCGGCGAGATAGGCCGGTACGAGGATCCATCGCAGTCGGACAAGCCCGCTGACCGTCGCCCCGTAGGCAGCCCGCATCGATCCGAAAAGGGATCGTCCTCCGGAATGCTCGCCGATCGGCCGGTGATGGCGGAGGAGCCACGTCGCGAGCACTGGGACGAACGTGCTGGACAGGAGGTACGATGCGACCATCGCAAAGCCAACCGCAAGGGAAAGCGGTACGAAAAGCGCCTTGGCCGAGCCTTGCATGAAGAACGACGGGATGAAGACGGCGAGGATGCAAAGCATCGCCAGGAGCCGGGGCACCGCGGTATCGAGGTTCCCCTGCCGGACGGCTCGGGGCACGGAGGGCGTGTGCTCCAGCTTCGTGTGGATGTTCTCGATCTCGACCGTCGCCTCGTCGACGAGAATGCCGATGGAAAGTGCCAGACCGCCGAGCGTCATCAAGTTGATCGTCTGCCCGGTGAGCCAGAGCGCGAAAATGGCGCCACAGATCGCGAACGGGATGTTCAGGACCACGACGATCACGCTCCGCCAATCTCGCAAGAACACGAGGACCATGAGCCCGGTGAGGAGGGCCCCGAGGGCTCCTTCGGTCGCCAGGCTGCCCATCGCTCGCGTGACGGTCGGGGACTGATCAAACTCGAAGCTGACCTTGATGTCGTCGGGCAGGACCGCTTGCATGCTGGGAAGCGCGCTCTTCACGTTCTGAACGACGGAGAGCGTTGAGGCGTCGGCTCGCTTGGTCACGAGGATGTAGACCGCTCGCCGCCCATTGACGAGGGCGTAACCAGTCGTGATGTCGGACGAGTCCTGCACCGTGGCGACATCTCGCAGATAGACCGTGGGCTCCGCGCCGGGGCGAATGGGAATGGTCTTGAGCTCGTCGACTTGCCGGACCAGCGAGTTGACCGGAACGATCGGCATCTCGTCGCCGATGCGGATGTTGCCGGACGGACTGATCGCATTGCCGGCCGTGAGCGCCTTGATGACTTCATCCGGCGACATCTGGTAGGAGCGCAAGCGGTCGGGATCAAGGCGGACAACCACCGTGCGCTGGCTCCCTCCGAAGGGTGGTGGCGCCGAAACGCCCGGCAGACTCGCGAACATCGGCCGGACCTTGAACAGGGCCTGATCCTGGATCTCGCCGATCGACTTCGTCTCGCTGGAAAGGACAAGGTAGCCGACGGGCACGCTCCCCGCGTCGAATCGCGTGATGAACGGCGAGACGGTTCCCGGCGGCATGAACGCTCTTGCCCGTGTGACGTAGCCGATGGTCTCGGCCATTGCCTGAGCCATGTTCGTGCCGGGATGGAAGGAGAGCTTCATCAGGGCCATGCCCTGGATGTTCCGACTCTCGACGTGGTGAATTCCACCGATGTAAAGAAAATGATACTCGTAATAGTTTGTCAGAAGACCTTCCATCTGCGCCGGGTCCATTCCGCCGTAGGGTTGGCAGACGTACACCACGGGCAGGTTCAGGTTGGGAAAAATGTCGATGGGCATCCGGAGCAGGGCCAGCCCGCTCCCGAGCGCAACGGCCGTAACGAGCACCATGACAGAGAACGGCCGCCGCATGGCGAAGATGATGGGGTTCATGGGGCCATTCCGTTTGGGAGGGGAACTCGTCCGTCACGGTCGTCAGAGCGGCCAGTCAGCCTTCGGGTCGAAGTTGATCACCCCCGCCTCCGGCGTCGTGGGGATCTGGGGCCGGAGGTACGGCTTCTCGGACGCCTTGTGGCAGGAGTAGCAGATGGTCAGGCACGAACGGTATACCGCCTCGAACCCTGTTCGGTCCTTCTTGTCGATGGCCTGTTTCAACTCCTTGAGCTGACTGTTCTCGAACGCTTCGAGGATCGGTTCGAGGTTGATGTCCTTCCCGAGACGATCCTTGCGAACGGGCTTCACGCGAACCGCCCAGTGGAGGTGGGACTTGGTCTCGGACAAATAAAAGTCGGCGAGCGGCCAGTTCTCGGCCTTCCCCGCGAACCAGAGGTTCGTGAAGTGATACCCGACATCGGCCATGACGTGAGCCTGGTCAGGGACAACCCTCTCCAGGACCTCCACGCGCGCCGCGAGTTCCTTCGCCGTCACGTCCTGGGGGGCCGCTGGCGCCGTTCCGTCGCATCCCGCCATCATCCCCATCAGAGCGAGTGGAACCACGAACCGCAGGACATCATGGCTCGTCGCGGATCGCCAGGTAGGATTCCAGCGCATCACGTCTCTCTTTCCCGCTTGGCGGTTTTGATCGAGGGTGTCGGCGGCTTGTTGTCAATCACCTCTTTGACCAGCTCTCGGAGCTTGGCCTTCGTCGCTTCCAGGGCTGCGGCCCCTTCAGGCGTCGCCCGGTAATACTTCCGCTGCTTCCCCGCGACGATCTCGGTGCGAGACGTGAGGTAGCCGACCTTTTCGAGCTGATGAAGCATGGGATAGAGCGTACCGGCCCCGACGTCATAGCCATGGCGACCAAGCTCTTCCATCATCTCCACGCCAAAGATCTCCTCCCGGCTCGCATGGTAGAGGATGTGCATCCGCACAAACCCCCCGAAGAACATCCTGGTCAGCAAATCGCTCACAGTCTGTCACTCCGATATCGACAGCCGATATTAGAGATTTTAACCGCGAGATGGGCAAGGTTGTCGATATCGGTGGGGAATGGGAATCTCGCGGGAAATGGGAGCGGACTGGGGTGAATCTACAAGAAAAGCATCACTAAGAAGTTTTATTTTCGTAACACTGGTTCGAGTCTCGCCACTCATTTGGAGAGGATCATCTCGGCCCGGACCACGCCTGGCTCGTCCGAGGTTTTCAGCTCGAAACCGAGCCTGGTGCAGAGCCGTTGCATGGCGAGGTTTTGCGCGAGGATGTCGGCATGGATTCGCTCGAGCTTCTCATGCTTGCCGACCTGGATCAGACGAGAGAGCAGCTCGGATCCCAACCCCTGACCGTGGTAACGGTCGGCGATCAGCAAGGCGAACTCCGCCTCATTCCGGCCTCGACGCTTGCTCAATCGGCCAACGCCAAGGATCTCCGACTGACCGGTACTGGGATCGCGATGTTCGGCGACCAGCGCCATTTCCCGGTCGTAGTCAATGAAGCAGATGCGCGTCAGCCGTTCATGCGCGACACGCTGACTCAATTTCATCGCATGAAAATAGCGGAGGTAGACACTGCTTTCCGAGAGCATTTCATGAAACCGCTCGATCAAGGGCTCATCCTCGGGTCGGATGGGGCGGATCGTGACCTGGGTTCCGTCCCGAAGGGTCCAGGGAGTCACGTACTGGATTGGATAGGGACGGATGGCCAGTCGTGGGAGTTGGTCCTCGGTGACCTCGGGAGGATGAAGCACGACCCGCGCGTCGAGCGCGATGAGCCGCTCCGACGACGCAAGCAAGGGATTAATGTCGATCTGTTCCACCCAGCGTTGTTCGACGACAAGTTTGCTGAACCGGACGAGAAGCCGCTCGAGCGCGGCCAGATCCACGGGTGCTCGGCCTCGGACCCCCTTGAGGGCCTGAAAGATCTTCGTCCGCTCCATCATCCGCCGCGCCAAGGTGGTATTCAGTGGAGGAAGTCCCAACGCCCGATCTTTATAGACTTCAACAAGCTGTCCACCGGAACCGAAGAGCAGGACCGGCCCGAACTGCGAATCGATGCTGCTACCGATAATGATTTCGTACCCATCGAGCGGAACCATCGGCTGGATCGTCACGCCAAGGAAATGCACCGCCCCCGCGCGTTCCGCCACGGTTTGTTGAATCTCTCGGTACGCGACACGAACCGCCTCGACGTCCGGCAGGTTCAGTCGAACGCCGCCAACGTCGGTCTTGTGCGTAATGGTCTCGGAATGCAACTTCAGGACGACGGGGAATCCCGTCTCCGACGCGATCGAGGCGGCCTCGTCCTCGGTCGCGGCGATTCGGGTCGGAACGGTCGGAATCCCATAGGCTGAGAGCAGCGCCTTCGACTCCGCTTCCGTCAGCAACGTGCGTCCCGATCGTCGGGCGTTTTCCACGATCGCCGACGCGGATTCCGCGGCTCGTTCCTCCGTATCCGCCTCGTCGGCCAACGTGGGGGTTTCATAAAGGGCCCGAAGGCTATCGCTATACCGCCACATCGAGGTGAAGACCTGCGCGGCGGTGTCCGGGAATGGGTAGGTGGGGATTCCGGCCCGGTTGAGAATCGACTCACCCGCGGCGACGTCGGCGCCTCCCATCCAGCTTGCGAGAATCGGCTTGTTCCAACGCCTCGAATGCGCTTTGAGCCGATCGGCGGTCTGTGTCGGTTCCGTCATCGCCTGAGGGGTCAGAATGACGAGGAATCCGTCGCTGTTCGCCTCCTTCGCCAGGATCTCGAGCGCCTTCTCGTAACGATCCGCGTCCGCGTCCCCCAGAATGTCCACCGGGTTGGCATGGCTCCAGTGATGAGGCAAGATCGCGTCGAGCTCGGCCTTCGTCGCGTCCGAGAGCTCGGCAAGCTGGCCGCCATTGGCGATCAGCGAATCCGTGGCCAGCACGCCTGGCCCTCCCGCATTGGTGAGAATGGTCAGGCGAGGACCCCGGGGTCGCGGCTGCTTGGAGAGAACCTCGGCCAGATAAAAAAGTTCCGAGATCCTGTTGACGCGAAGCACCCCCGAACGCCGAAACGCCACGTCGAGGACCTCGTCGCTGCCCGTCAGGCTTCCCGTGTGTGAGGCCGCGGCGCGCGCCGCCGCCGTGGTCCGTCCCGGCTTGATCACGATAATCGGCTTCGTCAGCGCCACCTCGCGAGCCGACGAGAGGAACGAGCGGGCATCTCCGATCGTCTCCATGTAGAGCACAATGCTCTTCGTGTGAGGATCGTCGCCCAGGTGGTCGATCATGTCCCCCCAGCCGACGTCGAGCATCGAGCCGAGCGAGACGAACTGGCTGAAGCCGACGTTCTCACGAAAGCTCCAATCCAGAATCGCCGTGAGCAAGGCTCCGCTCTGGCTGACCAGG
>CAZRGV010000027.1:0-7585 GCA_964599655.1 uncultured Isosphaeraceae bacterium | reverse complement strand
GGCAAACGTCGCGTTCAGGCCGGTCATCGGATTCATCACACCCAGGCAGTTCGGCCCGACGATTCGCATCCGGCCCCGCCGGGCCTGTTCCAGAATCTGCCGCTCGAGCTCTGCCCCCTCGGGCCCCGTCTCCTTGAATCCCGCCGAGATGACGATGGCCCCCTTGACTCCAGCATCAACACATTCACCGATCAGTTTAGGAACCGTCGGCGCGGGGGTGGCGATCACGGCCAGGTCCACATGCTCGGGCACGGAGCCGATGCTCGGATACGCCTTGATCCCCAGCACGCCCGAACGATTCGGGTTGACCGGAAAAACCGTGCCCCCGAACGGACTGCTGATCAGGTTCCAGAGGATCGTCCGCCCCACGCTTCCCGCCTTGTCCGTCGCGCCGATCACCGCGACGGTCTTCGGTGAGAAGATCGCGTCCAGCGGCTGGCGCTCGGCCCGGAGCACATCGTGAGACATCCCCGTCGAGTTCGCGGCGACCGTCGACATCAGCAAGTTCCTCAGGGGCCGTCGTGTCGTCCGCCGCCGACCGACCGTTTCCTTCACGATCACCTCGCGCGGCGATCCTCGAGTCTCCCCATGATAGTCCCACTTGCCCCCAAGTTCATGAGGGGACCACAATCCCGGCGAACGGGCGAATCCGGATCTTGCTCGCGGGTGTGTTCCGGAGCCATCATAAGAGTCGCGTACTCCAGGAATTCCGAAGGCCCTGGATCTCTGCGGGTCCTCGCCAGCAGGCCAAGGCCGCCAGCGCCCCGCATGGATGCCAAAGCGATTCAGGAACCCCTGGCCAGGGTCTAGGGTCCGCATGGAGGCCGACCGAAGGTCGGAGATGATCGAAGCGTCCTCCCCCGCGAGATCCGGGTTGTGGACGGCCACCACGGCCATTCCAATGGCTTCACGGACACGCGGAAGTCTTCTTCATCGTGCTGGCTCTCGTGATCAAACGCGGAGCGTCAGAACGATAGGGACACGCCACCGCCCTCGGCGAGGTCGTTCCTGGGGACCGCTCGACCTGTGTCGCGAATCCCGCCAGAATCGATCGACTTCACGGCTTGAGCGGAAGAAGGGAGAAAGTCTTGAGTCGGGAACGGGACGTTCATTCTTCTGAGGACAATACCACACGTGTTTCAGTCAAGTCGATCAGCAAAGTTTATCCCGGTGTTCGCGCCTTGCGAGGGGTCGATTTCGACGTGCGAGCTGGCGAGGTTCACGCGCTCTGTGGCGAGAACGGGGCGGGAAAGAGCACTTTGATCGGCGTGCTCGGCGGCGCGGTCCGTCCCGATTCGGGAACAATCGAGATCGACGGCCAGGCTGTCTGGTTCCGCGATCCCGCCGATGCGTTGGTGAACGGCGTGGCCGTCATTCATCAGGAATTCAGCCTGGTCGGGCCGTTCAGCGTGGCCGAGAACCTTGCGCTCGGCGACGAGCCTCGACGAGGACCCTGGATCGACCGACGGGCCATCCGTCGCCAAGCCGCCGAGCAACTGGCTTCGCTCGGGTTCCCGGTCGATCCCTCGGCTCGTGTCGATCGATTGACGACCGGCCAGAAGCAGCTCGTCGAGATCGCGAAAGCCCTCGGCCGCAAGGCGCGCGTCTTGGTCCTCGACGAGCCGACCGCCGCCCTGACCCGCGCCGAGGCCGCCCGCTTGTTCGAGATCCTCGACGACCTGCGTCGTCAAGGGCTCGCCATTATCTATATTTCCCATCATCTCGATGAGATTGCCCGGATCGCCGATCGAATCACGGTGCTACGCGACGGCCAGCGCGTCGGCACCTGGAGGGCCTCGGAGCTTTCCCTCGAACTGTTGATGGCCGCGATGGTCGGCGAGGTCATTGATCTTCGAACCTCCTCCCCTCGACATCCTGATGGCCCACCGATATTGATGGTCGAGAACGCCGTTGGCCGAACCTTGCGAGGGGTGAACCTGGAAATCCGGTCGGGCGAGATTGTCGGCCTGACCGGCCTGGCCGGCGCGGGGCATGAGGAACTGGCCCGCGTGGTCTTCGGGGCGGATCGGCTGACCTCGGGGACGATTCGATGGCTCGATCGGCCCTTCCGCCCGTCGCATCCCCGAGATGCGATCATCAACGGCATCGGCTCGGTTCCGGCCGACCGCCGCCGCGAAGGTCTCATTCCCACGATGGGCGTCGAGGCCAACCTGACCCTGGCCGCGCTTCCGTCGCTCGCCTGGCACGGCTGGATCAACCGGGTTCGCCGCCGTCGGCTCTCGGCGGATTCCTGTCTCGCGTTCGAGATCGCGCATGCCGGACCTCGGCAACGGGCGACTACCCTTTCCGGAGGCAACCAGCAAAAGCTCCTTCTGGCTCGTTGGGCGGCGGTCGCGCCTCGATTAATGATCCTCAATGATCCGACCCGAGGCATCGACGTTCGGACCCGGGAGGCGATCCACCGCTGGGTCGAGTTAAAGGCCACCGAGGGCTGGGCTTTCCTGCTGATCACGGCCGACACCCACGAACTTCTGCGACTCTCCGACCGACTGATCGTCCTGAGAGCCGGCCGCGTCGTCCGCGACCTGCCCGCCGAGCGGGCCGACGAACAGACCCTGCTCGCCGCGATGGTCGAAGATCCTTCGCCGGGAACTCGGCCCTCCGGAACCGCAACCTTGTGATATTGACAACATCGAAATTCGGCGCCGTGTTGCTCTCCGATGGCACTCGCGGGCTCGACCGGGTAGGGTGTGAATCCCTGGCCTCTGCAGGAAGCACGTTTGTGGCCGCTCCAGAATTGGATGTCGAGGGTCGTTGCGAATGCGAGGGGATCGAGGCTTCTCGTTGCGGATGTTGCTGGTCCGGGTGCCACAGGTCGCCCTGGCGGTCGTGGCCCTGCTCTTGATGGTCCGTACACAGCAGTTTTTCAGCCTTCGAAACCTGGCGAGCATCTTGAACCTGGCGAGCCTCGTGGGAGTGCTGGCGGTCGGTCAGACGTTTGTCCTGCTGGGAGGCGGTTTTGACCTCTCGCAAGGGGCGATCCTCGGCCTCTCGGCGGCGATGGCGGCGTCGTGGCTCGATTCGGGCCGATTTGGCCCGGTCGGTTCGGGCGCGGCATCCGTCGGGATCGGCCTGCTGCTCGGAATCATCAATGGATATTTTGTGTCCTATATCAGAACGAATCCGTTCGTGACCACCCTGAGCACGACGCTGGTCTTCCGCGGCCTGACGTTCCTTCGGCTCGGTGGCGAGCAGATTGGCAATGTCTCGGCCTTCGACCTGCTGAGCCAGGGCTGGACGATCGGCCGGGCGTCCGTCACGGGTCTGGGTCTGATCTTCCTCGGGGCGGTGGCCCTGGCCTGGGTATTGCTCCGGCAGACCGTCTTCGGTCAGCATGTGTACGCCGTGGGAGGCAACGCCGAGGCGGCCCGGCTGGCTGGCGTGCGAACGACCCGGATTCGCCTGGCGACGTTCGCCCTCAGCGGGGCCGCAGCGGGCCTGGCGGCCGTGATGTGGCTTTCGTTCGTCAACGTCGCCAAGGCCGACAGCGGCCAGGGTTATGAGCTGAATTCGATTGCCGCCTGCGTGGTCGGCGGCGTTTCGCTCCAGGGAGGCGCTGGCAGTGTCCTGGGAGCGGCCGCCGGCTGTCTCCTGCTCCAATCCTTGAGCAACCTGATCAACCTCAGCGGCTTCCCCGACGAATACTCGACACTCGTCACGGGGGCGGTCATCCTGACCTTTGCCGCGGCCGACGCCCTGGTCCGCCGTGGCGAACGTCGCTGAAAACCCCCAATCGGCATGCCTGACTCCGAAATCCGGCTGAATTGGCCTTGATCTTCTTCTGGAACTCTGATGGTATAGAACGCCTTACACAATTCCTTTAGCCTCCCTAGCTCAATTGGCAGAGCAGCTGACTCTTAATCAGCGGGTTGAAGGTTCGAGTCCTTCGGGGGGCACTTGACAGCAAAGGACTTACGGCGAGTCCTTGTTGTCTGGCAGCGGTTGTCAGAGAAGTTGGTCAGAGACGTCTCGCCCCATGGACCTCCCTCCAGGGGCCAGGCGCGGACCTTCCGGCCCACCCATGGCCCGGGAGGCACCGCACGTGACGAACGATCCCAAGCCCGTTCTCGCACGCCTCGCGCTCTGGTACGTCAGAGGGACGGCTACCAGGTCAACCTTGAGCCGGACCGCGATTTCGTCTTCCGCCGCTAAGATGTTCTGATGGCGCGAAGTCGAGAGGAGCCGGGGCCGGCGAGCTCGTCGTCTCGGTCCCGGTCCTCGACGCGTTCCTCAAGCGGTGCCAGAAGCCTCAGCCCCGCGGACCTGCGAGGGTACCGCGGCAATCTCCCCTCGTTCGCCCGCTCAGTCCCACGCGACTTTCCCGCCGAGCGATTGAAGCCGATTCAACGCCCGCGGAGGGTCGACTCGCAGCCTGAAAACCAGACGGCCCTGGGCGAAGGGACCAGGCCGTTGTCGAACCGGCTGATCGATGGTAAGATAAAATAAGTGATCGGACTTATGTCAGGTCCGATCGCCTGAGTCATGGCGGCCCGCCTCGTGTGACCCACGGGGTCGGGCCGTTTACGTTTTTCGAATGCCTTATGGGATCAGGCGACCGGAACGATTCCCTTCGGGCTGCGGATGGCCTGTCGCGCATCGCGGCCGTCCTTCGGGACTCACCTGGGAAACGAAGTTCCCTGCCACGCCAAGAGGAGCCGGACCTTGATTCGTGTACGATTCCACGGTCGCGGTGGCCAGGGCGTCAAGACGGCCGGTCGTATCCTGGGAACGGCCGCCTTCAACGCCGGCTACCACTGCCAGGATTCACCCGTCTACGGGGCGGAACGTCGAGGGGCCGCCGTGGTCGCGTTCACAAGGATCAGCGCGGAGCCGATCCTTGAGCGCGGCGTGATCGAATGCCCCGACCTGATCCTCGTGGCCGACGAGACCCTGCTCGACGACCCCGGCGCCGGGATTCTGGAGGGCCAGGAACACGCCTCGGCACTCTTCGTCAACGCCGCGGCCGGGAGCGTCCTTCCAGGCACACACGGAATCCGCGCACCCCTCGTCACCGACGACCTGACGGCCCGCACAACCGCCGCCCTCGGACGGGCCTCGGCCCTCAGTGCCGGGATGGGGGGAGCCGCGGCTCGGCTGGTAGGGGTAATCTCGGCAAGTCAGCTCGAAGAGGCCCTGCGTGAGGAGTTCACCGAGCTCCGCCTCTTACCGGACGAGATTGCCAGGAACGTCGCTCTTGGTCGCGAGGTCTACGATGCCCTGTCCCCGGTCGCGTTCCAGCACCGGGCGGATGAGGCGGAGGACGTGGTCGTGGCCGTGCCGTACCACGATCCACGGCAAGGCGCGCCAACGATCTTCGAGGCCGGGAATGCCGAGCTCCGGACTACCGGCGGCTGGCGTGTCGAGCGGCCGGTCATCGACCGCGATCGTTGTACCCGTTGCGGGCAGTGCTTCATCCGCTGCCCAGACGCGGCCATCACCCTCGACGCGCAGGGCTACCCCGTGATCGATTACGACCATTGCAAGGGATGCCTGATCTGTCAGCAGATCTGTCCGGTCCATTGCATCGAGTCGGAAAAGGAGACACGGGCATGGTGAGAAAGATGCTCACCGGCAATGCCGCGGTCGCCTGGGGAGCCCGACTCTCCGACGTGAACTACGTTCCTGCGTTCCCAATCACTCCCCAGACCGAGATCATCGAAACCCTGGCTGAGTGGTTCGCCTGCGGGGAGATGACCGGCCGGTTCGTGACTTTGGATAGTGAACACTCGATGATCACCGCGGCGGGATCGGCGGCCGCAACGGGTGTGCGGACCTTCACGGCGACGTCGAGCCAGGGCCTGGTGTATGCCATGGAAGCCCTCTACACGGTCGCGGGCTGGCGGGTCCCGCTGGTGCTCGTGAACGTGTCGCGGGGGTTGTCGGCGCCGATCACCCTTGGCCCCGACCACGATGACGTCCTCGCCGCCCGGGACACGGGCTTTGTCCAGATCCACGCCGAAACCTGCCAGGAGGTCCTCGACTCGATCTTGATGGCGTATCGCATCGCCGAAGATCCGCGGGTCGGCCTGCCGGTCCTGGTCAATCTCGACGGCTTCTTCCTCTCCTTCACGCGCGAGCCGGTGGAGATCCCGGACGCGGATCGCGCTCGTTCGTTTTTGCCGCCGCTGCCGACCCGGACTCCGGGCTTCCGCGCCTCCCGACCGATGGCCGTGGGGGTCGCCGTGCTCGAAGGATCGATGTATAGTTACTTCCGCTA
This sequence comes from uncultured Isosphaeraceae bacterium, assembly GCA_964599655.1. Taxonomy (GTDB): domain Bacteria; phylum Planctomycetota; class Planctomycetia; order Isosphaerales; family Isosphaeraceae; genus CAZRGV01. The sequence goes on along the minus strand of CAZRGV010000027.1, from coordinate 1,347 downwards.
CCAGTTGCACCGGGCCCTCGAAAACGTCCTCCCGGTTTATGCCGAGGTCGCCGAGGACTTTCACCGCCTGTTCGGCCGGCGCTACGGGACCGTCGAGGGCTACCGGCTCGACGACGCCGAGATCGTGCTGGTGATGGCCGGCTCATTCGCCACCAAGGGCAAGGGGGCCGTCGATCGCTGGAGGGCCGCGGGGAAGCGCGTTGGCTTGCTGCGACTCCGCCTGATCCGGCCTCACCCGGTGGCGGATCTGGTCGCGGCCCTGGGCGGTCGGCGCGCCGTGGGGGTTCTCGACCAGAACCTTTCTCCAGGCCTGGGTGGGGTCCATTTCCAGGAGATCGCCGCGGCGCTGTACGCTTGCCCGAACCGTCCCCCCGTCCTCCGCTCGTTCGTCGGTGGCCTCGGCGGTAAGCAGATCGGTCGCGCGGAGTTCGACCACATCCTTACGACCCTCGACGGCGCCGCGGCCGATGAGGGGCCCACCGAACCGGTCCTGCTCCTGACCGGGCGGGAGTGGCAACAAATCCGGGGTCGCCTGCAATCCGCGGGTGCGACCGGTGGAGGCGAATTCCCATGAAGGTCGCACGCGACTTCTACAAGAGCCCAAAGGACCTGCCGGAAGAGGAGTATCTCTCGCCGGGTTCTTCGTTGTGCGCCGGTTGCGGGGCACTCACGACCTTGCGGCTGATGCACAAGATCCTGGGCGGTCGGGTCGTGGTGGTGAACGCCGCCGGCTGCCTGACGCTTCTGGCAACGTATCCGTTCACGCCGATGCGGTCCTCATGGCTCTACACGACAATGGCTAGTGCCTCGGCCGGCGCCCAGGGGATTCGCGACGCGCTCGACATCCTCATCGACACCGGGCGCCTACCGGCTGAGGAAGACCTCAAGGTCATGGTCCTGGCCGGCGACGGCTCGACCTATGACATGGGGCTGTCGGCGACCTCGGGCGCGATCCACCGCGGCCTGGACTTCTGGTATCTCTGCTATGATAACGAAGCGTACGGTAATACCGGCTTCCAGGCCTCGGCCGCCTCGCCGCTTGGCTCGCTGACGGCGACCACGACCGCCGGCATCACGCGGCCGAAGAAGGACATCTTCGAGATCTGGCGGGCTCATCGGCCCCCATATATCGCGACGGTCTCGGCGCACGACCCGGTCGATCTGGCCGAGAAGGTCCGGCGCGCGGAAGGCTATCACGGCCCGAAACTCTTCCTCGCGCTGTCCGTCTGCCCTCCGGGCTGGGGCTTCGAGCCGAGGCTGAGCGACGAGATCGCACGCCTCGCCATCGACACCGGGGTCTGGACGTCGAAGGAGGCCACCGACGGCGTCGTCCGCCACACGTTCGTT
>CAZRGV010000026.1:44377-56400 GCA_964599655.1 uncultured Isosphaeraceae bacterium | reverse complement strand
CAACGGGCCCGGAGCACTGGTGGACAAGCCACCAGTGCCACCCGCCCGCCTAACGCCAAAGCTCAGCGGACCGGCCCGCCGATGGAAGCCTTGATGTTACCGGGAGGCGCCGCGGCGGGCCGGGTCCGCTGCAGCGCGAGGTTAGGCGTTACGACCGTCCGCCCATGGTACACCATTCGGATGTCGCTGGGAGACGTGGATTTCGCACTGTCGATCGCCCAGCCCGACGACCCGCCCCGCGACCGCACGACCGATGGCGGGGTAATCATCGAACGTGATCCGACAGTGCTGGGCACCCTCCATCTCCGGAACGAGCAGCAAGGCTGGATGGCCGACGCCAACATCGAGCCAAACGCCGAAGGGTGCCCTCGCAATTACGACCCCTTCGATCGGCTGGCCGACGATAAGCCGAGCCTTCACCTCGGGCCAGCGGACCGCAGCCGCGTCGGTGCCCCAGTCGGGGAAGCGTGCCCGGATGTCGTCGCGCCAGTCCATCAGGCTCCGCCGCCTAACAAGTATTCGGCTGCTAAACGGGCGTATTGTAACACGCCCAATTGTCCGGATAATTCCGAACATCATCGCAAGTATCACGATCCTGAGCGCACTTTGCAAGCGCCGATTCGGGATTATGCAGATTTTCGCGTAAGTGTGATACGGACATCTCCAAACGGCTCGACCAGGTCCGCGAGACCACCACTTGATTGCATGACAACATCCGGACCGAGGAGGCCCACGTCCTTTGGAGCAGGAACCCCGCCGACGATCGGCCCGACTACCGCATCATGGAAGTCGCCACGGGCGGTGGAAACAGCTCCCAGGGCATCCGAAATCCAGTGGTAGAAACCGCATGATCCGAACTCGCGGTCACCCTCGACTCACCACTCCTGCCTTTTTAGAAAAACAGTACGAATTCCTCGGTCACGTTCCTCGATCCTATCAGGTGATACGACCGTGAGGTCTTTCCCTGCGGGTTGCCGCGCACACGGTCGTAACTCACGGATCATTCACCATCGAGGAAACTCCATGCTTGGCAGCGTGTGTGTGAACAAACCTCTGCTGGACGCGGTGCCGCCGTCGCTTCGAGAAATCGCCAGCGGCGCCATGGCCGGCAATCTGGCCGACCGACTGGATGAAGAGCCCGAGTCGCTTTTTAGGGAGATCGCCCGACGGCGGGACGATTGGAGCGAAACGCTCCGTCCTGGCAGCGCCTTCGCGACCTGGCTGGTGGGCCTGGTCGCCCAGATGACCCTCCGGCTCGACCTTTGCGTCCGGTTGGCCGACGCACTTCGCGACGAACGGCGGTATCGGGCCGAATACTGCTGGGAGGAGGACCGACGCCGCGACGCCGACGCGCTGGGCGCGACGCTCGCGCGTTCGAAAACCCCGGCCCTCATCGTTCGAAAACTCCGAAGCAGCCGGCAAGGTGCCCTCTGGCTGGTCACCCAGTGGCGGGAACTCGCCCACGTTCTGGAGACTGTGGGCGCCTGGGACGACACCCAGAGATCCGTCGCCGCCGACCTGCTCGGCATCGCCCCGACGTTCCGCGCGACCGATCCGAGACTCTCCGCCGACGTCGAAACGCTCAAGGCGCTCGTTCAGGAGGAGATCGAGGCCATCGACTCCTACCGAGCGCGCGTGCTCGACCGCCTCGACGAGGACAATCGCATCCGAGCCCGCGACGGCCTGAGCCTCGACAAGAGCGAGGACGCCCGCGCCTTGCGACGCGAGGAAACTCAGTGCCGCCGGTTGCTTCAGTGGGCGCTCCGCATGCTGCAATCGCTTCAGGCCCCCTCGGCCGCCGAACGAACCTCGCCCGCGAGTCCGACGCCGCGACCGTTGCCGTTGGTCTCCGACGCTCGAAGCCGGACCACGCCGGTCGAGTCGAAGCCAACAACGGCCCCCTTGCCCCCGAACTCCGGGCCGGAACGATCCGAAACCTCGGAACGCTCGGTTCGACCGACGCCCAACGCGCCGGCGATGCCAATGCCGACCCTCGGCCGCCGAGCCCGACGCGCCCTGGAGAAGCAGGCTCGACTCGCCGCCAGGGCCAGGCGACGACTCGAGGCGAGGCCGTCGTAGACCGTCGCCTCTGGCTGTCCTCAACGTCCGTCCACCAACGCGCGATCCGGCCCTCGCCGGCCCGTTCGCCGTCCGCGCCGATCGGGCGTTCCCCCTCCAAAAACCCGGCCGACCAGGGTCCCTCCGACCAGCTTCGGGCCAAAAATTCGCGAAATGTCGGAGTCTTGTCGCAATGAAACCCGCGTTCGACAGAACGAAGTTCTTAGGAGACGTGTGGTCGACAGGAGGTTTTCCCAAACGAACTCGGTTCGCGACGGCGGCCGTCGCGGACCCGTTTCGAGTGGCGCGTCGTTTGACCAAACGAACTCGGTTCGCGTTGGCCGCCGTTTTCGACCCGTTTTGGGTCACGAACGATTCGAAGGCCCCATTGAAGGTCCGGTCGGGGGATTGGGATGAGAGAGAACGCGCGGTACTGGGTCTGGGTCAAGACGTGGGTCTCGCACGCCTTGGTGTTCACGGCGGTGCCCACGGTGATTCTGGTCGCGGCCGTCTCGCGTCCGAGGATGTTCGAGTTCTCGGCGCCACCGCCGAGCGATCCGTCGCACGTCCGGAATTGCCGGGTCTGCCCGCATCCCCAACAGGGCGGGGGCCGTCGATTACGACCCGTCGATCCACGAGCGGGAGGGCCGTCGAATCCACGTGGGGAACCCGTCCGCTTGATCTTGCGACGGACCGTTCCTGCCTCCTGATCGCCCTGCGGAGGGCGCGGGCCCTTCGTCCTTTCCAGGCCCGGACGTTGCCCTTAGAATGGGGCCGATCCGACCAGGCTTGGGTCCGCGGTCGGCCTGGCTCGGGCCGGTTTCGAGGGGGCGAGGTGGGCATGAGCGTCGAGGACGTCGGGTCGGCCAAGGGGGGCATGGCCCTTCGAGGCACGCTGGGATGGGTCTGGACGGTGCTTGGGCCGTTCGCCGGATTGCTGCTGATCTGCCTCCTGTTCGCCACGCTGCCTCAGTCGTCCGAACGGTTCATGACCTGGGACAACTGGCGAATCGTCGCCGTGCAGACGGTCATCGTGGGCACGGCGGCGCTCGGCATGACGCTCGTGATGATCGCCGGGGGCATCGACCTTTCGGTCGGCTCGGCGGTGGCGTTGGTGACGGTCGTCATTGGCGTCCTGATCCGGGACACGGGCCTGTCGCTGCCGCTGGCGCTGCTGGCGGGCGTGCTGCTGGGAGGGGCCTGCGGCCTCTTCAACGGCGGGCTCATCACCGGGCTCGGCGTGGTCCCGTTCATCATCACGCTCGGCAGCCTGAAAATCTTCCGGGGACTGGCGAAGTGGTGGGCCGACGAAACGGGCGTCTATCCGTTCCAAAGCGAGGAGCCGCCGGAGTGGCTCGACCGCATCCTCTCGGCCAACCTCGACCCGCCTCCGTGGCTCGACTCCATGCCGGGGCGGGCCGGCGACGTGGTGCGAGAACTTTCGAGGATGGCGCCCGGGGTCTGGCTCTTGCTGGGACTGAGCCTTCTCGTGGCCCTGGTTCTCAGATACAGCCTGCTCGGCCGTTATATCTATGCCGTCGGTTCGAACGAGGCGACGGCCCGGCTCTGCGGGATCAACGTCACGGCGGTCAAGCTGGTCGTCTACGTCCTCGCCGGGCTGTCGACGGGCCTGGCCGCCTTGATGCAATTCGCCTACGCGCACGGAACGGCCAGCCCGACGTCGAACGAGGGCATGGAGTTGCGCGTCATCGCGGCGGTGGTCATCGGCGGTGGCAGCCTCAGCGGAGGTGAGGGAACCGTGCTGGGAACACTCATCGGTTGCCTGTTCATGTCGGTCCTCGATAGCGGCTGCACTCTGGCCCTGATTCCCAACGCCAGCCAGGACGTCCTGATCGGCGCGATCATCGTGGCGGCCGTCGCCCTCGACCAGATCCGACGCGACCCGGCCTCGTTCCGGACCCGAGTCGTGTCGACGGGCGTCTGGCTCTTACGACTCGTTCGTGTGATGCGTTGAATTCCCTCCCATCGAGACCCCAAGCGAGAGGTATCGTCTCATGTCGTACTCACTGGGCTGGATGGCCGCCTTCTGCGTCTTCGCCGTTCCCCTGGCCGCGACCGTGATGGCCGAGGACAACGCGGACCATCACGAGTCCCGACGGACGATCACGGTCAGCGGAACCGGCAAGGTCTCCGCCGCTCCCGACACCGCCGACATCAACATCGGCGTCATCACGAACGCGTCCAGCGCCAAGGACGCCCTGGCCGCGAACAACGAGGCCATGTCTGAAATTCATCGCGTGCTCAAGGAGCGAGGAATCGCCGCCAAGGACATCCAGACGATCAACCTGAGCATCGCCCCGCAGTACTCCCAGCCGGGCCAGCCCCGACCCGGACAACGGCCCACCGAGTTCGTGCCACGGATCGTCGGCTACCAGGTCAACAACTCGGTGCAAATCACCGCGCGCGACCTCGACAAGCTGGGACAGGTCCTCGACGCGGTGGTTCAGGCCGGCAGTAACCAGATGAACGGCATCAGCTTCCGAATCGCCGAACCCGAGAAGCTGCTCGACGTGGCTCGCAAACAAGCCATGAGCGACGCGCGACGCAAAGCCGAGCTGCTGGCCGGCGAAGCCGGTGTCGTGGTCGGCCTGCCCATCTCCATCCAGGACGCCGTCGGCGCGTTCCCACCACCCCGACCGATGTTCGGCCGCGCCATGGCGATGGAGGCCGCGGCGGTCCCGATCGCCGCGGGAGAGCAGGAATTGAGCGTCTCGGTCACGATCGTCTATGAGTTAAAATCCGCAAAATAAGCAAAATTCACCCAACTGGGGAATTTCGGGCCTCAAGCGAAGTCGGGTTCCCGACCGAAGGTTTGGTTGACAGTCTCGGGGACCCGCACTACCATGCGACCGCGCCACCGACCAGCCCGGCGGCAGAGGGCGCGTCTCGGGCGATCGGTCGCGGCTCAGGTCCCCTGGCTGGCTCGCGCAGAAGGACGGTCGAGACCGAGCCGCCTCAACGGATGGGGCGGGACTCGACGGTTGCCCGGCACACAGGGAAGTGCGACCGCGCATGGCCATCACTCGGACGACGCCAAGGCCGGTCCGCTCCGGACGCTCCAACGCGAAGGCGACTCCTTCGAAGCCGGGTTCTTGCCCGGTGGAGTCGAGGCGACTGGCCTCGAACTTCGCGGCCCTGAGCTGTGCCGAGGTCGCCTGCCGTGCGACCTCGGTGGCCGTCACGCTCTTCCTGGCCAAGCAACTGGGAACAGCCGGCTATGGCCGGATCGAGTTCGCCTTCAATATCGTCTTCTGGCTGGTGCTGCTGGTTCGCGAGGGGCTCGACGTCATCGCGGCCCGGGAGATTGCCCGGCATCCCAGGTTGATCCGGCCCTTGGTCAACCACGTACTGGCGATCCGAGGCACAATGGCCCTGCTCCTGCTGAGCGTGCTCCTGGCCGTCGGCTGGACCACGCTGACGGGGCGGACCGAGCGGGTCGTCCTCTCCCTCTATGGCCTGATGCTGGTCACGACTGCCCTGGGGCTCGACTTCGTCTACCGGGGTCTGGAGCGCATGGGCCTGGTGGCGATCTCGATGTTCACCCGGACGGCGGTCTACGCGGCCGGCGTGGCCTTGTGGGTGTCCGACGCCTCGCGGATCGTCTGGGTGCCGGCCTTGCTGGTGCTCGGCGAGGGCTGCGGAATCGGCCTGGTCTGGGCCTGCTATACCAGGCGCTTCGGCCTTCCGAGGCCGTCGCTCCGGGGTGGACGGTTCCTCCGGGTCTTTCTTCGACGCGGACGCTCGGTTTATCTGATCCAGGTCTCACAGGCGGTCATTGGCTCGGTCGACCTGCTCGTGGTGGGCTTTCTGAGCCGCTGGCGGGACGTGGGGCTCTACAGCGCTCCGCACCGGATGGTCACGGCTGTGCTGACCTTCGGCCTCATCTTTCAGCAGGTGGTCTTTCCGTCGTTGGCACGTTCCTGGCGCGAGGCGCCTTCGGTCGGTCGACGGGCGCTGAACACCCTGGTTCGAGTGCTGGTCATCGGACTGGTTCCCCTGGCGGTCGGAACCACGATTCTCGCCGGGCCGCTGGTTGGCTCGCTCTTCCAGGCCGACTACGCCTCGTCGGGCCTCCTGCTGGCCCTGATGATCTGGCGGGCGCCGTTGCTGACTCTCGCCTTCCTGTACCAGACGTCGCTGATCGCCCTGAACCGCGAGTCGGCCGGCGTGCGGTTCCTGATGATCGGCTCGCTCGGCTCGTTGCCGCTGGTCGCGTTCTTGCGTTGGACGCTTGGCCTGCCCGGCGCCGTGATCGCCTCGCTGTTGACGGGTCTGGCCCTCGTGGCCGTTGGCTACTGGAGGCTGGCCATCGAGCAGCGGCAGCCGGTCTGGCACCATCATCTGGGCCGGCCCCTGATCGCCTCACTCGCGATGGTGCCGGTCTGCTTGCTCCTCCAGCGACAACACCTTCCCGTGGCGATCGCTGGAGGAGCCCTGGTCTATGTCCTGTCGCTGACCGCCCTCGGCGGCCTTCGAAGAGACGACTGGCGGACCATCCTCGGCCGTCCTTGATTCCGTCAAGGCGCGGACATCAAGGCATGTTTCGACAGCCGGAATTCCCGGAAGCTGAAGCCGGCGTTCGAGACCGTCGAGACCGCGTGATAGGTCGGCAGGTCGATCGGGCCCACGCGGGTCCAGTCTTCCTGAACGGTCTCGACCCGTTCCAGGTCGCCATTCTCGGCGTTCCAGTACTGAACCGTGTACGCCTTCGGCAGGTACTTGCCCTCGGCGGTTCGGCTCTCCTCCAACACCTGGATGGTCATGTCATGCCGGCCGATGTTCCGATCGACCACCGAGATCCGGCCATCCTTGACCCGATAGCTGGACGCAAATCGGCCGCCCTCGAACACCAGCAGACGCCCGAGCGGGTGGTCCGTGACCTCGTCGGCGAACCGGAGAACCGGCTCGGCTCCCCCCTGCCCTTCGGCCAGCCGATGCATCACGATCGAACCAAGTTGATCCTTGACCCAGGCCCTCGCCGTCGGCTCGTCGAGCGAGATCTCCATCGTCCCGTCGTCTTTGACCGCCACCTCCCCTTCGAACACGCGACCGTCGGCCGTGCCGCGAATTTCGGCCTTGAAGCCGGGGAAATCGTTCCAGTTCGCCCGGGCGTCGAGGGCCTTCTCGAACAACGCGACCGCTTCCGGGTCGGCTCCCGAGCGGGTCAAGGGCCACGTGAACGCCAGCGTGGCGAACTCTCGGATCTCCTCATACGGCTTACCGTGAAACTCTCCGCGCGCGGCGATCGTGTTTTGAGCGTAGACCGAATACTCTCCCGAGCTGGGCGGAGTCCAGGTGGCCACGCCGTCGAGGTTGGCGGTGAGAGTCTGGTTGTTCAGGTCGGCGTCGACGGTCTCGAACTCTGCCTCAGGAACCGGCTGACCATCGCGGAGCAAGCTCAGGTGAATCTGGTCGCCCTCGACCTTCGCGACCACCTCCAGGGGAAGCTTCTCGAACGGCTTCCGCTTCGCCAGTTCCTCGGGCTTGCCGGCCATCGCCTTGGGATAGTGTCGCAGGAGAAACGGGATCTGGTTCGGGCGAGCCAAAACGCCGTAGTCGCAACGGCCGACGACCACGACGCTGCCCGATGCGGGAACCTGCGCCGAGAGTCGATCCGAACCTTTGTGGATCTCCAGACTCCGAAAAACGCCCGGCTCGGTCTGAAGCCAGAGCTCGGTCCCGGCGATCTTGTCCACGAACTTCGGATCGCCCGACTCCGCCCGCTCGCTGAAGAAGACCTCGACGCGACGGCCTCCCTCCGCCGCCGAGCCAATCCGAGCGAAGAGGAAGTGCGCGCGAGCGTCGGTCGGTATGAGACTCAGCGCCAGGACGGCAACGACCCTACCAAGCGATTGGCAACGTTTCATGGAGGCCCTCCCAAGCCTTGCGAGGAGCGGATCCGATTGGGGGAAACCGGCGCCCGTATTGTCGCACCGAACGTCGTTGTCGTGAAGCCGTCGCCTCGTCGCCGCTTCCGGGGCAAGTCAACTGGCCAAGACGGGCAAATCGTGGTAGAGGAACGGCCCCCGGACGAATTCCGCGCACGCCGAGCTCCGGCCAAACAGGGAAAGTCGTCGCGGAACGCGGCAGGAGGTCGCTCGTGAAGTTCTGCATGGTCACGACCTTCTTCGGAGGTCACAGCTTCGGCGGCGACGCCGCCTATGTCGACCGCCTGGCCCGCGCCTTGCTTCGGCGAGGTCACGAGGTTCACGTCGTCCATTGCGTCGATGCCTTCAACGCCGTTCGGGGCGATCACCCGCTTCGACCCTACGATCCGCCACCCGGACTGCATGTCCACCCGCTCGAGTCGGGGCTCGGTATCCTCTCGCCGTTGGCCACGCAAATCACCGGCCGGCCAGTCTTCAAGGCCGAGGTCCTTCGTGAGCAAATCGAGGCGCTCGACACCGACGTCGTCCACTTCCATAATATCTCGCTCGTGGGTGGTCCAAAAATCTTGCACATGGGTCGAAACGCTGTTCGACTCATGACCGCACACGAACATTGGCTCATTTGCCCAATGCACTTGCTCTGGAAGTATGGGACGAAGGCCTGCGATGGTCCGGAGTGTATCCGATGCAGCCTGGCGGGAGGACGGCCGCCGCAGGTCTGGCGCTACACCGGAGCCATTGACCGCGGGCTCCAACAGCTCGACGCTCTCATCTTTCCGACCCGCCACACGCTCGAGGAACACCGGCGGCGAGGCATCGGCGCGCCTCTCGTGCACTTGCCCTACTTCCTGCCCGACGACTGGTCGGGCGGTATCGAGGACCATCCCTCCGAGCCAACGCCTCGTCCCTATCTGGCCGCCGCCGGGCGCCTGGTCAAAATGAAAGGATTCCAGCGCCTGATTCCGATGATGCGTTACCTGCCGGAAGTCGACCTGCGAATCGCCGGGACTGGGCCGTTCGAACCCTACCTCCGCAAGCTGGCCCGGGGCTTGGCGAACGTTCGGTTCGAGGGCCTGCTGGGCGGTGTCTCGCTGGCCAGGTTGTTTCAAGGGGCGCGGGCGGTGGTGGTGCCTTCGCTGTTTCCCGAAACGTTCGGGTACGTCGTGCTCGAAGCCTTCGCCGTTCGGACGCCGGTGGTCGTTCACAACGGCGGTGGGGCCTTGCACGAGACGGGCGTTCTCAGCGGCGGCGGCCTCGGCTATGACACCGAGGACGAGCTCCTGCTGGCCTTGCGACGCGTCGTGCACGACCCCGAACTTCGTGAGGAGCTGGCGGACCGAGGGTACGCCATCCGGACCGGCGACTGGTCGGAACGGGCTCACCTCGACCGCTATTTCGACCTGATCCGCGGTGTCCAGTCCGGGCGATCGGTCGCGACGCCGCACGGCCGTCCCGACCCGCTTCGAACCCTGGACGTGACGGGCTCACCTCCTCGTCGTTGATCGGACCGCCTCGCATGGTCTCACTCGCAATCGTTCGATCCACGTGGAAATGTCACTTGCTCCCTGGTCTCGTGCTGGTGGGACTGACGATCGCCTGCTTCGCCCGGCTGGTGGCCGAACCGGGGGGGCTGCTCGTCGATCCCGAGCGGCCGAGTGTCGATGCGTTTGTTTCGCCCGGCAACCGCTCGGTCGGCAATGACCTGACTCGGGTCTATCTGCCTCGGCATCTCCAGATCGCCTCGGTTTTCGCAAGGACGGGTCACATTCCCCGATGGGATTCGGCCGGATTCGGCGGTCGGCCCCTGGTGGGGAATCCCCAGGCCGGACTCTGGTATCCGCCGGTTTGGTTGTTCTGGTGGCTGGGATGGCCGGCCCTGCTTGGCTGGTTGACGGTCGGACACCTGATCGCGGGGGGCCTGGGAACTTACGCGCTGGGGCGTTCACTCGGGCTGGGAACCTGGGCTTCGACCATCGCGGGAGGCTGCTTCGAGGCCGCGCCTTACCTGATGGCTCACACAGCGGAAGGGCACTACCCTCATCTCTGGGCAGTCTGCTGGTTCCCCTGGGCCTTTCTGGCCGCGGTCGCGCTTCGGCGTGGCGACCTTCGAGGCGCCCTGGCGCTCCCGCCGATCCTCGCCCTCTCGTTCCTGACCGGGCACCCGCAGGAAGCCTTTTACCTGACCATCGCTCTGCTGGCCTGGGCAGGCTTCGAGGTCGCGAACCTGCTACGACGGAAGGGCTGGAGCGAGGCGGGGCGCGCCTTGTTGCTCGTGGGAGCGATCCTGACGATCACCGCCGGCTTGCTGGCCATCGAGGGCGTGCCCGACTCACAAGCGCAGACCTGGACGCTTCGCTCGGCCGGGCTCTCGAGCCACCGGGCCAGCCAGTACTCCGTCCATCCCATCAACGCATTGCAACTGATCGGTCCGAAGGCACTCGGAGGACCCGCCGACTACTTCGGCGACGTCAACTACTGGGAGCCGCTGCTTTCCCCGGGATTATGCTCGCTGGTGCTGGCGTGCGCGGCGCTTTGTGGCTCTCCCCGACGCAAGAGCCTCCGAGGCTGGGCGGTCTTGGTCGTGCTCGCCGTTGTGTTCGCCGCAGGGCGTCCGCTTGGTTTGTTTTCGATCCTCTACGAGATCGTCCCGGGAATGGACCGGTTCCGGGCGCCCTCGCGAGGGTTGTTCCTGGCGGTCGTCGGATTCGCGATCCTCGTCGGTTTCGGCGTCGAGGCGCTGGCCGATCGCAGAGCCGACTGGAGCCATTTCGCGAAGCGCGTGCCTCGCGGGGCTCTCGGCCTTGCCGCCCTCCTCCTGCTCGGCCTGGGATGGGCTCGGTCTTCGGGACGTGACGCGCCGCGATTGTCGAACGCGGGGGATCATCCCGATGGATTGCGAGCCGCTCTCGCCCTGTCGAAACTGGCGAGCGATCCGGTCGTCTGGGCGTCGATCGCCGTCACGACGGCGGGGTTCGCCTGGCTTCGCGTCCGACCGGGCGACGGTCGACGCGTGGCGTTCGGCCTGGGCGCGCTGGCACTGACCGAACTGGCCGCGCACAGCCTGATTCTGCTCAAGGTCACGCCGGCCGATCGGTTCCTCGGGCCGGACGCCGTCAGTGACGCCCTCGCCGACGTCCGCCCCGAGGGGCCGTTCCGGGTCCGCGCGCGAGACGCCTTCGTCGACGACCTTCGGGCGTTCGTCATGGGGTTCGAGAAAACCAACCTCAACGATGCCTTCCAGATTCAACACGCGGCCGACCTGTACCAGACGCTTTACTCGATTTTCGAGCCGCCTCTCACTTTCGAACTTTTCGATCCGCTGGCGACGTGGTTCCGGCACAATACGCGACAAAGTGTCTTAGATCGTATGAATGTTGTTATTTTGATTAGTGACCATCCCGAGGCGAATGCCCCGTGGCCGGCGCTCGCGCGAGGATCGCGCCAGGGTGTACCGTTCACGATCCACGCCAATCCGACGGTCATGCCAAGGGCCTACGTGGTGCCTCGAGTCTGGCCGTGCTCGGACACGGCTCAATCCGTTTCACTCTTTCCCTGGGTGCCGGCCCGCGAAGCGGTGTTGATGCCGGCCGACCCGCTCGGGACGACGGTCCAGCGGCAACCGTTCACGCCCGCGGACTACGACGCGCGTGATCCGGACCGTGTTGAAGTCCGGGTCGCGACCCAGGCCCCTGGCCTGCTGGTCGTGGCCGATACTTGGATGCCCGGCTGGAGTGCGACGCTCGACGGCCGGCCGGTGCCGATTCTCCGCGGCAATCACGCGCAACGCGTGATCGCGCTACCGAACGCAGGGACTCATCATGTCGTGATGCGTTATCATCCTCCCGGCCTGGCGGTCGGCGCGACGATTTCCGCGGTCACGGGGCTCTGCTGGCTCATGATTTCGGGGCTGGTGCTCGCGCGACGTTCGCTCCACGACCCAGCGAGGTCCTGGTTCGCGGGTCCGCTCCGGAGACACGCCATGGAAATCTCTGCCGATCATCAAATGAACAGGCTTTAGACCCATCCGTGCTTTTTGCGGAGCCACCACTCGACGGT
>CAZRGV010000026.1:38047-44367 GCA_964599655.1 uncultured Isosphaeraceae bacterium | reverse complement strand
GGATCGCGGTGAAGATCAGCAGGAAGGGCCAGTTGTCCCAGAGGCGGACCTCGTTCTGGGTGGTGTAGTCGGGCAGGATCTCGCCGCCGAGGCCCTGGATGTGCTTCTCGAGTTGCTCGGGTGGCAGGTAGGTGCCACCGCTGATCTCGGCGATTTGCTTCAGGAGGGTGAGGTCGGCGGCGGGGTTATCGAGTTCGCGGTCATCGTCGAAGACGAGGAAGCGGGCGGAGGCGGTCCCCACGGTCTGACCCTCGCGTGTCCCCTTGACCTCGACCTTGTACTCGCCGGGCTTGCCGGTGGCGAAGTAGGTGGCGTGCGACTCGTTGGAGCCGGCCTGGCGGACGAGCTCGACCGCCTCGGCCTTCTCGTCGGGATTGTCGGGGACGACCTTGGTCTCGAAGTTAACATTAGGGAGCGGCTCCCCCTTGCCGTTCCGGGCGGTGACGGTGAGTTCCATCTTCTCGCCGAGCGCGAGTCGCCGGCGATCGAGCTCGAGCCGAATCTGGTTGTCTCCCTCGTCCTCCTTGTGCGAGAGCCAGAGGATCGCGTTGCGCCAGAAGTTGAGGTGAGCCAGGCGGCTGGCCTCGGAATAACGGGCCCAGGGCCAGGTCTCGCCGCCGAACCATACCTTCGCTGCCGAAGGCGAGAACGCGGCCTTTTCCGGGTTCGATGGCGGCCATGAGCGCCTGGCCTTCAGGGCTGAGGGCCCAGAGGTACGCGGCCTTCTTGACCTCGAACCGGTTGGTGCCGCTGATCGGCGGCAGCTCGGACCAGATCTTCTGGCTCTCGGCGCGCGTCGGGGCGAGACGGAGCACGTAGCTGTCGAGACCCAGGATATTGGGCACGACCTTCAGGCCGCTGTCTGGTTCGAGTTGACCGTCGCCGGGGTGGATCTCGACGGGGAGGAGGTCGGCGAGCTCGGTACGGGCCCAGCCGCCGGCGCCGAAGCTGGAACGACCTCCGAGCATCATCAAGCCCGCCCCTTTGCGCACCGCGTCGGCCAGAAGTCGCTGTTGTTCTCGGGTGAGGAAGTCGGCCGGCAGGTCGCCGAGGATGAAGACGTCGAATTTGCCAGGTCGAAGCTCAGCGTCGAAGTCCCGACCAGCCGGCTCGAAGAGCACCTGCAGGGTGAGCTGGATCTTGTCGGAGGCATCGAGCGCTCGGGCCAGAAACTTCTTCTCCCAAGGGGAGCTGGGGCCCTGGACATAGAGGACGTTGATGCCTCCCTTAAGGACGGTGACGAAGGTACTGTACTCGTTGTTGGCTTTCACCAGCTCGTCGGGCCTGGGGGCGACCCGCACGGTGACCTTCTTTTCGCCGGGGACCTCGGGCGTCCACTTGAGTCCGCGGAAGGGGATCTCCGTAACGCCTTCGGGAACCTTGACCTTGGTCTGAGCAACAGGCAGGGTGTGGCCCTCGACGAGCAGTTCGAGGTCGAGCGTCTCGTTGGTGTAGCCGCGGACGGTGAGCATGCCCTTGACCTCAAGCTCGGTCTTCGCATAAACGATCGGACCAGCGAGCATCTCTCGAACGCCGATGTCGCGCGAGGTCGAGCCGACGGTCTCGGAGCCGAAGCCGACCGTGACGACGGGCACCTGCTGGCTTCGCAGAAGCTGGGCGACGGACCTCGGATCGCGGCCGGAGTTGGAAGCGCCGTCGGAGAGGAGAACGATTCGGAGGATCTTCGAGCCGCTGAAGCGTTTCAAGGTGTCTTCCAGGGCGTCGCCGAGGGCCGTGATACGTCCTTCGGGATCGACCTTCTGGTCGGGCGGGTCTTCCCGGACGCTGCTCGAGAAGATGAGGCTCTTGGCGACGGTGTCCGGGCCCAACGACTTGACGGCCTCCATGCCCTGTTCGAGCGTGTTGCGGGCTGCCTGGTATCGGGTCTGGCCGGCGGCCTCGCCGCCGAGGCTCATGCTCTTGCTGACGTCGGTGAGAAAGACGACGGTGGCGGTTTGCTTGAGTTTCCGGAGGATCAACATCGAGGGCCGAAGCGCGGCCAACACGCAGAGCAGGACGGCCGCGAGCCGGAGTCCGAGGGCCACCCAGCGCCAGCGGCCGGTCGTCCCCCGCAGGCGCTTCCGATAGGCCCAGAGAGTCAAGCCCACGATCACCAAGGCCGCCAGCGCGATCAAGGGCCAGGGGGCGATGGGGTCGAACGAAGGGCTCATGAGCGGCGGACCTTCGAAACGAGGGGCGAGAATCAGGCACGCGCGGGAACCGGAGCTGGCGCACCCGTTTTTTCACGATAGAAGGTGTTGGCGAGTACATTCTCAAGCGTGACGATCAGCAGAATGAACAGCATGATCCACGGGTAGATTTCGCGACCGATGCGTGTTTCCGTGATCACCTTCTTGAGCTCTTCGGGACTTTCGGCGAGCTGATACTTCCCCTTGCCGAGAATGGTGTCGAGATCTTTGTTTTCGAGGGTCGTGAGCCGGGTTTCGGCGGCCGGGGTATTGACGCTGAAGCCGAGCACCAGCGGAGAGGTCCCCGGCCCCGACGCGGTGACGCTCCACTGGCCGATGATGGCTGGTCCGGGCACGATGAGGGGGCCGCCGCCGGTTGGGGGGTTGAGGCGGAAGGGTTCCTGATCGTTGCCGGGAGGGTGGGCGTTGTAGTCGGTGAAGCGGCGAGTCGGATCGATCGGCAGGCTGACATCCTCCCCTGCCTCGGCGACAAGCGACTGCGTTCCCGTACCCGAAAGGTAGGGTATCGACTGGTTCATCACCTGGAAGAACGCCCAGTTTCCGACCGGGAAGTCGTTCCAGGAGACCGTCGTCTCGGGAACGCGCGCGAGAGCGGTCGTCCAGAGCAGGACATGACCCGAGCGCGCCCCCGGAACGATCCGCTCGACGAGGGCCGGCGTACCATCTTGGTAGGAGAGGATCGTTCGCGCGTCCTTAGCTGGTTCTACAGATAAGGACTTATATACAGGTGCTCGACCTAGTTCGGCGAGCAGGTCGCGGGGATTCTGTGAGAAGAGGGGGTGCGTGATGTCGGCTCGTCCGAAATGGAAGTCCTCGGCGTGGCGGATCATTGTTCCGAGCTTCGCCGGGAGGAGCTGGCCGGGGAGTCCTTCGTTGTAGGCATCGACGTTGCTCGCCAATCGGTTGCCGACACTCACGACGAGCCCGCCGCCCTGTTTGACGTAGCTGGTCAGGGCGCTCCAGAGGGCCGGCTCGAGTTCGCGGACGTCGAGCAAGAAAACGCAGGCGTATTCCTTCAAGGGTCGAGAGAATCCGGCCGGTCCGAGCGTGGAGGTCAGCACCCGCTCCACATGAAAGGGCCTGGGGGTTCCCGGCTGATTGCGAAGGATTTCCGGATCGAGGGCATTGGCCACGAAGTCGGCGTCGGCGATCAGGTCGGAGACGACGAGGACCTTCAAGGCGGGTTGAACGTCGAGGGTCAGGTAATAAGTATCGTCGACGTTGAGCGGGTCGGGCTCGCCGTCGAGGTGAACCTCGACGCGGTGGAGGCCGATCGGGAGTTTCGGAGCGAACGGCGGCACGTCCACCTCGCCGTCGGCGGGGATGTTGACGATTTTCTGGTCTTTTTTCTGGCCGTCGACCCAGAATTCGACGACGCGATCAGCGGGCTTTCCGCTGGCCCGGACTTTCGCCAGGATCGGGATCGGCTCGTCCTGGGTCGCGAGGCCGGTGGCCGTCTCGGCGCTGACGACGGCCACGTCGTGGAGGTCCTTCGGCGCGAGTCGGATGACGTAAGTGCTGACGCCCTCCTTGATCTTCGCCACCTTGTCGAGCCCCTCGACCTGCTGGTTGAGCTCCCAGGCCGAGCGAGCCAGGTCGGTCAGGACATACACTTCCTTGAGTGGCCGGTCGCTGCCGACAACCGCTTCGTAGGCCTGGCCCAGAGCGCGGTTCAGCGGCCGGTTCGCGGGTTGGAGTGTCAATGAGGCGATGCGTTTGCGTGCGGCGGCCGGAGAGAGGGCCGGCGGAACACCGGGTTCGGCCGAGTCGACGACAAAGATCTGACTGCCCGAATGGGTTCGCTGAAGGATTTCCTCGGCGTGCGTCTTGGCCTCGTCGAGACGGGTCTTGTCGCGCTCTTTGTAGCCCATCGAGAGGCTGGTGTCGAAGACCAGGGCGATCGCGGTGGGAACCTCCTGGGCTCCGGCCTGAATCTTGGCGTCGATCCGAGGTCTCGCCAGTGCCAGGGCCATCAGCGCGAGCAGGGCCATACGCGCGAGGAGCAAGAGCCAGTTCTTGATTCGGAGCTTCTTGCGCGAGCGTTTCTGCCGCTCCCGGATCAACCGAAGGGCGGGAAAGACGACGTGTTTGGGCGTCTGCTTCATGAACAGGTGCAGGATCACCGGCACCGCCGCCAGCGCCACGCCGGCCGCCAGTCCCGCGTTGACGAAGATCGAGCCCATGAGCGTCCTATCTCGCGTTTTCGAGGAACGTTGCCGGATCGTTACATGTTCGTTCTATGGCCATGACATTCGGGTTCAAGAGTGGGTCTGGATCGAACCATGGTCGCGACAACGCCGGCCCCGACCGACCGCGTCGCTCCGGGCTCATGCCCTGGCCTGCCGGCTCAGAAGGTAGCTCATCAGGGCCTTGTCGAAGGGCATTCCGGTGTGGAGCGGAACGTAATCAATCCCGGCGCTCAGGCACTCTTTTTTATGCATGTTCTGAAATTCGGCGACTTCCTCCAGGTAGTCGGCCTTGATTCCGTCGGCATCGACCAGGAGGGTTTCGCGGGTCTCGTTGTCCTCGAGCTCGATCATGCCGTCGAAGGGGAACGTGGCCTCGGCCTCATCGAAGATGTGGAAGACGATCACGTCGTGGCCGGCGTGCCGGAGCCGGTGCAAGGCGCGATGGATCGGCTCGGCGTCGGCCAAAAGATCGCTGAAGATCATGACCAGGCTGCGATGTCGGATCATACCGGCAACCTGGTGCAGGCTCTTGGCGATCTCGGTTTCTCCCTTGGGACTGAGCTTCGCCAGGTGCGAGAGGATGTTGCCCAGTTGCGACCGCTTGCTCTTGGGAGCGAGGCTGCTGCTGACCTGTTTGTCGAAGGCGATCAGGCCGACCGGATCTTGCTGGTGAATCATCAGGTAGGCCAGCGCGGCCGCCAGGCTGATGCCGTATTCGAACTTGGTCAGTTCCTGCCGATAGGTGTAGCCCATCGAGCCTGACAGGTCCATCACGAGGTAACCGGTCAGGTTCGTCTCAGCCTGGAACTTCTTGATGTAGAACCGGTCGGTCTTGGCGTAGACGTTCCAGTCGATGTCCGAAATGTTGTCGCCGGCCGTGTATTTCCGATGTTCGGAAAACTCGACCGAGAAGCCGTGAAACGGGCTGGCGTGAAGGCCGGCGATAAAGCCCTCGACAATAAATTTGGCGCGCAGATCGAGCCGGGAAACCTGACGGATGACTTCCGGTTTCAGATATTTTTCGGCCGTGCTCGCCAAGCGATTGCCTCCTTCGCCTCTATTATGACGAATTCCAGGGGCCGAGTGTTCGACGAGTGGCCCCGAGCCCCGATCCAACGCGATCCGTCGAGCCCGTCTTGTGCTCCGGGCAGTTCATCGACGAGGGGATCTAACCAAGCTGGGGGATTCCGTCGCGATCGTCCGTTGGGTCGCCTGCATCGAGCCTCCATGGCGTCGCGACGATCGTCGGGGAGCGGAGGATCAGCCCCTGCGGTCGTACTTGGGAATGTGGGGCTCTGGGATCGTCTCGAGTAGCTTGCGAATCAGGCTGTCGGTGGTTTGCCCCTCGGCCTGGGCCTGGAAGTTGGTGCTAATCCGGTGCCGGAGCACGGGGATGGCGACCTTGCGAATATCATCGTAGGAGACGCTGAAGCGGCCGTCCATGGCGGCCATGGCCTTGCCGCCGAGGATGAGGGCCTGACCGGCTCGAGGGCCGGCTCCCCAGTCGACCAGTTCCTTGATGAATGGCGGGGCGTCGGGGTCTGTGGGGCGGGTCGCCCGGACCAGTTTGGTGACGTACTTGACTGGAAACTCGGTAATCTGCACCGAGGTGACCAGCTTTTGGAGGTTGACGATGGCCTTGGCCGAGAGGACCTTCTTCAGCTCGGGGTTTTCCCCCTTGGTCGTGGCGGCGAGGATCTTTTCCTCTTCCTCCAGCGAGGGGTAACCGACACGAACATCAAACATGAACCGGTCGAGCTGGGCTTCCGGCAAAGGGTAAGTGCCTTCCTGCTCGATCGGATTCTGGGTGGCGATGACGAAAAAGGGGTCGGGCAGGTGGAGCGTCTCCTGGCCGACCGTGACCTCGCGTTCCTGCATGGCCTGCAAGAGCGCCGCCTGGGTTTTCGGCGGGGTTCGGTTA
>CAZRGV010000026.1:13077-37975 GCA_964599655.1 uncultured Isosphaeraceae bacterium | reverse complement strand
CCTCCAACACGTTGGTGCCGGTGATATCTGACGGCATCAGATCGGGGGTGAACTGGATGCGCTTGAAGCCGACGTCGAGAATCCGGGCGATCGAGCTGACCAGGAGTGTCTTGGCCAGGCCGGGCACGCCGACCAGAAGACAGTGCCCTCTCGTGAAGATAGCAGCCAGGATCTGCTCGATGACCTCGCGCTGGCCGATGACGACCTTGCCGATCTCGGTCAGCATCAGGTCGCGGGAGTGGCGGAATTCGTCGAGGAGCTGGCTGATGCGGTCGCCGGCGGTTGACATGCGGTGATCCGTCCCTCCGGAGTTCGGGCGGCCGGCACGCCGTCGAGTGAGGGACGAAACGCCCTGGTTCGCCTGGCGGCGACCTCCCCTCGCCCAGCACGGCCGCCGGCGATTGCCGGACCTATTGTAGTAGTGGACGACATGCCGATTCAAGCCGACCGCCTGGATCAGGCACGCCTGCACGCGTCTTCGGCGGCCGCCAGGGTCCCTGGCTCGCTGTCGGGAACCGACCAAAGTGGAGTCGTCGTCGCCCGAGATCGACCGCAAATCGAGGCGCGGCACGCTCTTGATTTGACATCCGCGTTTGCGAATCTAACATTGTGAGGGACTCTCGACACGTTTGGTATGAACTTTGCAGCCCATCAAATCACGGAGCTTCCCCACTCCGAATGACGCGGCGGACGTTGTCTTTGGACGACCACCGCCCAGGGCCGGCGAGTCCTCGACTTCGGACAACCCGGCCTCCGGCCAAAATCCTCTCCCCCATCGGGATGGTGCCGTTGCTGGTTTCTCAGGAAATCCGCGCTCGCCCACCATCGTTTCACTCGAAATCCCACGAAGGCCGTACCTGAACGGATTTCGCATCGGGCCTCCCTCAAATCTGAACGAATCGCTGGACAATGAGGGGCACGCTCCCGGTGACGTGGGGCAGGACGTTGTTTTTCAAGGGAAGCTAATGGGGCACTCGGTTCTTTCTTTGGTTCGACTCATCGTTCTGGCGTTCATGGTCCTCGTTCTGGTCGCGATCGGGCTGGGCCGATTCCGCGAACCCAATCCGTTGATCCGAACACCGTTCACGGTACAGCATGTCTATCTCGGCAATGAGTCCTCTGGAGCTCGAAGCCAGGGATTGACGTTTCTCAACCTCGCCAACGGCCGGGTTCAGAGCATCCCCCTCCCTGACGAACACACGCTGGAAGTCGTCAGCCTGGCTCCCTGGCGTGACGAGCGCGGACGCGGCCAGATGGCGGGGCGCTGGATTCGCCGGCGTTGTGAGGGAATCGAACGGATTGGTGAGGATTTCGGCCTGGGCCGTTACAGCTTTCCGGATGGGCAGGTCATCAATCAGGTGGCGACCGATGTGCTGCCGACCAGCCCGCCTTGCTGGCTTCCTGGGCCGGATGCCCGCATCGTGTTCGTGTCCGGAAACGGGCGGCTCTACCGTTTCGCCTTCGAGGGTTCGACGGAGCCCGACGCGAGCGAGGAGGGGTGCGACGCGAGGCCGTGGCCTCTGCAATGGGCTGCTGCCTCAGGTCACTCGGCCGACGACTTTCACATCGGGGAGATCTCGATGCCCACCGACGGCCGCCTGACCGGCTACCTGCTGGGAGCGGTTCGAGTGCGGCCGACCGATCCAAATCACATGAACTACAGCAACCCACAGATCTGGTGGTTTCGAATCGATCCGGAGGCCAGGAACGTGCTGGCGGCGGGTCGACTGACCCCTGCGGTCACCTCGTCCGTCAACGGTGAGGAAAACGCCCCCTCCGAACGCTTTCCCTGCCTGTCGAGTACGCCCGACGGGTCAGCCTCACTGGCGTATCTGGTCCGGCAACCCGGTGAAAAGGAATGGAAACTGCGCGTCGTCCCGATTCGGATCGATCCTTCGGATCGTCATCCAGAGGTGGTCGGCGAGCCACCCCTCCGCATTCTGGCGGACCATTGCCTGCCCTCGCCACCAGCCTTTTCCAAGGATGGGTTTGAGGTCTATTGCCGCCAAATGCGCGAGAATCGTGGTGAGTTCGTGGGCTGTTTGCCGGTTGGCCCGGAGCTTCGAGGTCCATCGCTGGACGCCCACATGGTCTCGACTCTCGACACGGATCGCGACGAGCCGCCGGGTTCGTGATTCGCGCCGCTTGTCGAACGGGCATCACGGGGGTACACTACAATCGTAAGACCGGCGTTGCGTTTTGACCAAGTCAGGGAGGCCGCGAGCATGTCCAGGGCCCGCATCGAATGGCCGGTTCTGCTTTTTGTCGTGGGCTTGGCCGCCTTTTCGTGGGCGCCGGGACCTCGACAGGCCCGAGGGGACGTGACACGGCAGGAGGTGGAGGACGCCATCCGAAACGGCGTCCGCTACCTGCTCCAGCAGCAGCAGGCCGACGGCTCCTGGCCCGACGCCGATCATCGAGCCCACACCGGGACGACCTCGCTGGTCACGCTCGCCTTGTTGACGGCGGGTGAGAAGGTCGGTTCGCAGCCCATCGATCGGGCGCTCGACTTCCTCTCGCAGTTCACGGCCAACGACCTGGGACGGACCTATTCAGTGGCCCTGCAAACCATGGTCTTCGCCACGGCGAATCCCGAGCGTTACCGCTTGCAGATTGCCCGGAACGTCGAGTGGCTGGAGCGGGCCCAGATCCGGCCGGGAGATCATAACAACGACTGGCCGGGTGCCTGGACTTACGACATGGATAAGGCTCAGGCTGGCGACAATTCGAACTCGCAATATGCCCTGCTCGGCCTGAACGCCGCGGCCGAGGTGGGCATTCCGGTCAAGCCGGAGGTCTGGGTTCGGGCTCGGCAGTACTGGGAGATGGCGCAGCGCGGCGACGGAAGCTGGGGGTACATGCCGCACGCGGCCGACAGCCCGACAGCCAGCATGACCTGCGCGGGGATCTCCAGCCTGGTGATTTCCGGCCTCAAGCGATTCGAGGGCCAGGAGGTTCTGCTTCCCAACGGCGACGTCCGCAACTGCGGCAAGGGCGGCATCAACATCGACCTCCAACGCGCCATGGACTGGATGGGCAGGAACTTCCGGGTCAGTGAAAACTGGGGCAAGGGGCAGCTCTGGAAGTACTACTATCTGTACGGTCTGGAACGGGCCGGACGTTTGACCGGCCAGCGCTTCTTCGGCGAGCACGACTGGTATCGCGAAGGAGCGGAATACCTCGTCCACGAGCAGGACAAGCTGACCGGCTACTGGGTCAATCCCCGAAACGCGACCGAGCAAGAGCCGATCGTGGCGACCAGCTTCGCGCTCTTGTTCCTGGCCAAGGGACGGGCGCCGGTTATCATCAACAAGTGCCGGCATGCCCCAGGAAACGATTGGGATAACGATCACGACGACATTCGGAACCTCGTTGGTGTTGTTTCGAGAGACTGGAAGCATCTGCTCACATGGCAAGTCGTCGATCCGAACGTGGCCTCGGTCGAGGACTTGCTGATGGCTCCCATCCTCTACATCAGCGGCCATGAGGCCCCGATCTTCACGGCCCAGGGAAAGCAAAGGCTCCGTGAGTATGTCGAGCAAGGGGGCCTGATCTTCGCCGAGGCGTGCTGCTCGCGGCCCGAATTCGACAACGGCTTCCGTGCTTTGATGGAGGAGGTCTTTCCCGAGCAGGATTACGAGCTCAAGCCGCTTCCCGAGGATCACGCCGTCTGGCGCTCGAAGTTCCTGCTCAGCCCTGACGTCCACTCGCTCTGGGGCATCGAGCACGGCTGCCGGACCGTGGTGATCTATACGCCGGTGGATCTCTCCTGCGGCTGGAACCAGGCGGAGAATCAGCCTGACCACCCGCTGGTCGTCAAGTCGTTGCGAGTGGGCCAGAACGTCGTCGACTACGCCACCGGTCGAGAGCTGCCCGCCGACAAGCTCGAAGTTCACAAGACCGTCCAGTTCAAGTCCGAGACGGCCAAGCGAGGCGCGCTCTACATCGCGAAGTTGAAGCACGCGGGGGAGTGGAACATCGCGCCATTGGCGATTCCCAACCTGGCGACGATGCTTCGCGACAAGCTGAAGATGGACGTGGTGATCAACCACAAGGAGCTCTACGCCCGCGACCCGAACCTCGTTTATTACCCGTTGATCTACATTCACGGGCGAGGGTCGATGTCATTTTCCCCCGAGGATATGGAGCGGCTCCGACGGCACCTGGAGCCCGGCGGCGGCGTGATCTTCGCCGACTCGGCGTGCGGCAGCACGTCGTTCGACACGGCCTTCCGCAAGTTCGTTGCGGAGCTCTTACCCGAAAACCCCCTGATTCCGATTCCGCCGGACGACGAGATTTATCATATGAACGGCGGCTTCGATCTGTCGAACGTGCAGTACACCCGGTCGGCGGGGGGCGGACAGGCCCTGCCGCAGCTCGAGGGGATCAAGCTGAACGGCCACTGGGCGGTCATCTACTCACGATACGACATTGGATGCGCCTTGGAACGGCAGCAAGGGCTCGACTGCAAGGGGTATACGCACGAGAGCGCGTTGCGGATTGCCGCGAACGTCGTGATTTACGCGACGTTGCCCTGAGTGGGTCAGTTGGCCCGTTGCGGGGCGGGAGCGAATGGGTCGGGCGTGCTCGTCTCGCGCCCGACCGGACGGGCTGGGGATTCAAACGTCGTCGGGCGAGCCTTCGGGCGACGACTGGCGCTGGAGCTTTTTCCCCTTGGGGCTCCGGGAACGGGTTCGGCGACGCTTGGGCGGCGTCTGCGGGGGAGGCGGCGTCTTGGCCTCGGCCTCGTCGAGGGCCTCGGCCGACTGCTCAAGCTGCGAGACGAGCAAGCCGAGAAAGTGCAGCCGGGTTCCGTGGTTCTCGAGGAACTCGTTGAGGAGGTAGCCCCCGTCCATGAGGTCGTCGGCCTGGTCGAGCACGGTCTCGGCCAGCTCGGCAACCAGCATGTCGCGCCCTCTCTGAAGGACGTCGATGGCGGCGCGGTATTTATTCAGTTTGGTGGTGGGCATAAGCCGCAGAGCCTCCTTCCGGGTTCCCATTGAGGACGCGAGAGGGGCGGGCATGCGAGTTCCCTCGACCATTCAGACCCCAGTGCTCGATGAGCCAGGCCGCCAACCGGGAATCGAGCCAGCGGCGGTCACCATTCCAGGGCGAACGGCTGATGAAGCCCATGTGCCCTCCCTTGGGGATCAACTCCAGTCGCAATTGGGGGGGGAAGGAGCATTGCAAGATGGACGCCAGGGGAATGAACGGGTCATCCTCGGCATGAACAACCAGTCCGGGAAGCGCGATCCGAGGCAGAAGCGGACCGGCGCTGGAGCGGGTGTAGTAATCTTCCGCGTTGGCGAACCCATTTCTGGGCGCGGTGTAAACGTTGTCGAACTCGTAGAGGCTTGTTACGCGTGAGAGGTCGACGGACCCGAGCTCAGGAAACGCCGCGTGGAGTCGCGCCACTTCGCCGCGGAGGGCGCGGAGGAAATTGCGATTGTAGAGACGGTTTTCGTCGCGCTGGATCTGTCGGCAGGACGCGGCAAGATCGAGCGGTGGGCTGGCGGCCAGAACGCAATCCAGTCCGGTCAACGGTTCGTCCACGGCCTCGGCCGACAGCTTCAAGGCGAGGTTGCCTCCCAGGGAAAAGCCGATCAGGGCGATCGGCGAGCCACTTGATCGCTCCGCAGTCCATTTGACCACCGCGCGGACGTCCTCGGTTCGTCCGCCGTGATAGATACCGCGAGCCAGGCCGAAGCCCGACCCGGCCCCTCTCAGATTCATCCGCACCGCCCGAACGCCAAGCCGAACCAGTCGATCTGTCAACCGAGTGGCATAAGGGGCCCGCGCACAGCCGGAAAGTCCATGCAAAAGGATCGCGGCGGGATCGCCGGGGTGCCAGCCGGCGGGAATCGAGTCGAGGATGGAGAGTCGATCTCCATCCTCAAGCGGAATCTCATGTTGCGACGCCTGGAGGCGAATCGGCCGTCCCGGAAGATAGCGACCCGCGATGGTCTGAATGTGACCGCCCCGCAAGAGTGGATGAGGCTCGAAGGGCGGGACGACCGAATTCATGACCGTGGGCGATCCGTCAGGTGAGAGGTGTTACCACCCGTACAGCCTAACGAACCGGCAGGGCTTTCGTCGAGCCCCAAGTCTCGAGGGCGACTCCCCGATCACTGTTAAGTTGTTTTGGGAACACAGGTTCGCCATTCCGAAACTCAAGGGGCAACCCGACGAATGCGGTGGTTGCCGGTATCTCCGATCCACACGGCGCCGTCAGGTCCGACCGCAACTCCATGCGGGCGATCGAGTTGAGCGCTCGTCGCCGGTCCTCCATCCCCCTGACCGCCTTGCTTGCCGTTGCCGGCGACGGTGGTGATGAGCCCGGTCTTGGCGTCGATCCGGCGGATCGCGTGGTTCTCGGTGTCGACGATCAGAATGTCGCCGTCGCGATCGATCGCCAGCTCTTTCGGACCATCGAAGGTGGCTTCCAAAGCCGGGCCGCCATCGCCGGTGTAGCCTTTGCGGCCTGTTCCGGCGATGGTGGTGATGATCCCGGTCTTGGGATCGACAGCGCGGAGGGTGTTTCCCTGGCGCTCGAGGATGTAGACCGTGCCGTCAGGGCCGACGTCGACGGCCCTTGCGCCGAAGATCGAGGCCTCGGAGGCCGGGCCTCCGTCCCCCTCGTGACGGCCCTTGCCGGTCCCGGCGAAGGTGGAGATCTGACCCGAGGCCAGATCGATGGCTCGGATGCGATGGTCGGCGACGTCGGCGATCAAGAGGCGGCCATGGCCGTCGAGCGCCACGCCGTTGGGCTCGGCGAGTCCCGCGTTTGTGGCTGGTCCGCCATCTCCCGAATACACCTTTGAACCGTTACCGGCTATCGTCGTGATGATCCCGGACTTCGTCGAAACGCGGCGGACTCGGTAGTTGAGGCGGTCGGCGAAGTAGAGGTTCCCCTGGTCGTCGATGACCAGGCCGTACGGCTCGTTGAGCTGCGCCTTGGCGGCGGGGCCACCATCGCCGGAGAAGCCTTTCGTGCCATTGCCCGCGATGGTGGTGATGAGACCCGTTCGGGCCTCCACGCGGCGAATTCGATGGTTGAACGTGTCGGCGAGATAGAGGTTTCCGGCCTTGTCGAACGCCAGGTCGAACGGGGCGTTCAACTGGGCTTTCGAGGCCGGACCTTCATCGCCCGAGTCGCCGGCCTTGCCGGTTCCGACCGGACTCGTGATGGTCGAGCTCTGAGCGACCAGAACGATTGCGAGTAAGACCGAGGATGCCATGGCGACGGGCCCCCAGGCGTTGTGGACGATGCTCAACCTCGTCGCGAGCTTGCTGAGTCGCGGAGATCGCTCACAACATACCTGGGGGCGAATCGTCGGACCAGTAGGGATTCGGTCGGTCGAGTTTGGCGGACTCAGGCGAGGCTCTGCCCCGAACGGCGACCCGCGAGGACGAGGTAGCCGACCGGGATGAGCAACCGGGTAAGGAGCATGTTCGTGATCAATCCGCCAATGACCGCGATGGCGAGCGGTTGTTGCATCTGGGCCCCGGCCCCGATGCCGAGAGCCAGGGGCAACAAGCCGAAGATCGTGGTGAGGCTTGTCATCAGGATGGGCCGGAACCGCGTCCGTCCGGCCTGGAGCAAGGCCTCGCGGAGCGACACGCCCTCATTCTGGAGCTGGCCAATGTACTCGATCAGGATGATCCCGTTCTTGACGTCCAGGCCGATGAGTAGAATCGCCCCGAGGAACGAGGAGATGTTCAGTGGCGTCCCCGTCAACCAGAGGGCAAACATCGCGCTGGCGAGCGAGACCGGCTGGGCCATGAAGATCAGGAGCGGCAGCTTCAGGCTCTTGAACTGAAAGCCCAGGAGCAGGAAGATCAGCGAGGCCGAGACGATGAGGACCATCAGCAGGCTGGCAAACGTCTCCTGCTGGGACCGGTAATCGCCCGCCAACTCCCAGCGGTAACCGGGCGGGAATTTCAAGACCGCGAGCTTGTCCTGGAGCTCACGGCTAACGGTCCCGAGGTCGCGACCTTCGAGCGACGCGGTGACGTTGATGACCGGCTGGAGGTTTTCGCGGTTCAGCTCGTTGGCCGTGCGCAACGTACGGATCGCGGCGAGTTGGTCGAGCGTGACGAACCCGACACCCGACATCGTCAAGGTCGTCGCGGCCACCGCCGCGGGGGTGGCGGTGGCGAGGCTGATGGGCAGCCGTCCGAGGTGGTCGCGGTCGTAACGGATTCGGTCCGGGTAGCGGACCCGGATATTGGTCATCCGGTCCTTCTCCGGCAGGGTGCTCGCCACCTGGCCGTAGAGGGCCGCGTTGAGCTGGGCCTCGACGTCCATCACGGTCAGTCCAACCCGGGCCGTTGCCACGCTGTCGGGCCGAACCACGATGTCGGGGTTGCCCATCAGCACGTTGGTGTTGATGTCCACCAGGCCGGGCACGGATTCCATCACCTTACCCACCGCGGTGGCCAGCCGGCGGATCTCGGCGTAGTCGCTGCCGAAGACCTTCACCTCAATCGGGCTCTCAACGCCCGAAAGATTATTGATCTGGTTCTGGATCGACGGCGTGAATTCGACCGGCAACTCGGGAACGGCCTTTTCGAGGTCGCGACGGACCGACTCGATGACCTGCTCCATGGGTCGACGCTGGCCGGGCGGCTTGAGCACGATCAGCACGTCCCCGGTGTACGGCTCGGTCGCGAAGAATCCGAGTTCGGCGCCGGTCCGGCGAATGTAACCCTCAATGTCCGGCGTCTTCAGGAGGACCTGCTCGACGCGACGCATCACCGAGTCGGTCTTCGTCAGTGAAGTTCCGACCGGCATATAGTAGTCGAGCACGAACGAGCCCTCGTCCATGTCGGGCATGAACCCGGTTTGCAGGTGGGTCACGATCCACCAACCCGGCACGACCGCGAGCAGCGAAACCACGACGGCGGTCCTGGGGAATCGGAGCCCGACCCGGAGCAATCCTTCGTAGCGGTTGGCCAGCAGGTTGTAGATCGGGCCGCTCGTCGGCATCGGCTTGCGGCCGAGGAACTTGGCGGCAAGCACGGGGATGATTGTTAGGCTGACGACCATCGAAACCAGGAGGGAGACGGTGAGCGCCAGTGCCAGGGACTGGAAGAACTGGCCGACCATCCCCTTGACGAACGCCAGCGGCAGGAACACCAGAATCGTCGTGAGGGTCGAGCCAACGACGGCGCCGCTAATCTCCTTGCTCGCGCGGTCCACGGCCGCGTCGCCGGTCTGGCCTTCGGCGAGGTGGCGCGCTATGTTCTCGATCACGACGACCGTATCGTCAATGATCAGGCCGATGGCGACCGCCAGGCCACCGAGCGACATGAGGTTGAGCGAGTCGCCCGTTAGGTAGAGGAAGATGAAGCTGATGACCAGGCTCAGCGGGATCGCCAAGGTCGCGATCACGGTTGCCCGGACGCTTTTGAGGAAGGCCAGCAAGACGACGACGCTCAGGCCGCCGCCGATCAGGATGGCGTCCCGGACGCTCGAGATCGCGTCTTGGGAGAACAGGGCCTCGTCGTAAACCGGCACGATGCGGACGCCCGGCGGAGCGCTCTTGGCGGCGTCAGCCAGGACCGCCTTCAGATCATTCGAGACGGTCACAACGTTACCGCCCATTCTGCGGAAGACGGTCAGGACCACGCAGTCCTTGCCGTTGGAGCGTGTCGCGACCAGCCGGTCCTGGTGGGTGACGAGGACCCGTCCCAGGTCCCGGATGCGGATGGGCTGGCCGTTCTTCTCGGCGATCACGACCTTTTCCAGGTCCATCGGGGCTTCGGCCTGGGTGTCGGTCAGGACCTGGTATTGGAGCACGCCGCGGTCGAGGCGGCCCACGGCCCGAAGCCGGTGCTCCTTGCCAATCCGATCGGCGACGTCGGAGATCGACAACCCAGCGGCGACAAGCGCCTCGGGCTCCACCTCGATGACGATCTCACGGATGTCGCCGCCCTGGACCGTGACGTAGGAGACGTCGGGGATGCTGGTGACGCGCGGCCGGAGGTCGAAGTACGCGTAGTCGTACAGTTCCGACGGGTTCTTGCCACCAGTGACAGCGAACGAGATGATCGGGAAGACCGAGGGCGTCTGCCGCTCGGCCAAGGTCGTCGTGCCCGGGGGGAGCTTCGAGATGACCTCGGCCAGCCGCGCGCGGACGTCGTTGAGCGCCTGGACCATGTCGGTGCCGGGTGCGAAGTCGATCGAGAGCTCCGACGCCCCGCGGACCGATTTCGAGCGGATGCGGACGACATTCAGGACGATGCTCGCCGCCTCCTCGATCGGGCGGGTGACAGCGATCTCCACGTCCTTGACGGCCAGCCCCGGTGACTGGGCGATGATAACGACTCGTGGGAAGGCGGCCTCAGGGTAAATGTTGCTGGGCATCCGGGTCATATAATAAACGCCCAGTGCCGAGAGTAGGGCTGTTGTCAGGGCGATCAGGCCGAAGTAGGGCCGGGCCCAGGCAACCAGGTTGAACCCACCACTTTCGGTGGGCGGTTTGGTGTCGGCGGGCGGCTGTGGCGTGGACGTCATCGGGTCACCTCCGCGCTGGCGACGGCCGGGTTCGACGCGGTCGTGACGAGCGTTCCCTCGGGCAAGGCATAGGCCCCCTCGACGATGACCGGCTCTCCAGCCTTCAGGTCGGTACCCGTAATACTTACCCAACCATTACGGTTGGCGCCGACCTCGGGGTGAAGGAGGCTCGCCTTGCCGTCGCGGATCACGCCCAGGACCGGACCCTCGCCGAGGTCGAAGATCGCCTCGGCCGGGACTTGGACCACGCCGTCTCGCTCGTCCAGAATGATGGAAACGTGGACGGACTGCCCCACGGTCAACCGCCCTTCAGGATTCTCCAACAGCACACGGACCGGCAGGTTTCCGGTCTGCGGGTCGGCGATTCGGCCCACGACCTCGACCGTGCCGACCAGGGCCTCGGCAGCCTGGCTCGCGACCGATACGCTCGCCCCGGGACTGACATCGGCCGGCCGGACCTCGGCGGCCTGGCCGACCCGGACGGCCTGCACCGACCGAGGCGGGAGCCAGGCTGTCGCGTAGAGTTGGCGCGTATCGACCACCTCACCGACCGGGGTTCCGATCGAGATCGTCTGGCCGGGGTGGCAGGTCAGGCTGTCGAGCACACCGTCGATCGGAGCGCGGATGGTGTGGAATTCCAGGTGGGCTCTGGAGAACTCGACCAGCCCCTCGGCCGTCTTGATCTTCGCCTCCGCCTCGGCCACCGCCTCCGGCCTCGGACCGATCATCATCGCTTGGAGCGTGGCCTCGGCCGATGCCTTCTGCAAACGAGCCGCCTCCAGGGCCTTCTCGGCGTCGAAGACTTGCTGCTCGGCAACCTCGTGGCGCGCCAGCAGGGGGCGGAGCTTGTCCACGACCACCTGCGCCCGCTCGACGGCGACCTGGGCCTGCTCGACCGCCAGCTCGTTGGCCCGTCGCTCCTCGGGTCGGGGCAGCGACTTCAGCAACGCCAGCGCGGCCTTCAAACTTTCGAGCGTGGCTGACTTCTCGGCCAGGTCCGCCTGGGCGACCGACTTGTCCAACTCGATGATCGGCTGGCCCGCCTTCACGAGAGAGCCCTGTTTCACGAAGAGCCGATGGACATGCCCCTCGACCGCCGGGGTCAGGGTTGCCAGGTGGTCCGGTATCGCCTCACAACGGCCCAATCCCTCAACGGTCTCGGCGACTCGGCCCACGCGCGCCGGTTCGGCTCGGACCGTGACCAGGGCCGCCGCGTCCGCCGCCTTGGCGTCGGAAGCCGTCGGGTCGGCCTGAGTGCTGCATCCCGCAAGGCCCGCCAGGACCAATGACAAGGCCATCCACCACCATCGAATCCACATGCTGCTCTCCTCCACGATTGTCCGCCTCGGAAAGGGCCGCGTCCGCGGCTGTTGATCCTTTAACCTTAACCGCCCCAGGACTGGAAGCCATGGGCAGTTTGGTTAATTCTTCTTAATTGGAGAGAGGAGACACGATCTCGAACCGATGAAGAAACGGACCAGGGATGGTTCCGATCGTCGTTCGATCGCGAGAACGGCGGTCGGGGTTGGGTGTATCCAAGCGAGCAAGGAGGAAACCGTTCATGCGCCAGATTCTCCTCTTGGCGATCCTCGCGACCGGCGTGAATATCGCCTCAATGGCCCTCGCTCAAACGCCGAGCCAGGTTAACGGCGGTGTCGCCGCGTCCTCCCCTCCCGGTCGACAAGAATCGACGGGGGAACCAAGGCCTCACGTTGCTCCAGCCCAACCCGGCGGCATCAGCCGACTCCTCTCACGCCCGACTTCCCTGAGACCGTCAACGTCTCCGACTCAGGTCCAGACGCGAGGCGGAATGGGCCCAAGCGCGAGCGGCGTGCCTCAACCCTCGATGCCACAAAATGTTCCATCCCCCGACGCGTCGGTTCGCCGCGCGCAGGCCGGCCCTGGTGACTTGTTGGCGCCGCTCCGGACGGGTCCATTCCCGGTGATGCCCGAGGCAAGTCTACCCGCGATCGCGGCACCGACCGAAGGGAGCCAGTCGCTCAGTCTCCAAACCGCGCTTTACGGAGCACTGACCAGTAATCCGGACCTCGTCTCTCTCCGGCAGGGCAACGTTCCTGGTAACGTCGCCTCACCCGAGGCTGTCGAGGTCGCTCGACGGCTCCCGACGACCCTCAATCCCACCCTCTGGATCGATTATCGACCCATCAACCTGATCCCTCAGGGGACGTTCGGCGGAAGTGGTTCGGCCGCCCGAGGAGGGGGACGCAACCAACCCTTCTACGGCTGGGGCCAGAACTTCATCTATCTGTCGCTTCGGCAACCGGTCGAACTCGGTCATCAGAACCGCTACCGATACGCGATCGCCGTGGAGGCGCTCAATCAGCAACGATGGACGATTCTCCAGGCCGAGTTGCTGACCCTGGTTCAGACCTACCGGTTTTTCCAGACCGCCGCGTACCGTCGGGAAAAACTCCAAGTGGCCGAGAGCCTGGCCGACTTCAACAGCCGGCTCGTAGAGACCCTGCGGCGGCGGCGGCTCGAGGCCAATCAGGTCACAGCCGATGCCGTCGCCCTGGCGGAAGTGGAAAGCGAGGCCACTCGCCAGCAGGTCGAAGTGGCCCGCCAGGACTACGCCATCGCTTTGACCGACCTCCGCAACCAGATCGGTACCCCGGAAACGGCCGCCACGGCGGAGCCGTTCGGCGCGTTTGTCTTGCCAAAATTCCTCAGCGGAGTGAACGAGCAAGAGTTGATCCAGATGGCACTTGAGAACCGTCCCGAGATTCACGCCGCCGCGGCGCAAGCGCGCGGGGCCCGAGCCGCCGTCGGATTGGCCAAGGGGGACATGATCCCGACTCCCATCATCGGTCCGGAATACGAGCAGGACGAGGCGGGGGTCCAGTATGTCGGCCTGGTCTACATCACCCCCATCCCCATCTGGAATTCCGGTAAGCCTCTGGTCCGTCAGCGCGAGGCCGAGTATCGCCGCGCCAACGTGGCCGTCGAACAGCTCCAAAGGCGGGTCGTCGCCCAGGTTCGGGCCGCGACGGCGAAGTGGAATCAGGCCAATGAACTGGTCTCGCGGACCAGTGGTCTGAACGATCGCCTGAAAGAATCGGTCAATAGTCTCGAACGGCTCTTCGAAGCCGGCCAAACCGACCTCTCCAGGCTCCTCCAGGCGCGGCAGCGCCTGATCCAACTGGAGAACGCTCGGCTCGATGCCATCTGGCAAGCCACCCAGGCGCAAGCCGATCTGCTCACCGCCATCGGCGCCCCGGCCCTCATCGAGGCGATACAACGGTCTTCCGAATCGAACGAGATGGCGACGCCACCCCCGACCACGGCCTCTCCGTTCCAGACCTCAGCCTCCTTTTCCTCAACACCGGAATGAGTCATCTCTCAATGCGGACCTTCGGTTGAAATGAGATCGCTTCGAGTCTTCCAGACCAATCGGCGTCCAACCGCGTTCGCATCCGGGCGCCGTGGTCGTGTGGGATTCCGGAAACGTTTTCGCAGAAAGGACTTGTACCTCTTGGCCGCGCGGAATGTGGAATTCTCCAACGGCCCTCAGAGCGCCCCGCGAACGCCCGCTGATGTCTCGGGCCAGGGGCTTGTCCAACCAGCATGACGCTCAAGAAAAACGATGGTTCGGGGCGCTCGGCGACCAGCGAGGAATTGGACCGGTTCCGCACACGACACGTCGGTGTCCCGAGATCGCAGTCCGTTCGACCTTCAGGATTCGACCTCGCGGGAACGACCTCCTTCGCGCCGCACTCCGTGGCGTCGACGTTCACGTCCGATCAAGTCGCTACCAAGCATGGCGCGTGCTGAAAATCGAACCAAATCGAGGTCAGTCCGCCCATTGACTGAACCGACTTCTGAAGAGAGACGCGACGGGAACTTCGTCCGGTTCCACGACGTCTGTCCGTCGAGCCCAGACCTCTCGGTGTTTCTGAAGAGCCACATCCGATCGCGGAGCGCCATCCACGTTCCTCTTCACAGACGCGGTGCGGTGGGAAACAGGACGTGGACGCCAATGGTGGGCCGCGTGTGGTTCCGGTTCCCCGGCCAAGAATCGGCTCACGCGAGGCCTGCTCCGAGTGAACTACATGTTAGATTGTTTATTTAGAATCGACCTGCTCTTGTGGAAGCCGGTTGAGGTCGTCGAGAGCCCTGGCGGCATGTTATGGCGGTCATCCAGGAAAAAAGACGAAAAAACGGTGTTTGAGCGGCCTTGATGGGATTGGGCAGACCGGGCGGTGCGGCTATGATGCAACATGCCGCCGCGGAATCTCCTTGGATTTGGCCGGCGGAGCCGAATCTTCCTCCAGCGCGTGGAGTGAGTCGAAGCATGGCCGACATCGTTCTGATCAACCCACGATTCGAAGTTTCCTACTGGGGCATGGAGCACGCCCTCCCGTTCATCGGGAAACGGGCGAACCTGCCGGTCGCCTGTTTGCCCCTTCTGGCGGCCCTGACTCCCGAGGAACACACCGTGACGTTGATCGACGAGAACGTCGAGGCCATCAACTGGGATCGTTGCGCCCGGGCCGACATCGTCGGCATCACCGGGATGAGCGTGCAGCGCTTCCGGATGAAGGAGATTCTGGCCGAATTGAAGCGTCGAGGATGCTTCACGGTCGTCGGCGGTCCGCTCGTCACGGTGATGGAAGACTACTTCGAGGGTCTGGCCGACGTCATTTTCATCGGGGAGGCCGAGGAGACCTGGCCGCGTTTCCTGACGGAATGGAAAGAAGGACGGCACCAGTATCGTTACGAGCAGGCCGAAAAGTCGGACATGAGCAAGGTTCCGACCCCACGATTCGACCTGCTCAAGATGCGACACTACGCCTTTGGAAGCCTCCAGTTCTCCCGAGGCTGCCCCTTCCAGTGTGAGTTCTGCGACATCATCGTCACCTTCGGCCGCCGCCCTCGAATCAAGACGAAAGAACAGGTCATCGCGGAACTCGAGGCGATGCTCGCGGAGAAAATGAAGATCGTTTTCATCGTCGACGACAACCTCATCGGCAACAAAAAAGCGATCAAGGAGGTGCTCCGCGAGATCGTTCGCTGGCAGAAAGAGCGCAAGTATCCCTTCGTCTTCTTTACGGAAGCGTCCATCGACCTGGCTGATGACCCCGAGCTGTTGTCACTGATGGTTGAGGCCAACTTCATCGCCGTCTTTATCGGCATCGAAAGTCCCAACGAAGAGTCGTTGCGAGAGACCAAGAAGTACCAGAACGTGCGAGAAGGGGGCACCCTCCTGGAGAAGGTCCATCGCATTCAAGACGCCGGCATGGAAGTCTGGTGTGGGATGATCATGGGCTTCGACAGCGACGACGAGTCGATCTTCGACCGCCAGATCGAGTTCATCCAGAAGGCCCGAATCTCGTTCTCCATGAGCGGCATGCTCACGGCGATTCCCAAGACTCCCTTGCATGCCAGGCTGGCCGAAGAGGGCCGTCTCGACACGTGTGACACCCCCGAGTTTGGAACCAACGTCATCCCGCTCCGCATGAGTCGTGAAGAGCTTCGTGAAGGCTATATCCGCGTTCTCAGCGAGCTCTACGACTGCGACGCCTACTTCGAGCGGACCGAGGCGCTGTTCCTCAACACCAAGTTCGACATCGGAAACGCCCGATCGCCCTACTGGCGACGACACCCGTTGAAGAAGTTCTTGGAGGAAACGTCGCTCGCGTTCCAGGCCATCGGTCTGTTCCTCCGCCTGATGCGAGGGGTCCCCGAGGAGACGCTCCGTCGCGAATATCGAAAGCGCCTCTTCCGGTTCCTCAAGGTGCGACACCGCCCCGGACTCGCCGTGATGTACGTCTTTCACATGGCCATGCACTATCACGCGTATACGATGGCCCAGCAAATGTCGAGCGGCCAGAGAGCCATTGTCAATTCCTACTGATTGGGACCCTGGACGCCCCCACCCAGAATCCAATTGGCGACGTTCAAGCACCGAAGAATCCCACGGCGGCGGTTCCTCCCCCTGTCAACCGGCGCTCGATCCGGGCGATAGCATGGATGATATCCACGGTCCTGAACGTCTTGGGAGGGGCGCGGCTCGGGAGCTGGATCTCGTCTTGATTCCCGGGCTCGACCGCTACAATGATCGGGCGGGTTCGGCTCCACTTTCGGGATCGTAACGTCGTATGGCCATCATCGAAGCGCGCGACCTGACCAAGTCGTATCGTGTTTTTCAGAAACGGGAAGGGGTCCTGGGTGCGCTCCAGGGGCTCTACAAGCGGGAATACAAAGAGGTTCGGGCCGTCGACGGAGTAAGCTTCTCGATCGAGCCCGGCGAAATGGTGGCGTTCCTGGGCCCCAACGGCGCCGGGAAAACCACGACCTTGAAGATGCTCTCCGGCCTGATTTATCCCACCAGCGGGTCGGCGAGGGTGCTCGATTTCGTCCCCTGGGAACGCGCCGACGCGTTTCGAAGGCGGTTCGCGCTGGTGATGGGGCAGAAGAATCAGCTCTGGTGGGACTTGCCCGCGGCCGACAGCTTTCAGCTCCACAAGGAGATCTACTCGATCCCCGAAACCGTCTTCAAGCAGACGCTCGACGAGCTGACCGAACTGCTCGGTGTCGCGAAGCTGACCAGGCAGGCCGTTCGCGAGCTCTCGCTGGGGGAACGCATGAAGATGGAGCTCATCGCCGCGCTCTTGCATCAACCGCAACTCCTGCTGCTGGATGAACCCACGATCGGCCTGGATGTCGTCGCCCAGGTGACGATCCAGAAATGTTTGCGGGAATATCATGCCCGTCGAGGCGTGACGATGCTCCTCACAAGCCACTATATGCGAGACGTTGAGGCCCTTTGCCAGCGGGTGCTGGTCATCACGCACGGCAAGCTGGTCTACGATGGCGAGCTTTCGGGACTGGCCGATCGGTTCGGGCAGCACAAGCTAGTCCGTCTCGAGTTCGCCGACGCCCGTATTCCCGAGGACCTCGGGCAATTCGGCGAGGTCACGCGAAGGGCGGGTCCGGAAGCCGACCTGAAGGTCGACCGGGCTCGAGTGGGAGAAATTCTCGCCGCGATCCTCGACCGCCACACGGTCGTGGATATCAGCGTCCAGGACCCTCCTCTCGAACAGGTCATCGCCCGCGTCTTCCAGGAGGGTCGCGCCGATCATGACGCCGCCTGAGATGCCCGCCGCCGTCTCGGATCGACGCATTCCCTCCGCCGAGCGTTCACCGATTGGCCCCGAACCACGGCCGTCGAACTCAACGCTTCGGAGTTTTCGAAAATATGTCAAGATTTTTCGCGTCACGCTTGTCGAGCGGATGACCTACCGCGCCGACTTCCTGTTCACCACCTTTCTCCGCTTCCTGCCGATGCTGACGACGATCTTGCTCTGGCAGGCCATCTACGCGGGGGCCCGGGGGACAAGCGGCACGAACTCGCTTTCGGGATTCAGCCTGAACGAGATGATCGCCTACTTGTTGATGGTCAACATCAGCCGGATGTTCTCAAGCATGCCGGGCCTGGCGGGAGGCATCTCCCGGGATATTCGCGAGGGGACCCTCAAGAAGTATCTGCTTCAACCCATCGACCTAATTTCGTATCTGGTTTCCTATCGATTGGCCCACAAGGTGACCTATATCGTGGCCTCGGCCCTTCCTTACGCGGTGCTCTTCTTTCTTTGTCGGGGCTTCTTCGTGGGACTTGTTCCCAGCGATCCGACGACGTGGCTGGCGTATGTCGCCTCGCTCTTCATGGCTTTCCTCGTGGGGTTCTATTTCGAGACCAGCGTCGGCATGGTGGGCTTCTGGTTCCTGGAAGTCACCTCGATTCTTTATATTGTGATGACGCTGAATTTTTTTATCTCGGGTCACATGTTCCCTCTCGACTTGCTTCCCCCCTTCTGGGCGGGGATCCTGAAGTCGCTGCCGTTCCAGTACATGGCGTACTTTCCCGCCGTGATCTTCCTGGGAAAAGTGCGAGGGACGGAGCTGGT
The DNA here is from genome assembly GCA_964599655.1 of uncultured Isosphaeraceae bacterium. GTDB lineage: Bacteria > Planctomycetota > Planctomycetia > Isosphaerales > Isosphaeraceae > CAZRGV01. Next base: position 19,528 of record CAZRGV010000026.1, on the reverse strand, counting down.
GCTCGGCTTGTTCCAGCAGGCCATGTGGGCAGTCTTCTTCATCGTGCTGTCGCGATGGCTCTATCGTCGCGGATTGAAACGTTATAGCGCCTTTGGAGGCTGATGCATGTCCTCCGCGCTCCGCTATGTTCGCCTGCTCGGTTCGTTGGGCCGCTATACTCTGGCTCGCGAGATGGCCTTCCGGGGGAATTTCCTCGTCAAGGTCTCGGTCGAGGTCCTCTGGCTCGGAATCTTGCTGGCGTTCTACCGGACGGTTTTCGGCAAGACCAGCGTGATTGCCCAGTGGAGCGAGGCGGAATATCTGTTTTTCGTTGGCTGCTACTTCGCGCTCAACGGCCTGATCGAGACACTTTTCCTCGAAAACTGCAATGAATTCGCCGAGCTGGTTCGAACCGGGGACCTCGACTTTCTGCTGCTCAAGCCGATCGACGAGCAATTCTTGATTACCTGCCGTCGCGTGGACTGGTCGACAGCCCCCAACGTGCTCATGGGCGCGGGCGTCATGCTTCTGTCGCTCCTCCAAATGCACTGGCACTTTGATTTTGTACGACTAGCTGGGTTTCTTCTTCTGTTCATTTGTGGCACGCTGATCGCCTACAGCTTCATGTTGCTCTTGACCTCGCTCTCGGTCTGGCTGGTGCGAAACCAGAGCCTGATGGAGATGTGGTGGCTCTTTTCCAGCCTCGCGAGGTATCCCAAGGAGATCTTTCTCGGGACCTGGGCGCAGCCGATCGGACAGTTCTTCACGTATTTGCTTCCGATTCTTCTGGTCGTCAACGTCCCGGCGAGCACCATGGTCAAGGTGCTCGACTACGGCATGATCGCGTACACTCTGGTCGCCACCGTCGCCGCAGTCCTCGTCAGCCGCTGGTTCTTTCGGAAGGCCCTGCGATCCTACCGAAGCGCCAGCAGTTGAACAGCGAAGCCGGGTGCTCGCGTTCGAGATCAGACGGCTTCCGCAATTGTTTTGTTTTGCTCCCTACGAATCTCGGTTAATCGGTCTTCCGGCCCGGCGGTTTGATCCCCATCGCGGTCATGAGCATCTTCAGATCCTCCCAGGCATCTCGCTTCGCCGACGGCGTGCGGAGCAGATAGGCGGGATGGTACGTCACGATCGTGGGAATCTCCTTGTACCGGTACCATCGTCCGCGAAGCCGGCTCATCGGCAACGCGGTCTCGAGGAGTGCCGAGGCGGCGATCTTGCCGAGCAAACAGAGAAATTCCGGACGGATGATCTCGATCTGACGTTCCAGAAAGTGTCGACAGCGGCCGACTTCGTCCGGAAGCGGGTTTCGGTTCTCCGGCGGTCGGCACTTGAGAACGTTCGCGATGTAGACGCTCTCTCGCGAAAGGCCCATTCCTTTTGTGATCATATCCGTGAGCAACTGTCCTGCGCGTCCGACGAACGGCCGGCCGAGTCGGTCTTCATCGCCACCCGGAGCCTCGCCGATGAACATCAAGCGGGCCGACGGACTCCCTTCCCCGAAGACCGTTTGCGTCCGGGTTGAGGCCAGGATCGAACATTCCCTGCACGCGGCGACCTGGGCTTGCAGGGTCTGGAGCAATGCGGGCCGCTCCGCCACCGGGATGACAGGCATGGGGCCGCTTGGCGCGTCAAAGAGCAGTCGGGGCGTGGACGGCACGGGCGACGTCTTCGGCTCGGGTCTCGACGTGACCGTTGGTACCACACATTCGCGTTTCAGGACTTCCGGCTCCTCGGCGGGACGCTCGATGGTCGGCGAGGGTTCCGAGAGGACCTCCCGCTTTGCGGGGCGAGGGATCCGATCAACGCCCGCGCGACGCAACGCTTCGAGCCGTTGACGGACCTGACCGACGGGATTCCAGGGTTCGTGATCGCTCGAGCCGGACACAACGGGCACTCCATCCGAGGAGAAAAATCAAGATCCATTCCGAATCTCTTTGGTCATGCTTCCGAGACTCTCCAGCCGGTTTCGATTCAACATGAGTCTACGCCGGCCTCTTCGGCCGAGCGTAACGGCGTGGAGTTCAAGCCCTCGGTGAGGGGGCCTTCGGCCGTCGCCGTGATGAGACGGGCTCCGCGGTCGTAGGTGACGTACGACCAGGCCCACTGAATCAGCACCAGCAATCGGTTCCGGAAACCAATCAGGAAGACGATATGCACAAAGAGCCAGAGGAGCCAGGCTGGAAGGCCGGAGAACCTTACGCGACCGAGCTGCGCCACGCCCGACGCACGACCGATCGTGGCAAGCATTCCCTTGTCGTGATAATGAAACGGCTGGCTCGATTTCCCCTGGACGCGGCGGCGAATGTTCCGGGCGGCAAGACCGCCGGACTGTATCGCGGCGGGAGCCACGCCGGGCACGAGTCGCCCCGCCTGCTCGAAATGCATCAAATCGCCAATCACAAAGATGTTATTATGACCAGGGATACTGAGATCCGGCTCAACGAGGACCCGCCCGGAACGGTCGAGCGGAACGCCGAGGGAGTTCGCCAGTGGAGACGCGGCGATTCCGGCCGCCCAGAGGATGGTCCGAGCCTCAATACGTTCCTCCGCGCCGAGCGAGACACCCTTGCTATCCACGGAGGTGACCATCGTCCCGGTTCTCACGTCGACGCCCAGACGTTCGAGCTGCGCCTTGGCGCTCTCGGACAGTGCGGGCACAAAGGCCGAAAGCACGCGTGAACCACCCTCGAGCAGAATCACGTGGGCCTGCGTGGGATCGATGTGCCGGAAGTCGCGGGCCAGGGTTTTTCTCGCGACCTCGGCCAGGGTCCCGGCCAGTTCCACGCCGGTTGGCCCACCTCCCACGATGACGAAGGTCATGTACGCCCGTCGCGTCGCGGGGTCGGTTGCTCGTTCAGCGATCTCGAAGGCCAGCAGGATCCGTCGGCGGATCTCGAGCGCATCGGCCAGGGTTTTGAGACCCGGTGCGTCGGACTCCCAGTCGCGATGACCGAAGTAGGAGTGCGTGGCCCCTGCGGCGACGATCAAGAAATCGTAGGGAATTTCGCCATCCGCGAGGATCACACGGCTTCGCTCGACATCGATGCGCCTCACGTCCGCGAGTAGGACCTCGGCGTTCTTCTGCGACCGGAGAATCCGCCGGATTGGGGCCGAGATGTCACTTGGATTGAGCGCCGCCGTGGCCACTTGATACAGCAAGGGTTGAAAGAGGTGGTGGTTCGAACGATCCACAATCGTGACGCGGACCGGCGCTTTCTTCAACGCCCGAGCGGCGGTCAGCCCTCCAAACCCGGCGCCGACGATCACGACACGAGGTCGGGTGTCGTTCCTCTCTTGGATCGCGCTTTCGCGCCGATCTGTCGGATGGGAATCACTCATCGTTATGACGATTCTTAACAACGCTTCAGCATCTTAAAAATACAAAGTCAAGAGCAGGGGTTCGGCGATTCCATCCGAGTCGATGGCGTCACAGCGAACCCTCCCGATTCGCCCGGGCTCGGAAACCCCGGTTCCTGACGAGCTGAGCTAGGTGGAAGGACGTCAATGATCGCGAGAGTCGGCACGCCCCTTCCGCCGGTCGATGGTCCCGCCCGTCGTTCGTCTTCGAGGAGCGAGACTTCGGCAGACTACCGGCTTCCATCGGCCAGAGGCGCGTCAGGGTTGCGGGACTCGTCGAGAGGGGACGGCTTCCGGCCTGTAGGCCAGATTCAGCCAGCGCTTCCAGCTCGGGATGTCGTAGCCGAAGTTGACCCCTGTGAGTTTTTGGAGGGCGACCAGGACTTCCTCATTCTGGTAGACGGTCGTGAGGATCTTGACGGCGGGTCGATTGGGATTCACGCCTCCACCAACCCCGAAGCCGGAAAAACTCCCGAAGGGAACCGAGGTGGCCCCGTACGCCACGGCCCCAGGCGCCACGTAGGGACCGGTCACGATCGGGATCGAGCTTCCGCCTCCCGCGACGAATCCGGGCCCCACCACGCCGCTCGCGCCACCGGCGACCGCGAAAGCTCCCGCGCCCGGAGGGAGCACGGGGCCAGGACCGATCGATCCGAAGGTGACGGATGTGTTCGGTTGAGGTGTCGGGTCCATGACCATATGCTGCTCCACCTTGACCAGGACCGGGATTAGCTTGGGCACCGCCGAGACGGCGTTGAGCATCCCGAGTGCCCAGGCGGCTCGACCGACCACGATCGGATCCTTGGAGCGAAGTGCCTGGATCAGTCGGGGGACGGTCTCCACATCCCGTCGACGATCGAGCTCATCGAGCGCCGCCTGTCGGACGTCGAGGCTCGATTCGGACAGAATCAGTCGCACCAGCATCGCGAACGCCTCGTCGCCGGGAATCGCGGCGATGAGTTGCGTCATCCGAATCCGGACGGGATCCGGATCGGCGCCAAAAATCTGAACCAGGGGGAGCACCGCGGCGGGATCACGAATCTCCGAGAGTTGCGATTCGGCTTCCTTTCGTTGCGGCTCGTCACCAAACAGAGCCTTCTGCCGGAGCAATTTCAAGCGACGGGCCCACGAGGCCTGGGCCGCAGTCATCGCCTCCCGCTGGTCGATTCCCTCTTTTTCCTCCTTGGAAACCCATCGCCCCTTGTATTTAATCAGCCCTTGGGCCTCTCGCTGCTCGTCGTAGGTCATCCACCGCCCTTTGAAGAAGACGTGTCCGACCTTTTTCTGGGCGGGACCAAACGTCGGGTCGAGCTCCACCGCCTTTCGGAAATGGATCAGGGCTGGGCCGGTCAGACCGTTCTGCTCGCACCAGATCCCAAGTTGATACTGATCCTCGGCGGTCGTGGGCTCGACCTTGCGACTTCGTTCCAGGTATTCGCGAAGCGCGTCCTCCTCGCGATCGATTCTCTCGATCTGGCGCCGCGTGAATTCGAAGGGCTTCGATGAAGTTTTCGTCAGGACGAGCACCTTCTCCGAATCGTCCAGACCGGGGAGCACGACACCATGAATCTGACCGCCACCACGAAGCACGATCAAATCCGCCCTCGTGCTCGACGCGGACAACGCTCCTAGGAGCAAGAGGAGAAGACGTCCACCGCGAAGTCGAAACCAGGGGTTGAAGTGTCGCGTCGGCATGCGATCCATTTTCCTTTCCAGAAGGAAGGGTCGGATCGAGGTTCCACTCGTTACATTCTAAGCGACGGAAATGGCCCCTCAAAATGCGATTCCCGCTCGGGGATCCATTTGGAAGTGAAATCCGTCTAGGTCAAATAGTGAGATTAGAGGATCGAGGCAAATCATGAGTGATTCGGTTGTCGAACATCGTGCCACGTCTCCGCAATCGTTGAACGTCGCGGTGCTGACGGTCTCCGACACCCGAACGCTCGAAACCGACACCTCGGGCGCCTTGATTCTCGAACTGGTCGAGGCGTCGGGCTTTCGGGTGATCGAGCGGGCGATCGTGCCGGACGAACCCGACCTGATGCGTCTCCGGCTCGAATCCTGGAGCCAGCGCGACGACGTGCACGCCGTCCTGATCACGGGAGGAACCGGCATCAGCCCGCGCGATCAGACCTTCGAAACCGTCACGGCCCTATTGAGCAAATCCCTCCCGGGCTATGGCGAGCTCTTTCGCATGCTCAGCTTCCAGGAAATTGGACCCGCGGCAATGCTCAGCAGGGCGCTTGGTGGCTTGATGGGAGAGTTGGTCGTTCTCGTCATGCCCGGATCGCGCGCGGCGGTTCGGCTGGCCATGGAACGGCTCATCCTCCCCGAGCTTCCCCACCTCGTCCGGGAGGCCCGAAAGCGTTGAACGGCCATGAAAATCAGAATCTCGGCTGCTTCGAGCGCCAGGCATAAAGGGCGATGGCGGTCGCCGTCGCCGCGTTCAGTGACTCGACACCGGCTGAGATTGGAATGCGAACTCCTTGCCCCTGCCGGAGATGATCCGGCAGTCCCGGCCCTTCCACGCCTGGAACGAGTCCGAACCGCTCGGGAAAGCACAACGAATCGAGGTCGGCTCCCTCCGCCGAGAGCGCGAAGAGCGGTGCCTTTCGGACCTCGAGGTCTCGAATCGAAGGTCCACGGAACAACGGGACCTGGAACAACGCCGGACCAGCCGCCCTCGTCGCCTTGGGATGAAACGGGTGTGCCGCTTCTCGAAGGAGAACGACCCGCGACACACCGAAGGCCGCCGCCGAGCGAATGACCGCGCCGACGTTTTCCGGGTCCTGGAACGGCACGAAAAGCGTGCAGCCCGGCGGCCACTCCTCATCGTCTGACCAGTCGGGAATCGGGGGAACCCCCACGAGGAGCAAGGGGCCATGCGTCCCCGATGTGTCCAGCTCCCGGAAGAGCGGGTCGGCCAGCCGCACCCAGAGCACCGAATCACCGAGCTCGGAAGGCGGCGGAGGCCCCGACGAATCGGTCAACCAGGCCGCGACGCGATCGGGGAACCTCGCCGAGACCTCCGCCACGATGCGCGAACCGGACAAGATCGCTTGCCCCAGCTTGCGAATTCCTTTTCCGCTCAGAACTTCTCGAGCGTTC
>CAZRGV010000026.1:294-13067 GCA_964599655.1 uncultured Isosphaeraceae bacterium | reverse complement strand
AAATCGGGTTCGCCTCGCTCGTGACGTCGCGCACGAGTCCGCGCGGCTTCAAGTCCTCGGCATCGCCGTGCGATAAATCACCTTCCTGTTTCGAGAGACGCTCGTAAATCACCAGGCGGCGATGATGTGTCGTGTTCGGAATCATGTAGGCGTGGTCGGCCACCAGTCGAAAATGGCTCGATCGCGAACGGGCCGCCTCGGCAATCTCGTCGTCGCAGTCCGGCCCTTTCATGAAGAGCATCCGCCCACCCGGCGAAAGACAGTTCACCACCCGGTCGAGCGTCTCGGGAATCGCTGCGACGGCGCGGGTGATCACGCCCGAAACCTTCGTCGCATACCGCGGACCAATCTTCCCTTCGTAAACCTCGATCCCTTCGAGCCCGAGCCGTTGACAAACCCTTCGCAGGAATTCCGCCCTCGCGTGTCGAGGTTCCGCCAGGATCATCGAAACCTCCGGCCTCGCGATCTTCAGCGGAATGCCCGGCAGGCCCGCCCCCGATCCCATGTCCATCAGGGGTGAAGGAAGCTCGGTGAACCGGAGGACCAACAAACTATCAACATAATGCTTGAAAACCATGTTTTCAAAGTTGTGAATTCGCGTCAGATTCAGCGCCGCGTTCGCCTCGCGGAGCATGCCGTGATAGGTCCAGAGACGATCATACTGTGCGGCGTTCAGCCGAATTCCACACCGCTCGATGATCGCCTGCATGGACGCGAGACTGGGCTTCATGGCGGAGTGTCTCGGGGGCAAGTCCTGGACCCGGATTTCGAGGACGTCGTCGAAGTGCCGAACGGGAAGGAATCCGTGCCGCGAACTCACTGGATTCGGGAGGAGATTCGAACCGCGCAACAGGAACCCCGGTGCGAACGACTCACACCGGGGCAGAAGGTTCGCAAATTGACGCCACCCGAGTTCGACCCGGGCCTCCACGGATTCACAAGGGGCCCGGAAAACCAGGGATTACCTTAATCCTTTACACAGCCATAATCTACACGAAAGACTCGACTCTGAAAACCCAAACAAGCCGCATAGGACGCAACCTACGAAGGATGCCTCCCGACTCATTCGCTGGCGTGCCAGGAGCTCTTGCTCAAACTCGCAAGCTCGGCCAATCGAGCTGGTCCCGACCGTCTCCATGAGCCTTTGAGATTCAAGTGGAACCAAACCGAATCACAGCGGAATGTGGTTTGGTCGAAAGTGACCCAACGGTCCGAATTCCCTCGTCGCGGGTTCCCCGGCAAACCCAGGGCTCAAACCGCTGTCCCTTCTGTGACAGGAATCAGATCGCGCTCGTTTCCGGTGTCGCTGCGTCAAACCGCCGGCCAAGGTCGCCCCTCGTCAGGAGAGGGTCAGGTCGAACCGGGTGACCGAGGCGGGCGTGAGGACGCAACGGAGCGGGGCTCCCTGGACCGGGAGCGGGGCGCTGTTTGGAACGACGGCGTTGGGGCGGTCGAACGTGTTGTGGGCGTTGAGTTCCTTGTGGGTTAGCACGGTCTGGGTGCCGGATGCGGCGGTGCCGCCTTGGAGGTGAATGGCCACATCGACGGGTTCGGTGGCGTGGGTGTGGACGAGCGTCAGGACCACCTGGCGGTCTCCGTTGCGGGAGGCTGAGCCGGCGATGCGGAAGAGCTTCTGATTCCGGCCGGCGGCCTGGAAGGTCATTTCGGGGGCCTGGACGTCGATCTTGACCGAACGGGAGCCCTGGTGCGGGCGGTACATCTCGTAGACGTAAAAGGTCGGCGTCGCGACGAAGCGATCACCATCGGCCAGGAAGAGCGAGTGGAGATTGTTCACGAGCTGCGCGACGTTCGCCATGTCCACCTTTTCCGCGTGGCGGTTGAAGGTGTCGAGCGTGAGCGCCGCGACCAGGGCATCGCGGAGCGTGCCCATTTGTTCGAACAAGTGCTTCGGGTTGATCTCGGTCCCCGCCGGATGCCATGAGCCCCACTCGTCGACGATGAGCTTGATGCGATGCTCGGGGTCGAATTCGCCGATCGCCGCCCACTGGTCGAGGAGGAGTCGCTCCATCTGATTGGCCTTGTGGAGCTGCTCGTACCACTGGTCGGTCGAGAACTTGAGGGCGTGTCCGGTGGTTCCGCAGTAATAATGAGGGGCCCATCCCTGGATCGGTGCCCGCGCGCCGTCGGTCCACTTCTTGAAGAAGCGGCGGGTCCAATCGAGGTCGTTGCCGTTCGGGCCGGCCGCGATCAGGTAGGGCTTCACGCCGTAGTCGGGAACCCATTCGGTGAATTTGCGATATTCACGGCAGTAATCCTCGGGGGTGAACTTGCCGCCGCATCCCCAGCTCTCGTTGCCGACGCCCCAGTATCGGACGCCCAGCGGCTCGCGATCGCCGTTGGCTGCGCGCTCGTCGGCAAGGGTGGTCGAGCCGGCGGGGGCGTTGCAGTATTCGACCCATTGTTGGAATTCCTCAGCCGAACCGGTGCCGACATTCGCGGCGAAATAAGGCTCGGCGCCGCAGAGCCGGCAGAAGCGGAGGAACTCGTGGGTGCCGAAGGTGTTCGGCTCGGTCGTCTCGCGCCATCGGCCGAAGCGACGAGGCCGAGAGTCGGCCGGCCCGATGCCATCGCGCCAGTGGTAACGATCGGCGAAGCATCCCCCCGGCCATCGCACGGCCGTTTTGCCGAGCCGCCGGACGTGCTCGACGAGCGCCTTGCGAATGCCGTGGATGTTCGGGACCTTCGAATCCGGCCCCACCCAGATGCCGTCGTATATGACGCCGCCGATGTGCTCGGTGAAGTGGCCGTAGATCGTGGGACGGATCGTGCCGATCGGTTCATCCAAAAGCACGCTGATCGATGCCTCGGCACTCCTCGACGCGGCGGCGACGCCACCGAGCACGGCCCCCAGGCCGCTTGACGCTCCCAGTCCCGCGATGCTTTGCAAAACGACCCGGCGATTCATGAGGACCTCGCATCGGTACGCGAGCCTGCCCGGGCGCCGGTCCGACGCGGCCTTCCGGTAATCGCCGGGCGTGAAGAAAGGAAATTCTACACGCCCGGCCGACGTGGATGCAGTCGTCAGTTTCCCGCAGTGGCGGCGAGCGTATCGAGGAAGGGGAGGAGTTGCCGCTTGCGGCGGGGAGAACGCCCGGCGTAGCGCCTCGCCTCGAACGTGGCCTGGCCGGCATGCAAGGCGATCGCCTGATCGATCCTGACGGCGCGTCGGGCGTGGAGCTACGGGCCGGAGACCCGTAGCTTCCCAACGGCGGCGTTCGCCGCCCCTGCATCATCGTTGCCGTATCAGTGGCGGGGCCGACCGGAGCCTCACCACTCGGCGAGTCGCGCTGATGGACCTTCGATCATGGCGACGACCGCCTAACCCAACAAAAGCTCTGGGCTCCATCGTCGGTTTCGGGTGAGGACCTGGCGCCGACGATCCCGGAAAGATTCCGTCTTGAGGGCCGCCATGGCCAGCGTCGAGGCCGCGGCGACTGTCACACCCGTCAGAATCGACGGACTCTGATCCGTGGACGCGATCAAGTCACTTGCTTCGTCAAGCGAGGTGTCCCAGGCCAGTGTCCACACACTCTCCTCCGCCCCTGCACCTCGCGTTGGGTCGCCAACCTCGACGGAGGGAGGCGAATTGGAGAGGCCTGTCTCCTCGAAGAGATGGCTCATCGTTCGTTGGAACCCGTCGAAATCCCGTTGGCCGTCGGGCGAGACTCCATCTCGGTTGCCGTACTCCAGCCAACTGCCGGATTGCACCCGGGGCAACGCGCCGAGAATCCTCCGAGGCCCGAGGGGAATCGAGCGAGTCGGGGTGGTCAAGATCGATCGCGAGGAAGGATCGGTCACCAACCCGTTGATCCCCCCGTCGACTCGTGTGGTGGACGCGACCTGGGAAAGGCCCATCGGGTTCGCCAAGGGAAGCGCTACAAGTCCCGCACCCGCTTGCGCCGTCGAAGTCGGTAACGGTCGGAACGACGGTGTGACGTCAAGGGCCGTCGACCTCTGGACATCGGATGAGACGACGGAAGATGCGTTTTCGACGTTTATGACCGAGCTGGCGAAAGTCAGAGGCGAGATCGTCGGGAGGGTGGAATCGAGTCCAGCCGTACCTGACAGACTCGTCGGGTCCAGGACGTATTCACCCGAGGTGCCCCCCTCGGCGGTGACTTCCACGACGTAGATGCCCGCGACGGTCGCCGTGAAGTCGATCGTCTCGTTGCGGCCGTCGGCGGTGGGCGTCCCCTCAATGACGAGGTTGCCGAACGGGTCGAAGACGCGCAGGTGAGGGTTGAGGGTGTTGGCGAACGCCCCGGGGCCGTCGCCGGGAGTCGTCGTGAAGAGGTGGATGGTCTCGCCTGCGGCCGCGGTAAAGGTGTAGTTGTCAGCCGTGTCACCCGGGGAACCGACGTGGCCGAGCGCGACGTGCACCGGACCCAGTGGCTGTGCCGTTCCGACCGTGTTATTCAGCTCGAGATCGAAGACGGAGTCTCGAGTGACCACCAGATTGTAATCCGTGGACGGTGATCCGGTGACCCGAACGTAGTAAGTTCCAGCCACGAGCGCGACGAAGTTACTGATCGCGTCGTCGACATTGGTAGGATGCGGGGGACCGCCGAAATCGAGAGAAATTCCGTCGAACTCGATCTGGCCAGGGCCCGTGAACGACTGGGGAATGTCCTCGAAGAAGCGGAGCCGCACGGTCGATCCCGCGAAGGCGGAGAGGTCGGCCGTGTGCGATTGCCATCCTGTGTCGCCGAGGATGATGGCGGTCCCGGTCGAGAAGGAGTACAACGTGCTCAGAACAGCATTGGTTGCTGGATTGAGGACCTGGACCTGATAGATTCTCGCCTGCGTCGCCGTGCCGGTCAGGGCGAAATTCCATTGGATGCGATCTTGCCAGGTGAGGGTCGGAGTCGAACCAACCGGCAGCGTGACATCCTGGGTCATGGTGAATTGCATCGGCCCGGAGCCGTCGAAGCCGTTCCAGGCGTCATAGAGGCCGTTCTGGGGTTGGGTCGGTGCCATGTCGAAGCCGGCGCCGTTCCCCGCCGTGCTCACGAGCCAGCCGACGAACGGGCTTCCTGTGGTTGCCACCGTCCAGCCGTTGAAGTCGCCGGTCTCGAAACTGCCGTTGATCAGGTTGCTCGGCAGGCCGCTGGCCACCAGGTTTCCGTTGGAGTCGAGCAGTTCGAGACGAACGTCCCCCGCGCTCAGCGCCTTAACGACGACCGACGCACTCTGACCGGCATCGAGCGTGAAGGCGTAGAGATCGCCGCCCGCGTCGGTCTGGCCGAGTACGGCCCCGCGAGTGGCTCCCTTGATCAGGTCGATGAACGACGGGTTGATATCCTGGGCCGTGGCCAAGGTGTCGTTGGCCGAGCCGCCATGCGATTCGAGCTCGACGGCCGCGTTGAGAACGAGGTGGAGCGCGAACACGCCCGACGTATTGGAGGCCCCGCCCAGGATAATGGTGTACGTGCCGCCGGCATCGACGGGAGCGGTTTGGAGAACGGTGTCGATGCCGGGCGATCCTGAGGCTGTGCCGATCAACAAATTGTTCGGGTCACGCAGCTCGATGGTCGGAGTCAGCGGGGGTGGTCCGAAGGCCAGGTCACTGGTGCTTCCCAGCCCGGTTCCTCCCACGAACGTCGCGGCCCCGGTGACCGGATTGATGATGTAGATCGCATTGCCGGGCCCCCCGGTGGCCGCGAAGATCACGCCGTCGCTGGGACGGATCGCCAGGCCGTCGAAGTAGCCCGGAATCGCGACCGTCGCGAGCCGCGAGGCGTTGGTTGGGTCGATCTTGTTCAACGACGTGAAGTCGAATCCGTTGTTGAAGGCCGTCTGGTAGAGCGACCCATCGGGGGCGAAGGCGATTCCACCGCCCGCGCCGGAGCCGGTATAACCCACGAACGTGGCAACACCGGTCGATTTGTCGATCGTGAAAAGCTGGCCGCCGAACCCGCTCGCGTTGGACCCGATGCCGTAGAGGACATTCGTACCGGGCTGAATCGCGAGGTCGCCGATGCTGATCGCCGTACCTCCCGGGCCGTACGTAATGGGTCCGACCGTGGCGAGCAGAGCTCCCGTCGCCGGGTCAATCCGGACAAGTGTGCTCCCGCTTCCCGAGTTCCGTATGGTGGAGCCGAGCACGACTCCAGAGGAGGGGTCGTAAACCAGTCCCGTCAGCCCGCCTGGTGTCACCGGGTCACCGACGAAGGTGCCAGCTCCTGTGGCCGGGTTGACCAGCAGCAGCGATCCCTGGTTGAACGAGCCGTTGCCCACCCCGCCGTAGAGCACGGCCTGCGAGGAAGCCACCACGGTGAGCGTCTGGCCTGGATCGAGGTGGATCGTGTAGCTGTCGGTGTCGCCCGCGAAGTTGATGAGGCCGGAAAGGTTTCCATCGTAGACGAGGCTGCCGAGAGGGAGCACCGGGTTCAGCGGCGTGGGGAAGGCGGCCGTTCCGACATCCAGCGAGAAGCTCACGAAGAAGTTTCCCCCCTCGACCCCGTTGCCGGACTGGTTCGGCGGGATCGGGAAGGTGACCGGCTCACCGTCGAGGTTCCAGCCGACGACGTCCTCAAACTGCCCATCCCCGCTGAACAGAGTGAGAGTGTAGTTATCCTCGGGGAGGCCGTCGTACTGAATCGTCAGAATCGTTCCGGTCGCGTCGTAACTGAAGCTGGTGGGGAACGCCGCGCCATGGTATTGCCCGAGCAGGGTGAAGTCGGAGCCGTCCAGGTTCGCCGTGTTCATCGGCTCGCTGAACCGGACGACGTAAGTGAGCGACCCGGGCGAGAGAACGTTTCCCTGCTGGATCGACGAGGCGACCACGCGGGGCGGAGTCAAATCGAGGAAGAAGTGCTCGGTGAAGGCGGTCACGGGCGTGCCCTGCACGTCCTTGATCGCGCCAGCGGCGATGGCGACGGTGTGCGTGCCCTCCGACAAGCCGCCCGGAAGGTTGAAGACAACCGTGTCGCCGTCAACAACCGTCACGCCGGTGGCCGGTACGCCGTCGACCTTGAGATCCGAGGCCTGGAGCGTGGTCAAGAGGAGCACGTCGTTGAAATCGACCTGAATGGTCGTAGGCGCATCGCGGAGTCGGGAGCCATCGGGCAGGTCGGTCGACGTGACCTGGAAGGTTGGAAGGGCGCCCGTCGCCTGCTTGACGGAGAGGATGTACTCGCCATGAGTCGGCTTGGCGGTCGCGGGAGACGCGTTGACCTGGATGTAGTAGGTGCCGCCCTTCCCCTTCGGCACCTTGAAGGAGAGCCTGGCATTGAGGCCGTCCGACGCGCCGTTGTCGTCCGAGGCCACCAGGTTGCCGGCGGAGTCATAGAGGTGGAGGATCGGGTCGAGGTTGTTGACGAACTCGCCCGACTTGGAGGCCGGCGTCTGGGTCTCGATCTGCAGCATCGAGTTGGCATCGACGGTGATCCGGTAAAAGTCTCCCTTGGAGGCGACCGGAGGGGCGAAATCGCCGCCGTGAGGGTAGTAGATTCCCACCGGGCCGACAGGTGTGGCCACGCCCGTCGCGGGATCCAGGCGGTAGAGGTTTGAGTCGTACGTGTAGGTTGTGAGGTACAGACTGTTGTCCGAGGGATCGACCATCAGCCCCATCGCGCTGCCGTTCAGGCCGGAGATCGCGGTCTGATAGGTGCCGGCACCCGTTGCCGGGTCGATCGTGTAGAGGTTGAATCCGTCGTCGAGAGCCCAGAGTGTGCCATTGTTGTCGAACGCGAAATCCATCGCGTAGTAGAACCCCATGAAACCAATCGGGGTCATCTGGCCGGTCGCCTTGTCGACCCGGAAAAACGTGCCGTCCCAGTTCCCGGCGTAGAGGTTCCCCTGAGCGTCGGCGTCCATGGCGAACACCGGGCTACCCGTCCAGTTGGGAGAGCCCACGGGGGTTGCCACACCCGTCTGGAGGTTCACGGTCGCAAGCCGGGCATTCGCCGAGTCAAAGCCATAAACGATGGTCCACAGGGTTCCGTCGGGCGTGAAGGCCGCGGTATAAGTCTGGTAGGTGCCGAAGGGTCCGATCGCCTGGCCGAGCCCGGTCGCCGGGTCGATCGTGATGAGCTGCGTGCCGTCGTAGCCGGTCGTGAACAGGCCACTGGACGCGGTCTCGACCGTACCCAGGACCCAGCGCTGCCCGGAGACCTGGTTGCTGATGAGGTCCTGGGCCGTGGCGATCGAGTGATTCGGCTCGGTGTCGAAGTCGGCGTTCCGGGTGACGACCAGGCTGTAGTCAGCGAGGTTGTAGCCGTCGCCGGTGACGCGGACATAGTAGGTGCCAGAGCTTGTCGCGTTGAAGTTGTCGATCACCTGCCCCAGGTTGCTCGCGCCGGTGCGGCCGAGTGCCAGTGTGGTACCCGCGGCGTTTTCCAGCGCGAGGCTCATGCCGCCCCAGGACAGGCCGGTCAGGGCCAGTGTCGCAGACTCCCCGGCGATCAACGTGAACGAGTAGTAATCGAACGTTCCCGCGTCCGTTGTACCGAGCACTGCTCCGCGGCCAGGATACGACCCCGTCGGGATGTCGCTGACCGAGGCGTTCAGCGGCAGGAAGGATGGTTCCAGGTTCTGAGAGGTGGCGCGGGTATCGTTCGAGGAGCCGTCATGGCTCTCGCTCTCAACGGCCGCGTTGAGAATGAACCGAAGGTGATAGAGACCGGTCGTCCCCCCTGCCCCGCTCACTCGGATCTGGAATGACTTGGGACCGGGCCCGTTGGCTCCGAGCTGGCCGAGTGTCGCCACCGTCTGAAGGACGGCATCCTGGCCCGCCGCGCCGGCCGTCGCGGTACCGAGGGCCGTCGCGTTGCCGACCTGGAAAATCTGGACCGTTGCCTTGAGGTCCGTCCCCTCGGGATCGACGACGACCGTGATCTTCTGCCCGGGGTCGATCAGCAGTGTGTAATTCTCCGTGCCGCCCCCGGCGCCGACATACCCTTCCAGGACGCCGTTGTAGATCAGGCTGCCGGCCGGCTTGATGGCCGTCAGAGGTGCGAAGTCATTGTCAAAATTGAGGACCTGGACGTCGTCCGGATTCTTGCCGTTGTACAGGGGATCGGAGCTGGAAGCCGCGCCGGTGATGATCGTGTAGGAGACCGGCCCGTCGACGATCGAGTCGTCCACCCCCTTGACCGTGACCACCTGGGGGACGTTCCAGTTGGCCGGCGTGAAGGTCAGGGACGCGGGAGAGACGCTTCCCTCAGTGGTGTCGGAGCTGCTCAACGGAATGACCACGTTAGCCGTCGGTTTCATCGTCAGAACGACGCTGAACGTGGCCGTACCGCCCGACTCGGACGTGAACAAACCCGTGGTCGGCGTGACCTGGATCGGGACGAACAGTGAGAACTCCGAGGTGTTGTTGTCTAAATCCGTGGCCGTCGCCGTGGGGATCTCATCCGCCGAGGTGGCTGCCGCCAGGGTCTCGTCGAAGCTCGCGTTGCCGAGCGCATCGGTCGTGACCGCGAACGAGCCGAGATAGCGATGGCTCTCACCGGCATTCGCGGCGGCGTTGGCGGCCGAGTCCGCGTAAACGTCGATGGTAAAGTCGCTGAATGGCGTGCTGTTCAATGTCCCGATCACACGCGTCGAGGCGCCCGTTTCGAACCCCGTGATGATCGGATAATTCTGGAGAGAATTCGGCCCGAAGTCGGTGTCCTCCGGATCGTTGGCCGTCCGGCCGTCACCGCCGAGATCGATCGCCAGGCCGCCGTTGGCGTGGATGACGTTGCCACGGATCGCATTGCCGTAGGCGCCATCCACCACCGCGACCCCGGCCCCCGTGTTCCCCGTGATCGTATTGCCAAGGTCCGTGGTGCCGACGGTGTTGTAGTAGCCGCCGTCGACCCTCACACCGTCGCCAATGTTCCCCGTGATCGTGTTGTCCTGAACGATCGTGTAGTACGCCTGGAAGAGGTCGATCCCACCACCCTGATTGTTGGTGACGACGTTGCCAGAGAACGTGCTGAAGTTGTATCCATAAACATAGATTCCGCCACCGTTCGACGCCGAGTTGCCATCGAAGGTGTTACCGGCGACCGTCGCCGAGCTGTAGTAGTCGTTGTAGAAGCCGCCGCCGGCCCCGAAGGCCACGGTATTGCCAGTGAAACGGTTCCCCGTGAGTGTCACTCCTCCCGAGTTGTAAACGCCACCGCCGCCGTATGTGGCCGTGTTCCCTTCGAATGTGCTGTCGCTGACCGTCGCCGAATAGCCATAGTTGGTGAGGCCGCCTCCGTAGTATCCCGAATTCTCCTGGAACCTGGTGCCGGTGATGACCGTCGAACCGTAGGACGTGTAGACGCCTCCCCCTGAGCCATAGGTCGCTGCGTTGCCGTCGAAGCTGCCGCCGGTGATGTTGACCGTGCCCGACGAGTTGTAAATCCCACCGCCGCCGTAGTACGCGGTGTTGCCCCCGACAGCGGTGTCAGCGATTGAAAGCGTGGCGTAGTTGTTGTAGAGGCCGCCGCCGTAGTACGCGGTATTGCCTTGGAATGTGGTGTCTGTGATCGTCGTCGTACTGCCGTAATCGTTGTAGAGGCCGCCGCCGTAGGACACCGTGTGACCCTCGACGGTACTATCCGCGATCGAAAGCGTGGCGAAGTAGCCATTGTAGAGGCCGCCGCCGTAGGACGCGGTGTTGCCTTGGAATGTGGTATCTGTGATCGTTGTCGTACTGCCGTAATCGTTGTAGAGACCGCCGCCGTAGTACGCCGAGTTGCCGGACAAAACGCTGTCGGCGATCGCCACGGTACCGAAGTACGTGTAGAGGCCGCCGCCGTAGTTGGAGGCCGAATTGTCGTTGAGCGGGCTATTGGCGATGCTGAGGGTGGCAGTGTAATTGTGGATCGCGCCGCCGTTCGTGCCCGCGGTATTGTCATGAATGGGTGTGCCGGAGATGGCCAGCGAACCGACGTAATTGTCGATCGCCCCTCCGCCGTAGTAGGCGTAATTATGGTCAATCGTACCGCCGGTGATGGTGGCCGTGCCCCACGTCGAGATCCCGCCGCCGAAGCCGAAGAGCGACGTGTTCCCCTGGATGGTGGTCCCGACGAGGTCCATCTTGCTGGCGAACGTGTCGTCGGTGAAGTAGTTGAAAATCCCGCCGGCGTTGCCGCTCGCGGAGTTGTTGCTGATCGTGCTGTTGCTGTCCGTCAGCGTGCCGCCGTTGCCGATGCCTCCGCCAAAGCCGCCGGCGTAGTTCCCATCGATGAGGCTGTCGCTCAGCGACAGGACACCGTTCGAATCGAATCCGCCGCCATTGGCGCCCGCCGTATTGCCCAGAATCCTTGTGGTGCCAACGACCATCGTGCCGTGTGTACCCAGGATGCCGTGGTTCGCGAATCCACCGCCGAAGCCGGCCGCGTAGTTCCCTTGGAAGAGAGACCCGGTGATCAGCACGTCGCCGATCGTGTCGAGACCGCCCCCGTTTGAACCGAAGGCGGAGTTCCCCGAGATCGTACTGTCGGTGATCTCCAGGTGCCCCGCATTGGAGATACCGCCGCCGAAGTCACCGGCCGTGTTGCCGGAGAGCGTGCTGCCGATGATGACAGTCGAGCTGAACTCAAAAGTGAAGATGCCACCGCCACCAACATCGGCCGAGTTCCCCTCGAACGTGCTCTCAGTGATCGTCACGGAGCCCCGGTTCAGAAGGCCGCCTCCAAAGTCCGCGGCGTGGCCTCCCGTGATGACCAGCCCCTCCATCCCGACCACACTCCCTGACGCCACGGAAAAGACTCGACTCAACCCTTGCGCATCAATCGTCGCCGGCCCGCCTTGCGACTGAATGGTCACGCCATCCGCATCATCAATTCCGAGCTCCCCCAACTGCACGGCGTAGATGCCCGTGACCCCGTTGATCTCGTGGGGAACAATGATCGTGTCCGCACCTGGGCTTGAGGCCGCCAGGTCGATGGCCTCACGCAGGCTCGTTAGACCGTCGCCCAAGTCAACGACGTCGCTGAAGGTACTCACCGTGATCGCGAGCAGTTGCCGACCTTCAAGAGACTCAACCGACACTCGGCGACCACGGCCTCGTTCCTCGCCATGGCTGTGAGAACGTCGTTTCCGAGAACGACCCCTGAGAAGGATCTCCTCCGCGACAGACTTCGTCCCATCGCCCGCGTTTCGTAATCCAGTCCGAATGCCGTGGCCGTCGTTGTGCGCGCGCAAGATGCCCATTCGAGTCTCCTGCAAGTCGGCTCGTCCGCCATCATTTGTGGCCGCGCCGTGGAAGGAATTAGCCCGGAAGACCCAGTCGAATGTGTTCGGCGATCGCCTCGATTTGGGTATGTCTCAATTCATCCCGAGACACAAAGATCGATTTCGTCGATATGTTGACAAAACCGGCCAGACAAATTCAATGAGAATTTTCGAAAATTCCGTAAAATGGGATTTGTTCTATTTTGATTGTCTTTGTATGGCTTTACTACAGTGACGTACGAAGTCATTTTGTTCAACTTATTACAATACTTTATTTACGGCGTCGGCGCAGAACGGCAAATCGTGGAAAGCGCTTTGTTTCTCGGAGTTTTCTTTCCATAAGAATTCATGGAAATTCAACCGGGAAATCACGCCGCAGGCTACGGCCGATCGAGTTTGCAATGCAAACCATGTTCTTGAGATGGCGAGGTAGGATTCCGCAGGGGTCGGTTCGCACGCCTGATGGTTCGATCCTTGGACGTCTGCTCGAGGTCCTTGCGATCGCGGGAAGGGCGGAACCGCCTGTCGGCCACGACGAGTTCCGCGAGGGTGAGGCGGCCGCGGCGAAGGGAGAGGGAGCCGCGCCTGCCATC
>CAZRGV010000026.1:0-284 GCA_964599655.1 uncultured Isosphaeraceae bacterium | reverse complement strand
GGGCGACTCCGCGATCCGCCGCTCGGCGATGAACCCGATTCGACTCGCTCTGGTTCTGGGGGGTCTGCTGACCGGCGGTCAGCACCGGTGGCTTACCGCAGTCGGTGGGACAAGATTTTCCGAGGCTTGCCGGTGAGCGCGACGCGGAACTCCGTCTCGGGCTGACGATCCGGCTCGTGGAGAATTTTATCTGAGCCGCGCCGCCCGAGGTAGAAAGGTACGCAATTCCACGTTCGGTGGGACTTGATGTCGATCAAAAAGAAGGCGCCGCCCGGATTCGAACC
>CAZRGV010000025.1:48018-56720 GCA_964599655.1 uncultured Isosphaeraceae bacterium | reverse complement strand
TCAACCACTCAGGCACCCCTCCCAAGAAACGTTGCCGGCGACGGTCTGTGGTCGACGCGATCGGAAGAAACCACTCAGCAGCGAACCACACTCCTCGGCCAGTATACCTCCGACGATTTCGGCTCGATGGTTGAGGCGGGGATCACTGGCAAGCCGGTAGAGGCTCTGGCAAGCACCCGCCTTGGGATCGCGCGCGCCGTAGATCACCCGAGGGATTCGAGCCTGAACGATGGCGCCGGCACACATCGAGCACGGTTCGAGCGTGACATAGAGAGTGCAGCGATCGAGCCTCCAGGTTCCCAGGGCTCGACCGGCCAGGGTCAATGCCACGCGTTCCGCGTGTGCCGTTGGATCGTTGAGCGTTTCGCGAAGATTGTGAGCCTGCGCGACCATCTGACCGTCACAAACAACGACCGCCCCGACGGGGACTTCGCCCAGTTCCATCGCCGAGCGAGCCAGCAGAATGGCGTGCCGCATCGGCTCAAGATCCATCGGTCGATCGTCCCCTTCGACACGAGCAGGTCCCTCAACGGCCGACGAAAAGTCACGTCTGGAGACCTTTCGCCACGGCCGTCAGGGGAAGCCTATCTTCTCCCGAGCAAGGGCCCGATGTCAAGGTACGACCAGTCGACTCCGCGATGGGGGGGGCGTCAAGAGGGGTGGCTAGGTCGCGGTCGAAGTGGTCGGCCGATTGGAGCGGCCAATCCCGGAACCCGGAAATCGACTGGCCCACCAGCCGATCAGCGCGGAGAGGCCCGCGCAAAACAAGATGAAGTCACGATACCGCGACGGCCAGAGAAAAATGGCGGCGAGGCTGACCACCAGAGCGATCGTCGCCACGAGCCGGACCAACGGGCGGGACAGCGGGAGCCGTCGACGTTTTGGAATCAGTGATCCCCAGAGGACGAGTGCCACGAGCGCCATGATAGCCCCACTGACCAGGAAGGCCATCGAACCGAGTCCAACCGATCGCGACGGAGTCGCGGGCCAGGTTATGCGAAAGGCTCCGACAAGTGTCAGTGTCAGTGCCCACAGAGTCATCATGACCGCGAGCAGGAGCAAGAGCAGTCGACGGCCAGCGGCGGAGTGCCACTGTCGCGAGCGGGACCAGATTCGTAAGAGTCGGCGCAGTCGTTGACGGAGCGTCCGTTGCGGGTTCAACACGAACTCGGCGTTCTGAGCGATCTCGACGGGCGAGCAGGACTCTTCGGCCAGACAATGGGCGCACCAGCCGAAGACGAGCCGGCCGTCTGGGGTCCGGCCCAGCAATTGAGGTACGGCGATCCGATCGCACCGCGTGCATCGCATTCGTTCAGAGCCTTGCGTAGCGAACGCAGATTCCGTGCTTGGGCCGATCCGTCAGGGGGTCCTGGCGGCCCGATCGCCACCTTGTACGCCCTTAAAAAAACCATAATCGGTTCGAGCGATCACGTCTCCGTCCAGAACTTCCAAAGTGGTGATTCGTCTGGTGGTTCCTTCCGGTGTTGTGGGCATCAAGGTTCGGATGATCGGAGCTGATATTCCTCGAGCTTACGGTAGAGCGAGGAAAGACCCATACCGAGACGGCGCGCGGCCTCTCGCTTGTCTCCGTCGCACCGGGCGAGGACTCGGCGGATATGATGTCGTTCCGCGTGCGCGAGGGCGGCTCGCAGGTCAGCGCCGGGGTCGGCGTCCCCCGCTTCGGCGACCAGTTCGGCGGGGAAGTCGGACGGCGTGAGAATTGGGCCGTCGCCGAGAATCACGGCGCGCTCCAGGGCGTTGTCGAGTTCCCGGACGTTGCCGCGCCAGGAGGCCGCCATCAAGGCCCGCATCGTGGCGTTGTCGACGCCGTCGACATGCTTTCCAAGGGCCCTGGCGTGTTTTGCGAGCAGGACGGAGACGAGTTCGGGAATATCTTCGGGTCGGTCTCGGAGTGGTGGCAGGCGAATGTTGACCACGTTGAGCCGGTAGAAGAGATCGGCCCGAAACCGGCCCGCGCTGACTTCCGCCGGCAAATCCTTGTTTGTGGCGGCGACGACACGGGCGGCCACGGGCAACGTCCGTGTCGCCCCCACCGGAAGAACCTCCTTGTTTTCGATGGCTCGGAGCAACTTGGCCTGGGTTGCCCCGGGAAGTTCGCCGATTTCGTCCAGAAACACCGTACCCCGACCCGCGGCCACAAACAGGCCGACATGGTCGCGATCGGCGCCGGTGAAGGCCCCTCGAACATGGCCGAAGAGCTGATTCTCGAGAAGTTCGTGAGGGATGGCCGCGCAATTGATCGCCAGAAACGGGGCATCGGGCTCGGTTCCTAGCGCGTGCAAAGAGCGGGCGACGAGCTCCTTACCCGTTCCGGACTCGCCGGTGATGAGGACGTTCGAACGTGTCGGCCCGACCTTACGGATCAGCGACTTGACGGCCCGCATCGGCTCGCTCTCGCCAACAAGTTGGTCGGGGCCGACGTCCGCGTGAAGTTGACGTCGCAGGGCCTGGTTCTCCAGCATCAAGCGGCGGAAACCCATGAGTCGGTCGATCTTGGCGAGCAACTCGTCGAAGAGGACTGGCTTCATCAGGTAGTCTTGGGCCCCACGGCGGAACGCGGCGACCGCGTTTTCCACCGTGGCGTAGGCCGTGATCATCAGAACCATCGTCTCAGGACGAACCTTGAGCACCCGGTCGAGAAGCTCGAGTCCGTCGGTCCCTGGCAGTTGCACGTCGCAGAGAGCGATGTCGGGCTCGAACCCTTCCACCTGTTCGAGCGCCGAGGTGGCGTCGGGTGCCACCACGACCTCGAAGCCTTCCTCATGGAGGAACTCTTGCAGCGTCGTGGAAATGACCTCCTCGTCGTCGACGACGAGGATTCGGCCACGACGGTTGTCCGCGAGCCGATTCGACGACGGAGAGTCCATGTCTTTCGCCGATTCCACGATCATGTTAGGGCCTCTTCGGCGGCCGTCGTCATGGCGAGTTCCAGTCGCGAAACAGGCAGCCGGACCGTAAAGGACGTTCCACGGCCTGGAGTGGAAGAGAACTCGAGCCTTCCCCCTTGCTCCTCGACAATCTGACGACTGACGAACAATCCCAAGCCGGTCCCTTGTGGCTTGGTGGTGAAGTAGGGCTGAAAGATCCGGGGTTGGTCGGATTCCGCGATCCCTCTTCCATTGTCCTCAACCGTCAACTCGATCCAACCATCGTCGCATCGCGCGGAGAGCTGAATCCGTCCACCTTTGCCGGTCGCGTCGATGGCGTTCAGAACGAGATTGAGCAGCACCTGGGTCAAGTGATCTCGAACGGCAACGATCGGTGGCAGGTTGGACGGGATCTCGGTGCGGATCGCTCGATCTTTGGTGCGATGGTAATACTTGGCGATCCCGAGCGCCTCGTCGACCACTTCGGCCAGGCAGAATCGCCTCCGATCTGTCGAAGCGGGACGAGAGAAATCCACGAGTTCTCGAATCGTGCGTTGGATCCGGACGAGTTGTCGCTCGGCGAGGCCGAGCTTGGTGTCGGTGTAGGGGTCGGGATTCCGCCGTCGGAGCATCTGGATCAAGGAACTCAAAGCGGCCAGCGGGTTGCCGACCTCATGGGCAATGCCCGCCGAGAGCAACCCAAACGCCGCCATTTTCTCCTGGTGGAGGACCCTCGCCTGAGACGCCCGGAGATCGGCCGTCCTCTCGGCGATCCGACGTTCGAGCTCGGCTCCGTAGTGTTCGAGTGCCGTGTTGGCCTGCTCCAGTCGAGTTCCCGTCGCTTTCAAGATCCCGGCCAGCGACGAACTGGCCCAGGTGGCCCAGGCGAGCACCACAAAAGTCAGCGGAAGTCCCGAGACATCCCCCGCGCGCTCCGGCGGTAAGGCCCAGGCCAGCGCCAAGAGACTCAAGCCATGCATGAGGAGCGTTGCGTAGCCGATCCAGGGTCGATAACGAATGCTGCAACAGATTGCGGAGAGCAGATAATACCATCGAAAGGGGCTATCGAGTCCGGTGTCGTTGTAGCAGAGCAGAGCGATGAAGGTGGCTTCCATCGACGAGACGAACAACGGCCAACGGACCAGAAAGACCTCTCCCAGGCGATGGAAGACCGTGTCGAGCGCCGCATACCCGGCTCCAAGGGCCAGAAACGCTCGGACGGCCGATGGGTTGTGCAACCCCGTTCGAGTCTGCACGAGGACGTAACCCATTGCGATTCCAAACCATCGGATTCGGACCACAATCGACTCGGTGGCCAGTTGCCAGGCCTGTCGATCGGAAGCCACCTCACTGATCATCATCGACGTGTCGTTCTCGAATGCAGGGACGGACGCACGGCCGAGGAGCGCGATCTCGGTCGGAAGGGCGGAACCCTCGCATTATACAAATCGTCGATCCGCCAGGCGCGGTCTCGAACACGGTATTGCCCGATTCCGACCTCGTTCGAGCCCGAGGTAGACCGTAAACCCAGGAGTCGCGGAGTCCGTCGAGGTTCCCCCGTCGAGCCGTGGTCGGCCGTTGACCGTTTCTCCCTGGGAGTGGATCATCGAACGCGGTCGATCGACCCTTCGCGATCTTCTAAGAAACCTCGATCTGAAACGTTTCGGAGATATCGGGAACGCGAATCCGTCCGGGAACGTCCAAGTAGGGCGCGGCTGGACGAGTGTTTCGCGCGTTGAGCATCCATCCATACACCCCCCCCAGCTTGCGGAGGTCTCAACCATGAGGTGCCAGGGATCGGGTATTGCCTTGCTGGGCGGTCTTCTCCTCGGCCTGTGGACGTCGTGGGTTCCCGCGGCCGACCAACTCTCGGAGCGGGTTCCGAAGCCGAGCCAGGCGATCGTTCCGATGGTGATGAGACTGCCCGACGAGGTCGTCACCGCGTTGCAGGAGGGGCGTTATGCCTCGGCGGTCGAGCAACTTACCAGGCTTGCGGACGATCCCAAGACGAGCGAGTCCGACAAGTCGTACCTGGCGCTGGTTCGAGGCATTGCGCTCCGGCTCGACAAGAAGCTCGACGACGCTCGGAAGGCCCTTCAACAGGCCATCGACACCGCGCCGAAGGGTTCTTGGGCCGCTAAGCTCCGCGCCGAGTTGGCGGCCGTCGAGCTCGCGGCGGGTCATTTCGCCGACGCGGAAAAGATCGCTCGCGCGGAGGCCGAGCGGCTCCTCGACGGTGACCGCAAGGATCACCTGGCCGAAGTTTATCAGGGTTTCGCGAATCGCTTGCTTGAACCGGAGCAACCGGTCATTCCACCGGATCCGGAGGGAGCGTACGCGCTCCTGAGCCAGGCTCGGGACCTCGCCAAAGGGGAGACCCTCCGAGCCCGGCTGCTTCTGACGATGGGCCACGCCAGTCAGAAAGCAGGAAACCACCCGAGAGCCGTGCAGGATTACGAGGCGTACCTCAGGGAGTATCCGAAAGGGGCCGATCGAACGATCGCGCGCTATGAGCTTGGGGTCTCTCAACTGGCGACGGGGCAGAACCTGCCGGCACGACTGACGTGGGTGGATCTGGCTCGGGACCTGGAGAAGGACGACACCGAATCGGCTCAGGAAACCCGTGGTCGATGCTTGTACCAGATTTCCAGAACGTACGGCTTTCCCTCGCCTCCCGATGACACCAGCCTGAACCTGGGCGTCGCGTCGCTCCGTCGACTGCTGAGGGCTGCTCCGTCGCACTCCTGGGCCGTCAAAGCCGCGTATGAGATTGGATTGGCATATCAATTTCGTGGGAAGAGCGAGACGGCGCTGGAGGCCTTCCAGGGCTTTCTAAAGAATGAGCAAACTTACAAATCCGATAATGACGATGCGAAGCGGGAGCTTGCGAACTTGCTGATGGCCGCCCAGTTTCAGATTGGGCAAATCCTCCAGGGCCAGGAGAAGTTCCACGAGGCGATTGAGGCCTGGAAGGCCTATCTGGCCCGGTATCCGAACGGCCCTCAATCGGCCGATGCGCAGCGGTCCATCGTGGATACGCAGTTGCTGATCGCGCGGGACCATCTTCGTCGCAAGCAATACGACGAAGCACGACGGGTCTGGCAAGCCTTCGTGGCACAAAACCCGCTGGACGGACGCGTCCCTCAGATTCTTTTCGAGGTCGGACAGAGCTTCGCCGACCAGAAGACGTATGACGACGCCGTCAACGCCTGGGAGACTCTCGCGGGCAAGTTCCCGAACACGGAACCCGCCGCGCATGCCCAGTTCGCGATCGCCGACGTCTTTGAACGGCAAAAAGGGGATCTCGTCGAGGCCATCGAGCGTTTCAAGAAGGTGCAAGTCGAGCCTTGGGCGTCGCAGGCAAGGCAGCGGATCGCGGCGATGGAGTCGAAAGCGCTGAACGTCGTCACCCCCCGCGCCTTCCGCTCGGGAGAGACACCCCACCTGAAGATCACGAGCCGGAACATCGAGAAGCTGACCTTCACGGCGTACAAGCTCGATGCCGAGGCCTACTTCCGCAAGAAGCAGGTTCTGGATGACGTCGAGGCGCTCGACATCGGCCTCGTACAACCCGACGTTGAATGGACCTCCGACGTTCCCGGTTACGCGAAGTACAAGCCGATCGAGACGACCTACGACCTGAAGAAACTGGAGATTCCGGGCGTTTTCGTCGTCAAGGTGACGGACGAGAAATCGCTGCAAGCGACCACGCTGGTGCTCGGCAGCGACCTGGACGTGATCGTCAAGGTATCTCGCGATCAGTTGCTCGTGTTCGCCCAGGACATGAAGACCAGTCAAGGGCGTGCCGGGGCTCGTGTGCTGATTTCGGACGGCGAGAAGATCTTGATGGAAGAGAAGACGGGTGAGGACGGCGTCTTGCTGAAAGGGTGGAAGGAGCCGCTCGCACCGGGCCAGGGGCTGAAATACCTTGTGCTCGACGACGGTCACGTAGCCGGATCGGGGCTGGGTGTTCCGGGCCAGGTCGCGCAAGGACTTTCCCCACGCGCCTACATCTATACCGACCGTCCGGCGTACCGGCCTGGGCAGCAGGTTGAGGTTCGAGGTGTGCTTCGTGAGGCGGATCAGGGCCGCTATGAGAACCGAGCAGGGGCCGAGTATCGGCTCGAGATCTACGACAGTCGAGGCCGCCCGTTCATTGCCCGCAAGGTCACGCTCTCGGACTTTGGAACGTTCCACGAGACGGTGGCTCTCGATGAGGGTTCTCCGATCGGAACCTATCGGATTCGCGTTTATCAACCGAGCAAAAGTGACTTCTCCGGCCAGTTCGAAGTCCAAGCCTACCAGCTCCAGAAGATCGATCTCGACTTTGATCTGCCGAGGACGATCTTCTTCCGGGGCGAGACGATCGAAGGGGACGTGATCGCCCGCTACCAGTACGGAACCCCCGTGGCGAATCGTGCCATCGACGTTCAGTTGCCCGACGGTCGAATCGAACACGGGCGAACGGATTCGTCGGGAAAGTCTCACTTCACGTTCTCGACCGAGGGATTCGCGGAGGAACAATCGTTGTCGGTGCTCGCTCGATTGCCGGAAGACAACGTCGCGGCGGCGGCAGCCGTGCAACTGGCGATCAAGGCGTTCCGCATCGAGCTGAAGACGGCTCGCGATGTCTATCTCGATAGCGAGTCGTTCCCGCTCCAGATTTCGACCGTCGACGCGCTGGGAAAACCTGTGGGTCAATCGTTGACGGTGTCGGTCTTGAAGCGGGTCGAGCAAGCGGAACGAACCGTCGAGCGGGAGTTGAAGAAGGAGTTGATCCGGACGGACGAGACGACCGGTCAGGCAGCGCTTCCGATCACGATCGAGGATGAGCGAGGCGGCAGTTATGTGATCCGAGCCGCGGGGACTGATCGGTTCGGCAATCCCGTGGTCGAGGATCGTTTTCTGACGATCTCGGGCAAGGACGACGAGCTCAAGCTGCGACTGCTCTCCGACCGCGTCACGTACAAGGTCGGTGAGACGGCCCGGGTGACGCTGTTCAGCCGGATCGAGGCGGGCCCAGCCTTGTTGACCTGGGAAGCCGACCGGATTCTGCAATACCAACTCGTGTCGATCAAGCAAGGTGAAAACCAGATCGAATGGGCGGTCGAGGGATCGCAGTTTCCGAATTTCACGCTCAATACCGCCCGGATGGCGGGTACCAAATTCCACGAGGCGAAGCTCGACCTTCGCGTCGAGCGTGACTTGCAGGTGACGGTCAAGCCGATGAAGCCGGCCGTCGGCCCCGGTGAGGAGGTCGAAGTCGAGATCACGACGCTGGATCAGCTCGATCGACCGGTTTCGGCGGAACTCTCACTCGCCCTGGTCGATCGGGCTCTCTTGCGACTTTACGGCGACAAGCTGCCGCCCATCGGCGCGTTCTTCTACGACCAGACCCGCACCGGAGCGTTTGAGACCGAGTCAACGAACACATTCCGCTACCAGCCGACGACGCAGCCCGTGGCCGAGGCGCTCGTCGAGGAGCAGGAGCGTCTGGCCGCGATGGATGCGGATCGCGCCGCGTTGATGGAGAACCGGAAGTTAGGAGTGCGCCCGGAGGCCGAGGCCAAGTCAGAGAGGGATGTTTTGGCTGAGCAGCGCGCGGAGATGGAGCGCGGTGCAATCCAACTGAGGCGCGCCCCCGTGGCTGGGGGAGCGATGGGGGGACAAGCAGGATACGGATACTTCGCGGGCGGCCAGATGATGGGGAAAGCCAGGGAGGCCTCGGCCGCGCCTGAGGAGGCGATGCCCGGCATGCCACCCCTGTCCACCGGGGCAGGCGTGAACGGAGTCGCGGCAAAACCGCGTTCTGGG
>CAZRGV010000025.1:24714-48008 GCA_964599655.1 uncultured Isosphaeraceae bacterium | reverse complement strand
TCGTGATCGAAGTGCGGGACAGCGGCGCGGGGGGGGCGACCGGCCGCGACGCGAGACGGAGAGCAGCGGACGGCGTGACGCCGGCCCGCGAGCAATTCGTCGAAACCGCCTACTGGAACCCGAGCGTCGTCACCGGCAAGGACGGCAAGACTCGTGTCACGTTCACGGCGCCTCAGGCACTCTCGGAGTATCGCTTCACGGCGAAAGGCGTCACCGGCGCGGAGACACTCGTCGGCCAGACCACCGCGGACCTTGCGGTTCGCAAAGACTTCTTCGTCGACCTGAAACGCCCCGCCACCTTTACGGAGGGTGACAAGCCTCGGATCTCAGCGCAGTTGCATCACGCCGGTGTGACGGGCAAGGTTCAGGTTGCCTTGACGGTTTACGCGGGCGGCCGCGAGCAGGTTTATCCGAAGACGATCGACCTCAAGGAAGACGGGGTCGAGTCGCTCGAATTCGACGCCTTCCCCGTCCCCGACGGCGACAACGTACGATTGACGGTCGAGGCTCGGGCGGAGAACGCGGCCGATAAGTTGGTTGTGGAAGTGCCGATTCGCCCCTGGGGCGTTCAAGCGTTCGCGACGTCTTCAGGAACGTCCAGCAACGACACCACGGTCTTTGTCGAACTGCCGTCGGGCCGACCCTACGAAAGCCCCGAGATGATCCTGATCATCTCGCCGACGTTGCGACGGATGATTGTCGAGCTGGCGCTGGGCAACGAGTCGCTCTTGAGAGATCCCCGACTGGCCTCGTGCATCCTTCCCGTTCCGCCGAACACGACAGCCGACCGCGCCAGCAATCTGCTTGCGGCGGCCTCGGCGCTGAGCTACCTGCGGGCGGTCGGGGGATCGAATGCGCCGGAGGCTTCTCGCCTCGCTGAGCGCGTTCGAGGCGGCGTCGCCGAACTGGTCACGCTGCAGAACGACGACGGAGGTTGGCCCTGGGTTGTTGGTGAGCCCTCGAAGGGAGATCAGCCGAGTGACCGTATGACCTCGGCTCATGCCTTGTGGGCCCTCGCCTCGGCGCAGGAAGTGGGGCTGGTCACCGACGCCTCCACCCTGGATCGGGCTGTCAATTACCTTTCCCAGGAATTTGCACGGGTTGATGGAGGAGACCACGACACCCGTGCCGCGCTCCTCCACGCCCTGAGCACTCGCGGCAAGGCGAGCTTCGAACAGGCGAACGGTCTGAATCGGCTTCGCCAGACGCTTTCCAGCTCGGCCCTGGCGTACCTGGCCCTCACATTCCTGAACCTGGAGCGTCCCACACTCGCGGGCGAGGTCCTCAACGATCTCGGTCCAAGAGCGAAAACCGAGCCAACCCGACCCGGCGAGGCGCCACTTCGCTACTGGGAAGGCCAGCCGAGGAACCCATGGTCGGGTTCAGCCACCGAGACAACAGCCATCGCCACCTTCGCCTTCGCGCGGGCTCAGTCTCAAGACCCGGTTCTGGATGGGGCCATTCGATGGCTCCTGGCCCACCGCGTCGGAACCGGATGGCAGCCGCACAAGGCGAAGGGAGCGGCTCTCGCCGCGCTCTCGAGCTATTATGCCAAGGCGCAGGCGGCCGATGATAACTACCGACTCGTCGTGACCGTCAACGATCAGGACGTGTACCGGGTCGACGTGAAGGGCCAGACGGAGGAGGCGGCCGTCCGCGTGCCAGCCAGAATGGTCCAGGCGGGGGCGAGGAATCGGGTCCACTTCGATATCGAGGGGCGAGGAACCTTCGGGTTCGCCGTCACCTTGACCGGCTTCACGCGTGACTTCCAGCCCGACCAGGATCGGACCGGTCGCCCGTTCGCCATCAGCCGTCGGGTCTACCTTGCACCCGAGCCCGAGCTGGACGGCAAGACCCTGCCGTCGGGATTTGGCGTGGCCGTCAATCCCGAGCATTTCGAGAATAAGATCACTCAAGTCGCACTGGGTGGACGATCCAAGGTCGAGATCGACGCGTATCGAATTCAGCGCGCGGGCGAGCCAGCGTGGGAGCGAGAGTTCTTGATTCTCGAAGAGCACCTGCCCGCGGGCGTGACCCTCGTGGAAGGCTCGGTTCAATCGTCGGCCAACTCCTTTGAATTGAACGATGGTGTTTTGACCTTCTACTTCGCGCCGACCCAGTGGCCCGGCACGATTCGTTACGACGTCTACGGTTACCTTCCGGGCGATTTCCGCGCATTGCCCCCGAAGCTCCGGAGCGCCTACGACCCCGGCAAACTTCATCTCGGACCCACAGGGGATCTGAAGGTCCTCGCCCCTGGTGAGAAGCCGACCGACCCCTACAAGCCCACGCCCGACGAACTCTACGCGCGAGGGAAGTCCCTCTTCGACAATCAGAGATTCGCGGAGGCCTCGGCATCGCTCGAAGCCCTTTGGAACGCGTACACGCTCCGCGACGACATTGCCAAGGACGCGGCGCGAATGTTGCTCAAGATTCATATCACTAAATATGATCCGAGAAAAGTCGTCAAATATTTCGAGATTTTGAAGGAAAAGTCGCCCGAGCTGATCATCCCGTTCGACGATATCAAGATCGTGGGCACGGCCTACGCCGATATCGGAGAAAACGAGCGTGCGTATCTCGTCTGGCGGGCGACGGCCGATGCCAGCTATCTCGAGGACGCACGCGTCGGCGAGGTCCTGAGGCAACGGGGGAGGACCCTCGAAGGACTGGCTCTTCTGCTCGATCTCTGGCGAGAGTATCCGGGAACGGCGTCGATCCAGAGCGACTTTTTTGGTCTTTCGCAGGTCCTGGCGCAACTGGCCAGCAATGCGGTGACCAATCCGACGTTACGCCGGGAATTCGCGGCGGCTGAGGTGACCCGGTCGGACCTCCTTGCGCAAGAGATCCGACTCATCCAGGTGTTCCAGGTCCTGGCGCCAAGCGATCCGATCGCCGATGAGGTGAGCCTGGCGCTGGTCGGCGCCTACCTCGAGCTCGAAGACTTCGATTCGGTGGTCACGCTGTCCGAGCGATACGCCCGGCTCTATCCCAAGAGCCGATACCAGGACAGCTTCCAATACAGCGAAGCCCTGGGACATTTCCACCTGGGTCACTACGATCGCGCGGTTGAACTGGCGGAGAAGATCGCCGCCGCGACTTACAAGGATGAAAACGACGTCGAGCAACCGAGCCCCAACAAATGGCAGGCCATCTACATCCTCGGGCAGATTTATGACGCTCGTCACGAGCCCGCCAAGGCTGTGAAGTATTACGAGCAGGTTGTCGACCGCTTTTCTGACGCGGCTGGGGCGGTAAAGGGCCTGACTCGAAAGGCGTTGACGCTTCCCGAGATCTCGGTGCTTCGTCCTGCTTCGTCGCCCGAAGTCGCGGAAGGCGGTGGCAACGGGCTGCGGGCGATGCCACCGGCCGATCCCTCGGAGACGCCCGAGATCAAGCTCGACTACCGGAACATCGCCGAGGTCGATGTGAAGGTGTATCCGGTCGATCTGATGAGGCTCTACCTGACACGACGCAATCTCGACGGCATTGCTGGAATCGACCTGGCGGGCATCCGGCCTCTCGTCGAAACGACGATCACGTTGGGCGACGGCGCCGACTTCGAAGACAGGGCGAAGGGCCTCACGCTCCCTTTGAAAAAGGATGGCGCTTATCTCGTCATGGCGCGCGGCGAGAACCTCTACGCCTCGGGGATTGTGCTGGTCAGCCCGATTGAACTCGAGGTCCTCGAGGAAGTCGATGCCGGACGCGTTCGGGTCCGTGCCCGCGATGCCCGTACCAAGAACTTCCTTCCCAAGCTGCAGGTCAAGGTGATCGGCAGCGACAACACCACCTTCCTCTCGGGAGAGACGGACCTTCGCGGCGTGTTCGTGGCGGAGGGTGTCCTGGGTCAGGTCACCGCCGTGGCTCGTAAAGATCTGAACGAGTATGCGTTCTATCGCGGCAAAAACTACGTGGGGCAACGGCCTTCGCCGAACGCGCCGCCTTCTCCAAGCGACAAACCATTGATGGAGCAGCAGGGCCAGGCCGCGCCACCCTCCCAAGGTCTCGAAGAGAACCTCAAGAGCCTGAACACATCGAACCAGTTGCGGCAGCTCGAACGGCTGGAAGGCCGGTACAAGGAAGGAGGGAAAGGCGTCCAGGTGGAGAAGGCGCGGTAAGATTTGAATTCGACACGACAGGGCGGGGGGGGACAGTGTCGCCCCCCGCCCTGTCGCTTTCCGAGGGAGAAATCCGTTACAGTACGACGGTCCGGTTCGGTGTCCGCCCGCCGGTTCGGTGTCCACTTCGCCTCGGGAGCCACGCCTTGAACCGCATCGTGATTCTTCTGGGCCTGGGTCTTTCGACGTCTCTCGGTTTTTCTGTTGAGACTTGCGCATCGGTCGAATCGGCTCCGAAGCCGCTCTACCTCCGTGCTGGGCGTCTTTTCGACGGCACGGGAGATTCGTATCGCCAAAATGTCGTGATCTTGGTTGAAGGTGAAAGGATTCGCGCTGTTGATTCCGCGGATCGGCTGCCAATTCCGGAGGGAGCGACGGTCATCGACCTTAGCGGCGCGACCGTCCTGCCGGGTCTGATCGATTGTCACACCCATCTTGGAAGTCGCGCGGACCGTTACGATGAGATCTACAAGTTCAAGGACACGCCGAACCATAGTGCGTTTGCCGCGGTCGTCAACGCTCGGAAGACGCTCGATGCCGGGTTCACAACAGTTCGCGACGTGGGATCGAGGCCGTTTCTGGCCGTGGATCTCCGGGATGCGATCGATGAAGGCTTCCTGGTCGGTCCTCGAGTGGTAGCAAGCGGGCCGAGCATTTCGATGACCGGCGGTCACGGCGACCTCAACCGGTTTGCCCCGCAGGTTCGGGTGGAGATGTTTCCTGTCGAACGAGATTTCCGGATCGCCGATGGTGTCGATCAGGTTCGTCACGTTGTCCGAGCCCAGATCAAGCACGGCGTCGACGTCATCAAGATTAACGCCTCGGGAGGCGTCCTTTCGCGAGGTGATGCGCCGGGCGCGCCCCAATTCACGGTCGAAGAGCTTCGTGCGGCCGTCCAGGAAGCTCACGCCGCCGGTCGCAAAATCGCGGCGCACGCTCATGGAGCTCAGGGTATCAAAAACGCCGTCGTCGCTGGCGTCGATTCGATCGAGCATGGCAGCCTGATCGACGAGGAAGGAATCTCGATGATGGCCGAGCGTGGAACCTGGCTCGTGGCCGATATTTACAACGACGATTACTTGCTCGGCAAAGCGATCGAGTTCAAACTGCCTCAGGAGTCGATTGACAAGGAGCGCGCCCTCGGTCAGCAACAACGAGAGAACTTTGCTCGGGCCGTCAAGGCCGGGGTGAACGCCGCTTTCGGTACCGACGCGGGAGTCTATCCCCACGGGGACAACGCGAAACAGTTTGCCTACATGGTGCAGTACGGGATGACACCCGCCCGTGCCATCCGCTCGGCGACGTCTGACGCGGCCCGATTGCTCGACCGGTCGAACGACGTTGGTCGCGTCGCACCAGGGCTCTTCGCTGATCTGATCGCCGTGGAGGGTGATCCGCTTCACGACATCCGAGTCCTTGAGAACGTTTCCTTCGTGATGAAAGGCGGAAGGATCGTAAAGGACTCGATCTCCAAGAAGAACCATTCGATGTTAAAGTGAAGATGTTCCGTCGTACTTTTGTGATTTGCGGGCGAGCGCGTTCCCGGATGCGCGAAAGGAAAGGTCACGTAAACGATGCGGCGAGTCATCGGCGTCTACGCATTCACGGCACTTGTGGCTTCCCATGGGCTCGCGGCGGACCGGCGGATCGAAACCGCCTCGGAAACGATCCAGGCCAGCGAGATGCTCCAGCACATTCGCGTTCTGGCCTCCGATGAATTCGAGGGCCGAGCCCCAGGTTCGAAGGGCGAGGAGCTCACGGTGAGTTATCTCATCCACGAATTCCAGCGCATGGGACTCCAGCCAGGAAACCCGGACGGCACATACATTCAGAACGTCCCACTCGTTGGTTTCCAAACGAAGGCCAGGGCCGCGATTCAGGTCGGTGGCGAGACGCTGGAATGGAAATCGCCTGAAGAGTGGGTGGCCGTTTCGAGGCGCGAGTCCCCTCAACTAAAGGTCGAGAACTCGGACGTGGTGTTCGTGGGCTACGGCGTCGTCGCTCCGGAGTATGACTGGGATGACTACAAGGGCGTCGATGTCCGAGGCAAGACGATCGTGATGCTCATTAACGACCCACCCGTTGCCAGCGAGAACGATCCGTCAAAGCTTGACGACGGACTGTTCAAGGGACGGGCGATGACCTATTACGGTCGCTGGACGTATAAGTACGAGATTGCGTCAGAGAAAGGAGCCGCCGCGGCGATCCTCGTGCACGAGACGGGACCGGCGGGCTACCCCTACCAGGTGATCGTCGGAAGCTGGGGTCGTGAGAACTTCGACATTCCATCCGCCGACGGCAACACGAGCCGAGTCGCTCTCGAAGCCTGGATCCCCGTCGAGACAGCCAAGCGTCTTTTCGAATCCTGCGGCCTCGATTTCGAGACGCTCAAGCGGGCCGCGAGCAAGAAGGACTTTCAGCCCGTTCCGCTCGGCGCCACGGCTGGCTTCGACGTCGAAAACACAACCCGTCGTCTCGAGTCAAAGAACGTCGTGGCTCGCCTTCCGGGCTCCGATCCGCGTCAGGCGCGGGAACACGTGGTTTATACAGCCCACTGGGACCACCTCGGGCGTGATGAAACCCTTCCAGGAGATCAGATTTACAACGGCGCGGCGGACAACGCCTCGGGTGTGGCGATGTTGCTCGAAATCGCGGAAGCCTGTTCGCGAATCCAGCCCGGACCAAAGCGGTCGTTGCTGTTCCTTGTCGTGACCGCCGAGGAGAAGGGACTACTCGGAACGCGGTACTACGCCGAGCATCCCCTTTATCCTCTCGAAACCACGCTCGCTGACATCAACATGGATGTTATCAACCTTTGGGGCCCGACGCGCGATCTGACCAGCGTGGGTCTTGGGCAATCGACGCTCGACGATCTTCTGGAACGGCTCGCGAAGGACCGCGGCCGGGAGGTCGGTCCGGACGCGGAACCCGAGAAGGGGATGTACTATCGCTCGGATCACTTCGAATTCGCGAAGGTCGGTGTCCCGGCTTTGAATGCCAAGGGCGGAAGCCTGTATGTGGGAAAGCCGGACGACTTCGGCCAGAAGAAGCGCGACGAGTACACAAGGAACCATTATCATAAAGTCAGTGACGACGTGAAACCCGACTGGGATCTTTCGGGTGCTGTCGAGGACGCGCGACTTCTCTTCGAACTGGGAATCCGGGTGGCCGATGGAGACGTTGATCCTCAATGGAAAGACGGTTCGGAATTCAAGGCGAAGCGGGAGGCCATGCTCCGGAACGTCTCGAAATAGCCATTCCCAGACAACCCGTTAGGAAGCCTCATCCCTCGGACGCGGCCGTGGGCGCCGGGATGGAGTTCCTGGCGTTCTGGTCGGAACCGAGGTGCGACCCACTCGAATCAGAGAACGTCGTCGCCGATACTCAAGACAAGGGCGTTACGCATTCCCGTGAAGTCCCGAATCTGGAGGCGACATCATGAGGCTGCGAAGGAAGGCGTTGTTGGGATGTGGAATGGCCGGCTTACTCGTTGCGAGTGTCGTCACCGCCATGCCTCGCACCTCCCCCACCTTGATGGAAAAGGGACGATCGGAAGAGACGGCAAGGCCCTCCGCTTCGGCCGTGCCTCCGTCGGTGGAGGGTCGCCGAGCGGCACCTAATCCCGAGGTTGATCCAGCAGAGCAACTGAGACTTCAGACAGCCCGAATCAAGGAACTGGCGAATGCTGTCATCGGGCGTCTTGAAGAGGAAGTCGCCGCCAAAGAACGGGAAATCGAGCAAGAAATCGTGGTCAAGCATCTCGAATCCGACGTCGAAGAGGCGCGCAGGAATCAGGAGATCGCGGGAATCGCGCTCAAGAAGTATCTGGAGATCGACTTTCCTTTACGCAAGAAGGCGATCGAGGTGGAGCGGAACAAGACAGCCCTCACGCTCAGTCGCGCCAGAAACCACGCCGAATGGGTCAAGAATAAGCTGGACAAGAAGCTGTTTACTCCAAGTGTTCTTGAGGACGACCTGATTGTCCTGGGGAGAGCCGAGCAGGCCGACGAGCAGGTCGCCGCCAACCTTCAGGCGCTGGAGAACTTTGAGAAGCCCATGCAGGTGGCGCAGCTCAAGGGGGCAGTCGAACGAGCGAAATCCGACCTCCAGATGAAGCAGTCCTCCTATCAACTTGAACACGATCGATTGTCCAGGCTGAAGTCGGACGCAGAGCATGGTCGACTGACCGAGAATGAGCGAAAACTTCTCGTGATGTTGAGCAAGCTTTTGGATCGGCATCGTCAGATCGAGTCGCTGCAAGGCGAGGGTCCGTTAACGCGTTCGGACAACGTGGCGGAGGGGCTCGAAGCGTTGCGGTCCGAGATCGATCGGGCTACGGGACTTTGGGAGCAGGAACAATTGAATCGCGCGGAACGGCGGCTCGGGGAAGAGATTCCTCACGAGACACCCAAGACCGATGCGGTAAGACACGATTGACTGGCCAATGGGATTGCAAAAATAAAGAAATGTATAAACAACAAAGTTGCAAATAATCACGCAGTTTCATTAAGTGACTGTAAGATCTGGATTCAAGTGACTGCCTGCTCGACTGATTACGACGAACCTAGTGTCGTCGGGCGGAAGCGATTCGGATTCCCAACGGGATGCGACCATTGATCGGAAAGGGAACGGGGGGCATGACAGGACGGGATCGCCACCTGTTCATCATGGGGATCGTCCTGCTGGCGATCCTTGGAATCGCGATCTGGGCCGAGTCGACCTATCATTGGTTTGCCCCAGCATTCAAGCTGGTAGCGCATTTGTTTTACGAGAAGTCGGCGCTGGCCGAGATCCGCGAGCCAAGTCAGATTCCCCTGGCCCGCGTGCATCTTGGGATTCTCGCCGGCCTCCTTGCCTTGACCTTCCTCGCTTCACCCTGGCTCCCATCTCACGGGAGGCGCTGGTTCTCGGTCATCCTCGTCGCGTATGCGATCCGCGCCACCATCTGGATTATTGGGGGCAATCTCCCGCTCGTTCCTGGTGACAGTTGCCACTACATCGAAGTCGCAACCTCGGTCTACCGGGGTGAAGGGGCCGTGAAGCATTATGTCGAAAGCTTTTTTCGCGATTATCCCCCAATCCGGCGAGGGGAAGGGGTCCTCGACGATTGGGCGACGCCGCTCTGGGCGTACACGCTGGCCTTTGTCTATTGGCTTACAGGCGTTGTGCCGGGACGTTTTCTGGAAAGTACCTTCGCGGTGGCGAAGGGAACGAGCTTCGTACTGAACCTGCTTTGCTTGCCGGCGATTTACGCGTTCGGCAGGCGGCGCTACGGTCCCGACGTCGGTCTGGGTGCGATGGCCCTGCTCGCGGTCTTGCCGGTTCATGCCATCTACGCGGGCTTCTCGCTTCGAGAGAGCCAGGTCGCTCTCGCAGCGATTCTGGCCGTCTGGCTTGCCACGGAGATCTGGAACGCGAACGGTGCGATCGCCTGGTGCTGGGCGATCGCCGCCGGAGGCTGCGGAGGTCTCGCGATCCTGGCGCGTAACACGGCGATGGCTCTGACCGCAGCCGTTGGTGTGTTCGCTCTGGTGGCACACGCTCGACGGTTTCTCGGACCACTTCTCCTTTGGGGCATGGTCTTGATCGCCGTCATCGCTCCCTGGGCCTGGGTCACCTACAAAGAGTATGGAGAACCATTTTATACATACACAAAATATTTTCCTTATAATTTCTCGTGGACGATCCATCACTACCAGAAGGGGAACACCCTCGCATCGGAATTCTACACCGCCGCCAACATGCCGGATATTGTGCGGGTGAAGATCAAGTCGTTGCTGATCATCGCCACGTACTCGTTCATGATGCTGAGTTTTCCGGTTGTCCTGGGTTGTGTTCATCGCTGGTTCTGGCCGGACCCTCAGAAGTTCCCCCAAGGACGTGACGCGGATCGCCTGATCGTGACGATCCTTCTCGTTTTTGTGGCAGCCACGCTTTTCAACGTGGCCGATGTGACGCAGGTTCAGCAACTCGGGCGATATTACCTGCCTGTTTACGCCTTGATGCTACCGATGGCGGTTGCGGGCCTGATGGATTGGTTGCGGGCGTCCGTTGTGCCGGCGAAGCATTCGCGATGGTACGTGGCGACCGTGCTCCTGCTCTGGGCCGGTCCCACCTGGGCCCACGATACCTCATGGTTCGTCAGTTCCTATCAACTTCACTGGCCCGCGCTCCGTGATGCGGGTGAATGGGTGCGGCGGCATCCAGACATCGTCCCCGAGAATGCGAGGGTCATGACCTGGTTTCCCTGGGAATTTCGCGTGACCAGCCAGCGCACAACGGTCCTGTTCCCTCGAAGTTATTATCCTCCCCATCTTGAGCGAACGATCCGAGATTATCAGGTGAATTTTCTTCTGTGGGGCTCGTTTGAACCACCGCCCGACGTCGACCCCGAGATTTGGGGGCCTTACCTCGAGAAAATTCGACTGGGGCTTGGGCTTGTCGCGGATCGCGAACTCTACCGATCCCCGAGTGGGTTGCCCTACCCAGTGCGTCTCTACCGACTCGGCGGAGGTTCGCCGTGAACGCGTCAGAACCGCCTCGGCAGCGCGGAACTCCGGAATGGGCCTGGATGGTCCTCCTCGGGATTCTCGTTTTTGATGTCTGGTGGCGCGGCCACACCTTCGGGCCGACCGTCCGTGACCGGATGAAGCTGACTCTCTGGCCGGTCGTCGAAGGGGAGTCCGAACCGCTCGACTGTGATGAGGCCGCGTACGGCTACATTGGCCGCCGCCTCCTCAATGGCGACGTCATGTATCGAGATTTGACCGAGAACAAGCCTCCTGGAGGATACTGGATCTACGAAGCGGCGATCGCCCTCGGCGATGCGAACGAGATCACGATTCGCATTCTGCCGATCCCTCTCGTCCTTTTGACCATCGTTCTGCTCTGGTGGATCGGGCTGTGGATCGCGGGACCCGGCGCTGGATGCTTGAGTGCGTTTGTGTACGCAGTTCTGAGCACGGACCCTTATCTTTATGGGAACGGAGCGAACCTTGAGCACGCGATCAACCTGTTCTCGGTTGCGTCCCTCGCAATCCTCGTTTCCTTCTGGAAGCGATCCGGCGGGTTCGGACCCTTTCTGGCTGGAGTTTTGCTTGCGGGTGCGACTTTGGTGAAGCAGGTGGCGGTTGTGAATCTGCCTCTTTTCGCGACGGCCCTCTGGTTGAGGCGGGATGAGACCGGCGTCGTTCGTTCGATGAGCTCCCGAGGGCGGGATCTGTCGGCGTTGTGCGCGGGGTTCGTGCTTCCCTGGGCGATCGCCATTGGCGTCTTGGTCGGGCAAGGAGCTGGGCCCTCGGCGTTCGAGGACATCGTTCGATACGGGAGCGCAATGGCGACCGACACGCCAGCGGGGAC
Source organism: uncultured Isosphaeraceae bacterium (assembly GCA_964599655.1). Lineage (GTDB taxonomy): Bacteria > Planctomycetota > Planctomycetia > Isosphaerales > Isosphaeraceae > CAZRGV01. The sequence goes on along the minus strand of CAZRGV010000025.1, from coordinate 36,528 downwards.
GAACGCTCCGAGCGCTCTTGTCCGCTGGCTTACGGGGAATTCCGACCCCAGGACGGGCGCGCTTCCCTGGCCGTTTGGAACGACCGACTGGTTGGTCTGGTGGGGAACCGGGAGCTGGCCGCTCTGGATCGCGTCGGTTCCCGCGATGGGGTGGTTCTTGTTCGGACCAACAAACGCGACGCGCCGCCTTGTGGCCGGCTGGACCCTTTCGGCCTGGGTTCAGGTGATCTTGCCGGGGATGTTCTGGGCCCACTACTACTTGCTGCCGACGCCTGGGATCGCACTACTGGTTGCGACCTTGCTGACCGACGGCCTGACTCGCGTTCGTGACGCCTTCCGGTCCCGTCGGCCGATGCGCGGGCTGTTCTGGCTGATCGTTTCGTTGGCCGTCGGCTTGGCGGTGCTTGGAACCGTGCTTCTCCAGGTTCGCGACTATCTCCTCGTGCCGCCCGAACAACTGACGGTCCGATACAAGGGCGGAGCCCAGTGGGTCCGGCTTCGGCAGATCGGCCGTCAGCTCGCGAGTAAGTCGAAGGTCTGGGAGTCGCCGCACCTTTACGTCTGGGGATGGCAGAGTCCCTTGTATTTTTATTCGGGGCTCGACAGTCCCACGCGTCACTTCTTCGCCAACGAGCTCTTGAAGGCTTATGCGGGACGCAATCATCCGCTTGTGAGCCGCTGGACCGAAGAAATCATGTCGGATCTGCAGGCGAATCCTCCCGAGTTGATTTTCACGGGTGATCCGCCATTTCCCGCCCTTCGCGATTATCTGGTCGAGGGCTATCGGGTCTCGCGGTTGGTTCCCGAGGCGCCCGTGCTTTGGGTCGAGCGGTCAAGATTCCTTCGCTTCGAGCGATCTGGCAGGCCGATGCGTGCCGGCCTCGGAGAACGATTCGGATCCGTCGACTCGGGCCGCTGACACTGGGGGCCGGTTCACGGCGACAATCAACGTTCCGAATTCAGGTTCGGGCCGTGACCGCCGCCGATTCCACGATGCGCTGATAACGATCCCGGAGTCCACCCATGATCGCGTCCCACGTCTGCGATTGCGCGTAAGTCCGGGCCGCCTCGGCCATCGCCCGACGTTCTTCGACGCGGTCCACCAACTGGATCAAGCGCTCGGCGAACGCGGATGCCGGCTCGTCAGGATCGACCAACCGGCCCGTGACCCCCTCCTGGACGATTTCGCCTGGGCCTCCCGCTCGAACGGCGACGACCGGCAAGCCGGACGACATCGCCTCGAGAATCACGTTGCCGAACGTCTCGGTAAGACTTGCGAATGCAAAGAGATCGGCCGCGGCGTAGTGATCGGCCAGATCGTCCCCCTTGCGGTAGCCGACGAATCGGGCCGCCTTCCCGAGTCGCTTCTCCAGTCCCGGTCTCGCCGGGCCATCTCCGACGATCAAGAGCCGCACGTTCGGCCGCGCCTCCTCGACCTGCTGGAGAGCCTCCCCCAGGTATCCGACGTTCTTTTCCGCCGCGATCCGGCTCACATGACCGATCACGACGTGCTCGGGGTCGAATCCAAGCGAGGACCGGATCGTTTCTCGTCCCGGTCGGTCGGGACGGAATAACCGGCCGTCGACACCTCGTGGCCAGAGTACGAGTCGCTGCAAGCCTCGCGCTTCCAGGTCGTGAATGGTGGCCCTCGACGGCGCATATGTTTCCAGTGTCTTGTTATGGAACCATCGAAGGTATCGCCAGATTGGCCCCTTGAGCCACCCGATCCGGTAGTGGGCGGAATACTGGTCGAAGTTCGTGTGGAAACTCGAGACCGTGGGGATTCTCCGCCGGAGCACGTGCCGCAGGACACTCAATCCCAGCGTGGCCTCGGTCGCGATGTGCACCAGGTCGGGTTGAAACGCCTCGATCGCCTTGTGAACCGAGCCAAAGGGCGGCAACGGTAGGAACAACTCGCGATAGAAGGGCAGATTGATGGAACGTACCAACCGATCGCTGGTGGCTCGGGGCGGTTCGCCATAGTCGGGTTGGATCAGTTGCACCGAGTCGCCTGCTTCGGTCAGGACGCGAACGAGCTGACCCAGCGTGCGAGAGACGCCGTTGACCTGGGGAAAATACGTTTCCGTCACAAGTGTCACCCGCATGGCTGTTCCCGAAACAGGTCGCCGGATCGTCTCGACGCGGCCATCTTAGCGACGAACCGCAAAAGCGTCGATGCAACGACCGGGTTTCCACGGTCCGGACATTGGACGTCATCCCGATTCTTTGGCTTTCTTCGAATTTTTTTGGCTCGTTCCTCGATTCTTACAAAGGAGTGATCGCGCGGTACGCGAGTGGTCTCCGTGCCTGTTTGGCCGATTTTGGATCGGGAACGATGGTCTCCTCACAGCGTACAAAAGATGTCGAAAACGTTCCGAACTTTGGCTTTTCTTAAGAGCATCCATCATCGCAATCGATTCCGTATCCAGGCCGGAGATTCCACGCGGATGACCAATCGTTCCGCGCGAAACGAACCCAAGGATCGGCTCTGGCGGCACGATCCGACGTCCGGGGCGGATCAGACCGCGTTGTGTCCCTTGCGATCGCACGCCAGAAAAAACGAACCCACTCGTCCGGCGATCCGTGTTAAGTCTCAAAATGCCAAAAGGATAAGGAGTCAGATAGGACAGGGAAGTCGGTCCTGATCGATCTCGGAATATCCTTTGCAGTCTCTTTAAATTTCCCATTATGAAGTCCGTCGTGTATCTTTCACTGGTCTCCTGAGATGACAACCAATGGCAAGCGACCCGAGAGAACCCGAGAACGTTAACGAGCGCGAATTGGTCCGTCGTTTTCAGTCGGCCAATGTCCTTGAATTGGCGAAGTTGCTCAGCGCCGGGAGTGCGCCGCAGGATCTGGCGTTTCGGACTTACTTAGGCTCGGCCAGGTTCCAGCGTCTGCGAGACCTGGCCATGAAGGCGGGGTCACAACGAGGGTCGGCCGGGCGTGCCCGGTCCGAGAGCGTCGTGGTCGTTCCCGGATTCATGGGGAGCGAGCTGACGGCGATCCGAAGCGGGCGATCGACACGAGTCTGGCCCGATGTCGACAACCTCCGCGCAGGCTGGTTTCAGTGCCTTCGACTGGCCGATGACGGTCGGACCTCCTACGACCCGACGTTTGACGTTCAGGCCACCGCGATTCTCAACGCCGACTACGGCGAACTGATTCTCAAACTCTCCGAGCGCTGGGACGTCCAACCATTCTGGTATGACTGGCGGAAGGATTTCGAGATCGCGGCGGCCGAGCTCGAAGCGCATCTTTGGGCCCGTTGCGGACGTCGTCGGACTCACATCGTCGCGCACTCGACGGGAGGCATGGTGGTCCATGCCTTGCTTCAGAGGAGAGCCTCGCTCGGGGGAGGAGAGAATACCACGCCCATCGGTCGGGTCGTGATGCTGGGGACGCCTCATCGAGGGGCGTGGACGGCGATCCGTTTCTTGGTCGGAGCCGACGAGGTGGTTCGGCGCCTCGCCCGGCTACTCGAGCCTCCTGGGATGGAATGGCAGCGCGACTCAACCGCGTTTCGTAACACGTTGAGGGTGATTGACTCCTTCGTCAGTCTCTATTGCCTCCTGCCTCGACCAACGGAGGTGCCAGGATCGGGCATCCTGGACGCTCTCTACAACGCCAGAACCTACGCGGCCTTTCGTGCGACGCTCTCGCAATCCCACCTGGACCACGCGCGTGATCGCCTGGAGGCTCGAGACGAGCCGATCGGCTCCACGCCGATCATCGGCATCGCGGGCTATGGTCGACCGACGGTCACCGATCTTGTCGACCTCAGCGCCCTGGATCAGATCGAGGGGTATGAGGTGAGCTTCGGAGGCGATGGTCGGGTATCGCTCGATTCCGCCTGCCCGACCGACCCATCCGGGCAGCCGTATTACCCGACCTACTATGTCAAGGAGTCGCATGCCGGGCTGGTCTGCAACCCGAGCGTTCTGACGGCGATCGACGAGCTTCTGCTCCGCGGCGAAACGCGACGGCTCGAATCCAACCGGCCCGTCGATCTCGGTTCGGCGACGCAAGCGGACGCCCTCAAGGCCTGGAATGAGAACCTCATGTCCCTCGAAACCGATTTCGACGACTCCAGTCGACGGCTCCAGTCTCGAGACGTTCGCCTGGGACGCCCTTCGAGGTCGGGGCCGGCTGACTTCGCTGATCAGACGTCATCCGCCGCCACGAACATCGCGGATCAAATCAGTCCCGACGAACGAACGCTCGAGGCGTTGCTCGGAAACGGCTTCCTCGGAGGGGAGCCAACGATCAAGGAAGAAGCCGCCGGACCGGTTCCCGAGATCCTGATCGAGTTGATTCACACCAAAATCGAGGATGCCCACGACCCCACCAAGCTCGATCACGACACGAAAACCGCGCGCCGTTATGCCGAGCAATGTAAAGCCCGGCCGGTCGATGCCATTGCGGTTGGGCACTATCTTGGCGTCCTGCCCCAGAACGCAGTTCGAGCCATTGACGAGGCCATTACCCAGGCGCTTCGCGAACGGGCGGGGAAATCGCCCCCTGAGGCCTCCGACTCGGAAACCCAAAAACCGGCCATCCCTCGGCACCAGCTCATCCTCACCCAGTACACCGAGCGAGGGATCTTGCGAGGCGAGCTTGGCCAGCCGTTCTTTCTGCCCGATCCTCGCGCGTCGAAGGATGACCGCGTGGAGCGACTGATCGCCATCGCGGGCATGGGTTTGACCGGCCGTTTCGGCGTTCCCGAGTTGACGGTGCTTTCGCGTGAACTCTGCTGGTCCCTCGGCCGGATGGGGAAGCGGCACCTGGCGACCGTGCTGATTGGCTCGGGGGTGGGCAACCTGCCAATTCCCGACGCGGTTCACGCATGGCTTCGGGGCATTTCGATGGCCATGAGCGGTTCGGTCGAAGATCAACGGTCGGACCGGCACCTGGCGCAGATCACGTTTGTCGAGTTCGACCCTCGCAGAGCCATCGACATCGACCAGACGCTCAAGCTTGCCGTGGCTGATTACGCCGACCGTCTCAAGATCCGCTATACGCCGAAGCGCGACGACGAACGCGATGACCTCATGTACTGCTGGGCCGAGAAGGAGCACCAGGAAGCCGAGAAACGTCTTCGAGACTGGCAGCAGCGCGACTGGGCGGTCGATGACGAGTCGGGCCGAGCCCCGACACGGGTGACCCTGACTCGTGAACGCGACGGATTTCTCTTCGGCGCGATCACCGATACGGCCTCGATTCCTCAGCGCAAGGTCTCGATCGATCCGGAACTCGTTTCCAAGGCCAACGACGAACTGGCGGCCGAAGGCGATCTCGCTCTCCAGCACGAGCGAGGCCAGTTCCTCGGCCATCTTCTGATCCCGAGCGACCTCCGCCCACAGTTCTTCACGCGTGATCCACTCGTGATGCTGCTCGACTCGAACACGGCGAGGATCCACTGGGAGATGGTGTCCCAATCGGACTGGGAAGTTCTGTCGTCGTCGAGTTTCGATCCACTGGCGTTCGAACAACTTGACCTGCTTGGCCGCCGCAGGTCGGATGAATCCTTCAACGTCGATGCGTTTCTGGGAACATGCCGTGGCCTGACACGACAACTTCGAACACCGTTCGCTCCGCCCCCGGAGCCGCCTCCGCCTCCCCGACGCGTCCTTCGCGTGTTGGTCGTCGCCGACCCGGCCGAGGATGCCCCGTTGCCTGGAGCGCAGAAAGAAGGTGTCGAGGTGGCCGATCTGTTCGAGGCGTTCAATTCCGCGCCTCACCGCGTGGGCAATCGCGTCGAGGTGACCCGCATGATCGGTCCGGCCGTCGCAACCCGTACCAACGTACTGCGCGAGGTTATGTCTCGATCCTACGACGTGCTGCACTATGCGGGGCATTGCACCTATAACAAGGACGACCCGCCGGCCTCGGGATGGGTCTTCAGTGGGGGTGAGCTGCTTTCGGCCTTCGAACTCAACCGGATCGATCGGATTCCCAAGTTCGTGTTTTCGAACGCCTGCGAGTCGGGTATTACCCCCGAGCGTCCCGAGGGCCGCACCGTCGAATTGGCTCCGTCGTTCGCCGAGGCGTTTTTCCAGCGCGGCGTGGCCAACTTCGTCTGCACGGCCTGGCCCGTCGACGATCTCGCCGCGCGTCAGTTCGCGCTCTGGCTTTACGCCGGTTTGCTCGGCCTTCCCGTGGAGCCGCGGTCCTCGGTCGACACCCAGGACGCACTTCGACCGCGAGTCATGTACGCCGCGATGCGAGACGCCCGGCGTCAGATCGCGCTGACAAACCGAGGCGCGCGAACCTGGGGTTCGTACCAGCACTATGGGAATCCCTACTTCCGCTTTTTCGTCCCCCTCTCGGAAAACGAGGACACGGATTGAATGCGGAAGGGCGAGTCCAAACCGAGGAAGCCAGCGAATCTGGTTCAGGACGGGTCTCGACAGGGAATCGTCACGAATTTATGGAAACGGTCTGTCTCGATAACTCTTGTTGTGGACTTAATTTAACAACTTTCGTCCAGGAAAATCGGGAAAATGTGGAATCTGAGTTGTTTCCCTCACGACTTCGGCCTGATAAGACAAAGTTTGACGGCCTGGTTTCTTTCGACAAACCTCTCCAATTCCCCCCTGGGAGTGCACCATGGCTGACAAGGCGCTCGTCTGCGGCATCAACACGTATGAGTCGGTGAGCGGCCTGCGAGGCTGCGAGAACGACGTTCACAATATGCAGCGATTGTTGACCGAGACCTTCGGTTTTCCATCGCAGAATGTAAAAATCTTGCTTAACAAGCAAGTCGTCAAGTCGGAGGTCCGGTCCGGGATGGACTGGTTGTTCCAGGACTCGAGACCGGGGGATCGGATCGTTTTCCATTTCTCGGGGCACGGCTCTTACACGGCGGATCTCGACGGTGACGAGGAGACGGATCACGTCGATGAGTTGATCTGCCTTCATGACATGGACTTCAACCGTCCTCGTACCTACTTCCTCGACGACGAACTCCGGCGATGGACCAGGCGACTTCCGTCCGGCGTGCAGTTGACGGTGTTCCTCGACAACTGCCATTCCGGTTCGGGAACCCGCAAGTTGATTCCGCCCGGCGATACGCGCTCGGTACGAGAACATCCGTGGGTGATCGAGAAGGCGACCGCCGTGCGATCGGCGGCGCGAAGTCTGCGCTCACTGGGTGGTCCCGAGATGCTCAGCCGGTCCGCCGCGGGAGAGCTGGCGAGTGGCTTGATGCAGCCGGCGGAAGAAGACAAGGTGATCGCCCGGTTCATCGAACCTCCGCCCGAGATCGAAGCGAAGATTCAATCGCTCCGGCAGCGAGGCATCACGCGAGGCGGTACCATGCGAGAGGTTGTCGCCTCGATGAACCATATTCTCCTGTCGGCCTGCCGTGACAATCAGACCGCCGCCGATGCCTTCATCGATGGTCAGTACAACGGGGCGTTCACCTATCATCTCTGCAAGATCCTCCGCGCCTCAGGACCCGATCTCGACCGTGGCGAGTTGATTCAGAGGCTGACCAAGGCGCTTTCCGACGCACAGTTCGATCAGGTTCCGCAACTCGAAGGGCCGTCCAATACCGGTCCGCTCTTCGCGAAGACGACGGCTCCCGTGACCGTATCGAAGCCGGCCGAGTCCGCCGACTCGTGCGTTGGTTCGGTCGGGACGTTCAGCGCTCCGAGCGAATCCCCCACGATCACGACTGGCGGGGTTTTCGGCACCATGAGCGGCACGAGCGAGGCTCCCACGGGCACGGTCACGGCGGTATTCGGTACGCAAAGTGGCACCAGCGGGTCGCCCTCGGCAACGGTTCTGGAAACGCCTGCGGTTCCGGGTATCACGCCCCCATCAAGCACGGGTGGTTTCGAAGGGAACGGCCAGCGTCTCTTTCATGAACTTCTCGCGACATATAACCGACTCCTCGACCTCGTGGGTCCGGCCAAGGCCAAGGAATTCGCCGCGCCCGAGGTTCGTGCGGTCGCGGGACGGTTCCTTGTTTATGTTCACGGTATCTGCCGGCACGATCCCGGCTACTCGAACGACTGGTGGAACGCGCTTCGCCCCTTTGCGCCAAGCCTGCAGCCGGGCCAGCTCGGTGGGAGTCGCCGCGAGGTGCTTTGGAGTGACCTGGTCAACGTGAGCCGGAGGCTCGAGCGAGGTCCGGGCCTGGCGGCTCCGGCGATGCCAGCCGAACATCGGGAACTCTCACAACGGCTCAAGGACCAGCTCGAAGACCGGATGCAGCAAGAGTTTGCCGCCGTGGCACCCGAGTCGACCCGAGACGCCACGCGGGCGCCTGAGTTTTCGCTGGCTCGAGGCGCATTGACCATTCCCGGGTTCAACTGCGTGGACGACTTTACCGTTTACCTGATCGACGGCTCGGTCCGTTCGCAGGTCATCAACCGGTTCAATCAAGTCGTTTTGCCTCTGCTGACGTCCGGAGCTCAGATCGACATCATCAGCCATAGCTGGGGTACGGTTGTCGCGTTCGAGGCCCTGCGCCTGCTCGACCGCGATTCCCGGCTCGCGACCGGGTCGGTCCTCAACTGGTTCACCGTGGGCAGCGCTCTTTCGATTCCCGAGATCAAACGTCGATTGATTCCCGAGGCCATCGATGGGCGACGTCCCCGGCTCGTGCGGCGATGGGTCAACCTCGATGCTCAGGGCGACATCGTTGGCGGTCCACTCAAGGGGGTTCCCTACCAGGTCGATGAGGAATTTCTCAACCTGCCCCCGACCGGTTGCTCGAAGTTCTTTGGCCTGATCAATCCGACTTGCGCACACAGCTCGTATTTCAACAGTGCCAACGGAACCGTCAATCAGGGAATTTTCGGGAAGTTTATTGAGGGTTGAGTGCCCGAGCACTTCGTTCTGGGCGGAAACGACCCCGCCCGTGGGCGGGTACCACGGGCGGGGTCGAACGCAATGATGGGCGGTGAGTTGAGGGGTCTCGCCGCCCATGGTGGGCTCGTTCCGTCGAGGCCCGGACCTACGCGGTCGGAACGGATGACCAGATATCCCAGTTGATTTGATTGTTGCCGTTGAAGATCGAGTACGACTCCGTGTCCTTGGCGGTGCTCTGCTGCGAATTGGCCTGGCTCGACGAACTGTCCGTGCTTGAAGCGAGGGTCTGTGCCTCCACGACCGGCTGGGCGGGGGCCGTCGTCGAATCCACGGTCGGCTGCGAAACCTGCCACGTGGTCTGGGTCGTCGGGATGCTGACCGTCGGCGTGGTCTGGGCTGGCGGCGCGACCGTCGGCGGTGCCTGTGCCTGGACCTGGACGGTCTTGACGGCGACCGTCGGCTGAGTCGGCGTGCTCACGATCGGGGTAGGTACGGGCGTACTGCTGGGCGATTTCTGCGATCCCGAACCGCTATCGGTCGGAGTCGTGCTCTCGAGATTGTTCAGCACGAAGTCGACCTTGACGTTCTGGTTCCCGATCTGGACGTTCTGGTTCCCGACAACCTGGTTCCCAATCAGAGCCTTGACCTGATACTGGCCGGCGGGAAGGGCGATCTGGTATCCGCCGGCGCTAGCGCTCTGCGTACTGTAGGTCTTGCCGGTCTGAGTGTCGGTGGCATCGATGGTGACGCCGCCTTCTCCCTCGCCGATGGAGTAGAAGTTGTCGTGATTCAGGTCGTCGTAAGTCACGCCCAGCAGGTAGGAGGGGGAGTTCTGCTTGAGGCCGAAGTCCTGCGTGATCACCTTGCCGAAGCCCGGCTTGTTGGAGTTGGCGATCCCGATTCCAATCTGCTTGAAGGTGTTGTCGGCCGGAGTATTCGGTTCGAGCAGGTTCCTGCGGTGCCCTTGGTCGGCAACGCCCCAGTCGATGGCGAAGGCCTGCATGGCCTGATCGACGGATTCGGCGTAAGCGAAGGCGTTCTCGGCCGTGCGAGAGGCGTTGGTGAAGCCGGCTTGCTGCATGCGTTGCTCGGGTGAGGATCCATCGGAACCAGTGTGCGACTGGAAGCCGTTGCTGGCCATGTCCTGACTATGAGCCTGAGCTGCCTTCGCCAGTGAGTTGCTCCAGGCAAGCGGCTGGCGGGCCTGGCTCGATGCGATATCCTGTCGAACCTGGTTGAGGTTGACACCGAAGTACTTCAAGGTGTCCTGGGTCGGAGCGTCGAGGTTGGTGGTGAATCGCTCGGCGGCGGCCTTGGGGTTGGTCCGCATCAGGTTGACCAGCTCGAGCATGTATTGCGTCTCGGCGGAGGGGGCCGCGGAGGAAACCGTCGACAAGAGCTGACGCGACTCCAGGACTTCCAGGTTGAACGCTTTTCGCATCGTGGGCCGCCGAGCCATAGGAACCTCCCTGTCTTGAGAAGATCGCCCGCGGGCGTCGGACTTCAACCTCACCTCGAGGTCGGTGACCGGCCCATCCTGAGCCGGAGTCGAGAACGTCTAACCGAATCGACTTGAGACAATCTTTCGAGGTCTCGCCTCCTCTGCCGTCTCGGCGAGCGAGTTCTAAGGCAAGGGCCGTGCCGCGGATCGTCGTTCTCGCCGCCGCTTGGGATTGACTTGTTCTAAGTCCAATTGAGGCCCATGGATGGGCTTCCCATTTTTTCCAACGACGATCCATCCCCCCGACGCGAATCCCCGCGAGACGGCCCCCGAATCGCCGAGCCTGGGTTTGCGTTCTTACAAGAGAGCCGATTTTACAATCCGCTCCACGCGGTGGATTCCCCGGAAAATCCTTTCAAGTTACGAGTTGCGTCGACCGAAATGGCGCGGTTTCGAGGTCGTCCAGGCGCCGAAGTCGGAGGTTTTTCGGAGGTTGGATCGCATGTGCGGGATGGGGGGAACTTGCGTGTCCGCGAGGTGCGGGATAGCTTATCGATTTCGAGTTTGAAGCGATTTGGTGGTGACGCGACCTGTTCGGAAGAAAGGGAGATTCGATCATGCCGACGGCCGAAGACGTACTGGGTCGACTGGCCCAGGCCGAGCAGGCGGGTGAACTGTCCTCCTCGGCCGCGGCCCACATTCGCCGATGGCTGACCGAGCCTCCGTTCGAGGCCTACCGTGACCGGCTGACCGAAGACATCCTCGCGGGGCGCTGGAAAGTGCTCGACGACGCCTTCTATGAGGTGCTCGAGTTCGGTACTGGCGGACGTCGAGGCCGGATGTATCCGGTGGGAACGAATGTTCTGAATGCGAGGACGATCGCTGAGAGCGCCCGCGGCCTCGCGGATTACATCAACTCTCGCAAGGGTACCGAGACCCCTCGCTCGTGCGCGATCGCCCGCGACCCCCGGCATAACTCGCCGGAGTTCGCCGAGATCTGTGCGAGGGTTCTGGTCGCGGCAGGGTTCAAGGTCTACCTCTTCGCCGACCATCGCTCGACACCGCTGCTGTCCTTCGCCGTGCGGCACTTGCATTGTGATGCCGGCATCATGATCACGGCGTCGCATAACCCGCCGTCCGACAACGGCTTCAAGTGCTACAACGACCAGGGCGGTCAGGTGATCCCGCCCGATGACTCGGGAATCATTGCCTGTGTCAAGGCGGCCTCCGACCGAGAAATCCCGATGGCCGACTTCTCGAAGGCGGTCTCCGATGGGTCAATCATCCTTGCAGGCCGTGAGGTCGACGATGCCTATATCGCGGCCGTCGTGAGCGAATCGGTCTCCCGAGCCCGCGACATCTCGATCGTTTATACCCCGATGCACGGGGTGGGCGAAACCTCAGTGGCCGCCGCTCTTCGGGTCGACGGATTCGAGCGGGTCAATATCCTCGCCTCCCAGCGCACGCCAGACGGCGACTTTCCCAATGTTCCAGGACACGTCTCGAATCCCGAGATTCCCCAGACGTTGGAGGCCGCGATTGCCGAGGCCAAG
>CAZRGV010000025.1:12572-24633 GCA_964599655.1 uncultured Isosphaeraceae bacterium | reverse complement strand
CCGGTTTCAGGAGATCCGAGCGGGGAGTGGACCACGCTCGATGGCAACCAGATCGGCGTGCTCCTGGCGGCCTTCATCATGAAGCAAACCGAGGCCATGGGCAAGCTCCGGTCCGACCACTATCTGGTCACCACCCTCGTGACCAGCCAGATGACCCGCGCTTTGGCCCATCGAGAGGGAATCCGGGTCGAGGACGACCTCCTTGTCGGGTTCAAGTGGATCGCGAAGCGGATCGATGACGCCGGGCACGCGGGTTTCCTGTTCGGATTCGAGGAGTCGCACGGCTACCTCAAAGGGACCCATGTCCGAGACAAGGACGCCGCCGTCGCCGCCATGCTCTTCGCAGAGTTCGTCGCGACTATCAAGGACCGTAAGCAGACCGTGCTCGAGTACCTCGACGACCTCTACATCGACGTGGGGCACTACGGGGAGCGGTTGATCAACAAGACCTTGGAAGGTCGCGAAGGGGCCACGCAGATCAAGGCGCTGATGAAAGCGTTCCGCGAGGTCCCGCCCACTCGCGTGGGTGGACTGGCCGTGACCGAGATCTACGACTACAAGGAACACGTTGTCCGGTTGCCGGACGGATCGACCAGGTTGCTTCCAGAACCCTCCGGCGACCTCCTGATTTTCCATCTCGATGCGCCCGGGGTTCGATTCGCCGTCCGTCCGTCGGGGACCGAGCCAAAAATCAAGTTCTACCTCTTCGCGAGGACCGACACGGAGGGAGTAACCGATCGAGTCCGGCTCTCGGAGGTGAAGGCAAAAACAGCTCAACAGCTTGATCGGATGGTCGGGGACATCGAAAAATACATCCAGAACGCTCTGGTTGAGTTTTCCGGGTAGACCAGGGGGGCCAACCCTCCCGCTGACCCGATCGAAATCGCGGGGTGGGACCCCACGGGTGCCGTATGTCCGACACGTCAGGTCCGTCCTCGACCATTCCCGCGGAGAAGGTCAAGCAGTTTCCCACGTCCCCAGGCGTCTACCTGATGAAAGACGCCCAGGGACGAGTCATCTATATCGGCAAGGCCAAGAACCTAAGAAGTCGCGCGGCCTCCTATTTCCAGAAGACCGCGGCCGAAGACCGGCGAATCAAGGACTGGATCCATGAGGTCGCCGATATCGACTTCCTCGCCGCTGAGAGCGAGGTCGACGCCCTCCTGATCGAGGCCCGGCTGATCAAGGACATCCAGCCGAAGCACAACGCCGACCTCAAGGACGATAAGTCGTTTCCCTACTTGCAGATCACCACGGGCGAGGACTTTCCACGAGTGAACTTCACGAGGGAACCCCTCGACCGTGGCGTGAAGCTCTACGGGCCATTTCCCCGGGCCAAGAGCCTTCGCGGGGCGATCCAGGTTTTGCAAAAGATCTTCAAATTTCGTACATGTTCACTCGATATTCAGGAAGATGACCCGCGATGGCGATGGTTTCGCCCCTGTCTGCTTCACTCGATCGATCAGTGCACGGCGCCTTGCAACCTCCGTATCGACAAGGAGTCGTATCGCAAGGAGATCCGCCGCCTTCGACTGTTCCTCGATGGCAAGAAGGACGTCGTCTTGAAGGAAATGGAAGAGGAGATGCGGGAGGCGTCCAGGGCGCTCCAGTTCGAAAAGGCCGCACGGCTCCGAGACGAGCTGAAGGCGCTTCAGAACCTCAACCTCCGAGGGAACCTGGAGCAGCATGCCCAGCCCGAGGTTTTCTACCAGGACCCGAAGAAGGGCCTGAGGGGCCTTCAAAAGGTGCTCTCGCTCGACTCGACCCCTCGCACCATTCACGGCGTCGACATTGCCCACCTGGGCGGCACCGAGACGGTCGGTTCGCTCGTGACCTTTATCGACGGCCTGCCGTTCAAGCCTGGCTACCGCCGCTACAAGATCAAGAGCGTGACGGGCGTTGATGATTACGCCTCGATCCGGGAGGTCGTCAGCCGTCGCATCCAGGGGCTTCAGGAACGAGAGGAGCCATTCCCCGACATCTTCCTCATCGATGGGGGGAAAGGGCAGCTCAACGCCGCGCTCGACGCGTTTGGCGCGCTCGGTGTCACCCCGCCGACCTTGATTTCCCTGGCCAAGCAGCAGGAAGAGATCTTCGTACCTGGTCGACCCGATCCGATCGTTCTCCGGCGGCGCTCCTTCGCCTTGCGACTCTTGCAGTATGTCCGCGATGAGGCGCACCGTTTCGCCCAGCATTACCACCATATGCTACGAAGCAAGAGGGCGCTGGGCGACGATTGACGAAACCTTCCCGTCCTGGAGCTGGAATCCGATCCACCGAAGACCGAGGTCGGAGAATCGACGATCGCGTATAATACCCGACTGGACGTGTCTTCTGACCATTCCTGCTTTGAGTAAGCCCGATCGATGATCCTCGCCTCTGCCACGGACCTCGGACGCCAGTACGCGGGTGCCCCCATTTTTAGCGGCCTTCGTTTCGAGGTCCGTGCCGGGGAGCGGATCGGCCTGGTCGGCCCCAACGGGGCGGGTAAGACGACCTTGATGCGTCTCCTGGCCGGTCACGATCAACCCGACTACGGCCAGCTGTACGTTCGGCCCGGCATTCGCGTCAGCCTCTTGAAGCAGCAACCCGACTTTCGTCCCGAGCAAACCTTGATGGAGGTGGCCCGCTCGGGGATGGCTTCCCTCTTCGAACTCCAGCACGAGCTGGAAGAGGCGGCCCAGGAGATCGCCGAGGCCGAGAACGACCTCGAACGCGAACGAGCCTCTCGACGATATGAGGAGCTTCGCGATCGGCTCGAGCACCAGGATGCCTATTCGATCGACCACCGGGTTGAGGAGATTCTCACTGGGCTCGGCTTCACATCCGTTGAATTTTCCCGAGCGGCCCGGACATTCTCGGGCGGTCAGCAATCGCGTTTGATGCTGGCTAAACTGCTGCTCGAAAGCCCCGACTTGATGCTCCTGGATGAACCCTCAAACCACCTGGACGTGCCGACAACCGAATGGCTCGAAAGCTACCTGGCCCGCCAACCGGTTGCCATGATCATCGTGAGCCACGATCGCTACTTTCTCGACGCCACCGTCACCAAGATCTGGGAACTGCACGAGGGGAAAGTTGCGGCCTATCCAGGCAACTACACCCAATACTGGCAACTGCGAGAAGACCGAGCCAAGGTCCTCCGGCGGCAGCACGAGAAGCAGCAAGAGCAGATTGCCGACCTCCAAGACTTCATCCGCAAGTGGGGTGTCGGCCAGAAGGCCAAGCAGGCCAAGGACCGGGAGAAGAAACTCGCCCGCATCGAACTCGTCGAGACCATGCGAGACATCGAAGGGCCCGTCATGGGGTTCGACGAGGTCGATCGCTCGGGCGACATCGTTATCGAAGCGAAAAATATCTCGAAGAGTTACGATAAATCGCTCTTTAAAAACTTCAACATTCAGATCTTACGTGGCCAGTGTGTCGGCGTGATTGGTCCGAACGGCGCGGGCAAGACCACTTTGCTCAAGATCCTCATCGGTCGCGAGAAGGCCGACACTGGCGAGGTGAAACTCGGACACAAGGTGCAGGTGGGTTACTACGATCAAGGGCTGGAAGCCCTCTCGCCAGAGACCCCGGTCGTTCGCGCGGTCTGGCCCGAAAACGACCCCGACTGGGTCGAGCAAGACGTGCGCGACCTCCTGGCGCGCTTCGGAATCGCGGGCGAGATTGTGTTTCGCACGGTGGGGAAACTCTCGGGTGGTGAGAAGGGCAAGGCCGCCCTGGCGAGACTGGCCGCGACCGGGGCGAACCTCCTGGTCATGGATGAGCCGACGAACCACCTCGACATCTGGTCGTGCGAGGCGCTCGAACGTTCGATCAAGGAGTTCGAGGGAACCGTTCTGGTGGTGAGCCACGACCGATACTTCCTCAACCAGGTGGCCGACCGACTGATCGTCGTCGCCGATGGCCACGCCCGAGTCATCGAAGGCGATTACGAGACGTATCAGCGGTTGACAAGACAGGATGCCGAGGCCCCGCGATCGAGGTCGACGGGTTCCACGACCGACGGCCGCCCGGGAAAGGGGGATTCCAGTCCATCCAAGGAGAAAAAGAAACGAAAGTTTCCGTACCGGAAGTCGGTGGACCTCGAGCGAGAGATCGGCGAGGTCGAGGTGGAACTGGCCGAGGTTGAGGAGGCGCTCGGGAATCCCGACACCTGGAAGGACGCCGATACGGCTCGGGACGCCCAGGCGCGTTACGACGAGCTGAAGGATCGGCTGGACACGCTCTACGAGCACTACGAAGAGGCGCTCGAATTCAACACCTAACCGGTTCGTCGACGGCGATTCCGGGGCGAGATTCCATGGACCAGTCCCGGACACAACGAATTACCGTGCTTGATGGGATGATTCGGGCGGTCCCGATCGCGTTCGGGCTGGCGTTGCTCCGATCGACCATGCCTCAATGGGCCGTCGACAGGCGATTGAGCCTGTCTCCTCCCCCGCGGTCGGCGCTCTGGTGTTGCCTGATCGCGTTCGGGCTCTATCCCTCCTGGCAGCGGCGGCAATCGCCGTTCTGGCGATGCGATCGCGATGTCCTCGTCCCCCACCGCGACGCCACATCCGAAGCCCCGGATTCGGGGCTTGCGTCGCCTTGGTCGTCGGTGTCGTTCTCGGCGCGGGCCTCTTTGTGTACTTTCGCTTTGTGGCTGATCCCCGATCG
The DNA here is from genome assembly GCA_964599655.1 of uncultured Isosphaeraceae bacterium. Lineage (GTDB taxonomy): Bacteria > Planctomycetota > Planctomycetia > Isosphaerales > Isosphaeraceae > CAZRGV01. The sequence goes on along the minus strand of CAZRGV010000025.1, from coordinate 19,968 downwards.
CTTCGTCAGTGGACCTGGCTTGCCGCGTTCCCGATCGGATACGGGGTCGCCTCGGTCTGGGTCATTCTGGCGATGAACGGACGGTGGAGACCCTCGACGGATGCAGTCGATCGCGCGGGTCGGATTCTTGGTGTCTACTGGATTGCCCTCGTCTCAGCGTTTCTTGTGATGATTTTTCTGTTGAACTGAGTGGATTCGGTCATCTTCCTCTGAGGCATTGTGGGCGTGTTCGCGATGCCGGATGGCGATGATTTTCGGGGAGAACCATGCCCGACCCGAAGAAGATCCAGGCCACGATTGAACGAGCCGCCACGTTGTTTCGAGGCACGCCCGGTCGAACGGGCTCGGTCGTCGCTACCGACTCGGCCGACGAGGTTCTGGTCGTGGGAGACCTGCACGGCCATCTTCACACCTTTTCTCGGGTGCTCAAAATCGCTGACCTCGACCGGAATCCGGCCCGGCACCTTGTGTTGCAAGAACTCGTGCATGACCCCCGGGTCGATCCCGACGCGGGGCAGATCGACCGTTCTCACCGGCTCGTCGATTTGGTCTGCGCCTTGAAGTGCCAGTATCCCGACCGGGTTCACCTGATCCTGGGAAATCACGAGCTCTCGGAATTCACAGGCCGGTCGATCAGTAAGAAGGGGTTCGCCCTGAACGCGCTGTTCCGACAAGGTGTCGAGGCCGACTATGGGTTGGATTCGACCGACGCACTGCTCGCCGCGTACTCCACCCTGTTTCAGGCCCTACCGCTGGCGATTCGCACACCCAACCGGGTTTTTCTCTGTCACACGATCCCCGATAGCCGCGACCTGGAAACGCTCGACCTGGAACTTCTCGACTCGGGAGTCTGGCCTCCCGAGTCATTGCTCCGGGGAGGGACGGTCTACGCAATGACCTGGGGACGAGACACGAGCGCCGAGGCCGCGGACCGGTTTGCCTCGATGGTGGATGCCGACTGGTTCCTTATCGGGCATCACCGGCTCGAAGAGGGATTCCGACAGGCCAATCCACGAGTGATCATTCTCGATGGGACCGATCCCAACCCGGCCTACTGCCTGTTTTCCGCGCGGGAGCCGGTGACCATCGACAGGCTCCTCGCGTGCGTCCGGCTTGTTCCCATCCCCGCCTGATGCTTGCACGTGCCTTCAAGCGGGGCGCGAGCGGTCGATGCGATGGAAAACCCGAATGCCGCCAGACACAAAGGTCGGCGGCATCCGAGTGCTGGAGATCACGCGTTTGAAGCGATTCTTAGACTTCCGCGTGCTCGCGGACAACCTGTGAACTTGTGCTGACCGAACGTGCCATCGCCGGGTAGCTATCGGGTGGGGCCGCCGCGTGAACCGCCATGGTGAAGTCCGGGTAGGCCTCGGAGCCGTGCTCCCCGATATCGAGACCCGCCAGCTCTTCCTCGGCCGACACTCGCAGACCGATCGTGTACTTGATCGCTCCAAAGAGAATCAGACCGGTGATCATCGACCAGCCGAAGACCGAGGCGACGCCAATGATTTGGTTGATCAGCAGCGTCGCGCCTCCTCCGAAAAACAGGCCGTCGCCGGTGGTATTTGCGGGGGCGTAAGACGCCTGGGCAAAGAGACCAACGCAGATCGTGCCGAGAGCACCGCAGACGCCGTGAACCGAAACCGCGCCCACCGGGTCATCGATGCCGATCTTGTCAATGGCGAGAACCGCAAGAACCACGGCGATGCCGCCGAGCAAGCCGATGATCGCGGCGGAAACCGGGGAGATGTAGGCACAAGGGGCCGTCACGGCCACCAGACCGGCGAGTACGCCGTTCAAAGTCATGCTGACATCGGCCTTCTTGAAGATGACCCAGGAGACGATCATGGCGCCAAGGGCACCCGTCGCGGCCGCCATGTTTGTCGTCATGGCGATCTGACCGATCGAGACATCCGCCGCCATCGTGGAGCCGGGGTTGAAACCGAACCAGCCGAGCCAGAGGATGAACACACCGAGCGCGGCCATCGGAATCGAGTGACAGGGGATCGGAAGGACCTTCTTGTCCTTGGTGTACTTGCCGATTCGAGGGCCAATCATCAAGGCACCAACCAAGGCCATCCAGCCGCCTGTCGAGTGGACGACGGTCGATCCCGCGAAGTCCCACATTCCCTTCGTCTGAAGCCAGCCGCCGCCCCAGATCCAGTGCCCAACCACCGGATAGATGAACGCACTAATCACGAAAGAGTAGATGAGGTAAGCCTGGAATTTTGTTCGCTCGGCCATGGCACCCGAAACGATGGTGGCGGCGGTTCCCGCGAAGACCAGCTGGAACATGAACTTCGCGTAGAGCGGAACGCCGGTCCAGTTCAGCGCGGTGAAGACGCCCTGATAGGCATCGCCGGTCGCCGGCGAGTTGTCAGCTCCGGACAGGAACCAGCCGCTCAAACCCATGAACGGATTGCCATTGCCAAACATGATGGCGAACCCGACGGCCCAGTACGCCACCGTACCAAGGCAGAAGTCCATGAGGTTCTTCATCATGATGTTGTTGGTGCTTTTGGCGCGTGTCAGGCCGCCTTCCACGTAGGCAAATCCTGCTTGCATCCAGAAGACGAGGAAGGCGGCGATCATCACCCAAATTGTGTCGAGGAGGATCTTGTGATTCGCGGCCGCGTCTTTGAGATCGGCCAGTTCCTTAACCGTCACGGTGGCCTGCGCGGAATCGTCAGAGGCGGTCGCGGCGGGTGTCGCGACATCCTCTGCCCAGCTTGCCGAACTCGGAAGGGCGAGACAAAGCAGGGCACCCATCAAGATCGCGCCGAAGAACGGACCCAGTTGACGCAGTCGCATGGTCATTTTCCTCTGGCCACTCGGCCATCTACGATCGTGGAGAGTGAAAAACAATCGGATTACAAGGTCGGGCGGCGTCGGAAGACTCAGGCCAGTGCGTTTCAAACGGGCGAATCAGCGACGGCGTCCTCGGCAGGGCAAAAACGAAAACAATTCGAAGATCGAGCTTGGCGGAAGCCCGGTTTCCTCCTAAGATTCCAGTGGGTCCAGGTCCGTCGTGACCTTTGCGAGGCGATCCGGGGAAACCCAGTCCCTGTCGATCGACTTCCCGTTTCCGCTCGTTGCCGATCTACGGACTGCGCCGCGTTTCCCGGTCCTGCCGGGTCAGTGGGCGAGTTGGGCTCGTCCGCGGAGCGCTGGCTGCTGCGCGACCGGACCCGTGGAGTCCCCGATCATGCGACCGACTGTCCTGGCGGGAATTCTTGCCATCAGTGGCATTCTGACGGCTGGAGCCATGTCGGCGAGGGCACAAGGCGTTCGCTATAGCGGTGGGGCTGGCTATCCGAGCGGATGGAGTGGCTACGCTCCGAGCTATCCCTGGGGAAGCTATGCGCCTTCCGGTTGGAGCGGCTATTCGCCCGCCCCTCGAATCATTGTCCCTCCAGGTGGCGCCTGGACTGGATATGTCCCCCAGCAAGGCGCGGTGGTGGCCGGGACGCCGACAGCGCCGCCTCCGTATTACATCGTGGAAGCACCACGTGCCCAGCCATCGAGAGCCCGTTCTCGGAGCATCATCAGTTACCGTGAGTTTGGAACGGGACGACCTGTTCCACTCGCCAAGCCCTGGCTTCCGAATTCGCCTTGAGCGCGCCATTTAGCGGGCCTCGGGCTGGATTACGACGTCGTCCGGCCCGAGGTCAATCGAATGTCGAACTTGACCTTGAGCATCAAATAGGCCGAGGCCCGGTGTGCCATCCGGTCGGAGTGCCAGGGCGGCTCGTAACGTGCCGCCCTGACCGTAAATGTTGACTCCGGTCGAGTCGTTCGCTTCCAGATCCATCGAGACTCTCGGCAGCCCTTGCGAATCAAAGAGGCCAAGGCCCGGCGTACCATTTGGTCGGATGGCCATGGCGGCCCGGAGCGCGCCGTCCTTGTCATAGAAATTGAGCCCGGGCTCGCCACCCGGACCCAGGTCGAACGAAAGTCTCGGCTTGCCCTGAGCGTCAAAAAGCCCGAAGCCAGGTGTTCCGTCGGGACGGATTGCCAGGGCCGCCCTCATTTTCCCGTCGCGATCCCGAAGCACAAACTCTCCGCCTTCGACCGAGGGACGAGACAAACTCGCCGCTCCGGCGGTCGCAACCACGAGCAAGGTGGCCAGACCGACCGATCCTGCCCCTCTCCAGCGGACGCATTCCCGGTTGAGCCGGAGGTTGGTCCGTTCGAGGCGGTCCAACCGTTCGTGCAACGCGCGAATCGTGGATTCACTCATCATGGGCGGACTCCGATTCGTTAAGGATCGTTGACTCCGCCCAGTTAGCGAGTTCTAGACCACGACTGGTGGTTTGTGTGCCGAATTTGTCGTAACCTATTCGGAAAGCGGGTTTTACTTTTTTTGATAACGAATTCATTGGGTTTTGTTTCATCGACTGCTAGCAAAAAAAAGGGGCAGGACTGCTTGATCCGGTGGCGAGTCGAACTTGGCCAACGGAATGGACGAATGACGTTGGTGCTGGGGAGATTGGGCGAACCGCCCATCGGGCTCCGCTGGGGGAGCGCGATGGGCGGTTTGATTGGGAGCTGAGAGTGAGGGGAGGCGGAACTCGACCGACCCGTCAGTAGAGCAGAATCACGTCGAGGCCCATGGTGAACTGGCTGTTCGAGACGCCGCCGTTGTAGGGGTGTCCGCTCCGCGCCCAGTCATAGCGTGCTTCGGGACGGATCCAGAGCCAGTCCTTGGGTTTACAGATCATGCCCAGCGTCATTTCGGCGAAGGTGGTGGCGAAGCCGGTCCGTGCGCCGTTGTTATCGCGGAAGACTTCACTGCGCCAGACGCCGGTCAGCTTGCCGTTTCCAAAGAAGTCGTACAGGAACCAGTTGCCGAAGCTGTACCAGGACTCGTTCTGATTCGTGCCACCCGGGCCCAGGCCCGGCACGTTTTGCTCGAAGCCCTGGTCGGTTTCCATGACCTGGGTCAGCTTGTCGCCCCACTTGTGGGTCAAGACGGTCGTGAAGAGCGAGCGGTTATTTCCGCCATAGCCGAGGTTACGGCGACCTGCCAGGAAGGGTGTTGGCGTCGCTCCGGTCGGGACGATCGGGGTGTTCGCGGGAAGGAAGTTCGGGAACTGGTTCGGGCCTTGCACCGTGATGACCGTGAGCGACGTTTTGTCCTCGTTGAAGGTCCAGGAGAAGCCGCCGATGTACCCCCACTTGTAGTTCGCGTTGATCCAACGATCCCAACCGTTGATGGCGCCATTGTAGATATTGATCTTGTCGGTCAAGTGGAAGGTCGAGACCATTCCGAAATGGGTGAATGGCTGTCCGTAATTGAACATGTAAGGGACCGAGAGCAAGGGACGGCCGACCGCAGGGACGACCTCGTAACCGGCCAGGGTGTACCAGCGGCCGCCTTTGATATCGAGGCCACCCTTGGTCAGGATCGGTAAGTGCACTTCCGCGTAAACCTGGGCCAGGTCATAGCCCGTGAACTGTCCCGGCCTGAACGCTCGATCGAAGAGGCCGTACATCTTGTTGAACTGCCAGTCGTTGCCAAACAGGTTATCGACCCGGAAGCCGAAATTGACCTTGTCGTTCTGCTCGATGGGTTTTTCGAAGATGAGGTAGTACTGGTTCCCCATCCACTGGTTGGCCTTGAAGTTCGGATTGACGCCGAAGTTCACGCCATCGGACGGCTGACTCGGGTTCCCCGTGAAGCTGTTCTGGATCCAGCCGTAGACCTTCACCGGGGAATCGGTGGGGAAGTTCAGGGCCTTCATGAGAAGGCCGCGCGTATCCTCTTCCTCTTCTGACTCGCCCGCACTCTCGGCTTCGGCGGTCTCCAGGGTTGGTTCACCACCCCCAAAGGCGCGTTCGGCCGCTGGAGCCGCAAGGTCGGTCGTGTTAGGCACTGGCTGACCGCCCGGTGCTGAGACAGGTGGCACCTCTTCGGCAGCGCCTGGAAGCCCTCCGGGGATCGAGGGAGGGGGCTGCGGTTGATCGCCGGGCGTCGCCTGAACCTGGCGGATTCCACTCGAAACGGAACTTGGCTGAGCGGATGGCGTTGTCGTTCCCCCACTCAGGTACAACGCTGGAACCTGAGCCGAAGTGCCGGAGGACGGCAACGGAGGCAACGGGGGTAAACCGCTAATCTGGGCCCGCGCCTCCTGTCCGAGAAGGCCCAAAACGACGGCCATCACGGCAAGGACTGCCTTCCTGGAAACAGCAACACCTCTCATCCTGAGAGCCTCCGAGTTTTCTCGAATGGGATCAAGCGTTTGAGAACGATCGAGCGCCCGGATTGCTGGCAAGCAACAACGCCCGGCTCCCAAATCTCATCCGCCGAGGGAGAGGTTTTGTTCCGGCGGCAAGTCTGTCATGAAATCGGACAGACTTCCGATCGAATTGAGCGATTTCATCAAATTTGGTGAATTTTGAGGTTACGCCGAATTTTCCAAATCCTCTTGAGAGGACGAGACCTAGGTTGCCAAGACCAGGGGCGAGCCAGGAACGCCGCATTCGGGAACCGCGTATTCGAAGGCGTTACAGGTGCCTTCCCGACTCATGAGCGGGTTCGGATTCCGGCGGTACGTCTCGAACCGAATCCATCGCCGACCTTGTACGACGTCGACTCGTGACGCCGATCCATCGCGCGGCTTGACGCCGACGAGGCCCATCGTAAACTGGGGATCGTCGCACGGGTTACGGCGGATTGATCGCTCCGCCTCCCGACTTGCGTCGTTGAGGGAAGGCTCGCGATGACCGTTCAAGCGATGTGGGTAATGCTGGGAGTTCTGGCGGCGCTGGCCGTGGCCTACCGCTACTACAGCGCCTTCCTGGCGGCGAAGGTGGCGGCGCTCGACGATACGCGCATCACTCCCTCGCACACGAACTACGATGGACAGAACTTCCATCCGACGAACCGCTGGGTCCTCTTCGGCCACCACTTCGCGGCGATCTCGGGCGCGGGACCGCTCATCGGACCCGTCCTGGCGATCCAGTTCGGCTACCTGCCCGGCCTGATCTGGCTGGTCTTCGGCGTTTGCTTGGCCGGGGCCGTGCAGGATTTCCTGGTGCTCGCCGTTTCCACAAGGCGAGGCGGGCAGAGCCTGGCCGGAATCGCCCGTGAAGAGGTCGGTCCCGTCGCCGCGACGGCGACCGCCGTGGCTATTCTTTACGTGATCATCATCGCACTGGCCGGCCTCGGAATCGTTGTCGTCAAGGCCCTCGGCGGCGAGGACGTGCCCATGCAGGCCGGCACGACACTGGTCTTGCCCGAGGGGGCCAAGATCGCGAAGGTCATGACCAAGGAGACGACGATCTACACGGTCGAACCCGGTTCGACCTATCGGTACGACCTGAAGGACCGAACTCGCGAGTTGCCCTTTCACGAAGGATTCGAGCTGAGCGTCCCGACCGCCGCCAAGACGAC
>CAZRGV010000025.1:5623-12535 GCA_964599655.1 uncultured Isosphaeraceae bacterium | reverse complement strand
GAACGCGCGGCCTTGATTCTTCCACAAGGGAGCAAGCGACTCGTCCCGGGAAGCTCTTGGGGAACCTTTACCATCGCGTGTACCATCCCAATCGCGTTGTTGGTCGGGCTGTACATGTATCGGATTCGCAAAGGAAGAGTCGTCGAGGCGTCGATCCTGGGCGCCGTCGGAGTGCTCGGAGCGACGTTCGCGGGAGCCTATGTTCCGGGCTCCGCGCTGGAACCCTACTTCTCGCTCTCGCGGGAGGGGACGATCATCGCCATCGCCTCGTACGGGTTCATCGCCTCGGTGCTCCCGGTCTGGTTGCTCCTCTGCCCCCGGGATTACCTTTCCAGCTTTCTCAAGATCGGAACGATCGCCCTGCTCGTGCTGGGCGTCATCGCCGCGAATCCGGCCCTCAAGGCTCCACCGATCAACGAACAATTCGCCGGCGGTGGCGGACCCTACTTCAAGGGTGCCATTTTCCCCTACGTCTTTATATGCATCATGTGCGGAGCCATCTCCGGCTTCCACGCACTTGTCTCCTCAGGCACGACGCCCAAGATGGTGGACAGGGAGTCGGACTGCCGCATGATCGGCTATGGCGCGATGCTGATGGAAGGTCTCGTGGGCATTGTCGCCCTGATCGCGGCGGCCTCCTTGCCGAACACGATGTATTACGACGTCAACATCGACCTGGCCAAACGCCCCCAGTTTGCCCAGCAACTCGCGGCGTTGGAGGTCGACGAGCACGGTTCGAAGACAGAACTCGTCGAGCTGGAGCAAGAAGTGGGGGAGTCGCTGCACGGCCGGACAGGAGGCGCGGTGACCCTCGCGATCGGCATGGCCAGAATCTTGACCGACGCGATTCCTGGGATGAGATGGTTGATCAAATACTGGTATCATTTTGCCATTATGTTCGAGGCACTCTTTATTCTTACAACTATTGATACAGGGACACGTATCGGCCGCTTCATGCTTCAGGAATTTCTGGGCAAGGTCTGGAAGCCGCTAGGAGATCTGGACTGGCTCCCAGCCTCGTTGCTGGCGACCGGGCTGGTCGTCTTCGGCTGGGGCTACTTCATCTGGACGGGGTCAGTTGCAACCATCTGGCCGATGTTCGGCATGGCCAACCAGCTTCTCGCGTTGATCGCGTTGCTGATCGTGACGACAGCGCTGATCAACGGAGGGCGGATCAAGTATGCGGCGGTGACCCTGCTGCCGATGACCTTCGTGGCCAGCACCACGCTTTCGGCGGCGTACCTGGAGATCACGAAGACCTACTATCCGTGGGTCCAGAGCGGCGACGTTCTGAAGGGCTGGCTTAACATCGGCCTGACCGTGATGTTGCTGACCTGCGTGGCGATCTTGACTTTTGCCGCAGTCGGTCGTTGGATCGCCGTTGTCCGTGGCGAAACGACCTCGGCGATGACTGGGAAGCTTGCCGAGTAAACCAAGACGAGCCGAATCCAGACTGTCGGCCGGCCATGGGCTGACGATGACATGGCATCGAGCACGCCGACCGAGGCGCCAGGGAACCGGGGTGGATCGTAGAGCACGAACCGAGGTTTGCTGATGCAATCGAAGCCGAAAGAGCGCTGGGCGTCGCGTATGGGTCTGGTCCTGGCGATGGCCGGCAACGCGGTCGGCCTGGGTAACTTCCTCCGTTTTCCCGCGCAGGCCGCGAAAAACGGTGGTGGCGCCTTCCTCATCCCGTACATCGTGGCTCTGGTCGTGATGGGTTTGCCCCTAATGTGGGTCGAGTGGACCATGGGTCGCTATGGTGGCAAGTACGGTCATCATAGTGCGCCTGGAATCTTTCATACGATGGGCGAGGGACGCGTCTGGAAGTACCTCGGCGTTCTCGGACTCTGGTCGTGTCTGGTCATCGCCTCGTACTACCTCTACATCGAGTCGTGGTGCCTGGCTTATGCGGGGTATTCCGCGATTGGGGGGTTCTTCCGGCAGTCGCCCGAGGTCTTCTTTCAGCAGTTAACCGGCGAACGAGAGAACCAGATCCTCGCCATCAGTGGCTGGGGCATGGGGATCTTCGCGATCTGTATCTGCCTGAATATTTTTATTCTCTCTCGCGGCTTGGCCCGTGGCATCGAGCTCGTCGCGAAGGTTGGGATGCCGCTCTTGATTCTTTTCGCGACGATTCTGGCCATCCGCGGCTTGATGATCGATCCTTCCACGGATCCTAAGGCGATCGAAAGTCCGTTCCGTGGGCTCAACTTCGTCTGGAATCCGAGGTTTGACCAGATGGCCAACCCGGCTACCTGGATCGCGGCGGCCGGGCAGATTTTCTTCACGCTCTCGATCGGCATGGGTTCGGTGCATTGCTACGCGTCGTACCTTCGAGAGAAGGACGACGTCGCTCTGACGGGCGCCACCACCGCCTGGACCAACGAATTCTGCGAAGTCATCCTCGGCGGCACGATCCTGCTGCCGATCGCCACGGCCTATCTCGGGCTTGCGGCCGTGCAGCAAAAGACGGCGGGAGGCTCGGGGTTTGGCCTCGGGTTCATGGTCTTTCCGACCCTCTTCAACAACTGGGGATGGTTTGCCCCCGTGGCTGGTTTCCTTTGGTTCGGGCTGCTTTTCTTCGCCGCCATCACGAGCTCGCTCGCCATGGGCCAGCCGATCCTGGCGTTCCTCCAGGAAGAGTTTGGCTTCACTCGCGTCAAGAGCGCCGTGGCGCTCGGAGGATTGCTGCTGACGCTGGCCGTCCCCGTGGCGATCTTCCACGAAAACAGCTTCAACGGTGAGTTCGACTACTGGGCCGGTACAATCGCCTTGGTCGTCTTCGCGGTCATCGAGTCGATCCTCTTCGCCTGGGTCTTCGGCATCCGTCGGGGATGGGAAGAACTGAACAAGGGGGCCGAGATCCGGGTCCCGCGCGCCTTCTACCACATCATCCGGTATGTGACGCCCGTCTTCTTGCTGCTCATCCTGGCCGCGAACGTGTTTCAGCCCAGGGGTCTGGTCGAGGTCACAAACTCGGAGACGGGCGCGACAACCCAGGAGGAGAAGGGGTGGGAGCCCTACCTTCGGGCACCATTCACGGGACAAGCACCGCCCGCCTGGGAGTGGTCGGGTCAAGGAATGATCGGCAAGCTCTTGCACCGGGACCTGACGCTTGGACCGAACGCCACCGTCGAGGAACGGCGTTTCTATGATCAGTTAAAAGTGATAAGAAACATTGATCGGATCGTTCTCGTCGTCCTGTTCGCCCTGCTGGCCTTGACGGTCAACCGGGCCTGGGCCAGGCGCTATCGGGATGGGAGGGCCTGAACATGACGCTGAATGCCTGGATCTTCATGATCTCCGTCTGGGCCATTGTTCTTTCCGCGACCGGCTACTGCTTCTTCCGACTCCTGACCTCGGATCAGCGGCTCGATTCGCACGACGATTGATCTCGCGTGCCAGGTTGTTTCGGAGGGGCGATGGATCGATCACCCCTCCTGGACGTGCCATCGTGGCGCGTGTCACTTCTTCACATTGTCGGGCAGCGGCATGACCTCAACCTTCCGGATGCAGACCTTGCTGCCTGGGTCGTGTTGCTGGAAGGCAAAATGCCCTTCCTTGAACGTCCGGTCGTAGTCGAGCAATTCGTAGAGGACCTCGTCGTTGACCTTCACCGTAATCGACGTAACGGTCTTGCCGCGATAATCCTTGTCCACCACGTCGACTTCCTGCGTGAACCACGTGTCCGGAGGCACGAGCTGTTTGTAGACATGAACCATTGTATAGATCGATCCGGTGCGGATCGGGTCGGCGTGGGTGCTGTTGATCTGCGCTTCGTAGCCGTCGCTGAATCCAGGCTTCTCCGTCGTTCGGAAATACATCCCCGAGTTCCCATGATCGTTGATTTTGATCTCGGCGCGGAACTTGAAGTTCTTGAATCCGCCTTTGTCGGTGACCAGCATCGACGCCTCGCCCGAGCCACAGAGCTGGCCGTCTTTCACCTCCCACTTGGTCTTGCGGCCGGGGAGTTCGACCACGGACCAGCCGTTGAGCGACTTCCCATCGAAGAGCGAAATCCAACCGTCTTCGGCCGCGGCTGGCGTCGCGGGTTCCGCGGCGCCAGCGCGCCAGGTCGGTGTGGCCAGACCCAAAGTGGCGAACAGGGCAATGGCGAGAGTCCTTCGAGTCATGAGTTGCGGTCCTTGTCTTTGAGGTTATCCCAATCGGTCAATGGGGAGAGAAGGCACCCCGGTGAATCGGCCGGACATGCGCCTCTCTGGCATCGCGGATGATAAGCCAAGGCCGACCCCTTGTCATGACCCCATCGCTTTTCCCCTCGAAGGAAACCGAGACGTCCCCATGTCGCAGTACGACTGGCCCCTGACCGACGAACCCGCCGCCCGAGCGGTGACGAGCCAGGCTCTGACCGCGCCCGAAGCCATTGCGAGGCGACGAGCCACCCGGCATTTCGATCCCGAACGGCCGGTGCCCGACGACTTGCTCAAGCGGATTCTTCACCTGGCGACGTTGGCCCCATCGGGCTACAACCTCCAGCCCTGGCGCTTCGTGGTTGTCCGATCGGCTCGCAACCGCGAGCGGCTTCGAGGCTGCGCCTACGGGCAGGCAAAGATCGCTGAGGCGCCCGTGGTTCTCATCGTGCTCGGATACCACAACCCCCATCAGACCGACCTTGAAGCGATCCTTGAACAACAACAGCGCCTGGGCGTGATCGACGCCCAGGCGGCCGCCGCCTTGCGTGTCAATGCGACCAGAGGCATGGAACGCCGCCCTGACCCGCCCCTCTGGGCCACCCGATCGACCATGCTCGCCGCCTCGACGTTGATGATCGCCGCCGAGAGCCTGGGCGTCTCCTCAGCTCCCCTGGAAGGATTCGATCCCGAGCGGGTCAGGCAGGAATTCGGTGTTCCCGACGACCACACCGTGTGCTGCCTCATCGCGCTGGGCTTCGCGTCGACCGTGAAGCCCTTTCCGGGCCGGTTCGGACTGGGGCACGTCTGCTTCGAGGAACACTTCGGTCAACCGTGGACGCTGGGTGAGGCGTGATCGGAGCGGGTGCTGGATTCCCCTCGAATCGCCGGTTACGATGTGGCGGATTGGACCACGATGAGCCGGGCGAACCCTCCTCCTCGGACCAGCCCACCTCGCGGTCTTGCCTCTTCCAAGGAGACGAAAACACCATGCGTTGGTTGTCCCGAACGCACCGCCTCTGGTTGATCAGCCTGTCGCTCAACATCCTTGCCATGACCGCCTGCGGCCAGTCGTACAAGGGTGGGACCGCCTCCGAACCCGCGGCCAGAGATCAGGACTGGTGGATGAAGATGCATCAGTCCTTTCTCGATCGAGCCAAGCAAAAGAATATCGACATACTGTTTCTTGGAGATTCGATTACACAGGGCTGGAACAACAACGCGGTCTGGAAGCGGTTCTACGAGCCAAGAAACCCGGCCAACTTTGGCATCGGCGGCGACCGGACGCAGCATGTCCTCTGGCGCCTCGACCATGGCGAGATCGATGGCATCAGCCCCAAGGTGGTCGTGTTGATGATCGGGACCAACAACATCGGCAGCAACACGCCCGTCGAGATCGCCGAGGGCATCCGGGCCATCGTCGATCGGTTGCGTGAGAAGCTGCCCCACACCAAGATTCTCCTGCTCGGCGTTTTTCCACGAGGCGCCAACCGCGACAAGTCCCAGTCCGTCGCGTCGCTCGACCCGCGAATCGGTCAGGTCAATGACATTATCAAGTCGCTTGATGACGGCAAGATGATCAAGTATCTCGACATCCGGGACGCTTTCCTGAACCAGGACGGCCAGATTCCGAAGGAGATCATGCCCGACTTCCTCCACCTCAGCCTTCCCGGCTACCGCCGATGGGCCGAGGCGATCGAGCCGACGCTCTGGCAAATGATGGATGAACCCTCGCAGGCGAATGCCGCTTGAGTTCGAAGCCTCGCTCGTTCGTGAGCCGATCGATCACGAAGCCGCCCCGAACCGTTGAGGTCGGCTTCGTGCTGGTCGCTCCCCGCTTCGATCGGTCCGAAAGCTCCTTGCCTCAACGATCAGAACAGGTCTTTTAGCCTTGGCCTGGGCTGGTCGCCCCACATCGACTGCTCGTCAGCGAAGGGGTGCGCCGGCCCTTCGGGCTTGGGTTTGGGCAACACCTGGAGAATCGCCGAGGCGAGTCGAAGGTCCTCCTGCGTGGTGATCTTGAGGTTGAAGGGGGAGCCGTCGACGACCCGGCACGAATGCCCGAGCGCCTCGACCAGTTGCGCGTCATCCGTCGCGCCTGGCGTTCGTGATCGGTTGGCGTAGGCCCGTTGCAGCAACTCTCGTCGGAATGCCTGGGGGGTCTGAACCGCGAACAGCCCCGCTCTCGAGACGGTCTCGACGATCTGTCGCTGGTCATCCACGCGCTTCAACGTGTCGTGGACTGGTAATCCGGGTAGGGCCGCGCCGTGGGCCCTGGCGGCGTCGAACACCGTATCGACGAGGGTCTTCGTCAAGCAAGGGCGAGCGGCGTCGTGCACGGCGACGAACTCGCAGGCTGGGTCGACCGCTTCAAGGGCTCTGGCGACCGACTCGGACCGCTCCGCACCACCGTCGAGGACCGTCAGGTTCATGAACGCCACGCTGTGCCGGAATCGTCGCTCGAACAACTCGCGATCTTCGGGCGCGATCGCCACGATAATCTGCGCGACGTCGTCACGATTGACGAACGGTTCAACCGCTCGGAGCCAAACCGCTCGGCCGTCAAGCTCGACGAAAATCTTCTTCTCCTTCGCGTGGCCGAAGCGGCTGGAGCGTCCCGCGGCGGGCAGGATGACGGAAAATGGTCCCATGAGAGTCGGAACTCCTGGATCTAACGGCCCGGCGCTTCCGGGCATCATCCCGTTCCTTCTCCCGATTGTCGGCCCCGACAACCCTCGAAGTCAACGCGATCCCGCGT
>CAZRGV010000025.1:0-5590 GCA_964599655.1 uncultured Isosphaeraceae bacterium | reverse complement strand
TCGGGCCGTTCGCCAATGACTTGTCGCTCAGTCCAAAAGATTTTCTTCGCGGGAAGGCCGACTCGTTGCGTATCAAGGGAGAACGTGGACAGGATCGTCTTCGACGCCATTCTCCTGGATCCTGTTGACGAGACGTGCGGGTCTCGCGAATTCTCCGGGTTCGCCAGTCTCACGGTCACGGAAACGTGAATTCCCCTCGCAAGTGACGCATCGCGCTGGATGTTCACCGCCCAGGATCTGCCACGGAGCCACTCGTCCGAATGGAATGCACGGGTTCGCAGTGCGCCACTCTGCTGATTGAGTGGCTGAAGAGCCGATTGGGTGAAACCGAGTCCGCGTCGCGCTCGGAGTCCGCGCCAGAGCGTCCCGCTCAGGCGTCCCTCTTCCGATCCACGCCCTACCAGGACGAGGCTCCTGTCATCCGTACCCCGGCGGAGTTCGATGGCGCGGTCGAGCACCTGGAATACGCCATTTTCCGGCGCTACCAGAATCACCTCACGCGTGCCGAACGCTTGCGGCTCGACAACACCATTGACAATGCTCTGTTCAAGATCGAGCGCTTTCTCGACCGGCTCGACGAATCCGAGCGCCCGGCCTACGAGGATCAGTGCCAGCTACTTCGCAAGTCGGTGCGAGAGGGGCGGGAAAACGCCGAACGTTTGCGGCGGCAAGCGCGTCGTGCCGAGCTGAAGCTTGCCCAGCTTTCCTCGTTGAATCCGGAAGGGTTCGAAGAGTTCGTTGCCGAGGTCTTTGAAGCCCTTGGCTACGACGTCGAGCGCGTCGGCGGTTCCGGTGATGAAGGCGTCGATCTGCGCGTTCGCAAGGCGGGACTGCTCGGGATCGTGCAGTGCAAGTATCACAGCCGCTCGGTCGTCGGCTCGCCCGACCTGCAAAAGTTCCTGGGCGCGATTCACCATACCCGGAGCCACAAAGGTTACTTCGTCACGACAAGCACCTTTTCGCTTGCGGCCGAGCGTTTCGTCGCCGACCATCCCATTGAATTGGTGGACGGACCTCGTCTGGTGGAACTGGTTCAAGACGCCCTTGGACCCGGGGCGCGCCGGGAGCCCCAACCCGCCTGGTTCTGATGCGGTCGATCTTTCTCTGGAAACGTCTCCAGATCGAATTCTCACAACGCGTTCATGGCTTGGCGCGACACTTGCTTGCTCTTCAGAACATGCTTCTTACAAATCCTCCCCTCGGAAACTGCGATGGAGGCAGACCTTTGACGCACGGGATGGGAGGTTGGATCGGGACGTCGTTCGTTTTCGCACGAGAGGAACCCGTGCATTCACTCGTACCCTTGCCAAGGAGGGTCCGGTATGGCCACCTGTGATCAAGAGATGTCCTTCGACGCGTTGGAACTCCCCGAGGCGTTCGACGAACTGGAAGGCTTGCTCCACGCCGACCTGCAGGCGATCGTATCCATGGTGGTGCAACGGGCTCATGAGCGACTCTTCCTGACCCGCAGGGAATTCGCCCAGCTTCAGCAACAACTCTGGAATGATCTGGTGGATGTGATCAACCGATCCGTCGAGCCTCTTTCGGTCGAGAATCGATAAACCCAGTGCAGTGCAACACGGGGCGGGGAATTCCGCTCCTCAAGGCTTCGGATTGCTCTCCTCGGCGAACACGATCGATGCCGAAGATCATCCTGGGCGTGACCGGTTCGGTGGCGGCCATTCGCACACCGTCGCTCCTCGCCGCACTCCGCGAGCAAGGCCACGAGGTGCGCGTCGTGGCAACGGAATCGGCCCTTTATTTCTTCGATCCCCAGGAACTCGGTACGCCGGATTCGGATCGCGGCCCGTTCTACCGTGACGCGGATGAGTGGCCAGGCACGCGCTATCAACGTGACGATCCGGTGCTGCACATCGAATTTCGTCGCTGGGCCGATCTCCTCATCGTCGCTCCGCTCGACGCCAACACGCTGGCCAAGTTCGCGCTCGGCCTCTCCGACAACTTTCTGACCTGCCTTTTCCGCGCCTGGGATTTCCACAAGCCAGTCGTTCTGGCCCCGGCCATGAATACATTGATGTGGGAAAGTTCTGTCACGCGACGTCATCTTCGGCTCTTGCTCGAAGATCATGGCGAGGGTCCACTCCCAGAACGATGGGCGCTCGATCAAGCGGCTGAGCTGTTCGCTCGCCACGCTCCGGGCATCGTCCTCGTTCCGCCGCAAGCCAAGCGTTTGGCCTGCGGCGACGTCGGCGTCGGCGCGATGGCCGAGGTTGTGACCTTGGCGGAAGTGGTCCGAAATTGGGCCGTTGAATCGCCTTGATCGTTTGCTCCGGTCAGCCTCGCTTCGTCTTGTAACCGATGGCTGAGAGCGCCGATTCCGCGCTCGCGACATGATCTCCCTGGAGCTCGATCCGTCCCGCTTTGACCGTGCCGCCAGCACCGCAACGTGACTTGAGCGTTGCCGCCAAGGCTTCGAGATCATTGCCGCTCGGATCGAGATCGGCGACGATCGTCACGACCTTTCCCTTGGGGCGCTTTTCGAGCCGGAGCCGGGCAGTCTGGACTTCGGGGGCCAGTCGAACCGGCTCCTCGACGGAAGGCGGACAGGTGCATTCCGTCACCAGCTCGCCACAACGCTCGCATCGAGGCGGTCGGTCCCAGGGGGTACCCGCGAAGAGTCGGCCCACGTGGTCATCCTCCTGACGGATCGGTTACTCGCTCGAGTATCGCGGATACAAACTCACGCCCAGGTTTGCCCGCTTCGCGTACAGGAATCGAAGGTGGTGATCGACGTGCCGGACGTAGCCGACCACCAGCTCGGCCAGGGTGACGCGACCATTTTCCGTATGGAGACCGGATCGAGCGAAATCCGACTCGTCGCAGGCCCGGAGCAGGCGAGTCGTCCATCGACGGTTGGCGGCGAACAGCTCCAGGGCCTCAGCGACCGGCATCTCATGCGAACGCAGCCGCGCGATCCAGGCATTCTCGTCGTAGGCCTGGAGCGTGGGATTCTCCTCGGCAAGAACTCGCTTGATCCGGTCGGAGCCGACCAGGTCGCTGTCAAGCATGTGGGCAACGAGCTCGGCAATGCTCCAGGCGCCGGGGCCCGGACGTGCCTGCTGCTGTTCGCGAGTGAGTCCCTGGGCCGCGTAGGAGAGAAGCTCGGGACCCAACGCGTATCGGTCGATCAATTCCGCGCTCATGCATGAAGATCCTGGGGGGGCTCGGTCGCCGACTCCGCGTCTTTTCGCCAAATGGCCAGTTGCGGGCTGTTATACTCAAGGAACCAGATTTCTTCCTCGACCCCGAGCTCCTCCGCGAAGCGATGGGCCACAAGGTGGTTGACGACCTCCAGCGACGCCGCAAGGAAATCGGTCGACGGATCGGAATTCAAGCCGCCCGGGTTATGGAAGATGAATCGGATGACCAGAACCCGCTCATCAACCGGCCCTTGCGCCGAGAGGTAACGGCCATCCATCTCGTAAATCGAATAGCCCCGACAGGCACGGCTAAGCGTGCGAAGCCATGACTCCTCGTCGAACGCGGGATCTCGCTTCTGCTTCTGTTGGATCGATCTCCTGACGAACGGTACGGCCCGTATCGCCTGCTCGCGGAAGAGGTCTTCGAGCACCTCCTGCACCTTGCCGAAATAACCCAGCTTCTTCGGCAAGATCACCTCATACATGCGAGCGGGCTTCGGCCCTTCCAGGTGATAGTCGGCCATGATCGCCTCGCGCCGGTCCCGCCGTCCGGAATTCCTTCCCACGGGAAGTGTATCCTGAACGCCTCTCGCTTCCCAGTCCTCGAAAGTCGCGATTGATCTCGGCGAGACTCGCCGATAGAATGATTGTCCTGTATCTTGATGAAGTAACTGAAGATTGCGACCTGGACCGTTTCGGGGATGTTCCGGAGAGGCCCGACGATGGACGCCAACGCTAGCGCCAAGCCCAGCAAGGTGGAGCTGATCAAGATCGGGAGCGACTACCTCCGAGGCTCGCTCGCCGAGGAGTTCGGGAACGGGTCGTCGCACATCAGCGAAGAAGCGGCAACGGTACTGAAGTTCCACGGAACGTACCAGCAGGACCATCGCGACCTTCGCCTTCAGTTGAAGCGAGAGGGCAAGGAGAAGGCGTTCCAGTTCATGGTCCGCACCCGGATTCCGGGCGGGAAGCTAACGGCCGCTCAGTACCTGGCTCACGACGAGCTGGCTCGCACCGTCGGCAATGGTACCTTGAGAATCACGACCCGCCAGGAGTTCCAGTTGCACGGCGTCTTGAAACAGGACCTTCCGTCTGTTATCCGCCGGATCAATGAGACGTTGCTCTCGACTCTGGCCGCCTGCGGCGACGTCGAGCGGAACGTTCTGTGCTGCCCGGCGCCGATCAAGGACCGCCTGCACGACCAACTCCAGTCCGACTGCGATGCGTTCGCGTCGCACTTCGCCCCTCGTTCGTCGAGTTACTGCGATCTCTGGCTCGACGGCGAAAAAGTGGACGGCGGATCGTTGCCCGAACCAGGTCCGATCCTGGTTCCGACCCCCGGCGACGACCCGACCGAGCCGATCTACGGCAAGGCGTACCTGCCTCGCAAGTTCAAGACCGCCTTTGCGTTACCACACGACAACTGCACCGACGTCTTCGCCAACGATCTGGGCTTCCTGGCGGTCGTCGAGGATGGCCGGTTGCTCGGCTACAACGTTCTGGTCGGTGGCGGACTTGGCACGACCCCGAGCGCGGGCAAAACCTTCCCGGCTCTCGCTCAGCCCTTGACGTTCGTCGAGCGAACGGATGTGCTCCGGGTTGGCGAGGCGATTGTCAAAGTCTATCGTGACCTCGGGAACCGATCGGACCGGAAGCGGGCCCGGCTCAAGTATGTCATTTACGATATGGGTCTGCCCGCATTCAAGGCGAAGGTTGAGGAGTACCTTGGCCACTCGCTGCCCGAACCGAGGCCCAATCCGGTCACCGAGGTTTGCGACCATCTCGGCTGGGAAACGCAGGGAGACGGCAAGCTCTCTCTGGGACTTCCCGTCGAGAATGGACGGATCAAGGACGAAGGGACGCTCCGGCTCGCGAGCGGTTTGCGGACTTTTTTCGAGCGGTACGGAACCCCAGCGCGCCTGACATGCCAGCAGTCGATCTTGCTGATCAACCTCGATCCCTCCTGGAAGGCGGACATCGAAGCCCTGCTGGAAGAGTTCGGGATCGCCACCGTCGAGCGGGTGTCCACCGTCCGCAGGTGGTCGATGGCGTGTCCTGCGCTTCCGACATGCGGCCTAGCCGTTACCGAGGCGGAACGAGCCCTGCCCACGATCCTGGACCAACTCGAGGTCGAGATCGCCCGTCTCGGCCTGGAGGACGAGCGCTTTACCGTGCGGATGACCGGCTGCCCGAACGGCTGCGCCCGCCCCTATAACGCCGACATCGGCCTGGTCGGTCGCTCGGCCGCCAAGAACGACGACGGCAGCAACCAACCAGGCACGTACACGATCTTCCTCGGCGGAAGTACCCTGGGTGGCCGGCTCAACGTCCTATACAAGGACTACGTGCCGTTCGATCAGGTTGCCGGGGAAATCGCCGCGGTTCTCGCCCGGTTCAAGGAAGAACGGTTCGACGGCGAGGCGTTCGGC
>CAZRGV010000024.1:48378-56880 GCA_964599655.1 uncultured Isosphaeraceae bacterium | reverse complement strand
CCTCTGGATGACTCTGCGCTACGGCCCCGACCGCTGGGTCCCCAGCTCGTTCATGCCCACCCTCCGCGGCCGCCTCTTCTACCACGCCGACCTCGCCGGCCCCCTGGAACCTGAAATGAATTAAACATCTTTTGTGGGCCGTGAACAGCATGACGGCACATATTATAAATAATCATTTTGCACATTAATCGTTTTTCAAGGTCGCCCCATGTCGGACACTCCGGAAACCGTTCCGTCGGACTTCCTCACCGACCGCGACGACGCGCGATCGACGAACCTCATCATCCGCGACGCCGTGCTCAAGCTCTGGGACGTCGTCGACGAGCTGACGAAGCTCCGGCCGATGCGAACCGACGACTATAACGTGACAATCTTCGGCTCGGCCCGCATCCAGCCGAAAACATCTCAGTATGAGGAGATCCGTCGCCTGGCCGGCGAACTCGCGAGGCTCGGCTGCAACATCATCACCGGCGGCGGTCCCGGCCTGATGCAGGCCGCCAACGAAGGGGCGATGGACGCCTCGCCTGAAAACCCCGAGCGATCCATCGGCATCCGCGTCGACCTCGGCTTCGAACAGGCCACCAACGCCTTCGTTGGTCACGTTTATCAGCATAAGACGTTCTTCTCGCGTCTGCACCACTTCGTGCTCCAGTCCAATGCCTTTGTGGTCGTTCCCGGCGGCATCGGAACCACCCTGGAAACGATGATGGTCTGGCAACTCCTCCAGGTCCACAAGCTGTATGACACCCCCTTGGTCCTCGTCGGTCCGATGTGGGCCGACCTCGTCGCCTGGGCTCGAACCCACATGATCGACGGCCCTCCACGGCTTGCCGATCCCGTCGACATGACCATCCCCACGTGTGTCGAGCACATCGACCACGCCATCGAGGTCCTCCGCGCCCATCACCAGAAGTGGATCTGTCATATCAAGCGTATTGAAAATATATAGAGCTTTTCAACTCCAGGCACGCAAGAAGCCCTCGACGCGCCGGCACGCCGGGGGCTTCTTGATTTCGGCAACGCCGAGTCGGCACGCTCAACGAACCCGGGCCGGCTCGACCCTCACCTCCGCCTTGCCCTCGGCTCGCCGCGAGTCGGCCCTCTCTTTCCGACGCTGGCGAAGCTCCTCGACCTGCTTCTCAAAGAGGTCGTACAGGTCGTCCTTCTGCCCCGGCTTGGTCAGATCCTGGTCCTTCTTAACCAGACCGATGAAGGCAATGCACATCTCGTCGGTCGTGGCCTCACCCCAGCCGACGTCCGGCGGATTCGCCTCGTCGAGGAACGGGTTGCGGGGGTTGTCCTTTGAGTAGTCGAAGTGGGCGATCAGCTTGAGCTTCGTTCCCTTCGGCAGGTTCAGCGGCTTCTCAAAGTAATACTGGTTCTGCCACTGGAAGTCCCACTTGTCAATCTTGATCAGGTCTTGACGCGTGCCGTCCGGGAACTCGACCCAAACCGTCATGTCCTTGCCAAGCAGGTGCATGTGAGGCGCCACCGAAAGGGCCTCAACGTCAACCGGCATGCCCGGCCACTCCGCCTTCACCTCCCAGGTCGACGGATCGTTGGGCTTGAGCACGAACTCCTGGTTGATCGCCAGCCACCAGTGGAACGCCTGCTTGACCGGCTTCTTGGCAAAGTACAGGCCGATCTTGCTACGGTCCTTCTCCGGCTTGCCGTAAGGGTGGTAGTGCACCTGCATCACCACGTCCGATCCTTTCGGAAGTGATCGGCCAACGCCGTCCGGCAAGCGGCTGGCCTCGACCCCGGGCGCCCAGCCACCGAGGTCGTTGTTGATCTTGATCTGCGGCCCGCCGAAGCACACGTAGCCCGGCCCGTCATTCTCGGCGTCCTTCTTTCGAGCCTCCCCCGACGTGTCGACATACCCGAGAATGTGATGCACGACTCTGGGGTTGCCTGGCATGTACTGAATGCCCGAGATGTACATGTCGTCCGGCAGATTCGTCGGGATCACGAAGCAGCGATAGATGTCGCCCCCGCTGGCCGGGATGTCGAACTCCTCGGGCATCTCGACCACCAAGTCGGGCTCACCCATCGTCCAGCCGTCCGGGAACGTCGGAGCCGGCGGCATGTCGTCCGGGTTGCCCTTGGGCGCCCCGTTCTCGGCCCAGGTGATGAGCGTCTCGATCTCCTCCCGGCTCATCGACCGATCGTGCTTGAACGGCACGCCAAAGCCCCGAACCGGCTTCCAGGGGGGCATCAGGCGGTCTTCGACCACGAACGCGATGTCGGAGGCACGCTTGCGGGCTTGCTCATAGGTCTCGAGCGGGAACGGTCCGATCTGCCCCTTGCGGTGGCATTCCTGGCAGTGCTTTTGAAGGATCGCGGCGACATCCTTGGTGTACGTCACAGCCGACGCCCCCTCAATCAACTCGGGAATCGGGCAGCCGACCGCCTTCGTCACCGGCTGCTCAACCTTCGCACCCGCCAGCACTGCGTTCACGGCGTCCTTCAGCTCGTGGGTCTTCGGGTTCGTCGTCTTGACCAGCCGCGCCGCGTACTGATCGTCGATCCGGCCCCGGTATCGAACCCTTCCCGCATCGTCGATCACCACCGCCTCGGGCGTCACCGACACCTTGTAACGCGCCGCCAGCCTCGCGCGACGGTCCCGGATGACCGGGAAGCTCAACTGGTACTCCTTCGCGTGCGAGGCGAAGTCCGCGTCCGTAAGGTCGGGATCGACGCAGGCCCCGATCAGCTTCAGCGTCGACTCTGGAAAGGCTTTCCGCAGATCGTTGAGCGTCGGGCTATACGCGTTCGAGATCGGGCACTCGGTCGAGTAGAAGACGATCGCTGTGGCCCCTCCCCGAGGCGCCTCCAGCGTGATCGAACGACCGTCGGCCGTGGAATAGACGCGCTCCCCACCCTGAGCCGCGACGGGTAAGAGAACCGCCGCGAGTACGCCCAGCGCGGCCAGTGCGGAACAACGTTTCTCTAGTGTTGTACGAGAATGCATGCGAAGTGGTCCTCGAGGACGAACCCGGAGACGGGCCTTTCCCGCCAGCGACGGGAGCGGGAAGAACGCCCGGCCCGTCGTTCCGGCAATGACGTGTAAGCGACCGCTCGGTTCCGGCCCGGTCGCGGTCCCTTCCTGCAACGGCCATTATAACCAAGCCTTTGAGAATTTCGCCCGAATCCCCGATTTCTTGAAGCGGCTTTCGCCCGAGCTCTCGCGGACTGCCCCACACCTCCATGACACACGAACGGTGGATGGGTCGTCACAGACCGACGGTCGTCGCCCCCCGCTCCGCCTCCATCCCGGCATCATTCGAGCGCGACGACCTGGCAATGCTGGCAAACCAGCGAATAAGGAGAAAACTGCCAGAATGCTTCGAATTCGGCGGCCTCCCGCCTCGATAGTAAGGAGTAGACAGGCAACGGGGATCTCGACGCGGCAACGTGGCCGCGCGACCGTCGCCTCTGGCGAGGACGGGCGCCGATCGGAGATCTCGAACCATGGACTGCGATAGCGGAAGGCGGACGGTTGCCGGAAACCGTCGCGCCTGGCAGACTGGTCCCGTCACGGCGGCTCCTCCGAGAGGACGACCGCCCGAGGAATCCGATTCACCTTGAATCCGCAACCGCAAGCCAGAGGGAGGGAGACGCCATGAGGCGGTCGATCACACGGCTTGGCCTGGCCGCGTTCCTGCTCGTCGCCAGTCCGTCGCTCTTCGCGCAGACGCCGGAGGAGATGGCTCAGACGGCTCGCTATGTCGAGGCCTTTCAGAACTCCGATGGCGGCTTCGCCGATGAGCCCGGCGGCGCCTCCAGCCTCGGAGCCACGTCATCGGCTTTGAAAATCCTCAAGAACGTTGGCGGCTCGGTCCGCGACGTCCCCGGCTGCATCCAGTTCGTCAAGAGCTGCTTCGACCCGGCCACGGGTGGCTTCTCGCAATCCCCCGGCGGCAAGCCCGACGTCCACACGACGGCCGTCGGTCTCATGGCTGCGGCCGAGCTCTTCGTCGCTAGCGACGACATGGTCCGGAACGCCGTGGGCTATCTGGGTGAGAATGTCAAGACGTTCCCCGATGTTCGAATTGCCGTGGCGGGCCTCGAAGCCGTCAAGGCCAGGCCGCCGAAGCTCCAGGCCTGGACCGACATCGTCAACGAGGGACGACACGACGATGGCACCTGGGGCGAAGGGGCGAATAAGGCGTTCGAAACCGGCGGCCGAGTCGTTGCCCTGCTCCGCATGGGTGTCGAGCTCGACCATCGCGCGGCCATGCTGACCGCCATCAAGGACGGCCAGCGTCCCGACGGCGCCTGGTCGACTGGCGACGGCCCCTCCGACCTCTCGGCTACCTATCGCGTGATGCGAGGCCTGTTCATGATGAAAGAATCCGCCGATCTCGACGCCCTCCGTTCGTTCATCGCCCGGTGCCGGCAGTCGGATGGCGGTTACGGTGTCGCCCCCGGCAGGCCTCCGACCATCAGTGGCACCTACTACGCCACGACTGTGCTGCACTGGGCGCGTCTGCTCTCGGGCGAGCCCGCCGTGGTCGAAACCGCCGGATTCCAGCCCCTCTTCAACGGCAGCAACCTCGACGGCTGGGAAGGAGATAAAACCCTCTGGAAGGTCAAGAACGGCATGCTCGTCGCCGAATCTCCAGGAATTAAGCATAACGATTTCCTGATGGCCCCCGGCAATTATCGTGACTTCGTGCTTAAGTTTTCGTTCCGCCTGATTGGCGGTAAGGGAAACAGTGGCGTCCAGTTCCGAAGCAAGCCCGCTCCGCCGCACGAGATGTCCGGCTACCAAGCCGACATCGGCGAGAACTACTGGGGCTGCCTCTACGACGAGTCGAGACGCAACCGCGTGCTCGTCCAGGCCTCCGACCGAGCCCGCAAGGCCGTCAACGAGGACGGCTGGAACCACTACGTCATCCGGGCGATGGGCAACCATATTACCTTGACTCTCAACGGCGTCACCTCGGTCGACTATCGCGAAACCGAGAAAGGCATCGCCCCCGACGGCCGCATCGCCGTGCAAGTCCACGCCGGAGGGCCAATGGAAGTCCAGTTCAAGGACATGTACATTCAGCCGCTACCAACTTTGACCGACGACCCCAGCGCACCGGGCTTCCACCTGAGGACCGTGAAGACCGACGACGGCGAGCGGAAGTACACGGTCTTCCTTCCCAAGGGCTACGACGGAAAGAAAACCTATCCCGTCGTCCTCTTCCTCCACGGTTCGGGCGAGCGAGGAACCGATGGTGTGATCAGCGCCCAGGTCGGTCTCGGCGCTGTGATCGCTGGTCACCCCGACGACTTCCCTTTCATCGCCCTGTTCCCCCAGGCCCGTGAGACCTGGCGAGCCGACTCCGACGACGCGAAAGCGGCCCTGGCGGCGCTCGACGACGTGCTGGCCTCCTACCAGGGAGATCCCGACCGTGTGATTCTAACCGGTCTGTCGATGGGAGGCTCGGGCTCCTGGTCGATCGCCTCGGCCCATCCCGATCGGTTCATCGCCGTGGCTCCGGTCTGCGGCACTGGCGACCTGAATGACGTTGCCAAAATCAAGCATCTGCCGGTCTGGACCTTTGTCGGAGACGCCGATCGACTTCGAACCGTCGAGTCGACCCGGTCGATGGTCTGGGCTCTGAAGAAGGCAGGCGCCTCCCCTCGATCGACCGAGTACCGGGGCGTCGGCCACAATAGCTGGGACCGCGCGTACTCCGATCCGAACCTCATCGAATGGATGCTCCAGCAGACTCGCAAGCCTTGAACCGAAAACCTCGCCCTCCATCAGAGGGATCAGGTGAACCATGGTGCAACAGGATTCAGGATGCCACCCAAGCGTTTCCTCGCTGCGGCGCGAAAGTTCGACCGCAACCGAGAGGAAAGATTTTGACATTCAAATCCTGTTGAACCCGTATTCCCTGGGTTATGATGGAAAGAGTCAACAAGTTCGACCGGTGGCGAGGCGTGTCCCCTCGCCGCCGCTCACTACCCAGGTGGACAGGAACAGGAGTAAAACCGGGTTTCCCCCCGACCCGGAACACAATGTGGGGAAGAAAACCATGGTCGAACTCGCTCGAATCGGACTCGGGCTGATCACGCTGCTCGTGTCGCAGACCCCGTCGACTGAAGGCCCGAAAAACCTAACCGATCGCAATTCCTATGAAGCCGCAAGCGCCCGGGCCGAAGCCAGCCGCGACCCGAACCTGCACGTTCAGCTCGCCCTCTGGTGCGAGGCCCACGGCCTGACCGCTGAACGAACGCAACATCTCGCCAGAGCGGTCCTGGCCGATCCGAAAAATGCCGCCGCACGCGGTCTTCTGGGCCTTGTCGAGTTCGCCGGGACGTGGAACGCACCCGACCAGGTCAGCCAGAAAATCAAGGCCGACGCGGAACTCTCAGCGAAGCTCGCCGAATACAACGCTCGTCGCGAACGGCTCGACCTGGAGTCCGACACGATCGCCCAAAAGATCCTCGACCTGGAGCGAAAGGGGCTTCTCCCACAGGCCCGACTCTTCGAGGCTCGCAACTCGCCGAGGCTCGCCCCCGAACATGTGAAACTCGGCCTCTGGTGCGAAAAAAACGGCCTGAAAACCGAGGCCGAAGCCCACTTCACGGCCGCCGTGCAACTGAACCCACACGACGATCCCTCTTGGAAGCACCTCGGGTACATCAAGCACCGGGGTCGATGGATGACTCGCGAGCAGATCACGGCCGAGGAACATGAACATCTTGAACAGCTTCACGCCGATCGCCACTGGGAGCCCCTGCTCCGCAAGTGGAAGTCCTGGCTCCACGAAAAGACGCGCCGGGACGAGGCCGAGAAGCTGCTGGGGGCCCTGAACGATCCCAAGGCAATTCCCTCGGTCGTCCGCGTCTTTCTCGACAGCAGCCCGGTTGATCAGATGCAAGCCATTCGCCTGCTCCAGCAAATCGACAACCCAGCCGCGACCCGAGACCTCGCCCACATCGCATTGTTCAGCCCGTCGCCGCAGGTCAACCAGGCGGCGGCCCAGAGCCTCCGCCAGCGAGCGCCTCGGGAGTACGGTCAGTGGCTCGTCGACCTGATCCGCACGCCGGCCACCTATCAGTATCAGCCGGTCGCTGGCCCTGGTACGAGAGGCGCGCTGATCGTGGATACACCACGGTTCCAGCTCCGGCGAACGTATGAGGCACCTCCAGCCTTCCGACTGAGCAGCACCTTTCGTGGGTTCGCGGGAATCGATCAGAACGGCCTGCCTGTTGTGATTTCAGGCTCCGAAATCGACGACATGCGCGAAGGAGAAAGCATCGCGGGATCCTACTATCGGCCTCCGGCCCATATCAGTTCCACGCTCAAGAACGGCCTGGTGGCCGCGGCCGATCTTCGAGCCGCCGAAATTCGGACCGCTCAGTGGATCGCCCGCGCCAACATCGAAGCCCAAGTTGTCCAACAGCGCATGATGGCCGACGTCAACGACATCGAGGTCTCGAACGCCCAGATCAAGGCGACAAATGCACGAGTGATATCAATTCTTCGCGAGGCACTCGACGCCCCCGTTCTCGGCGACGACGAGGACGCCTGGCACCTCTGGTGGTATGAAAAGATCGGTTATCGATACAATCCGCCTCACAAGATGGTTTACCGGGAGAACCAGACTCCTCTCGTACCCCTGGCCATCATTACGAGCTGCTTCGCGGCCGGTACGCCGGTGCGGACGCTCGACGGACACAGGCCAATCGAAACCTTGCACGTCGGTGATCAGGTCCTCTGCCAGGACGTAACCACCGGCACCCTCGAGTTCCAGCCGATTCTGGTCGTCTTCCACAACCCGCCCGACAAGACCCGACGCGTTACGCTCGACAACGGCGACACAGTCATCGCCAGCCTGTTCCACCGCTTCTGGCACGCCGGCAAAGGTTGGGTCATGGCGCGAGACCTCGAGGTCGGCGATACCTTGCGCTCGCTCAGCGGATTGAGCACGGTGACGACCCTGGAGCCGGGACCTGTCGAGCCGGTGTTCAACCTCATCGTGGGCAAGAATCACAGTTACTTCGTTGGGAATCATGACGAGCTTGTTCACGACAACACGCTACCCGACCCTCATGTCGTTCCCTTCGACGCCCAGAAGTCGCTCGCGGTGAAAGATCCTGGAACACGGGGAACCATGGACCGAGTCCGAGCGATGACAACAATCTTGGACACATTCCATTAAGCAATCAGGAGATCCGCTCCATGCGGTTAGTCCCAAAGCCCTGGAAACTCTGGATCGTTCTCGTCTCGCCCATCCTCGCGCTGCCCGGCTTCGCGGCCGGGCAGGCCATCGAGGTCAAGGAGCGGATCGCCGAATCCAGTTCATCGACCTCCGAGGTCCGCGATCGGGCGATGCTCTTTCACCCCGAAGCGAACGAGAAGGCCCATCGACTGATGGAGCAGATCGAACGGTCGACGGGTGTGCCGATCGTGATAGAAACCGTCGAATCGCTCGACGGCGAGCCGATCAACGACGTGGCGCTTCGGCATGCGAGAGAGTCGGGCGGCCAGGGAAT
>CAZRGV010000024.1:40623-48368 GCA_964599655.1 uncultured Isosphaeraceae bacterium | reverse complement strand
CTCCTGATCGCTAAGAAGGATCGAGCCATTTCCCGGCCGTTCGCGCGCAAGGCCCTGGAAACGCGGTTCCCCGAGGGTGCCCGCGCCGCCGTTCGCGAGGCGATCGTCGCCGAGTTTAATCATCAGCGGTTTGACACGGGACTATTGCGAGGTATCGAGGCGATCGGCAAGACCCTGGGTGCCTCGATCGTCGAACCGGCCCCCACCACGGAGCGAGCGCCCGCTCCGCTCAGACCGCAACCGACGCCGCTTCCACCGTCGGACTCACCGTTGATCGAGCGCAACCAGGTGAGGCTCAATCTAGCCGGCGCCCGCCTGATCCTCGCCGCGGCGGAGGCGAAGGCGGCGGAGTTGGGACTGAAGCAGAACATCGCAGTCGTCGACGACGGTGGGCATCTCCTCGCCTTTGACCGCATGGACGGTGCGCGCCCGGCCAGCGGCTACACGGCGATTACCAAGGCGACCACCGCCGCCACATTCCGCCAGGACACTGGCCCGTTGCCTCGCAACGCCGACCAACCCGACATCCTGCTGAACCTCAGTCTTCAGAATGCCGCGTCCGCCAGCGGCGGCAAACTTACGACACTCTACGGCGGCGTAACGATTGTCGTCGACGGCCAGGTGATTGGGGCCGTGGGAGTCGGCGGCGGAACCGGCGAACAGGACGCCGAAGTCGCGAAAGCCGGCATCAAGGCCCTGCTCGACCGGCTGAATCCGGATTCAGTGGGTGAACCCAGGGAGAATCCCAAAAGCAATTAGGTCGATCTCTAAATTATCACGCTAATAATCAATAGTCTTAACAGATACTCATCCAACAACCTTGCCATCGCGAAGTCGGATTTCCCGATCGGCGTGCTGGGCGACCTCGGGGCTGTGGGTGACGAGGACCATGGTCAGGCCTCGATCCTTCCGCAGGTGGTCGAGCAAGGTGAGGATCTCGATCTCGTTGTGACTGTCAAGGTTCCCGGTTGGTTCGTCGGCCAGGAGAAGCTGCGGGTCGTTGGCCAGGGCGCGGGCGATGGCGACCCGCTGCCGCTCGCCCACCGAGAGACGTGTCGAGCGGTGGTTCTTGCGATGAGCTAGGCCAACCTCCCCGAGTAATCGGGTGGCTCTCGCGACGCGATCGGATCGCCGGAGGTTCGTCTCAAACATGGGAATCTGTACATTCTCCAGTGCGGAGAGGGTAGGCAGCAGGTGGAACGACTGAAAGACAAACCCAACCCGGTGGGCTCGATACTCATCAAGGTCGAGAGAATCGAGGGGCTTGCCGTCGAAGTCGACCTCTCCCTCCGTGGGTCGGTCGAGCCCTCCGAGTAGGTGCAAGAGAGTGCTCTTGCCGCAACCGCTGGGTCCGGTGATCGCGACCGACTCACCTTGATCGATCGACAGATCGACGCCACGAAGCGCGTGAACATTTCCATCTGCGTAGATGCGGACCAGACCGCGTGCCTTGATCCTTGGCGGAAGTCGCTCCGGTTCTGGCTTACTCATGTCGCAGTGCCTCGATGGGGTCGAGCGAGGCTCCTCGCAGCGCCGGGTAAAGCCCGCCAAGCAGGCTCAGCCCGATCGCCAGGGCCAGTGCGACGGCCGGTGTTAGAGGTGGTAAATCCGAGCTAATGAATCCGCGAGCGGTGGGCATCAGCGACAGAGCTCGCAAACCAACGTATCCGAGCAGAACACCCAACACCGAACCCGCCACGCCGAGGGCGAATGCCTCGCCCAAGATCAAGATCAGTACGCGGCGACGCCGCCAGCCAAGGGCCCGGAGGATCCCGATCTCTTGGGTCCTCTCGAAGACCGACATGACCATGGTATTGAGCATGCCGACTGAGCCCAAGATCAGAGCCACGACCGAGGTGGTCCAGGCCATCGCCTTGGCGAGCCGGATCATCACGTCGCGCTGCACGAAGTCGCGGGCTGGCACTGCCGCGACCCCTGGAATTGCCTTCTCGATCCGCCGTCCGAGCGCCTCCACGGCACGTCCCTCTGGCGAGTCTCCCACGACAACGAAGCCGGTGACCTGTCCCTCACGGCCCATCATCGCCTGCAATTCCTTTAATGGAATGATCAGACCGCCGTTCTCGAAGAGGCTGCTGCTTTCGTACACTCCCACGACCTGAAACGGCTCACCGGCGACTTCGATCTCGTCACCGGGCCCCTTGTTCAAATTCATGGCGAGGACTCGCCCTAGCATCGCGGAACGACCATCGCTTGAGTTCAGGTCGCGCCCCTCGACGAGGCGTAGCCCTCGAAAGAGAAGGCTGCCCGGCTCCCACCCGCTCACGAGGACGCTGACAAGGTTCGCCTCCTCGAAGGTGACCGCGTCCATTAGCGACGCGGCGACCGCCTTGACTCCGGGAACCTTGCGGAGATCGTCCATCAGGCGCGATTCCAAATTGCTACTGAGACGATCCGACACGCCGGCACGAACCACGACAAGATCGATTCCCTTTGTTTCGTAGATGTTCATAAACGACGCTTCGAACCCCCAGGCCACTGCCAACAAGGTGACAACCGCGGCGATCCCAATCGCCAGTCCCACCACGGTCAGCGCCGTGCGAGCCCCTCGTCGCGTTAAATTCCGAGCGATGATGGTTGTGAATCGCATCGTTGTTCCAACATTTTCTTTATATGTCAACAATAGATTTCGAGGACGGAATCGACGGAACTCGCCGATAGAATTCCAACGCTTCCGACGCGTTTCACTTGACGGGCGCGGTGCCGACCATCACATAACCGACGCCTTGCCAGATTCGCTCATAATGACAATCGTTCAGAACACGGCGGCCGATCGCCGCGACGTCAAGGTCGTGATACCGCTCGACGATCTCCGTAAACTCGTCTCCAAGGTTCATCCCCCTCGCGACCCACCAGCGCTCCAAACGCTTGAGCGGTCCAAAGTTCAGTTTGTGGCCGAGCATGCGGTCGGTCAAGTTGGGAACCTCGTCCGAGATCACGATTGTCCCGCCGGGCTTGGTCACACGAACCATCTCGCGGAGCGATCTCTCGGGATCATTGAAGTAGTTAAATCCGCCGATGCTGAGAACCGCGTCGAACCAGTGGTTAGCAAAGGGCAAGGACTCCGCCTCTCCCAGCGCGAGGGTCAACGGACGGTCGACCACCCGTCGTCGGCACGCATCCAGTTGCGCCGTGGAGATATCGATTCCAACCACGGTCCACTCCCGAGGTAACCACGGAAGGTAGACGCCGTCACCAATCGCCACATCGAGCAACCTCAATTCCGAGGCCCTCGGCAGATGCCGAAGCACCTTGTTGCGCGATCGTCGTTCACCGCCGTTGCAGAGAAATGTGAACCATTCCCAGAACCGAAATTTCGGCCAGAGCGGGCCGTTGTAAAAGTTGCGAACCACCTCGTTGTTGCCGGTCTGCTCTTCTTTGATAATGATCACGCCATTTCGGATTGGATAGACCCTCACGCAGTCGGTGCACACCAACACACCGTTCGATTCTCCGAGCGAGCCACCGCAGTCGACGCATCGCCAGAGGCCGAGATCCATCTCTCTGGTAAGGACACTCGACGACATGTCAATCTCCTTGAACAGGATCGCAACCGCTGGGACGAGGATCAGGGTCGACCAGGCAATAACCGAGGCGATGCCAGATCCGGAACCGCCTTGACCGCGGCCAGACCCGGCGTGCCAGGGTGTCGATATCGAGACGGAGTGATAGAACCATCGTCACGAAGTCCGGATCCAGTCCCATCGCTCTAAGAAACAGCGAATCAAGGCACTCAAATCCGATGAGGTGTCCGAGGGAAAATCGCTTCAGCCCAGGGATCTCGTCGGCAACCAGGACGGGAGAACTCGGCCTCGCCACGCGTCGGATCTCTCGAAGAGCCGCCGCATGATCGCGGAAGTAGTTGAAGCCGCCGATTGAGTAGACGGCGTCGAACGTCCCGTCGGGAAACGGAAGTTCTTCCGCCTCGCCCCAGACGAGCCGACCGGCCATCTCAGGGTAGCGTACCGCGCACTCGAGCAGTCGCGTCCGCGCGATGTCGACGCCGAAGACGGTCCAGTTCTTTGGTAAAAGTGGCAGATTCTCGCCATCGCCGATACCGATCTCCAGCACCCGGGCGGTTGGTGTCGAAGGCAGGTGACGAAGAATTTGCCGACGGGCCTCGATCGGACCGTCCTGGAACCAGAGGAAGAGTCGTTCCCACGGTCGGAAGCGTTGCCAGCCTGGCCCGTCGTAGAAGGTGGCGGCAATCCGGTTCGTTCCCGACAATGGACCGATCGCCTCGAGAATGCCATCCACTTCGGGATAGAATCGCCCACACTCAGAGCATCTTGTTGCGCCTCGGAGCGGCGAGGAGCAATCGAGACAAGACGCCAGCATCGCGGCGGTCGCGCTGGAATTGTCAATCGTTGGCGATCCGAGCGATGTGGCCACTTCAGAACTCCGTTGTGAGTGCTCTCGGACCTGCACGGTCCATCAGCCAGTCGAACACGGGATCCGGCAATCGCCGGAGCAATCCCATGCCGATTCGAGCATTCCATGGAAACACATAATCACGTGGACGTTTTTCGATTGCATTGACGATGAAGCGTGCCGCCTGTTCGGGCTCGAGCATCGGGACTGGTTTGCGAAATGGTGTGGATGCGGTGAGGCCCGTGCGAACGAAGCCCGGACAGACGTTCGTCACCCTGATCCCTCGCCGTTTCAGAGCCGGTCGAAGACCCTCGAGATAGGTTGAAAGAGCCGCCTTCGACGCCGAATAGCCGGGCATCCACGGCAGGCCTCGAAAACCGGCGACGCTCGAGATTCCGACAATGTGACCGGATTGGCGATTGATCATTCCCGGCAGGACGGCCGAGATGGTTTGTGCGACCCCCAGCACGTTGACCTCAAGCATCGCGCGGAGGCCAGCGAGATCGAGATTGTGAATATTTGACAAGGTTCCGATGCCAGCGCAGGCGATGAGAATATCGGTGGGACCAATCGCGGCTTCCAGATCCGCGACCACCCGGGTCAGTTCCTCGAGTTCGCGGACGTCCGCGGACCTGGAAGCCACGGTTGCGCCGGCTTCGTTCAGCTCCCACTCAAGTTGACGAAGGGCGTCCCGCTCGCGATCGATGAGCATTAATCGATACCCCTTGTCCGCAAGGGCGATTGCCGTCGATCGCCCGATTCCCTGGGCCGCGCCGGTCAAAAGCACCACACGAGCGTTCTTAGACATCGGAGTCTTTCCTTTTCGAGTTAATTTATTAATATGTATGTATTTTTAATAATTGCATGAATGATTTTTACAGGTTTGGCTGATCCAGCAACGCATTTACATACCATTTCTCCGGTTGTTCGAGGTATTCTCGAACCATATGGACGAACATCTCTGGATTCTCTTCCGGAGCCCGATGCTTGGCGCCTGGTACCAGGGCTCGGCGGCAATGGCGAAGGTGATCCTCAAGGTACTTCGCGGTCGCCAGGAACGGTGACATCTCGCCATAGAGCGCGAGAGCCGGTTGCTCGACGCGGTGGATGCACTCGGCGGTAAGGCCGGCTTCCGCCTTGGAGTCGTCGCCGCAGGTCGTGTGACAAAGACGCAGTAGCCGATTCATCGCAGGCAGTCCAACAGCCTGGCGGAACTTCCTCATCGCGTCTCCATCGAGATGAAGAACCTGGTTAAAAAACCGTCCAAGGTCGTACCAGTGTTCATCGGAGAGGGTCACACCCGCGTCCAGCGCCTCCTGGCGGAAGCTCTCCCAGTGTCCCCATCGGCTCACGTCCTCGAGGTAGCGCAATGAGGGAAAGTAGGGGTCGGAAAGAACCAGAGCCTCCACACGATCCGGAAAACGCACCGCCGCGTGCAGCGCGATTACCGCGCCAAAGCTGTGACCGACGAGCTTCGCGCGATGAATCCCGAGCCTATCCATCAGTGCGATCAAATCTTGAGCATGATGAGCGGAGGTGTACCCATTCGATGGGACGTCACTATAGCCGTGTCCTCGAAGATCGTAGGCAGTCACGCGGTGGGATTTACCGATCTCGGACATGGCCCGACAGAGAAACCAGATCGAAAGGTCGCCCGTCAGGCCGTGGATCAGCAACGCGTCGGGGCCTTCGTTCCGTCCTGCTTGCTGAAAGTGAAACCGGAGACCCTGAACAGTCAACATCGGCATCGAGTCAGGTCCTCACGACGGGGAATTCAAGGAGCGTCGCAGAAAGCCGACGAGTTCGCCGACGGTAAGGTCGCGGTCGGTTCGCTGGCCGAGATCGGCCATCAGCTCAGCGAAGGGTAAGGGGCGACCATAGTATTCCTGAAGCGTCTCGCCGAGCACGATGGCGTCGATGGACGCCAGACCAAGGTCGGCGAAGAATCGCGTCTCGGGCTCGATTGGGGCGGAATACTCCCTCCCCTGGAAGTTGGCGAGGAGTCGCGCGACATCGGCGAGGATCATGGACTCTGAATGAACGCTCATGGCCGCACCCTTTCACCGATCGTCCAGGCCCAAGCGTGGTCACCTCGTCGAGCGGTCCAGACGCGGACGATCGAAGGGCCCCAATCTGGACAGGCAGCGGCCAGGTCCTGACCAAGGACGAGGTCCACCGAACCACTTTGAAAATCCGCGTCCACGATCTCAACACTCGACGGGCCAACGATCATACCGCGACCCGTTGCCTTGGCTACGGCTTCCTTTGCACACCAGAACCGAGCGATCCATTCGGCTCGAACGTCCGGCGATCCTGCGACCCGGTCGAGCCAGGCACGCTCTTTCGGAGAAAAGGCAAGCTCCTCGAATCGAGCCTCGCGGGGCACGATCCGTTCCACGTCGATTCCGACAGGTGTTGAAGGTTCCAGGGCCGAGATCGCCAACG
The DNA here is from genome assembly GCA_964599655.1 of uncultured Isosphaeraceae bacterium. GTDB lineage: Bacteria > Planctomycetota > Planctomycetia > Isosphaerales > Isosphaeraceae > CAZRGV01. Next base: position 41,534 of record CAZRGV010000024.1, on the reverse strand, counting down.
CGATCCCCTCGGTATGCGCGATCGAGACTGCGGGAAGGTCCTCCCGGCCTGGTTCGAGATGTGAACGTATGCGGGGTCTACCGTGGTGATCAGGATCAATCCAGAGGTCGGCCGGAAACACGGGCGGTTTGCCGTCTTCGAGCCAGAGTCGGCGAGCCGCCTCCTTGGCCGCGATCCGGCCCCACAGTCGGAGCGTGCGGCGCGTCTCGGGACCAGTCATTTTCTCGAGTGCCGCCCGTTCCTCGGGGTCGAGCTGCACCCATTCGAGAACGTCACGCCAGACTGGTCGCCCCATATCGGCGGGAGGCTCGAGCCAGACTGCCGCCAAACCTGGCCTAGACTCCGGCAAGCTGAGGGCCTCGCCAAGCAACACCCGATCGGGGCTCCGGAACTGGTCGCGATAGCGGTTGGGCCAGTAGAAACGCCAGTCCTCCCAGCCTTCGAGCCGCATCCAAAGCCGACCGTCGGGGCCGACAAGATCGGCGTCAGCCCGAACGCGATGCGACTCGATGGCTCGGATTCGAATGTGGCAAGCGATTTCGGACCCCTCGGGCGGGTCGACGCCGTAAAGCGACAGCCGGGCCAGACGGAGCGGAAAAATCACGTCTCCCTCGGAAAGCTGATCGAGCCCCCAGCATCCGAGCAAATGAGTAAACGCGTCGAGGATGATGGCGTCGGTCTTGAGCGTTCCCAAATGGTCAGGCGCGAGCAAACCACGGCGTGGGAGGACTCGAAGCGTCCCCTCGACCCCATGCCGAGACGTGAGACCAACACGTGTCAAGGCTTGAAGTGCGGGACCGTGGAAGAGCCACTGATCGCGGTAAAGCTCGTCGGCCGTGAAACGACTCTTCGCTGGGTCTTCGGGTGTGTACGGCGAAACCGTAGGGCCCTCCGGACGGGATGGACCAAAG
>CAZRGV010000024.1:19164-40613 GCA_964599655.1 uncultured Isosphaeraceae bacterium | reverse complement strand
CCACGCCTTCCACGACGGCGGCCTCACTTGATGTGCGCGCCTTGTCGTCGCAGCCTCGGTTGACGATCGAGACCCGGACCTCATCCAGTTGGCGCGCCTCTCGCCGAGCACGGATTTCGAGGACAACCGGCCGCTCCTCATACTTGATCCAGCGGTGCGCCCGAACCTCTCGCAATTCAATGAGTTCACGATCGGCAACGAGCAGGGCGGCCGCCTGGGCGAGCATCTCCGCCATCACCGTGAAGGGAACAACCGGCAAGCCCTTACGATGGGGATCGATCGCCGAGACACGCCTGCCGCCGAGGGTGTGGTGTTCGGCCACGGGATCCCGTCTCGCGTCAAGCCGGCGAACGGTGATCAACTCCACGCCGGGCGTCCACGACTGGACCTCGCCGATCCAGGGGCCAGGAACAGGAGGGATGTGATCTCCATCCCCGTGGGACTCTAAGAGTTCAAAGATCTGGCGAAGCGTTCTCGCCCGACTGAGCCGATCCATATCAAGGTTCTGGGCATTTGTCAGATGATCCTTCAAATCGCCGAAAATCTCAACGCGCTTGATCGAGTCGATGCCGAGATCACCTTCCAGGTCGAGATCCGGCTTGAGCATCTCGGTCGGGTAGCCGGTGCGATCGCTGATCTTTTCAAGCAAGATTTGATTCAACGAACGTTGAGGTTCGCCAGAACTCGCTTGAGCCGGGGAGGCGGAGCCTCGCTCCAGGTCGATGCCGCCGGGCGGTGGCGACGAGGCCTCCGGTTCCGATCGGCGAGCGGGGCATGTTGTCTGCCCAGTTCGCCCCGTGGCGTCTCCCTGGTCGGCCAGCTCCGGGCTCGGACCGCTAACAAAGTAGGCGCTCATAACGTCACGCTGCACATCAAGGAACTCATTCATGGTACGAAGATAGGCGAGGACCGCTTCGTCATCGATGGGGCCGTGGCGTCCCAAGGTGTCTGGCAAGTCGATGGCCGACTCGTGGGTCCAGTCGTTGGCACCCGGCCCGTGGGATGGGTCGAATGACCCGTTCCCGTCCGTTGCTGGGGTCTCGCGGTGAGAGTCGTCGTGTCGGGCCGCTTGATGCTGTCGCAGTGATTGCAACAATCCGGCCGAAAGTCGCATCTCGGGAAAGCCGAGTGCCAGCGAGATGGTCGTTCGAGACCGTGTCGGCTGAGCGGACAGATCGATACGTTCGGGGCGGCGGCGGGAATAGAGATGTTCAGGCCGGAGGTCGACCCCTTGAGCGAAGAGAGACGCGACGAGGTGATTCAACTGAGACAGGCCCGATCGCTTGGGGAGGTTCGCCGCGACCGCGAAGGCCGGCCGGCCCCGCAGGGTGTCCTCGACGAAGCCGGTCAGGTTCCCTCGCGCGCCCACTTCCACGAAGAGCCGGACCCCATCGCGGTGCATGGCCTCGATCATGGGCCGGAAGGCCACGGTTCGACTCCACTGCTCGACCGCGAGGCGACGGATCTGCTCAGGGTCGTCGGGGAGCCGCCCGGCGATCGCGCACGAGTAGATTGGGAGGATCGGCTGCCGAAGCGGCAAATCCTGAAAGAACGCGCGAATGGGTTCGAGAGCCGAGTCGAACGCTGGCGTGTGGTAGGCCCTGGAGAAAGGCAACCGCTCGCAGAATACCCCTTGATCTCGTAACTGGTCGACAAGGTTTGTCGCAAGGTCGGTCGGAAGCGCGAGGACCACCTGATGCGGGCAATTGTCCATGGCCAGGATCGCCGACCGACCGGCGGTGCGGCAGGCCGCTTCCACCCGCGCGCGATCGGCGGCCACCGCGATCAGCTCGGCGGCCGGCATCGAACCCGAGACTTCCAACTTGGCAAACTGCTCGCCGAGATATCCGAGCCGCTCAGCGAAGGACTGATCGATTCGAATCATACCGGCCGCGCCGAGCGCCAGGAACTCGCCGCTGCTATGGCCAGCCACGACGTCGGCGCGAAGTCCGATTCTCGTCAACAACTGGAAGAGGGACCATTGCGCGGAGAGGACGACACTGAGCGCCGTGCCCAACGACCAGAGCTCGGCGGGGTCATTCGAGCAATCCGCGAAGAGATGATCGCTGGGCCGCGTGTCTTGCCCTCGCTGGCGAGCCACTCGATCGGCCCGTTCGAAGGAAGGACGAATTTCTGGAAAGTTAAAATATAAATCACTTAACATCCCTGCGTACTGCGATCCTTCGCCAGGGAAAAGGAAGGCGAGGGCGCCCTGGCTCGCGAGCGGTTCGGACCAGAAGTAGGTCCCTCTCGCGTCACGGATCGAGCGGCATGAGGGCTCTTTGAGTTTCGCGATGACTTGACTTAGTCGCTCTTTCAGATCAGCCAGCGAGGATACGACCAGTCCCACACGAAAAGGGAAGGACGGCTGACCGGTGTTGAGGGTGTATGCCAGATCTTTGAGTGAAACCTCCGGTTTCCCCTGGAGCCAGTCGACCAGGGCCATTGCCACGTCGATCCATCCTTGCCGGCTCTCGGCGCCGAGCAGTATGGCCTCCGTGTCCCATCGAAGCAGTGCCCCTGGGGCGGTTGCGGATCTCGAGGAGGCCGGGTGTTCCTCGAGTACGGCATGGGCGCTGATACCGGCAAATCCGAACGCGTTGACGCCGGCCCGCCGCGGGTGGGCCGGTTCCCCATGGACCCAGGGTCGGGCTCGTGAATTCAGAACGCAGGGGCTTCGTTCATCGGTCAGCAGTGGATGCGGCTCGTCCTCGCGGAGCGTCGGCGGTAGGATGCTGTGGTGAAGCGCCAATGCGGTTTTGATCAATCCGGCCATTCCGGCGGCGGGCATGGCGTGGCCGATCATCGACGAGACGGCGCCAAGCGCCCGGCGCTTCGAGGGTGGAAACACGCGGCGAAGGGCCTTCAACTCGGCGCGATCGGCCGCGGGAACGCCGAGTCCGTGCCCCTCGATCAAGGCGATCGTGCCAGGATCGACCCGGGCGCGTCGGTACGCTCGACGGATCGCTCGGGTGTGGCCTTTGGCGTCTGGCGTCGCGAGGCCGCGTCCACGGCCATCGCTGGCCACACCCACGCCCTTGAGCACCGCGTAGATTCGGTTTCCGTCGCGCTCGGCATCGGCCAGGCGTTTGAGGACCACCACACCAACCCCTTCACCCGGAAGCAAGCCGTCGGCATCGCGGGCAAACGGCCGAGCGCGGCCGCGCCTCGATAGCGCCCCGAGCTGCGTGAAGACCATGGGGAAATCCACATCACATTGGATGTAGACAGCTCCCACCAAAGAGAGGTCGGCGCGACGCTCGATTAGGGCGCGGGCACCGAGGTCGAGCGCGACCAGCGACGACGCGCTGGCGGCATCAACCACGAAGCTTGCCCCTTTCAAGTCGAGCCGATTGGCCACGCGACCGGCCGTGGCGTTCGTGAGCTGGGCCGGCACGGTGTCGGGTCCGAACGGAGGAAGGCTCGCCTTAAGGTCGTTCCGAATCGCCTCGATTTCCGCGTCGGACCACTCCGGGTGAAGCGATCGAAGAATCTGAATTGTCTGCGCCGTGATCCGGCCGTGTTGCAACCGCGTGAGGTTGCCCCGATTGAAGTAGTTCCCCCGTCCGATCACCACTTCGACGCGGTGACCGTCGGGCACTCTCCCGGGCAGACCGGCGTCGAGCAGCGCGGTTCGAGCGGTTTCTAGGACCAGAAACTGCTCGGGCTCTCCTCCATCGACGGCCAGCGGCATCACGCCGTTAGCGGTCGGATCGAAGGGAATTGGCGACGAAAGGTATCCGCCGCGCCGCTGGGAAACCCGGTCATTCGCTGGGGAGTTCGGATCGAAAAAGAGATCGGGATTCCAGCGGTCGGTCGGAACATCGCTGGTGACATCTCGACCCGCCAGAATGTTTTCCCAGAACGTCGCGAGATCGTCTGCGCCTGGAAAGCGACACGCCATTCCGACGATGGCGACGTCGCGCGACCGCATCTTTCGGACTGGCCCGGAACCGTTCGTCCCGGGCGAAAGGCCCCCGTTCCGTTCCTTGGCCGATCGCGATGCGTCGGAGTGACCGTTCATGCCCCGACCCGACTGAGCACCATTTTCTCGTCTCGGCGACGAACCATTCGAGGGAGGCATCTCTCGTTCCGCGTTCATGGCCGGGCCTCCCTCTTCGCCAGCGGCGTCTCGAGTTGGCCAAGTCGACCTGCGAGAAGGATCTCGACGTCTCCCTTTCCGCCGAGCCGCAACTCATCGACGAGCAGGGACGAACCGCGCCCGGGCGGAATCAAATCGAGGCCCCGCTGCACAAGATGTTGCTCGATTTCGGAGACCATGCCGATGCCGGACCAGGGACCCCAGATCAACGAGACAACCCGCCCAGGCCATCGCTGATCCAGCCAGACGGCCAGCTTATTCAATGTCTCGTTTGCCGCCGAGTAGTCCGCCTGGCCTCGATTGCCGAACCGACCGGCGATCGAGGAGAAGAACGCCGCGAATCGCAGTGACGCCGGATCGATGTGACGGGCGAGATTCAAGGCGCCCTCGATCTTCGTACCAAGTACACGATCGAACGACTCGACGGTTTTATCTCGGAGCAACTTGTCCTGGATCACGCCGGCGCCATGAATGAAACCGACGAGCGAGCCGAACTCACTCCGCCAGGCAGCCAGGACGCGAGCCAACGCATCGCCATCCCGAACATCCACTTGCGCATAGCGAACAACGGATCCAGAATTTCGAAGTATTTTCAGATTCCGGCGGATCTCACGCTCGCAAAGAAGGGTCCGGTGAGCGCGTTCGACATCGGCTGGACCGACCTCGCCCTTCGAGCTTTGAAGCATGGTCCACAGTGCCGCCTTCAAGTCGGCGGGGGAATCAAGTCCCGATGTCGCCGCGTTCTCTTCCTCTGGAGGCAAGGGGCTCGAACCGATCAGCAAAAGCGTCGGCTTCCATCGTCGAGCGAGATCAGCCGCGACGGTGGCGGTGATCCCTCGGGCTCCACCAGTGATCAACACCGGTTCACCGGGCGAGATCGTCAGGCCGCGAGCAACCGCATTCGCGAGCGGAGCCTCGACGGTCCTCAAGGCGAGGCGACGTCCTTGCTGATAGCCCACCTCGGAGTGAGGATCATCGGTGAGAATCTCGTGGACGAGATCCGCGGCGGTCACCTCAACCACCGACGAAGGCTCGAGGTCCACCACGCGGGTCCGCACCTCCGGCCATTCTCGGGCTAGCGTCTTGACCAACCCGGCAACACCGCCATGACCCGGAAAGAACGAGGTGGAAACCGGCTTTACGGAAGCAAACGCACCACCCATTCCTGTTGCGGCAATCAAACAGGCACCGCCTCGTTCCGCCGCTCGGGCAAGATCATCGGCCCCAGCCCGGGCGAGCAGGAAGAGCCCGCGGACTTCGGGACCAATCCGGCCTGCCCACGCGCTCGAATCCAGCCTGGCGGGAGGAAGATCGCGAAGTGGTAGGAGATGCACAATACCCGCGAGCGAGCCTCGACAGCGAACCCGATCCAGCAACGCCGAGACTGCGGCCTCGGAGGTTAGGTTGAGCCCTTCGACTTCCGAGTCGGAAAGTCCGTGCCGAACTCGCACGACGGGATGGCCCAATGACCTCAGGTCGGCCGCCACGGCTCGCGCAATGCCTCGCCCATCATCCGTGATGAGCACCACGCCTCCTGGCATCAATCCCTTGCGCGTGGATGCGAGAGGCGAATCGACCGTGGCGATGACAAGCCGTCGAATCGTGATGTCTTTCTCGTTTTGTGCGGAGGCGCTCGACGAAGCGTCGGTGCGGGTTTGCTGCGAAGGCTCGGTCTCGACCCCTGGCGTGGCTTTGTCCGTCAATTTCGCGAGCGACTCGAGCTTATCGACGATCATACCCAGCGTTCGCGCGCGCGCCAGCGAATCCATAAGATCGGGCTGGGAATCGAACGCCAGGCAGGGAAGCTCGTCGCGAAGGCTCCCGAGGATTTCCACGCGCTTGATCGAATCAATCCCCAGATCGGCTTCAAGATCCAGGTCGAGACGGAGCATCTCCGTCGGATAGCCGGTTCGCTGCTGGACGATGCGCAGAAGTCGTTCGGAAAGGGAAACGCGATCGATTAGGGGATCCAGGGTTCTTTCTATGGTGTTTTGTCCGTCTGCCTGCTTCTCGATGACGTTTCGATTCAGGCCCGCCGTGTCCTTTTGTGGACTGCGGTTCTGGGAGAGTTCCGCCGCGGGTGACGAATGAGGAGGAAGTCCGACAGCGGTTGAGCCGTTGCGGTGACGACTGCCGAGATACTCAAGCATCGACGATCGCTGGGCACCGAGGAAGTTCCTCATCGTCTCCTGAAAGGCGACGACGACACGACTCGCGCCTGGTGCCGCAGGGCCGCGATTCCTGGAAGCCGTGTCGACGCTCAACCGATCGACGCGGTAACCTGTTCCGTTACGAAAGTGACGTTCGTGCCCTGGCCGTTCGGGAGCCTCGGATGGTCGAGGGAGATGAGGGCTAGGAGTCCCGTTGGCCTCTCGGGAATCCGTCGACACGCCGAGACGGGCGGGTTCAGGCGACTGGGCCGGTCGCGCTCGAGTCCCATTGACGATCCAGAGGGACGCTCCTCCCGCTTCGGGCGGAGACTCTGGAAGCAACGTCCTTGGATCGAGTCGTCGTGGGGATCGGCCCTCGACGAGCCGTTCCAGCCGCAAGGGAACTCCAGCCGTGAAAAGCCGTCCGAGGGCCTGGAGCAATCCGGGCAAACCGCTCCGACCAGGCGGATCGCAGGCGATCGCCCTGTGTGGCCGATCGCCCAGAATCGCGTCGATCAGCGCTGTGAGAGCCGCTCCCGGCCCAACCTCGACAAAGACTCGGCTCCCATCCTTGTACAAGGATTCGATCATCTCGGCAAACCGAACCGGTTGCGCGAGATGATCGCCAAGCTGGTCCGCGAACTTTCGAGGATCGGCCGGATACGGCGCGGCGGTCAGGTTGGAGTACACGGGGCGACGGGGCTGCCTGAACTCAAGGGAGCGAGCGAAGGTGGCGAGCGGCTCTCGAGCGTTGGCGACCAGCGGTGTGTGGAACGCACAGGCCACAGATAATTCCTGGACGCGAAGCCCGGCCTGCCTCGTCCGTTCGGCCACCCGTCGCACGGCTTCGGTCTTCCCCGAGAGGACCGTCTGCGAGGGGCCGTTCAGATTTACGGCCCAGACTCCATCGAGCCCCTCCAGAAGCTCGGCCACGCGATCCGGCCCGGCCCCGACGGCCGCCATCGTGCCCGGATCCTCTCCGATGGCCCCGAGGATCAACCGGGCCCTGGCTTCCGAAAGCGCGGCGAGCCCTTCCTCGGTCAGGCTCCCCGCCGCCTGAAGCGCCACGAGTTCCCCGTAGCTGTGACCGGCAAGGGCGCCGGCTTCCAGGCCGAACGACTCGAGAAGGCGAAGCATCGCGAGGCAAGCGGCCCCCACCGCCGGCTGCGCGACCTCGGTCGGTCGCAGCACCTCGCGTCGTGCGTCTTGACCGGATTCCTCGAAGGCAGGCGCGGAGAAGATCTTCGGACCAACCGGCTCACCACCTCGAAGTCGAAGTGCCCGATCGAACGACTCGAACGTCTCGCGCACCTCCGGAAACACGACGGCCAGCTCTCGGAGCATGTCCGGATACTGGCTCCCCTGCCCCGGAAAGACAAACGCCACTCCATCCTCGACCGAACACGCTGGATCCTCGAGAGAGAGGCCCCGAGGATCCGTGAACCCGATCGTTCCTCGCTTCAGTTCCCGCCTTGCGTGATCGAGCTTCGAGCGCAAGTCGCCGAGTGTCGCGGCGACCAAGGCGAGCCTGAATCGGGACTTCCACGACTTGACACAACTGAGTCTTTCGATCAGTGAGGCGGAGAGATCGACCAGCCGAGGCGCGTGTTCCGACTCGAGCAGGCCCGCAAGCCGGTCGAGATGTTCGAGTAGCTCCTCCCGCGTCTCGGCTTGCCAGACGAGCAACTCGGCGGGCCACTCGCGAAGCGGAGCCCCAGGAGGCAGAGCATCGCGATCATATTCCTCGAGAACCGCGTGAAAATTCGTGCCGCCGAATCCGAACGCACTCACCCCCGCGCGTCGCGGTCCCTTCTCTCCGTCGTGGAGCCAGGGCCGCGTTAACGTGTTCGGGTAAAACGGGCTCGAGGCAAAATTGGCCCTGGGGTTTGGGGTCACGACACCGATCGTTGGTGGATACACTTTGTGGTAAAGCGACAAGGACGCGTTGATCAGTCCCGCCAGACCAGCCGCGCACTTCGTGTGGCCGATCAACGACTTCACCGAGCCCAGGGCACAACGGCCGCGATCAGCGCCCGCCCTGTCGAAAACCGCGGTCAGGGCCTCGACCTCGGCGGAGTCTCCGGCCGCGGTCCCCGTTCCATGCGTTTCGACGTAGCCAACGGTCGAGGGTGACACGCCGGCCTTCTCGTAGGCTCGCTCGAGGGCGGAAACCTGTCCCTCGGCACGGGGCGCGGTCAACCCCTTGGCTCGCCCGTCACTGGAGGCCCCCAGCCCCTTGATCACGGCGTAAATGCGGTCGCCGTCCCGTTCCGCGTCGGCGAGTCGCTTCAACACCACGACCGCCACGCCTTCACTGATAACGATACCATCCGCCGAGGCGTCAAAAGGCCGGCAACGCCCTCTTGGAGAAAACGCGTGTGTTTTGCTAAACGCGAGATAGGTAAAGGGATTCTGAACCGTGTCGGCCCCGCCGAGAAGCACCATATCGGCCGCGCCCGACTCCAGTTCGCGAACCGCGAGGGCCGCCGCCGCCAGGGAGGAGCCGCAGGCCGCATCAACGGTGTAGTTCGCCCCGCCGAGATCGAACCGGTTGGCAATCCGACCGGCCGCCACATTCAGCAAAATGCCGGGAAACGAGTCCTCGGTCCACTCGGGCAAATGGGAGCCACAACGTTCGAGCACAGCACGACCTAGCCCAGGCTCCACGGTGTCGAGCATCGGGAGATAGGATCGGAATGCGTAGCCCATCGCCAGTTGCGCGGCCCCTCCGCCGGCACCAAGGACCACGGACGTTCGCTCCCTCGGAAAGGGCCGGTCCCGGTAGCCGGCATCGTCGAGCGCGGACCGTACCGCCTCAAGCAAGAGGAGTTGCATCGGCTCGATCGACGAGAGGCTCGACGGCGGCATCCCGTAGCGCAAGGGGTCGAAAGGGATGTCGGGGAGGAATCCGCCCCACTTGGACGTGATCTTGTCAGGGGCCTTCGGGTCGGGGTCATAGTAAAGCCGCCAATCCCAACGATCCGGTGGAACCTCAACGATCGAATCGACACCTCGCAAGGTGTTTTCCCAGAAGGTTCGGACATCGGCGGCGCCCGGCATGATAGCCGCCATGCCGATGATCGCCACATCCGAGGGTGCTGATGATGAAGAATTCGAAACAACCTTGATCGATGCGTGTTCTAGGCAAGGAATTGAGCCGTCGCAAATCTCACGGTGGAGCTGGGCGATGGTTGTCACCCGGTCCCGGAGCGTGGCCACCTGGCCGAGCATGTAGACGCCGGAGGCGTGCTGCTCGTCGGGAGAAATCCGAACGAACGGCGAGCCTCCCCCGAGACTCCGATCGATCCCTTTGGCCGCGACCCGCAGTCGACCGGTGTTGAGTCGTTCCAAACGCTCTCGGACCTCCTCTGCGGGAAGGCCCTCCTCGAGAAACCGACGTCGTTCGTGCTCGAACCGCTCGGCGAAGGGGGTCGGACTCACCCGCACCTCGTGTCCGGGCCCGGTCTCGAGCAGGACCGTTCGCTCACAGCGAAGGGCCTCTTGCTGAAAACCGGGCACGATGGCACCCGACGCGACCGCCTCCTCGGTAAATAGGTAAGCGGTTCCGACGAGAACCCCGACCTTGACACCCCGAGCCGCGAGAGGCCCCGACATCGCCGAGACGACCGAGGCCGATCGTCCGTCATGGATTCCGCCGGCGAAGAGCAGATGGATCTCCGCTGCGGGTACACCCTCGTCGATCGCGCCGAGGATCACCCCGATCGCTTGCTCCCAGAGAATCAGGCTCGACCGGGGCCCCACGTGCCCACCGCATTCCCGGCCTTCGAGCACGAAGCGGCGGGCACCATCACGAAGGAATTGTCGAAGCAATCCAGGCGAGGGCGCATGAAGGTAAGTGGCGATCCCCACCTGTTCGAGCAATCGGGCCTGATCGGGCCGGCCGCCGGCGATCAGGGCGAACGGCGGTCGGATCTCTTGGATCGCCTCGACCTGCTCGCGTCGCAAATCCGGCGGCACGAACCCAAGAATTCCTACACCCCAAGGACGCCCTTTGAGTCGCTCGGCGACCTCCGCCATCAACGAGCGGCAGTCCGGGCCTCGCATCAAAGCGAGAGCCAGGAACGGCAAGGCGCCGCCGTTGGCGACAGCTTCGGCAAAGGCCGGCGTATCGCTGACCCGCGTCATCGGGCCTTGAACGATCGGAAACCGGGTTCCGTGCGAACGGGCCAGAGAGGAACCTTCGGCCAGCGGTCGGAGTGAACGAGCCAGCCGAACTCCATCATCCATGGCCTGCTCAACCGCCTGGATCACGCCGCCGACCGTGACATACCGTCTGGCCAGTTCACTGGCCAGGGCAGCATCCTGCCCGACCGGCCAGGCCTGGTCGTCTCCCCAGCCGACCTCAATTCGGAGAGCGTCGAGCCACGCCGTCACACCCTCGTCCGCCGCCTCACGGAGCCTGGAGAGGACTGGTGCGCCAGGGCGTGCATGAACTCGGACTTTCGAGTCGGTCGCGGGCCCCAGAACGATCGTCTCGCCCCCATCCCACGAAGAGATACGGTTTCGGATCGACGTCGGAAGTGGAGACTCGCGAGTCAGCAACAGGGCTCCGTCGAGGACAACGCCCGTCGCCCCCGTGGCCACGCAGGCCGATGCCGCCCTGGGCCCGATTCCTCCACGAACCCAAACCGGAACGCCCAGGTCCTTCGAAAGCACCGCCTGCAACAGAATCAGCGAGGAAAGATCCGATCCTCGACCTCCCGCCTCGTGACCGGCCAGAATCAGACCCTCGACCCCGACCTCGGCCGCGGCTTCCGCCATGGTTTTCGAGGTCACTTCGGCGAGCAAACTCAAACCGAGGGATCGGGCCTCGCTCACGGCCTGCGTCCAGGCACACAAGGACGGCTCGGTCGCGATCAGAACGCGAAGGCCGTCCGGCGCGTCGCGGAGCAGCGCCGCGTGAATCTCGTCGGCCGGAAGGCGAAGTCCGAAGGGACGATTCACCAAGTGAGCCACCCTCCTCGCGGCGCGAATGGCCTCCGAGGCGCGGAAGTCGTTGGCGAAATCGAAGACACCGAGCCCTCCCGCTCGCGAGGCGGCGGCGACCAGACCGGGCTCGCTCAGCCCGCTCGGGACGAACGCCAGGACGCGAGGGATCGGAATCACCATCAGGAAGTCCCTTTACGGCTGTCTGATCATCTCGAATGATGGACCAACAGGAACCGTTGCATCCCTCGAGAGGCGACAAGGCGATTCACGGCTTGGTTGCAGAGGCGTCCTCGACTTGCGGACAAACGCCGGGCGTGGTAAAGGCCTTGCCTCTAAAGTCTGATCGGTCGAATCGTCGGTGGAATCCAGAGTCGGAAACCGAAAAGCCCCGGCGTTACGGAGGGAACCGAACGATGGTGCCAATGAAACGATTCGTGCCAATCACGACGTTAATGGCGGTTTTCCTGGTCAGCGGAGTCGCGGGCTGGGTGTCAACGTTTGGCCGCCCTCCCGATCGGCCTCCAACACCCTCGCCTCCTGGTCGCCGTCACTCCGTTGCGCCAGAACTCGTCCGGGTCGCGCCGGGAACCATCGTGGGGGGGACGATACCTCCTGGATGGTCCGACTGCATCCTTCGTACCATCCTTCACCTAAAATCGGGCGACGTCGATTCCCTGCCTGAGCTGGCGCTAGACACCGCGACCCGCTTCCGCACCGTGCTCCTGGCCGATGTTCGGCGTGTTCCCAACACCCAGGCCGATTACCAGTTGCATCGAGTCGGCGTGGGTTTGACCCTCATCCACCAAGGCCGGGACACGGTGGTCAGCTCCTCGACACTGAATTCACTCGGCGTGGAGACCTCGTTGCTGGATAAGCTGGTTCTCAAGCGCGCGGAACAGGAAATGGCGCGAGGTCGACTCGCGGCACGCACGCCCACGTTCGCGCTGTATGACGCGGCCGTCGAGCTGGCGGAAGGCCCGCGCCACCGTTCGATCTTCCTGCGCTACGCGATGCTCGTGGACCGTCGAAGTGGGCGATTACAGACCGTCGTCTGGCCGATCGCGGCGAATCCCTCGGAACGAGTCGCGCCTCGCCAGATCATCTTGCTGGAACCGTCGACGGTCTTTCAGTGTGGGGTGCATGTGCTGGCGCATCGCACGCTGGGCGGTGTTCCCTACGCCTGGAATTTCGCCATGGCAAGCCTTCCACCGGGACGAGTGCTTCCCATGCCTCAGGAGTTGCGCCGTTGGTCGATCGGGGAGGCGAAAACCCCGCGTGACTGCACCGAAATCGAGGGGCAAATCCGTCGTGCGATCGAAGAACGTCCGGCCTCGTCGAGGTCACAATCCACGGAATGACCATCGCGGGCTCAGAGGATGACAACGGTTTCCGAGCAAGCGGCCACCTCGCAAGACGGCGGGGTCGGAGACTTCTCGGGCTCAGGGGCTCCAGCCAAGCAATTCCTGGCTGATCTTCAGCTTGGTGGCGAGTTCGGAAAAGACCTCCAGCAGCGGCTCATTCAGGGCCCCGGCGCTCGAGAGCCGGTTGTAGGCGTCGAGTAGTTGATTCTGGATTTCCCAGAACTCGGCCTCGATACCCAGCAGCGCCGACGCGTCGAGCATCCGGGACGCCTTGATCACGAGGGAAGAAAGGTCGGCCGAGGGATCGAGACCGCTCAAGGTCCGCTTGAGTGCCTCGATAAGCGCTTTTTCCAGGGAATCGCGCTCCGGTTGATAGCCCCAGGTCCGTCCTCGTTCGTAGAGCACCTGAATCTGTTCCAGGCTCCCATCCTGTTCGAGCATCGCCAGTTCCTCGCGGATCTGGAAATCCAGATAGCACGAAGCGGCGGCCCGGAGTGGCTTCGGGATCGGATGGTGCATCTGGCCCAGTCGATGCAGCACGTCGTCATCCTGCCGGGTCAGGCGTTCAAAGGTGCGCTGATAATCCTCGACCCGATCCTGGAGCACGATGCCGATGATGCGTCGTTGCTCGTCGGCGAAGAGGTCGTCGAGGCGGTGGACACGCCCTTCGAAGTCCCTGGTGACGATCGCGGTGACGTCGGCCAGCGAGCCCCCTCGGTAGGAGTCGATCAAGCGCCGCTTGAACGATTCATACTCCTTCGGCGAGGACGGCTGGCCGAGCACGGTGTGAAAATCCAGGCCGCCGTAATGGATCACAACAAACGCGGTTTCGGCCTCGTCCCAGGTCTGCCTCGAACGAACACGGAGTCTGCCGATCGCCAGGTGACTGCTCCCTCGGCTTCGAACGTCCTTGTCGAGCACTTCGAGATGGAAGGAATATTCACGAGCCACGGACTCTCGACTGGGATAGATCAGGCTGATGGCCGAATGGGCCAACACCCGGTCGAGATCGACCATGGCTGGGCGGATCAACTGATCCCAGACCCCTCGACCGTCTTTGTATTGGGGAAGGTTGCTGGGAGCGGCTTTCAGCAACTGGAGAAACCGGCGTTCGAAATCGCGCTGGAATCGCTTTGCCAGGTGGATGGCCCTCGCGGCGTAGTGGAGACATTGCGTGGTCTCCATGCCACTGATCTCATCAAAGAACCAGCCGCAACTGGTGTACATCAGCAATCCGTCGCGCTGAAGTTCCAGGAGCCGGAGAGCGTCCTGAATCTGATCGTCGTCCAGGTCCGCGTGCCCGTATTGCCGGAGAAACTGGCGAACCGATCGGGGACTGCGGTCGAGAACCACATCAATGTAGGCGTCGCGAGCCGCCCAGGGATCGGGGAAGCATTCCCTTCCACGAGTGCCAAACAGGTGGTCGAGCTGTTCCTTCAGGTAGTCGAGCGACTTTCGAAGCGGCGCACGCCACTTCTGATGCCAGTCGCCCCGCGTTTTGCAGCCGCAGTCGGTGGACCACCGGCCCACGCCGTGCGCGCAGCTCCACGCGGTGTTCTCGTGGATCTCGACCTCCCATGTCGGAGGATGCAGCTCCAAGAATTCTCCATAGTTGGTCAGCCGGATGTTCGAATCCTGGCTGAGCCGATGAAGCACGTAAGCCAGCGCCATGTCACCGTGTGGGTGATGGTGGCCGTACGACTCACCGTCGGTCGCGATATGCATCAATTGGGCGTGGTTTCTCTCGTCATCATAGCCTTGAAGAAGCCGTTCGAGGAACGTCTCGCCGCTATCAAGAAGCCGCTCGAAGGCGACCTGCCTCGAGATAATGCCGTCGTAGAAAAACAGGGCGATCGATCGTCCCGAAGGCAGCCGAGTCAGATAGGCGCGAGACGGGTCGATCCCTCCGGGAAGAGAAACCCAGTCCTCCTCACCGATCGGCCTCCAACGCTTCGCCTGGTGCGGCGCCAGAATCGTGAACCGGATCCCGGCAGCGGCCAGGGCCTCGAGGGAATTCAGATCCACCGCGGTCTCGGCCAGCCACATTCCCTCGGGATCACGTCCGAATCGGTGGCGGAAATCGGCGATGCCCCAGAGGACCTGCGTCCTCTGATCGCGCTGGCTGGCGAGGGGCATGATCACGTGGTTGTACACTTGAGCCAGGGCGTTGCCGTGCCCACCCCGCCGCTCGAGACTCAGGCGATCCGCGTCGACGATGTCGCGATGAACCTGAGGGGCGTGGTCGGCCAACCAGGACAGGAGGGTCGGACCGAAGTTGAAGCTAATCCATGCGTAATTGTTCAGAATATGAATGATCCGGCCCTGTCCATCGACCAACCGGGCGCGGGTATTGGGCGCGTAGCACTCTCTCGTGATCCGCTCGTTCCAGTCGTGAAACGGGCTGGCGGAATCCTGCACCTCAACGACGTCGAGCCAGGGATTCTCACGAGGCGGTTGATAAAAGTGGCCGTGAATGCACAGGTAGCGTGGAAAACTCATCAGCACGTCCACTCCTGGATCGGTCCTCGCGGCCTCGAGCGCTCGGCGTTGGCGGAGAGGCGGGAAATCTCAATCGGGTCCACGAGGAATCGCGTCCGCCGCCAGCATCCCCCGACAAACCACCTTGAGGGTCCGCTCCAAGGCCTCTCAGAACTCGGTTCGGCGTTTTCAGGATAACGATCTGGACCGTCGCGGACGACCGAACGCCGCGCGGATGCGCGGACCCGCGACGTCGTGGGTCCAGTCTTGCCTTGAATAAGGACGCGGCCAGCCAGCCTGGGCGAGGCAGGTTCCATCCTTAAATTCGATGGGCATGGGATGGAACAGGAGCGAACCCCCTGATCCATGGGCGACCATCGGGTGGGCCGCTTTGGCCTGGCAAATCGACGCGTCATCGCCGCAATGAGTCAAGCACGATCACAGGCTGGCGACATCGAGCGACCGATCGCAACGGGATCAGAGCCACCGAAGAGAGTCGAACTCTTAACCCCCGCTTTACGAAAGCGGTGCTCTGCCGATTGAGCTACGGTGGCGTGGAAAATATCGTATCGGACACACCATTCGCTCGTCAATGCCGGCTCCGTGAGGTGTTCGCAAGCGCTTGGTTCTCGACGAGCATTTGAAGAACTCAAGAAGATCGAGGCGGAAACGCGATCGCGCTCGACTCAGCGATCATTGAGCGCAATCGCCGCTCTTAACAAGGTTTAGGACCGCTGACTCCGCCTTCGCGGACGCTCCGTCGACACGCCGCCGCGTTGACATCAACCAAGACCCCTTCCTATAATCCGTCCTCATCGGTTGATGGAGAAGGTTCGCGCCGACGGCCGGCAACGCTTGTTCAAAGACTCCGACCGCAGCGAACGGAACAGCGAAACGAGACGAACAAAGACCTCAGGGAAGGCACTACCAGAGGAGCCGGACGCATGGCGGTTCGAGTGGGCATCAATGGTTTTGGACGTATTGGTCGACTAGTCTTTCGCGTCTTGGCCTCGCGGCCCCAGGATTTCGACGTCGTCGCCATCAATGACCTGGCGGATGCGAAGCATCTGGCGCTTCTGCTGAAGTACGACAGCGTTCAGGGGCGATTCCAGGGGAAGGTCGAGGCTGGTGAGAAGTCGCTGATCGTCAACGGCAAGGAAATTCCGATCACGGCGGAGAAGGATCCAGCGAGTCTCCCCTGGAAGTCACTCGGTTGCCAGGTCGCGCTCGACTCCACCGGGCGATTCACCAATCGAGACGCCCTGGCGAAGCACCTTCAGGCCGGCGCCGACAAGGTCGTCCTGAGCGCCCCCGCGAAGGACAAGCTCGATCTGACCGTCGTCCTCGGCGTCAACGACGATCAACTCAAGCCCGAACACAAAATCATTTCCAACGCCAGTTGCACGACCAACTGCCTGGCCCCCATGGCGAAGGTCCTGCACCAGACCTTCGGCATCGAGAAGGGCCTGATGACGACGGTCCACGCGTACACGAATGACCAGCGCCTCGCGGACCAGATTCACGAGGATCCGTACCGGGCCCGCGCGGCCGCCGTCAACACGATCCCGACCAAGACCGGCGCGGCCAAGGCCGTCGGCGAGGTCATTCCCGAGCTCAACGGCAAGCTCACCGGCTTCGCCCTCCGAGTGCCCGTTCCCGACGGATCGATCACCGACCTGACCGCATTGCTCAAGAAGAGCACGACCAAGGACGAGATCAACGCCGCGATGAAGGCCGCCGCCGAAGGGCCGTTCAAGGGAATCATCGAATACAACACCGACCCGATCGTCTCCAGCGACATCATCGGGAACCCTCACTCTTGCATCTTCGTTCCCGACCAGACGCTGGTCCTCGATGGCAACCTCGTCAAGGTGCTGGCCTGGTACGACAACGAGTGGGGCTACTCCTGCCGTACCGCCGAGCTGATCTCCAAGCTGGCTCAGTTCATCTGAGCCCGGCGGAGTTCTTCTGAGATTCGGACACCGAACGCTCAAATTCGAGGCCTCGAATTTGAGCGTTCCACGTCATTGACACAAGGGACACACCGTTGGCCAAACAAACGATCCGAGACCTAGACCCCTCGGGCAAGAAGGTTCTGGTTCGTGTCGACTTCAACGTCCCCCTGACCAAAGACGGCGGGGTGTCCGACGACCGGCGCATCCGGGCCGCCCTACCGACCTTGAACCACGTGCTCGAGCGCGGCGGAAGCCTCGTCCTCGCCAGTCACCTGGGCCGTCCCAAGGGAGACCCCGAGGAGGACAAAAAGCTCCGCATGGACAGGGTCGCCGCCCGCCTCCAGGAGCTGCTCGGCCGACCCGTTAAGAAAGTGGATGATACGATCGGCCCCCAGGCCAAGGCGGCCTGCGAGGCATTAAAGCCGGGGGAAGTCGTTCTGCTCGAGAACGTCCGGTTCAACAGCGGCGAAAAGAAGGGGGATCCCGAGTACGCTCGGGCGATGGCCAGCCTGGCAGACCTTTACGTGAACGACGCCTTTGGAACCTGTCATCGGGACGAGGGGTCCATGGTCGCCGTGCCCGAACAGTTTCCGCCGGAACACCGTGCCGTCGGCTTCCTCGTCGAGAAAGAACTCCAGATCCTGGACGCCCTACTCAGTCATCCCAAGCCGCCGTTGATTGCGATCATGGGTGGCGCCAAGGTGTCCGACAAAATCCTCGTCATCGAAAACCTCCTACCAAAGGTGCAACGCTTGCTCATCGGCGGCGCGATGACGTACACGTTCCTCAAGGCCATGGGCCACTCCGTGGGCAACAGCCGCTTCGAAGCCGACCGGCTCGAAGAAGCGAGGAACCTGTTGACGAAGGCCGGGGGCAAACTGGTGCTACCGCAAGATCATCTTGTCGCCAGCTCTCTGGAGCCGACCGCCGAAACCAAGGTGGTGGAAGGAATCGATCTGCCCGACGGCTGGATCGGCATCGATATCGGACCGGCCACAACCGCCTCGTACCGAGAGATCATCAACTCGGCCGGAACCGTGGTCTGGAACGGCCCGATGGGCAAGTTCGAGGACGAGCCGTTCCGCCAGGGGACCCTCGGAATCGCCGAGGCCATGGCCGCCTCCCCGGCCATCACGGTCGTCGGTGGCGGAGAAACCGCCGAGGCGGTCGAGCAGTTTGGCCTGGCGGAGAAGATGGATCACGTCTCGACCGGCGGCGGCGCGTTTCTTGAAGCGCTCGAAGGCCGCTCGTTCAACTCGCTCAAGGTCATCCCCGACCGTTGAGCGACCCGCAATCCTTCCCGGCGACCCCGAAGACTCGAGGGCCTTCACACGTTTCCAGCGGCGTTGAGCCCTCGAGTCAGGCTCGCGTTCCCGAAAGGATCCCGGAATCCAGCTTGCCTTGTGCCCCAAACTCGTTTAGCTTTGCGCAATCCCTCCTTACCTCGCACGGTCCCGCGATCGGCGTCGAAGTCCCGAGGTTTCTAGTGGAACGATCCGAACGGATTCAGGTCCTCGATTCGGCCACCACGCCGTTCATCACTCCGTCGCTGTTGAACTGCGACTTCTCGCGGATCTGCCACGAGTTGAACGCCTTGAAGGAGGCCGGAGCGCTCGCCGTCCATCTCGACGTGATGGATGGCCATTTCGTTCCGAACCTCAGCTACGGCCCTCCCCTGATCGCCGATTGGCGACGACGGACGGACCTTCCGTTCGACACCCACTTGATGATCTCCGAACCCGCCCGATATCTTGACGAATTCATCGAGGCCGGCTGCGACTCGATTCTCGTCCACATTGAAGTCCTCTCGGATCCGGTCGATCTGCTTCGTCGGATTCGAGACGCAGGCTGCCGGGCCGGCCTCGTTCTCAACCCGCCAACACCCGTGGAAAGCGTCTTGCCATACCTTCACGAGGTCGACAAGGTCCTGGTCATGAGCGTCATGCCGGGCTTTGGGGGGCAGAAGTTCGAGCCCATCGTGCTCGAGAAGGTTCAGGCACTTCGCCAGGAACGACCCGATTTGCCGATCGCCATCGATGGAGGAATCAAGGTCTCCAACGCCGCCGACGCCGTCTCCGCCGGCGTCGGGCAACTTGTCGTGGGTTCGGCAATTTTTCGGTCCGATGGTAACTACGCGGCGGCCCTGGCCGAGTTGGCCGAGGCGGCCCGCCGCGGCATTCCCGCATGAGGAGGCCGCGCCCCGACCATCGGGGCGCCGTCCCTGGATGACCCAGCAGGTGGTCCTGATCCGACCCGGCGCCACAGTTTACGATGAGCAAAACCGGGTTCAGGGGATCCTCGATATTCCGCTCAGCGAGCGTGGCAAGGCGGAGGCTCTCGAACTCGCCGATCGCCTCGCCGACCTGAATCTCTGCGCGCTTTACTGCGGGCCGGGGGAGAGCGTCGTGCGAACCGCCGAGATCGTCGGGCGTTCCCTGGGCCTTCGGCCCAAACGACTCGACGATCTTCGAAACCTAGACCAGGGACTCTGGCAAGGGCTCCAGCTCGATGAAATCAAGCGGCGCAATCTCAAGCTGTTCCGCCAATGGCTCGATGATCCCCGGACCATCTGCCCGCCGCTCGGCGAAACCGTCGAAGATGCCCTGGAACGCGTTAGAGCCGCGTTGAAACCCCTGATCAAGCGCCACCGAGATGAGGTCTTCGGCCTGGTGGTCGGTGAACCGATCGCCCAGATCATCGCGGGCTACCTTCGACGGGACCCTCGCGTTCAACTGGTCGACAACGTCCCCACCGGAGGATTCGAGTGCGTCATGGTCGCCCCGGAACTCAGTCGTAACGGTTTTCTTGGTTAGTGCCGTTCTTTTTGCCGTTTCCAGGGGCATGAATTGGCAACGAGCTCCCCAGGATGGTCGTCGCCAATTCCAGCCCGAAGGATTGCCTCGCCGAGACGCTCGACTCGCTCGGCCGCCTCGCCTGTCGCTCCGGGCTCAACGATCCTTCCGTTCGATTCCGTCCAATAGACGAGACCTTCGCGCGGGCGGAGGCGGTTGCCCGCAGTCAAGCAATGCAGAAGGAGTCCCTCGATGGTTCAGAAAAGGGCCGCGATGGCAAGCACATGGCAGGGGCATATCGAGCCGAAGCGGGTGCCCGAAGGCGTCTGGATGCGCTGCGATGGCTGCCAGGCCACCCTTTTCCGGAAAGAAGTCGAGCGCAACCTCAACGTCTGCCCTCAATGCCAGCATCACTTCACGATTCCCGCAACCGAGCGGATCGCCCAGCTTCTGGACGCCGAAACGTTCGAGCCCTGGTTCACCCACTTGCGGACCACTGATCCGCTCGAGTTCAATGACCGGCGACCCTATCCCGAACGGGTCAAGGCGGAGCAGCAGAACACCGGCCTGGACGAGGCGGTGATCGTCGGCCAGGGATTCATCAAGGGAATTCGCCTGGTGATCGGTCTGACCGACTCCGGATTTATCATGGGAAGCATGGGGTCGGTCGTCGGCGAAAAGCTCACCCTCGCGATCGAGGCGGCCACCGAGCAGAAACTGCCGCTGGTGATCGTGTCGGGCTCGGGCGGAGGAGCCCGCATGCACGAAGGCATCTACTCCTTGATGCAGATGGCCAAGGTCTCCGCCGCGCTAGCCCGACATCACCAGGCGGGAGGATTCTACATCAGTGTCCTGACCCACCCAACCATGGGTGGCGTCGCCGCGAGTTTCGCCTCGCTGGGCGATGTCATCCTGGCCGAACCGAAGGCCTTGATTGGCTTCGCCGGGCCGAAGGTGATTGCCCAGACGGTGCGGGTGCAACTGCCGGAGGGGTTCCAGACGAGCGAATTCCTGCTCAATCACGGCTTCGTCGACAAAATCGTCCACCGCAAGGACCTGCGGAGCACAATTGCCCAGTTGCTCGACTATGTCTCGCCTTGAACCACGGACGAAAGCGCTCCATCTCGGCGAGCGCGACGCGACGCGTGGCTACTTCGAATCAAGATAACGCGCCAGCGCGTCGCGACAGTAGCCATGCAGCCCAAGATCGATCAATTCCTGCTCGATCTGCTCCGGCGTGGGGCGGTCGAGTGACGTTTCTACCTCCTCGAGCAGAAAGCCCACGAACCGGTCGCGGGAACGGCGCAGCGCCTGTCGCAAACCTCCGGCCGTGACGGTTCGGCCCAGCCGGGTCGAGAGTTCCCTCGCCATCTCTGGCGAGTGCATGTCCGGATTCTCGACGCGGAACTTCAAGACAGAGTAATACGGCTGGCCGGTGCGCGTCTGGAGTTGTTCCAGGGCGTTCCACGCGCGGGCGAGCAGCTCCTTTCGCCAGCTTTCGAGAAACTGGCGATCGAAGTCGGGAATCTCGGCTTCGTTCTCCGCCGGCTCGGCGACCTGGTCGAGCGGATGGGTCTGACCCTGCCGCGTTCGACGACGTCGAAGGTGGTCGATCATCAGGTTGCGCAGGGCCCGCTTGACGAAGTCGCGGAACCGGCCTT
>CAZRGV010000024.1:5605-19149 GCA_964599655.1 uncultured Isosphaeraceae bacterium | reverse complement strand
TGAAACTCACCTCGCAGAAAGCGAACCGCGAATTCCTGGTCCAGCTCCGCGGCCGCCTCCGCATCTCGAAGCGTTGCCAGGAGATAGCGATGAATCGCCCCGGCATAACGACACAGTAACTCGCTCTGCGCCGCAGTGACCAGCTCCGGCGAGCCACGGTGGGCCTGGAAGACCAGCGTCCACTGGGTGGAAATCTGGCTCAGTCGAGGATCCCGCTCGTCTTTCTCCATGAGATTCCCGTCATCATCGGGGCGAGGATCCAAACTCAAGTCGCCACCAGGAGCCCGACTAACCAGACATACTATCACGATTCCATCATCTCTCCGAAGAAAAAAGTTCGAGGCGCGTGACAGCGGGAATCCGTCTTCGTATGGGAAGGTGAGAGGGACAAGACCAGGCGGTAAATCAACACCAAGCGACCCATTCCTCGGAAACGGAGGGCGGACCTCCAGACCGAAGAGATGACCCAAGGCCCAGACCGGTTCCAAACCGGAGGGCCACGGGGTCGGTGTCCCTCCAACGCCAATCCGCCGATCGCTCGCCGATCATCCAAGAAGAGGTGGAGTCCCGCACTCCGCGGCGGGCTCTCCGCGCCTTCGAAGATCGTTCGCGGCGAATCGGAGGACCTGAGCGTCAACAATCGGAATCGACATCAGATCCTTATTTTCTTTTCATCTCGATTTGATGTCGAACACGATGGGACCGCTCCCGGCCACGAAGACGTCTCCGGGTGTGTAGGAGGGGTCTGCCTACCGGTCCCATCGTGACCTTTGGTCCGTACGTCGCGAATCGACCTCGGAGATGATCATGGTGATGGCGCGTCCGATCCCGCAAGACGAGTTGATGGCCGTCCTGCACCGACCTGAAACGGAGGTCGTCGGCGCGAAGGAAGAGCGAGAGCTTCTCCGGGCGCTTTCCGACTGCCGCCAGACCCTCGCCCATTTCCGTGGCGTGGGCAGCGGCGATCGTTCCGAAGACGGCCGCGAGATCCCGCAATCCAGTCACGCGGCCGGCTCCGAGGCCCAGAACGAAACGGTGTGGCGTCGCTACCAGGAGCTTCGATCCCGGCTCGCCATGGCCAATCTGCGACTCGTCGCTCATGTCGCGAACCGATACCGCGATCGGGGTGTGGCCTACTCCGACCTGCTCCAGGAGGGCTTCTGTGGCCTGCTCGAGGCGATTGATCGCTTCGACCTCTCTTACAACACGAGGCTGGCCACCTACGCGATGGCCTGGATCCGGCAGGCTTTGCAGCGAGCGATCGCCGCCAGCGCGTATCCTGTACGTCTCAACCCGAAGCACCTTCGACAGCTCGCCCTGTACCGTTCAGAGCTCTCGCCGACGGTTCCGAAACCGGCCAGCCGAGGTATCACGAGTTCGAGCGAGACCATGCAGCGGATCCTCAACGCGACCCGGCCAACCGTTCCTCTGGATTCCAGAGACGGGCGCCATGGCGTCACCGAACTCGCGCAACCGGAGCGCGTTTTCATCAGCGCGTCCGACGCTGACGAACGGCTCGAGGGTGCCCTCGGGAAGCTCGGCCCGAGAGAACAGGAAATCCTTCGACTCCGCTTCGGCCTGAACGGACGAGCGGCCCATTCGTTGAGCCAAATCGGGAAATCCTTCGGAATCTCCCGCGAACGGGTCCGTCAAATCGAGGCCGGCGCGCTTCGCAAACTTCGGACGATGACCCTGAGGTAAGCGTTGCGGCTTCCGCCGGCACCCGTTCCAGAACGTCGCGAACGCCTCTCGAAGCGCCCGCGGCTCCATTCGTGATTCGCAACGAGCAGGCCAATCCCGCGATTGAAGGTTGTCCCGTCCACGAAGGCCCGACCCTACTCACGGTCAATCAGACGCTCGATCCCCCTCGGCCATCCTGCCCAAGAAGCTTCAGAAGCAGATTTTCCCGAGGATACGCGTGACCGCGATACTGCCGGAAGGCCTCGGCATGAGCGACGCCGATTTCTTTGCCCCGTTGCTCGGACCAGTGACGCTGGCTTTCCAGGTATTCGTCGATCCCGTGTTGCTTCAACAACCAGTTGCGCTGACTGGCGTGGCAAGCCAGCATGTTTCGCTTGATTTCAAAGACGTCGGTCACATTCACATAAAACTCCGCACTCACAGTGTTTCCCTCCCGATCGATCCCTTCGATCGGGTCGACGAAGTAGAGGTGGGGAATCCGATTCAAGGGTGGAGCCGGTTCCCACTGCCGGGTTGTGTAGTTCGGAATCGGCGCGGCGAAACAGGCGTCGCGAACGAGCAGGCTGGTCATCTCGTGATCGCAGAGGTAATCGGCCGGCGGCGCGGTGAGAACGATGTCGGGCCTGGCCTTCCGGAGCACTTCGGTCACCCGACGCCGGGACTCGTCGTCATTGAAGATGGCGAGATCACGGAACTCCACGCAAAGGAACTCGGCCCCGATCAAGGCCGCCGCGGCCTTCGCCTCGCCCCGACGGATCTCGGCGATTTCCTCCGCGCTGTACTCCGCAGTTCCGCAATCGCCGGGTGTCATCGTGGCGATGGTCACCTGACAGCCGTTCTGGACAAGCAGCGCGAGCGTCCCAGCGCACTGGAACTCGATGTCGTCGGGATGAGCGTGCAAGGCGAGCACGCGAACCTGCGTGGCGTCGGACATGGCGATCTCCGGTCGACTCCCGTTATACTGAACCCAGGTCGAGATGTACCGCCCAGCCAGCGCCGGAGCAAGCCCACTCCGCCTGGGTATTCCTCCCGTCCTCCGAGACGTCCGGATTCCACATGAGCAGAACTCCGAGAACCTTCGCCCGACTGGCGAGCGCCCTGGTTGCCCTCAGTTTCCTGCTCGAAGGCTGCAATCCCGCACGGACCGGCCAGGGCCCGGAATCCGAGGCGAAGGCCGACCCCGACGCGACCCGAGGCGTCTACGAGCCCATGACGAACGGCGCGCCGGAGGCCCGCTGGCGTCATATCGAGGACCTGAAACGTCAGATTCAGACCGTCCACGAACCAAGTCCTCGACAGGCCCGAATGGCTCAGGAAGCGTTCGTGAACGCCGTGCTCGAAACCGCCCAATCCATCCTCGCCGAGCCGTCGATCTCGCCTGATCTCCGCCTCAAAGCGGCCGACGCGGAGTTGACCGAGCTCTCGAAACGGCTCGAAACCGATCCAAAGGCGTTGGAGCGCCTGGTTGAGACCTCGGATCGACTGATCGCCCGGTTCCCTCAGACCGACATCGCGACGCTGGCCGCCTTCGCCAAGATCAACGCCCTGGCGACCGCGCCCGAGAAAATTCTGCCTGACCGTGACCATCGTTATGACCTGATGAGCGCCGCCGCCCTGGAACTCGGTCAACAAACACCCCCGCATCCCAAGGCGCCTGAGATCCTGGCACAGCTCGCGCCCGCGGCCGAGCAGCTCGGAAAGCCTGAACGAGCTCTGGCCATGTACCGCATTCTGGACGAGCGGTTCCACGACAATCCCGCCGCCCGCTTCGCACCGGGAAATGCCTACCGCCTCAGCCTGAACGGCAAGCCCGTCACGGATTTTCGAGGTATCGGCCTGGATGGCAAGCCCATCGACCTGTCCGACTTTCTAGGAAAGGTCGTGCTGGTCGACTTCTGGGCCACCTGGTGCGCTCCTTGCGTGAAGGAACTGCCCGAACTGAAGTCCCTGCGCGAACAACTCGGTCCCAAGGGCTTCGAGATCCTGGGCGTTTCCATCGACCTCGATCCAGAAGCCGCAATCGCTTTCCTCAAGGAAAACAATCTGGGCTGGCCTCAGATCAATGGTGCGCCGTCGCCCAACCAGAGCGGATCAGTGGAATCCGACCTTTCAACCCGTTTCGGCGTGGAGTTCATTCCCGTGAAGCTGCTGATCGATCGCGAAGGGAAGCTTGTCGCCACGGGCCATGGCCTGCATGACATCGTGACGTCGCTCGATCAACTCTTTCCGGGAGAAAACCTGGCAGCCCAGTTCACCCGAACCTCGGACAAGACGGTTCCCGCCCAGAAAAGCCCGTCGCCCGAACCGAAGGAGAACGCGACGGCGCCGCCAGGTCCAATGCCGTAACCGTAGTCAGAAACGCTTGTTACGACGAGAATCGTGATTGTCGATCCGAAGCAAGAAGGGCGTCGCGGAAAAATCGAGAAAATGTTCTCGCGTGCGCTAGCCAACCGTTGTACATTAGCCACCAAAGGGTCAGTTGGTGATCGTCCGTGTCCCATGCGCCGGATCGACAAGGAGGGTGCCCCGGCAATGCCGGTCCTTCGACATCTCCTCCCGAGGCGACGAAGTGACGGAAAGGGGACCCCGGCTGACCGGTTCCGCCCCTTTGCATCCGAGCGAACCAGGAGCCACGCCCATGGCCGACCTTGACGCCTTGACCCCCCGGCAGCGCGAGATTTATCGATTCATTCGCGAAAAGATCCAGACCCGAGGTTACGGGCCGACCGTTCGCGAGATCGGCAACCACTTCGACATCAAGAGCCCCAACGGGGTGATGTGCCACCTTAAGGCCCTGCAAAAGAAGGGCTTGATTCATCGTGAAGCCAACATGTCCCGCGCGATCCAATTGCTGCAAGACCCCGCCTCAATCCGGCACTCCGGTCTGAAGCTTCGCGGTCGAATCGCGGCCGGTCAACCACTCGAAGCCGTCGAGGACGCCGAGGAATTCGGGTTCGAGGATTGGCAAGACAGCGACCAGAAATTCGTGCTCCAAGTGACCGGCGACTCGATGATCGACGAGCACATCGCCGATGGCGACTATGTCATCATCAAGAGCCAGGAAACCGCCCGCGACGGCCAGATCGCGGCCGTTCTGGACGACGACGGTGGCGCCACTCTCAAGCGTGTGTACAAGGAAAAAAACCGCATCCGTCTTGAGCCCGCCAACAAGAGCATGAAGCCCATCTTCCGGGACAACGTGAAGATCCTTGGGATCCTGGTCGGCGTCGTCCGACGTTATTGACCGGCCAGAGCACCATCCGGGAAGACGCGAAAACCTCGCTTCGTCGACTCCCGACGCCGTCCCGAAGGTTTTCGTGTCTCCCATGGTTTTTGATTTTGATAGGAAATGGATTCGCCACGATGGCCCAGGAAACTCCGAGCGATTTTGTCCGGTTGTTCACGGACGGCGCGTGCAGCGGGAACCCTGGTCCTGGCGGCTGGGCGTACATTCTGGAACACCCTGCGAGCGGCCAACGACGGGAAGACTCGGGCGCGGAACGCGCCACAACCAACAACCGGATGGAATTGACCGGTGTGATCGAGGGCTTGAACTCCTTGAAGCGACCCTGCCGGGTGGAACTCATCACCGACAGTCAGTACGTCGCCAAAGGACTCAAGGGAGGGCTGCCGAAAGGGAAGGCCCAGGGATGGAAGCGGAAGGAGGGTCGTCAGCTCAAACCCATTCAGAACGAGGACTTGTGGCGAGCCCTCGATCACCTGGCTTCGCGCCATCAGATCCAGGTTCAGCACGTCCTGGGTCATAACGGGCATCCGGAGAACGAAGCCTGCGACCGGATGGCCGTCGAGGCCTACAAGCAGCTCATGAACGGGATCCGGGGCTAAGACGACGGCTTGGTCTGGGCTGGGGCACCGCCGAGACGGGACGTCGAAAATGGCGTTCCGTCCCGGCGAGATCGCGCTGTCAGCCTTGCCGTAGGAGAATCCGGCCCACCGAGTCCCTAGCTCGAGTCATCAAGGGACTATCGGGCGTTCCCGGACTCGGGAAGTAGAACATTGCCGCGGCGGCCAAGGGGGCTTGCCACTTCGGGTCCGACGCGAGTTGAGTCTCCTCCCACACCGCGGCGCCGTACTTGTATTGATGGCTGTCGCGTCCCTTGTGGAAGATCATTCGACGCGCCGCCGCGAAGATCGCGTCGGGGGTTCCCCCCTGTCGCAGGTAGCCGATCACTTTCGCGGCGGCCTTGGCGCGATCCTGATCGATGGTCGCGAAGATCTCACCGACGGCCTCCTCCGGCGAGCCCGCGGGCGTGATCGGCTCCAGGTTATCAATGGCGATTGGGTTCTCCACGTTGGCACGCTGCCGGAAGAGAGGCACCCAGCCGGCCGCCTGGAGCAGGGCCAGCTTTCGAGTGGTGTCGTCACCACTCGCGCCAAAGATGTAGTGCAGGGCGTTCGAGGACGTCATCGCGTGCAAGGCGACAATTCCCGGATTCTTCATCAACAGCTCGCCGGCGCCCAGAATGACGGCATCCCAGAGCGATTCGGGCGCGATTCCCGCATTGAGTTTCTGGACGACCTCGGCCGAGGCGTCCTCGGAGGAACCCTTTCGGAGCGTTTCCAGAAGGGCCTGAGTGGCACCGCTGTCCGTTCGACCGATCTGCCAGCCTTCTCGGATCTTACGAGCGTTTTCCAGGTTCGTTTCGTAGGGCCCCACGGGCGCTCGGTTCGAATCCCCCTGGAGATCGAGGATTCCAAAGGCCAGCGAACGAAGCACCGGTTCGGCGTTGGGCCAGCCGATGGCCTGAAGGGTTCGCCAGCATTGCATGCTGAAGATGGCTTTGTGGCCGATGTTGCGCTGGTCGCGAACACCGTAGCGCCAGAAGGCCTCCATCACCTCCGCAGCGCCGGCCGACCGGCAAAACGCGGCCGTGGCCACATCGGCTGCCTCGGAGTCCCAGGCCTCCATCGCGTCGACGAACGCCTTCCTCGCCTGGGTCGGCCCCGGCAGGCGGGAATCATCGACCTTCGAGAGCGTCCAATCCCCTTCCTTGATGTCCTGAGCCTGGGAATTCTTGAAGTTGTCGAGAGCCCAGAGCAAGGGCAAGAGTCGATCGTCGACGGCCGCCGACTGGGCCAGCAAATGGGCCGAGTTGATGACGAGAACGGCGTGGAACTTGAATCCGACCGGCCTGGGCTTGACGTTGCGAACTCCCGCCAGGAACACGCCGGCCAGCAGGTCGCGATAAGACAGCCCGGCCTTCAGCTCCTCGAAGGCCTTGTCGAAAACCCGTTCGCGAGGCGTTTCCTCGATCCAGCGAACCACCGGCTCGATCTCGGGGCGGAAGCGGACCACGTCGGGTCCGACCACGAGATCCTCGGCCCTCGCCGGGGTAATCGCTCGAAGGGCCGCGCCCCCGCCGAGTCCGAGACCCAGCCCCAACGCGGATGCGGATTGCAGGAACCGACGCCGACGGAACCTTGAGCCCATCATGCACCTCCCCGGGTGGAAGCCGACTCGTTGTCCAGGATCTGAGGAGCGCCTTCCGGCCACGAAACGGCCCGAGTTTTCTCGAGCGCGGCCCAATCTCGTAAGGCAACGCCCGACCTTGAGGACGTGTCCCCCCGCCCCTCTTGGTATCGAATCCAAGGGGCATTGTCTACGACCTGCTCACGATCGGTTCGACTTGAGAACGTGCGCGCGACGACGAAACCCGCCCGACCTTGGCGGAGGCGACCAGAGAAATGCCGGCTCCGACGAGGCCACCTCCCACTACCAGCGGCCAGGTCAGCGACTCGCCGTTGAACAGCTTCCCGAAGCCGATCCCGAAGATCGGTGTCAGAAACGCGATCGTCGACAGCCTTCCCGCGGGGTAGCGTCTCAACAGGACGAACCACAAGGTGTAGCAAAGTCCCGAGGCGGCCAGTCCCTGGTAGAGAACGCCAAGAACCGCGCCTCGAGTGAAGTGAAAGGCCTCGATTCCCTCGAACCCGACGCTGTAGGCCAGGAAAATCGGTATCGCAATCACGGATTGAGAGAACAGCAAGGTCGCTGGTGGAACATGGGGAAACGTGAGCTTCTGCGCGATGGTCTGGACGCCGAAGATCACACCGGAGCCCAGGACGATCAGGTCGCCGACGAGATTCCCCCCGCCACCTCGCAACGCGCCGGAAAGAAGGATCGAAACCCCGGTTGCCGCGGCGCCCAGGCCGAACAGGCCACGAATGTCCATACGCTCACCCAGAACGAACCAGGCCAGCGGCGCGACGACCAAAGGGTGGACATTGATGAATACCGACGCTCGTCCCGCAAGGCTGAGGCTGGTTCCCCAGTTGAACGTTCCGATCTGGGCAACGGTCAACAACGCGTGCAAGCCAATCCATGGCAGGGCGCGTCGTCCGCCCCAAAACGGTTGGCGGCTCGCTCGACAAACGCTCGCGACAATCGGCAACCCGATCAAATACCGAAGCCCCGCGCAACCCATCGCCGGCAGATCGGGCACGGCGAACTTCACCGCCACGGCATTCCCACCCCACAAGGCGCAGCAGAGCACAACACTCGCCAGCCCCGCCGCGTCGAGTTGGCGTTCCGAGGGCAAGTTCATCGTGGACATCAGGCGGGGTCTTCGAGGGTGGTCGGGGAGGGCGAGGGAACCTCGCGGATTGTGCTCTTCCCGCCAGGATTGTGTCAAGCCGCCTCAACGCGCCGGTCGAGGGCCAAAACCGACGATCCGCTCGTTCGAAGGTTCGAAATTGGGAAGGCCAGGCAACCCACCGCACCGCGAGCGAAAGCAGCCTCGAGGATCGCCCCGCATCCTCCAATGCCTTCCAGAACACGAAAAAACCGGAACCCTGCCGACACATCCAGAGATCCACAAATTCAATTATGTAGTATATTTATGTTACGATAAATTTACATGAGATCAAAACGTGACACAAGTGACCTTTTGAGGCATGCGGTCTCGCGGCGTTCTCCATCACACGATCACGGCGCCAGGCTCGCGGAGGAAACCCGCTGGAACATACGAGTCTCGATGAAACCACGTTTCCGGTTTTATTTTCCGCGGGATTGCTGCCGTTCCTTCAGCTCGGCCAGAATGGCTTCGGGGTCTTCATCGAACAAGGCCTTGCAACCGGAACAACAGACCCAGTAAGTCTGTCCCTTGTACTCGACCTTGATCGTTCCTCGCCCCTCCGTCACGATGCAAACTGGGTAGGAGTCGCCCGCCGCGAACGCGACCCCCTGCCTCGTGTAGCCGACCTCTCCCAGCCGCTGATACCCTTCTCCTTCGGCCGAGCGAGCCTCGAGCAGCAGCAGAAACCGCGTCTCGTGCAGCGGGGTCAAGGTGATCCGGGCGAGCCCCTCCTTCACCGTTCCGTCGGCAACCAGCGTCAACGTCCCGCGGTCTCCGACCACGCCTTGGAAACGGCGGGACATTCCGTCGGCCAGAACCGCCTCCAGCTCAAATTCGCCAGGTTTTCCTCGAGGCCGGAGCTTCGCGGATTGGAGATATTTCCCGTTCTCGATCTTCAAATCCAGCGCGGCGGTTTTCCGCGAGAGCTCCCACGACCAGATCGCCGTTTCCCTCCAGGCGCCTCGCGTGCTGCCGCGTCGAACCTGTCCCGTCCCTCGCCAGTCGCCGACGAGTCCGGCATAGGCCTTCAGCGACGACTGATCGGCGAGCCGAAGGCTCCCGGTGCCATCTGGGTCGCCTCCAAGAACAACAGGGACGGCGCCGAGAATCAGGATTCCAAGGAAGACGAGATTCCAGCGCATCGATCTTGACCTCAAGGTTGCCGGACGGAAGGCCCTCCACGAGATGAAACCCCGTCGTCAGCTCGAAGTGTCGCGGTGGCCGTTCGGACGTGCTCGGTCCTCGGGGCGGGTCGTGCCGTCGTAACGGCGGGAGAGCTTGCTCAGCAGGAGCCGACCGTGAACGCCCGCCCTCGGATCGGGACCGAATTCGAGGTCGGGGCCCGGAATCCATCGGCCCGCCTCGCGTTGACGCGCATAAACCGGTTCATCGTCTGGGCCCGAGGCCTCGGTCCAGGGTCCGGCGAGACTTCGCTTGCGACGCGCTCCGCACAAGGAGCACAGATAATAACGGGCTCGAAAGGGCCGCGCCGAGATTTGGCCCATGGCGCGCTGCCCGCAGTGGGGACATCCAACTCCCATCAGGCCGTCGAATAGGTCGCGAACCATCAAGGCCGGAAAGGCCAGCCCCAACGCCAGCCAAAACTCTGGCCCCGGCTCGCCGGACCCAAGACTTCGCAGCATCGTGAACGCGAGCGCGGCGACGAGAATTCGGGACAACAGGCTTCCCAGGGTCGGACCCGACGCCCCTTGAGTCGATGAAGTCGAGCTCCCCAAGGAGGGTATCTCCCGGTGACCTTTGGCAACATGCGATCCGATCGTTTCCCGGTCTGGAATTGTATGGCGGACACGCTCATCCTATCATGGGGTTTCCTTCGGAATCCAAAGGAATCCCGTCCGGTCGCGAACGTCACACAGGATGAGAACGATGAAGGACCAGGAACGCCGACGTCCTCGCCTTAATGTCCAATCCGGACGAAAGCTAGGACTCCAAACGCTCGCGCGATTCGCGCTTTTGCTGCTTGCCGTGGCTCACCTTGGCGCAACGACCGCCCGCGCCGACTTCCTTTACGGCGTCACGGATATCGGGTTCCATAACGGCCCCAACGGTGTGCTCGTCAAGATCGATCCCAACACCGGGAACACGACCATGGTGGGCGACGCCAACCTGGGCGGCATCGAGGACATTGAGCAGGTCAACGGCCAGCTCCTGGTGACCAGCTACGTTCGGGTGCCTGGTGAACCTGTCAACCACAACGGCCTTTACAGCATCGATCCCGATACCGCCAAGGCGACTTACATCGGTCAGATTCGCAACAGCACGACGAATTATCTCTACGTGGAAGGTCTGGCCAACGTCAACGGCGTCCTCTACGGCTCGGCGCGCACGGGAGATGCCTCGCAAGGCGGAGACAGCTACTGCCCCGACTGTTCGAATCACCTGATCATGATTGACCCGAAAACCGGGCAGGCCACAGAGATTGGAAAGTTCGGCGCCGCGTTTCAGAACGTGGAAGACATTGCCTATTCACCTCAGTATGGATTGATTGGAGTCGACATCGGCACCCTCGACCCCAGCACGAATTATCAAACCTTCAATACAAAGCCCGCCTTGATCAAGATCGATCTGAACGCCGCCGACAAGAACAACATCGCGACCAAGATCGCCGACCTGCCCCCCTCAACGGTCAACCTCATTAACAACCCCAACAACGACTGGCTGAGCCCCGAAGGCCCGTTCGTCTGCGGGCTCGACTTCGCGCCCGACGGCACCCTCTATGGCTCGACCTGGCCGACGCACTTCGGCGGCACGTCGCAGCTGATCAAGATCAACCCCTTAACCGGGGCTATTACCGACGTTGGTACCATCGGCGGCTCGACCGTCCCTGGGCTACAGGACGTCGATGGGATTCTCTACGTCAAGACAATCCCGGAACCGGGAAGCCTTGCGTTGGTCACACTCGGAGGGATCGGCCTCCTGGCCTATTCACGTCGGCGACGACGGATGGATTGAGGTTCGTCGGAGTCGCGAGGCTCCTCGAAACGCGACGATCTGGGCACCGGGGAGACCAATTCCCGGTGCCTCATACAGCGCCTCCGCAATCACGACAGCGAGTTGTCGGCCGATGCGCCTGAGCCGTTCGACCTCACCTCGCGCCGTTCGATCTCACCCCTGCTGAAGTTGGTTGATCTTGTTGTAGAGCGTCTTGAGACTGATTCCGAGCTCTCGAGAAGCGGCGGGCTTGTTTCCGTGGTGTTTTTCCAGGACCACCTGGATGTACTTCATCTCGATGTCACGGAGGGTGGGATTCCCTTCCGGAATCTGGAAATGGGGGCCGGCCATCGTGGAGGGTGCGGAGGCCGCCGGGCGTCGCAGGGGATTCTGAGACGGAAGATGCTCGGGAAGAATCGGCCCGTCGCCGGCCATGATCGTGGCGCGCTCGATGGCGTTGGCCAGCTCTCGAATATTCCCCTGCCAGTCGTAGGCCGCCAGCGCGTCGAGAAACTCCTTCGTCAGTGCCTCCTCGCTCCGCCGAGGCGCGTATCGCTTGAGCATATGCTTGGCCAGCAACGGAAGATCGGCCTTGCGCTCTCGGAGGGGAGGAAGATGAATCTCGAAGGCGTTGAGCCGGTAGAACAGGTCTTCGCGGAACTGGTCGTTGGCAACCATCTCCCGAAGGTCGCGGTTGGTCGCGCAAAGGACCCGGACATCGACGCGGAACGGGTCATTCTCGCCGACCCGACGGATCTCCCCTGACTCGAGAAAACGGAGCAGTTTCACCTGAATGGATTTGTCGAGTTCGCCGATCTCGTCGAGGAACAGAGTCCCGCCGTTGGCGACCTCGAAAAGCCCCTTGCGATGCGTATCGGCCCCCGTGAAGGCCCCCTTGCGATGGCCGAAAAGCTCGCTCTCGACGAGGTTTTCGGGCAAGGCGCCGCAATTGACGGGAATGAACGGACCGCTGGCGCGCCGGCTCTTGTCGTGGAGATTGCGGGCAATCAGCTCCTTGCCCGTTCCTGTCTCGCCCAGGATCATCACGGTGGCGTCAGTGGGCGCGACCGTGTCGATGAGCCGCTTGACGGCTTGCATCGCCGGAGTTTCGCCGACAAGCGTGGGGGTTCCCTCGGCGGCTTTGAGGCGGGTTTCCAGCGCGGTGGCCTTGTTGGCCATGTCGCGACGCTCGGCGATCCGGCGGAGAATGACCTCCAGCTCGGCCCACTTGCAGGGCTTGGTCAAGTAATCGAACGCGCCGAGCCGAAGCGCCTGCACGGCGGTGTCGACGGACGCCTGTCCCGTCAGAATCACGACCTGGGTTTCCGGGCTGATCTGTCGGATCTTGGCCAGAACCTCGATACCGGTCAGGCCGGGCATCTTCAAATCCAGAAGCGCGGCATCATACGGCCCCTTCTCCAGCGCCCTCAGGGCCGAGGTGCCATCGGGGCAGACCGTCACCTCGTGCCCCATCCTCGGCAATTCCATTTGCATCAGGTCGCGGAGATGCGACTCATCATCGGCGAATAGGAGGCGAAGGCCGCCCTGGTGCCCCTTATCCATGAATGTCGTCTCCTCCCTGAGACCTCATCTGCCGGATCGAAGTCGCGGTTCGCGGATTCCGTTGACCAGCTCTCATATCTTTGTCCGACGAAAAGTCACCTCGGTCAGGCCATGGCGGCCTTCGCCGCCCGGCTGGGCAGCTCGTGCTCCGAGGTGGGCGAGGGCCCCTCAGGACCACGCGCGGGTAGGCGAACGGTGAAGGTGGACCCGAGTCCCTCTCCGGGACTTGTCGCGAAGATCTCTCCACCATGCTGGCTGACGATCCTGTGGGTGATGGACAGGCCGAGTCCAGTCCCCTTCCCCACGCGACGCCGTGTGAAGAACGGCTCGAAAATATTTTCGAGAACCTCGGGCGCCATGCCGCAGCCGTCGTCGGCGAGGACGATCTCCGACATCCCCCCCGCCTGGCGAAGGTCGATCCTCAACGTGCCACCCACATCCATGCAGTCCAGGGCGTTGACCACCAGATTGAGCACCACTTGCTTGATTTCCTGTGCATCGACGTGAGCCATAACCGCCTCTCGAGGCTGGAAAACGATGTTCTTGCCTCGGTATTTCCCCATGTGGCGGATCATCTCGACGACCCCCTGGATGAGGCCGGCCAGGTCGGTCCGTTGCCGCTGGATATCGGCGCATCTCGAGAAGTCGAGCAGCTTCTCGGTGATCCGCTTGCAGCGGAACGCTTCCTCCTGGATCATCCGGAGGTAGTTGGTCGCGACCTTCGCGTCGCCC
>CAZRGV010000024.1:0-5595 GCA_964599655.1 uncultured Isosphaeraceae bacterium | reverse complement strand
AAGCGTTCTCGCCGAGGAGCGAGGTCAGGCGGTTTTCCAGGGCCTCCGAGCAGAACGCGATCGACGCGAGCGGGTTGTTGATCTCGTGCGCCACACCCGCGGCGAGGAACCCGACTCCCGCCAGTTGCTCCGAGCGAACCAGTTGCCGGCTCCGTTCCTGGACCTGACGTTCCAGGTCGGCGTAGGTGGCGCTGAGGCGGGCCGTCATGTCGTTGAAGGCCCCGGCGAGAGCCTGCATCTCGTCGCCACTTTCCAGGTTGATCTTGTAGTCGAAAGAACCGCGAGCCACCCGACGCACTCCGCGATGAAGCAGGCGGACCGGATAGAGCACCCAGCGATGAAACAGCGCCGTCAACCCGCAAAGCATCCCGAGCACGGCCAGGGCGGAGACCCAGACGATCACGCGACTCGACTCGTATTGCCCTTTCGACATGGTCAGAACGGCGAAGAAGTCGCGATGCAGAATGTCGGGCAGGCTCATGACCCGCTTGTTGAGTCGATCGATGCGCTCCGGCAACGACACCAGCCCCCGTCCGAGATCGGCGTCATCGGAGGCTGAGGGATGGTTCTGGAAGTATTTCGAGGTGCCGGGAAGCATCGGCTCGAACGGCGTGCTCGGGTCGAGTTCGTTGAGAATCTCGGTCAGGTCATGATCGATCTGGAAAGCCAGACCGAGTTCGTCTCGCACGTCGGTCCGGTTTCCGCGGCGGGTATTCGCCTTGAGCTGCTCGCAATACTGACTCAGGGCCAGTCGGGCTTCGATCACCTGTTGCTTGAGCTCGTCACGCTCGCCCGGAGAGTCTCCCCGGAGGGTGTCGATGTGGACGACTAGCCGGAGCAGCCGCATCGAGGCCCCGAGTTCCCGGAGCTGGTCGACAAGGATCAGGTTGCTGGTGTGGAATGCGTGAAGCCCGAAAATCGAGCCGCCCATCAGCGTGAGCATCATGCCGATGACCAGGCTGAGACCGGCGAAGAGCTTGACGCGAATCGGCCATCTGGGCATGGCCACGACCTCCATGTCGTCGCGGGGGCCCGCCTTCATGACGGTAGTCGGGAGCGTCCTATCCGAGCGGTCGGCGGACTATACCAAAGCCCGCCCTTCGGACAAAGGCGGTTCGCCAAGATTTCCTCAAGGTCCATCCCGTCCTTACCGAAGGCCCGAGCCCTTTGTCGCGGCCAAGCGCGCTCAGAGCAAGGTCCGGAGCGAGTGGGACAGCACCACCGCGGCGATCGAGGCGAGCAGGAGTGTCAGGGCCAGACCGAACCTCAGACGCGTCACTCCCGCCTGGAACTTGCGGACGGCGTCGGGTCGTCCTTCGAGTCCCTGGAGGAAGGCGATTCGACGCTCGATGCTCCCGTGCCTCCAGGATCTCGCCGACGGCTTCATGCCGTTGAGCTCGGCCACGCTCGCAAGGGCGTTGGAGAAAATCCGAATGCCGACCGGGCAAAGGCCCGCCGGTTCGGAAACGGTTTCCACGGGCGATCCGTTCTGATCGACGTGAGGCGGGCAGTCGCTTCGGTCGCAGGAGACCGCTCGGCAGCCGAACACATCGGCCTGTCGCTCGAATCGGCGGGAGAGATAGCCGAAAACCACCAGGAAATAAAGCACCAGGCCCCCGATCGCCAGAATCCACTCGGCCAACTCGGCGAGCAACGGCGAGTCCGGCAGCATCGCGTCCCACCCCCGAGGCCCGAGACCCTCTTGCAAAACCAGGTCCAAGAGGGCCATGACACCCATGCTTCCCAGGAAGAAGAACCCGAAGTAGAAGAGGTGGCGATGCGCAATGTGGCCAACCTCATGGCCGAAAACCGCCTCGATCTCATGCGGCGTCAGTTCCTCGATCAGCGCGTCGGTTAACAGCACGTAGCGGAACCAGGGAACCGCGCCGGTCACTCCCGCGTTGACAATCGTCCCCGACGTATCCCAGACCAGAATGTCGGTGCAACGAAACCGGAAGCGGCGGGCAAGACGCTCCAACCGGTCTCGCAACGGGCCAGCCTCGAGCGAACGCGTCGGCCACGACAGCCGGACGAACGCGGGAGAGAGCAGGAGCACCAGGGTCCCCATCACCGCCAGGCCAAGAATCTGGACCAGCGGGTCTTCCGCCGCGGTGGGAAACAGCCTCTGGATCAGATCACGGCCGAGGCCGTAAACGCAGGCCATCGGGAGCAACATGCCGAGCGATTGGCGGATCTTCCGGATGAGATACCGAACGAGCCCATGACCAGATAGGGACGTTCGGAAGGAACACTCGGCGCGGTAGAGTCCCCACCAGCCGATGAGCTGCAAAACGAAGTAAGGCAAGAGGATCAGCAACTTGTCAACGAGGATCAGTCCGCCGAGTCCAAGGTTACCCTGAACGACTCTCGACCATTCCAGCCCTTCCAGTCCCCAGCCATAGAGCCCCAGTCCCAGAACCTCGACGCCGATGGAGGCCCAGCCGAAGACGCGCCGAGCCCTCGAGCTGATCCGCCCGCGATGTTCCGAATGCCAGGCGAACCAGTAGCCCAGACCAAAGCTGAACGCGCAGAAGAGAACAAATCCCAGGCCAAACTGGAGCAGGTTCCGCCCGAGTTCGCGATTTGGGAGAGGACTTCCCCCAGCCCGATCACCGAGGCCGAAGGCAAGAATCATGGCGATCAGTTGGGGCAGAGGCATGCTGTCTATCCGTCGGTTCCGCCCCGGTTCGGCAAAGCCGATGCCGGGGCGGGACAGGTTCGGAGCCGGAACCAGGCCGACACCTTAAGGTTCGCTCGTCTCAGAGCGGAGCCGAACCGACAACAACCAGTTGGATCGGGTAAGGCGTCACTGCCGAGGCGTCGCCCACCTTCAAGGGGAAGGGCAAAATCGAGCCCCAGGTCTCCTTCTCCCTGTCGTGGATCATCGTCGGCATGGTCTTGGGCGCCTCCGAAACCAGCCACAGCAAAAGGACCGCCGGATGATTGGTCCCCGCGGCGTCGGCACTGGTTCGTTCGAGGGCCTTCTCGTCGGGAGACGCCACCGTCTTGTCCTTCGCGGCGGGCAGCAACAACGCGAAGTCGCGGTACGGGCTCACGCCGAGATGATCGCCGTTGATCGGCTGCAGACCATAACGGAGGGTGTAAACACCGGGCAGGATCGACTGATCCCTATAGTCGAACCCCTCTTGCGCGTAACGAACGGCCCCAAGAAGCTCGCCTTCAGACAGGAACGGGAACTGAACCGCAGCCTCCGGTCCGGCCGGCTTGGTCTTGGCGGGGACCGACTTCCTCAGCCAGATCTCGAAAAACGCCTTACCGTCCTGGGTGGTGATGCGATATCCCTCCGGATTGAGCTGAGCTCGAATCTCCGCCGAAATCGCCTCGGGAGGGGCGGCCTTCAGGGGCTCGATCTTGAAGCTCTTCGACTGCGCCTGGACAGCCAGAGGCGCTAGGAGAGCCGCCAGGAAAAGCACGCGATGGAAACGCATGGATCATCGGTTCCTGATCGTTGAGAATTTTTCGTACGGCAGGTCCAAATGCGTGGCTGGGGGGAGAGCGAAACCGGCGGAGGTCGGTTGGCGGAAGAGCCAGCGCAGCCCTGTCCCTGCTTCAGTTTATGCCGGGGAACAGCGGGAGGGAAGCCACGTCCAATCGAGCACCCGAACGTGCGCTGGTACAATCGGCGGACAGCCCGCCCCGGCGGAGGTCGTGGCGGGCCGTACAATCCTGTCAAGAAATCCGTGGGTGCGGCCTCAGTAGGCGAAATGGCCCACGAAGCTGCTGCGGCAGTTGTGGTCGTCCCAGGTGGTGCCGAGACCGCCCCCCTTAAACACGTTGCCCAGGGTGTAGGCGGGCAGGGCGTCGACGCCCTTCGACAGAGGGGCGTATTCCACCACCTCGTTGCCGCAGATGTGGTCGGTGTCATCAAGCGGGCGGGTCAGAATTTCGGCCAGGCCAGGAGCCCAGAACGAGCCCCGAGGCGCGTGGGGCATCATTCCGTGATGCGCCGATTCGTCCTCGTCCGCGGCGCTGGCAAGGTGATCCTCGACGAAGAGATTGATCC
The DNA here is from genome assembly GCA_964599655.1 of uncultured Isosphaeraceae bacterium. Classification (GTDB taxonomy): domain Bacteria; phylum Planctomycetota; class Planctomycetia; order Isosphaerales; family Isosphaeraceae; genus CAZRGV01. The sequence continues at coordinate 1,571 of CAZRGV010000024.1, read as the reverse complement.
GGGACGTCTTGACGGCCACGACGTTCGACAGCCGCTCGCCGCCCAGGCTCTTGGCCATCGAAACCAGCGCCGCCTTCTGCGCCGGTGTGGCGTCCTGATCGACCATCAGAATCGCGCGGGCCTGGCTCGGCTCGTCTTTCGAGAACGTGGTCGTGCCCCGAACGGCCGCCGCGACTCCAAGGCCGCTCACGTCAACTCCGTCCCAGGAGCCTTCACGAACCTTCCAGGCCATGACGGCCTGGTGCCCCGTGATGAAGATCTCGGCATTGGCAAAGCATGGACCCGTATAGATATCCGCGGTACGGGCCTCGATATAGTCGCCCTGGACCCGCACCGAATCCGCCGGGGCGGCGCCGGTGAGTGCCAGCAAGCCACAGAGCGCAACGATCGGATGCAACATCGGATGGGCTCCTGAAATCGGGGCTGTTCGATCGTCCATTGACAACGCATCAACCAAACGATTTTCGGGGAACCGCTCGTCTCACGTCAAGACCCGACGTGAAACGGCGAATTGGCATCAACCGCCATGGCGCGCACTTCGATGACAATCGACGGAGGCGCTTGGGCGCTCGCCTGTTTCAGACCGTCGGTGCTAGAAGGACCGAACGTCGAGACCGCGATCCGGTCCGCTTCGATTCCCGAGCGTGCCGAAAACCAGTCCTGGAGCCGCCGAACCCGGTCGAACGCGCGATCGGCTCGCGACGAGGTGACTGCGTTTTCGCCCAGCGACGCCTGGCGAACCTGTCCCGGCTCGGTGGGACCGACCAGTCGCATCGCCAGGCGGTCGGAAACCGCCGGGGAAGACTCGAAGAGTCGGGCGAGATCGTCGAGCAGCGCCTCACCCTCGTGGCTGATCTCGCTCGTGTTCGGGCGAAAGAGTGTCTCGACCGGTAGCCAGAGCGAAGAGGGCTCGACCTCGAACCGACAGGCCGCGTGCGATTGCGCAAACGACTTCAACCGCTCGATCATCGCCGTCGGCGGCGGGGCCATGGCGGCCATTCGCACCTGGCTTTTGATCTGTTCGAGCTGCGCGGCCCACTGTTCCCGCTCTTCCTGGTAGACGGCCACGCTTTGCTCGAGTCGACGGATCGCCTCATCCTGGGCACGGAGCCGCCGCGCGTCGTCGACGGCCCGCTGAGCCATGTCGTGGTTCTGGCTTCGCAGGTTGAGGACAACCGTTCGCAATTCCGAATTCTCGGCCTGCAAGGCCTGGACGCGCTTCCGGTAGTCGTCAACTCGCGCGGCGGGCAGTGCGGAACAGCCGCAAAGGCCGAGAAGCAGCCCGACCACCGGCACCCAGACTCGCGACCGGAACGCGCCTTGCATTGGTTTCGACTCCTTCCGAAACCCACGATGGTCCTCGTGAGGCGCCTCGCACGCGGGGAGGAGGCGCCTCACGAAACACCGTCGATGCGAGATCAGCCGCCCATCAGCCCGGCGATCCAGCTCACCAAACCGTGCGCGGGGCCGCCCCCACGGAACTCGTAAAGGTTACTCACCAGATCCATGCTGACAAAGGCCAGCAGCAGCATGAAGAAGGTCGTGACTCCCAGCAGGACGACCCAGGGGGT
>CAZRGV010000023.1:52892-56995 GCA_964599655.1 uncultured Isosphaeraceae bacterium | reverse complement strand
CGAGCAGCAACGGATTTCGTCGGATCAGGGCGAGGAATTCGCGCTCGACGAAGTGCCGCACGGATTCCTCGACATGGTGCAACACTTCACGCTGCCGATATTCGGGGCCTGTCTGTCCGGTCCGATGACCACGACGCGCCGAGCGTCGTAATCGATCAAAGTGCTTCGGTAACGTTCCCGAATGGAACCCGGGACGAAGCAGCCGGACCATCGTCTCACCATGTTGTCCGATCACCACGGGCCGAAGCGTTCGAGGCCGATTGGCTTCGTAGAGCCGCCAGTTTTCCTTGAGCTCCCACACAAGAAAACCGAAGACGCCCGGCAGGAGAAGCTGAAGCGTGAACGCGAAGCCGTTCGCGGTCACAGGCGCCATGGAGAGCGGTGGCGCGATCAAGAGGGGCGGCAAGGCCAGCATGAACGGAAGCATCACCTTGTGAGCGACCGTAACCACAGGGAAATGCTTGATCGGGTTGATCTGCGGCTCAAGGAGCAGGTTGACGCAGAACCGGACGACGTAGGTGACCCACGACCAGACCACGCCGAGCAATCCCTTGACGAGCAGCGTCGCGCCTCGCTCCCCCGAACGGAATCGCAGCCACTCGTCCACGCTGTAAAGCAGCCGGTCGATTCCCTCGAGGACTTTTTCAAAGAACTCCATCACCACCCGGTACAAACCCGGCAAAAGGTCGACGCGGACACGATGCCAGGTTCGAACGACCCGATCGACAAGCAGTTCCTCCAGGTCTCGGCCTCGCCGCGAGTTGATGAGCAGGCTGGCGATCACGAACGTCAGCGCACCGGCGATCATCGCGGTTTCCCAGTCGTGATGGCTCCGCTTCACCATCAAGCAGGCAATCGCCGTCAGGATCAGCGGCAGAAGGATCCAGTTCTGAAACAGAACGAACAACCGACTGCGCAGCAACGACCGCACGAAGGGGCGAGTAACCAGCCACCGAGGCGCCTCGATGAACACCGCGTACAGCGCCTGGGCCAGCAGGCGCAAGACCCGTCGCATCGCCAGGCGAAACCTCGGCACATGGATCAGCGCGCTCAGAAACACGCCGAAGACGACGATCCGCGCGCGACTGACCAGGTGAAGATGCTCTCCACGCAACTCGTGCCGGATCGCTTCCATCGCGTGTTGCCACGCCGGCGTCCGGCTGAGCCCGAAGGTCGCCAAGGAGAGGATCGAGTCCGACACCGTTCCTGGCACATGAACATGCGGTGCTGCCAGAAAGTGAGCGACCGGCTCGACCAGATGCTGCAACCCTTCAAGGACGACGAAGGCCCCTCCAAAGGGCAGGATCACGAAAAGGGTCAAGAGCCGCCCGAGCGGAGTCCCGAAGACCGTGGAGCTGAGTTTCTGGAGCATCCTCAGGTAGATCTCGCCCCGGCGGTAGACCCCTTCCAGCGAGATCGCCAGTCGTTTGTCGGCCCGAAGCAGACGGTCGCCTTGGAGGAACTCGCGGACCGTGAGGTCGGGCAGTTTGAGCTGGTTTCTCGAGAGAGCGTCGCGAAGGTCGCCGATCGTCAGAAACCCGCGCTGGACAACCTTGTCGAGCATCTCCTCCACCAGTTTTTCCCGCGCCACCGCTTCGGGAATGTTCCCGGGCCGAAGTTCGGAACGTTCCAGAGCGCGGTCGATCAAGGGTCGGAATCGATCGCGCAGCCGGCCTTCGGCGCGCTCGATGGCATGGTGGATCAACCGGGACAGATGGCTCCGGGCCTCCTCGGCGATGCGAGTCCGGATCAGCCAATGACCCGCGTGCCGCAAGTGCTTGCAGCTTTGCACTTCTCGCTGGTTGGGCAGATGGCGGTTGATCGGCCGCTTGCCGAACGAGACGAGCCACGAGACCAGATCGACGCGATAGACGTCTCGTTCGTGGTCGAGGCAGACCTTCTGCAAGTCATAAAGCAATCGGGCCTCGGACGTCCAGAATCCCCGGGCGGATCGTTCCATCAAGGCGGGAAGTACGGTTTCCCAAGTCCTTCGCTCGTCATCATCGAATTTGAGCACCTTTTGGAGCCGCCTGGCCAGTCGAGCGAGGTCGTCCCGACCCGCCGAGAGGGCCTGCCCGGCCTTCGAGGGCGCGGCGAAGCGGGACGCCTGCGTCCGAAGAATCACCGATCGCACCAGATTGCCGACGGACGACGCGCGATCCGCGCGTTTCATCAGCCATTGATAGGTCGCCGGTGAACGGCGCGGTGAGAACGCCGTTCCATCCACGGGTGCGGACGGCCCGAAGACGCCGTCCGCGATGGACTCTCCCGAGGGTCGTTCCACCGGCTCGAGCCCGTGAAGAGGGCGGGTGCGTTCCAGAATCGCTTCGGCGTCGACGACGCGAGCCAGAATCGCATCGATCCGCTCATGGTCGACGAGCGCGGGGAAGTACTCTACCAGAAGGACCGCGTCGAAGAACCGAAGTTCGAAGTAAACCGCGACAAACTCGACGAAAGGCCCGACGTCCTCGTCCTGTGACAGGAGCAGGTGCTCGCGCCTCAGGACGTTCCGAACCTCGTCGAACTCGACCTCGCCCATCTGGCCAATGCATTCCCGGATGTCGAGCGGCGACAATGGGCCTTCGGCCAGCTTCGCCTCAAGGCTGGCGTGAACCCTCGCATGGAAGTGTAGCCGCCAGTACACGCGAAGGGTTTCTCGAGCCGGGGTGCCCGCGAGTTGGTGAGGGTCGGGAGCTTCGAGAAGAATCAGCGTCTCCGGCAGATCCGCGTCGGGTGGAAGTCCCAGCTCTTGCCGTTCCACAACCTCCAGCACGGACTCGCGACCGATCGTCAGACTCTTGCGATGCGGGACTTTCAAACCGAGCGCCGCACCGCTCAGCCTCGCCCGGATCAACCGCCGGAGAATTCGCGGCGGCACCAGGTACACCTCCGGGTCGACCCTGCGGAGCGCCTTCGTGAGCTGCTCGATGGTCAATCCGTCAGTTGGGTCGTCCGTCATGTCGGGGCGGTGCCTCGGTGTTGCCTCTTGCCGCAAGAAACGCGATTATCTCAAAAAACCCGTCCGACGGCATCGCGGCCTCGTCGACCGAATCACAATTCCGTGGCCTCCGAGTCGGCCCCCGCGAGGGTCGCGTCGTCGGTAACCAGGGCGGATTGCGATGCGCATCCTGGCGGTCAGCGACCTTCATGGCGACCTCGACTCCGTTCATGAGGCGATCGAGCACTACCGCCCGGAGGCCCTCGTCTGCTGCGGCGACTGGGGCGATCCGTCCGAGGTGTCTCGCGACGCGATGGAATCCTTTCCCGCTCGGCTGCCAGTGCTGAGTACCTTCGGGAACCACGACCCGATGGAAATCCTCGGAGGACTGCTCAACGCCGATGGCTCTCCCGTGCTGCTGGAACAAGGACGAGTCCGCACGCTCGGCCCTCTCAGACTGGCGGCGATTGGCGGCATCTGGGCGAAATCGCATCGGAAACCGTTTTACGTGACCGACGAGGACGTGCTCGGGCTGGCGGATCGCATCGCGCGCCGAGGACCGCTCGATCTCCTGCTCACGCATGGCTGCCCCCTCGGAATGGCCGATCGGACGCCAGGCGGCCAGCATGGAGGTCAGCGCTGCTTTCTCGAAGCCAACAAGCGAATCGCGCCTCGCGTTCATCTCTGCGGACATCTTCACGTGGCCCAGCAATACCGGCTGAAGGACGGCCGCGAGGTGCTCAACGTCGGGGCCACGCCCACCGGGTCGGTCGTCTTGATCGAGGTCTCGCAGGATCACGAACTGACCGCGCGCCTCGACCACTTCGCCAGAGTCCGTTAACCGTCGGCCCTTGGGGTCTTTCCCAACGCGTTCCAATCGCGCAAGATCTTGGCAACGTCGGCAAGGCGATCGAACCGGTCGAAACACGGCATCGAATCCTGAGGACCAAGCCCGTGCGATTCCAACCCACGATGTCCTTGATGCGACCCGTCCACCTGCGTTCGGGACTGGTGCTTGCGTTGCTTTCGGGTCTATTGGCGACTTCCGCGGAGGCGGCCGGAATCGGCCGGAAGAACGTGACCGTCGAACGGGTGGAATACCAGGGCTGGAAGAACAACCTTCGCCTGAGCAACGGCGACGCCGAGCTGATCGTCACCCTCGACG
>CAZRGV010000023.1:48061-52865 GCA_964599655.1 uncultured Isosphaeraceae bacterium | reverse complement strand
CGACTCGCGGACGGAAAGAACGTGTTCAAGGAATACGCCGACCAGCTCGGCAAGTCGGGGGAATCGGGCTGGATGATCCGGGGCGGCCACCGCCTCTGGGTCTCGCCGGAGGAAGTCGACCGAACGTACGCGCCCGACAACGGCCCCGTGAACGTGGAAGAACGCCCGGACGGCTCGGTGCGGCTCAAACCCTCGCCCGATGCCTTCGGCATTCAAAAGGAGATCGACCTGCGTCTGTCCGACTCAGGCAGCAACGTGACGGTCGTCCACCGCCTCCGCAACGTCGGCTCGTCGAAAACCACTCTGGCTCCCTGGGCACTCACCGTCATGGCCCCTGGCGGCGTCGAGATCATTCCCCAGCCGCCCAGCAAGCCGCATCCCGGAAGCGCCCAGAACGCCAAGTCGGCCGAGGACTTCGGTCCCAACCGGGAACTCGTCCTCTGGCCTTACTTTGACTTTGAAGACCCTCGTTGGCACTTCGGCAACAAGTACATCACGCTCCGACACGCTCATCGAGGGGCCACGAAGATCGGCCTGGCTCATACCGTGGGCTGGGTTGGCTATCTCAACAACGGCACTCTCTTCGTCAAGCGGGTCGGCTACGAGCGAGGCCAGACCTACCCCGATCGTGGATGCAACTACGAGACGTTCTCAAACGAGGACATGGTCGAAATGGAGAGCCTCGGCCCACTGGTCACCCTCGAGCCGGGCTCCGCGTGTGAACTGGTCGAAACCTGGTCGCTGGTGCCGGGGCTGGGCGACGTGAGCAACGAGTCCGACATCGAGCGAATCGTCTTGCCCAGGGTCACGGCGCCTTGAATGTTCGCGTATGTCCTTTAAGATCGTCCCGAGCGAGGTCGACCGGACCTACCTCGCCCGAGGCAACATGCCGCATTCGACTCCGGCCCATTGACTTTGCGGGATTCTCGGAATTCCGTTATCGTTGATCAGAGGGGGAAATAGGGAACGTAGCGCCACCAGGGAAAGGGAGAGGATGGCGGAGGTCAGCGATATCGAACTCGATTTCGTCGCCGTCGGGGCTCATCCCGACGACGTCGAGATTGCCTGTGGCGGCACATTGGCCATACTTGCTCAGAAGGGTTACAAGGTCGGCATCGTCGATTTGACCGATGGCGAGCCGACCCCGCTCTCTCCTGGACCCGACGTCCGAAGCGAAGAGGCGACTCGGGCGGCCGAGATCCTGGGCGTCCACGTTCGGGAAAATCTCAACCTGCCCAACCGCCGCCTTTTCGACAGTTTCGAGGCCCGCGTTGCTCTCGCGAAGTTCTTTCGACGGTATCGGCCGAAGGTGGTCGTCGGATTTGGCGGAAAGACCGTGATGGCCTCACCCGACCACTACCAGGCGATGTTGATCACCGACGCGGCCGTCTTTTACAGCAGGCTCTCCAAGTGGGATGAATATTTCGACGATCTCCCCGTTCATGCCGTCACCAACCAGTTGAGCTTTCCGATCGGCCTGCACGGGTTGGAGCTTCCCGAATCGTCCGGCTACATCGTGGCCGATATTGGGCCGACCCTCGCGATCAAGCTCGAGGCGATCCGGGCGTATCAGTCGCAGTTTCCCGCCTCGAAGGCCCGAGTCTTCTCCGCAGTCGAGGCCATGAATCGTTACCAGGGAATGACCGCCGGTTTCGAAGCCGGCGAACTTTTCTTAACCTATCGGACCGTGGGCGTGGATGACCTGATGCACTGGGCCTGTCCCAAAGCGTCCCGGAAGTGATCCGGGGAGCTCCCTGGAACGTTGGACCTCGTAGACGGCTTTCTCAATTGAAAGGTATTTCTTCGCGATAGCGTCAAGGTTTACACTAAACGTGTGAAGTCCGGGACGTCGGTTCGCCCATGTCAGGCCGAACGTCGCGCCCCAAGCCACGAAGTGAGAAAAAGAGGCGGACCGAGGTGGGTTGGCAGACTTGGTGGCGAAACCTCTGGGGTGGGCATCCGAGCCCAAAAAAGACGCGGCCCGCGAACGCGGAGCTGACCGAGGATTACCCCGTGCCACCGGCGCTCTCCGTCGATTCCGGATCGTACCCCCTGAAGGTCGGAGTCGTTTCGACGCGCGGAAACTTCCGAGAGCACAACGAAGACAATTTCTACGTCCCGGGGCGCGCCTCACTCCGCAACGGTCCCGTCACAACGCATGATGGGCCGGTGGGTTCCGTCCCTCCCACCGACGAGTTTCCGACCGTCCCCTCTCCTGGCCCACCGGGCCTGTTCATCGTCGCCGATGGCATGGGGGGTCAACAGGCCGGCGAGAAGGCCAGCCAGATGGCCGTCGAACTGATCCCGGTCGAACTGGCCAAGCGAATTCCGGAGAATGGCGACGAAAAGACGTGGCAGCGCGTGATCCGGGAATCGGTCGCCAAGGCCAACGAGGAGATTCTCGCCCAGAGCCATCTTCAAACCGAATACGCGAACATGGGCACAACCGTTGTGCTGGCCCTGTTCCGGAACGGTCGGGCCTACATCACGGGAATCGGAGACTCCAGGGCCTATCAGATTCGTGAAGGCCGCATCGAGCAACTGACGCGAGACCACTCACTCGCCAACGCCCTAGGAGAGGCGGGTACGATTCGACCCGAAGAAGTGGAAACACACAAGTTCAAGCACGTCCTCTACCTGTACCTGGGCAGCAAGGATGTGGGCGATGGGCCGGACGAGGTCCGGGTTGTCGACTACCGCCCGGGCGACCAGTTCTTGCTCGCGTCCGATGGCCTCACCGGCGTGGTTCGGGATGACGTGATTGTCGAGGTTCTGCGGGCCAACGACGATCCTCAGCGGGCCGCTCAGCAACTGGTCAACCGGGCCCTGGAAAACCGCTCGAAGGACAACGTCACGTGTATCGTCGTCCGAGTGGTTTGAGTCCGTCGAGCGTCCTTATCAAGCCGAGTCCAAGGCGGGAAGAAGGCCCCGCCGCGTCTGAGGGATCGGGGCATGTCGCGTCTTGACGACTTCGTGGCTGATGTCGCCAGGAGCGGCCTGATGTCCCGAACCGACCTGGAAAAGGCTCGGGCGCGACTCGGGCCGGTCCCCGACGATGACGCGTCCATGCGAATGGCTCGCCTGCTGATCGAGGATGGATCGCTCACGGTTTATCAGGCCAACAAGCTGCTCGCCGGCGTAACGAAGGGGTTCTTCCTCGGCGGCTATCGCATTCTTCGGAGGCTCGGCCAGGGCGGCATGGGCAAGGTCTACCTCGCGGTGCACGAGAAGGATGGCCGCAAGGTCGCCATCAAGGTGCTGCCTCCCAAGAAGGCGCTCGAGGAGGCCCAGGCTTTGGCCCGGTTTCGCCGGGAAACCGAACTCTCGCAGCGCGTTCGGCATCCGAACATCGCAAGGACCCTGGAGGTCGGCGAGGACGGCGGCGTTCACTACATGGTCATGGAGTATGTCAAGGGCGACAGCCTGTACAACATCGTCAAGTCCAGGCATGGCGGACCGCTCCGCGTTCCCGATGCCGCTCGATTCTTTCTGAAGGTGCTCGATGGCCTGAACGCCGCCCACGCCGCCGGGCTGGTTCATCGGGACATCAAGCCCTCCAACCTGATGATCACCCCGGAGGGCGACGCCAAGATCCTCGATCTCGGCCTGGCGCGGGCGACCGGTGAGGACAGCCCGTTGACGCGCCCCAACGTCGTCATCGGAACCCTTGACTACGCCAGTCCCGAACAGCTCTCCGACGCCGCGCGCGCCGATCGCCGGAGTGATCTCTACAGCCTCGGCTGCACGATATACTTCACCCTGTCGGGGCGAGCCCCGTTCGAAGGGGGCGACGTCGTCAACAAGATTTTCAAGCAACGCATGGTGGATCCCCCACCTCTGGAACGCGTGGCGCGAGGCGTTCCGGCCGCCTTCGCGGCGATCGTCAAGAAACTCATGGCCAAGAATCCGGACGATCGCTACCAAACCGGTCAGGAGCTTCAGATCGACCTCGCCCGTTGGACCGATCCGGATGTGGTGCACGCCATCCTCGGCGCGGAGGCCGATGCCGCCCGCGCCTTCCGTCCACCGCCCCCCGAACTCGACGAGGAAGATCTGAAACTGATCGATGACTCGGCCCCTCCCAGCTCCCATGTCCTTCGGGAACTCGGCGATGCCGAGCCTGCCGCTGCGCCGCTGCACCGGCCTCCCCCTCCTCCTCGCCCCGCCGTGATCGTCCCCGCCGACGCCTTCGAAGACCTTTCCCCCCCCTTGCCCCGAATCCAACAAACCGACGATTCCCGATGGCTGATTCGCTTCGTCGCCGTGGCCCTGATCCTCGGCGCTCTAGCCATCCTTCTCATCGCCTTGCTCCAGTTTTAATCCAAGAACCAGAACGCTTGGCTCGGGAATTGCTGCATTAATCCGGCCAAAGTAATCCACCACCTCCTAACGGATCGATTCGATCATGGAAACGAATGAGCTTGCCGTCTTCTCCGGCCATGATGTGGCGACCCCCGGCATGGGCCGTCCGCGAGAGGACGTCGTCGAAATCGCCTTACTTCTCCCCGCGAAGCAGGCCGAGGCCCTCGTCGCACTCTCCCGACGTCGTCAGCAGAGTGTCGGCCAGATCCTTCGCGGCCTGATCCAGCGCGCGCTCTCCCAAACCGAATAACCCGCGGTCTCGGTCGTCCCCGCCCCCCACATTCACGATCTGATCATCCGTACAGAAAGGCTCATTGCCGGACCGGTTTCGAGGCGACATAATACCTTGGGTCGTCCTGCGGTTCCGGGAGGTTCCGGCCTTGAGCGGTCCAGATGACGTCGAAGATCCCCTCCAGCGGTTTCTGCCCCAGGTTTCGGCTTG
>CAZRGV010000023.1:28332-48051 GCA_964599655.1 uncultured Isosphaeraceae bacterium | reverse complement strand
AGGAGACCCGACTCCGCCGCAGCGCGCCGGCTGGCCGGCCATCGCGAGCGGCGAGAATACACTGATTTTTGCCCCAACCGGCTCGGGCAAGACGATGGCGGCGTTCTTGGGCTGCCTCGATCACCTCTGGCGCAACCCCCGAACCAACCGAGGTGCGCGGGTTCTGTACATCTCGCCCCTCAAGGCCCTCAACGAAGACATTGCCCGAAACCTTCAGGCTCCTCTGGAGCAGATCCTCGCCACCGCGGATTCGATGGGATGCCCGCTCGAGCCCGTGCGAGTCGCCGTGCGAACCGGAGATACCCCCGCGTCGGAACGCCAACGGCTGATCCGCAAACCGCCCGACATCCTCATCACCACGCCCGAGTCGCTTCATCTGATGCTGACCAGCCGGGCCAGGGAAACCCTGCGCAAGGTTTCCCATGTGATCGTGGACGAGATCCACGCTCTCTGTTCCAGCAAGCGAGGCGTGTTCCTCAGCCTGCTTCTTGAGCGGCTCGAAGCGATCTGTCCCGCGAGTTTCGTCCGAATTGGGCTCTCCGCCACCCAGCGACCCCTCGACGAGGTTGCCCGTTTTCTGGGCGGACTCCGCAAGGTGCAGGGGCAGGGATCGAAGGCTCGTTACGAACCGAGGCCGGTCACCATCGTGGACGCGGGTCGGCGCAAGGATTTGGATTTGGAGGTCTCGATGCCGGGCCAGGCGATGGCCCCCCCGGCTCCCGGCTCGATCTGGCCCGCCATCGAGGAGTCGCTGCTCCGCCTGATTCGAGCGCACCGCTCGACCATCGTTTTCGCCAACAACCGGCGGGTCGTCGAACGCCTGGTCGCGCATCTGAACGAGCGTGCCGCGGAGGACGGGCTCCCGGATTCCGAGGACCTTGGAGAACCGCGACCGCCGGCCTGGATCGCCCGTTCGCATCACGGGAGCCTGAATCTCGACGCTCGACGCGAGACGGAGGAAGCGCTCAAGCGTGGAGAGTTGCCCGCCGTCGTGGCCACCGCGTCGCTGGAACTCGGCATCGACATGGGGGCCGTCGATCTGGTTTGCCAGGTCGAGTCGCCGGGAGGGGTCGCCCGAGGCTTGCAACGGGTCGGCCGGGCCGGGCACCTCGTCGGCCGGACGAGCAAGGGGCGGCTCCTCGCCAAGACCCCCGCGGACCTCCTGGAGTCGGCGGCCCTGGCCCGCGCGATGCTTCGGGGCGAGGTCGAGCGGCTGAAAGTGCCGGTCCATTGCCTCGATGTGCTGGCCCAGCAGGTGGTGGCGTGCGTGGCCGTTGATCGCTGGGACGTTTCCGCCCTGTTCGACCTGGTTCGAGGCGCGTATCCCTATCGTGACTTGCCGCCTTCCGCGTTTGAGTCGGTCCTGAACCTCGTCTCCGGCCGCTTTGGCATGCAGACCTTTCGGGATCTTAAACCACGGGTGAGCTGGGACCGGGTCCACAACACGCTTCATCCACTGCCGGGAACCGCCCACCTTGCTCTGGTCGGGGGTGGGACCATTCCCGACACGGGCCAGTATCCCGTCTCTCTCGGAGAAGACGGGCCCCGGCTGGGGGAACTCGATGAGGAATTCGTGCTCGAACGTCGCGTCGGTGAGACCTTTCGATTCGGCTCATCGACCTGGCGCATTGAGGTGATCGACCCGCATCGCGTCATCGTTTCGCCCGCAGAGGGCCATTCGGCCCTGATGCCCTTCTGGCGCGGAGAAGGGGTCGGTCGAACCGCCGAGCTGGGAGAGGCCGTGGGCGTCCTTTGCCGGGAACTCTCCGAACGGCGGAATCAGCCCGACACGATCGGCTGGCTTCGCTCCGAGTGCGCGCTCGAGCCGTCCGCCGCCCGCGCGCTGATCGGCTACATCCAGCGCCAGTGCCGTGTTGCGGGCGTCGTGCCCGATGACCGCACCGTTCTGGTGGAAACCTACCGCGATCCGGCCGGAGAGCTCGGACTGGCCGTCCTGACCCCGTTCGGCACAAAGCTTCACCACGCCTTGAAGCTCCTCCTCCATTCCCAGCTTCGGCGACGTCTCGGAATCGATCTGGCGTGCCTCCACGATGACGACGGCATCGTGATCCGACTGCCGGGGATGGACGAGCCTCCGCTGGATCTCTTCGCCGGGCTGACGTCGGAGACGGCCGAAACGCTCCTCCGCGAGGAACTCGGTGAGAGCGCCCTGTTCGGACTGCGGTTCCGCCAGAACGCCGGTCGCGCCCTGCTCATGCCACGTCCCGACCCTGGAAAGCGGACCCCGCTCTGGCTTCAACGGTTGCGGGCCAAGGACTTGCTTCAAGCGGTTCGCCGATTTCCCGACTTCCCGATCGTCGTCGAGACCTACCGGGAATGCCTCATGGATGACCTCGACCTCCCCCGGCTTCGAGCGTTTCTCGACGCCATCGCCGAGGGATCGACCCGGGTGGTCACTCGCCGAGGAGAGATTCCGTCGCCGTTTGTCTCGGAATTGCTCCTCCGATTCACCCAGAAGTACCTCTACGAGTGGGATGAGCCCCGCCGAGGCGACCCGCCTCCCAAGGGGATCGAGGTCGACGAGGAACTGCTCGACCCCTTGCTCGACCCGGCGTCCATCCCTCGATGGCTCGACGACGACGCGGTCGGCCGGGTGGACCGCCGTCTCCGAGGCGTGGGACGGCCGCCCCGCACGGTCGAGGAGATGGCGGAATGGTTGCGACGCGTCGGCGACCTGACTCCCAGTGAGCTGACGGGCCCCATGCTCGGCTTCCTTGTCGAACTGGAGTCTCAAGGGCGGGCCGCCGCCATCGAACTGAACGGAACCCACGAGCCGGATCGCTGGATCGGCGTCGAAGAGCATCGTCTCTATCACTCGGCCTTCGCGGAGGCGTTGTGTGGAAGCGAACCAGCCCTCGGAGACGCGATCGACTCCGCCAGGGAGTTCATCGTGCGGCGCTACGTTCAGACCCGGGCGATGATTGGTCTCGACGATCTCCTGGCGCGTTACCCGATCGATCCCGCCGAGGCCACCGATCTGCTGGAACGTTTCGTTCGAGACGGAGAGCTCGTCCGGCTCGATCCCGCGGAAGGGGGTAACCCTCGATGGGCCGAGCGCCGGAACCTGGACGAGGTCCGCCGGCTCTCGATCGCCTTGAAGCGACGAGAAAGCGTCGCCGTCCCGCCCGAGGTCTTCGCCGACTTCGTGGCGCGTCGCCAGCGTTTGCATCCGGAAACCCGTCTCGAAGGCGAGCAAGCCCTCTGCTCGGTTCTGGAGCAATACCAGGGGTTTGCGGCGACGTTGGAGCTCTGGGAGTCGGAAATCCTGCCGCGCCGGATTCGCGACTTCCGCCCCAATTGGCTCGAAAACCGGCTCTCGTCGCTTGGCTGGTCGTGGCGCGCCCAGGGAGACGGGCGCGGTGAGCCCCGTGTCGCCTTCTTCGACCGGGCCTTCACCGGACTCTGGCGAGTCCCGGAGTCCGAAGAATCGATCCAGAACGCCGAACCGCGCGTTCTCGAGCATCTGACCGGCCGGGGCGCTTGCTTTGTGGACGAGATCGCGAGAGGAACCGGCCTGACTCCCTCTCGAGTCCGCGAGGCCCTTCAAACGCTCCTCCAACAAGGGCGGGTCACGAACGATCGACTTGATCCGTTACGACCGGAGGCGATGGCGATGGCCTCGGCCCTGGCTCGCGCCAACGACGCGTTCGCAACCACGGGGCGAGGGGTCCGCCCCAGGCTGGGTTCGTTTCGTCGTCCCGCCACGGCCCGCGTCGAAGGGCGATGGTCGGCCGTTTCCACCGCTGAGACTCAGGTCGATCCGGAATCCTCCGCGCTGGCCTGGGCGTCCGTACTCCTCGACCGCCATGCCGTGCTGACCCGGGAGACCGTCGCCCTCGACGGCTGGGCTCCCCCCTGGCGAGACCTCGCGCCCCACCTGGCACGGGCCGAACTTCGAGGCGAGCTGAGGCGCGGCTACTTCGTCGAGGGACTTTCGGGCGTGCAATACGCCCTCCCGGAAACCGTGGACCAACTGGCTCGAATGGCCGGGACGGGAACCCCCAACAACAAGGAACCCCTGCTTCTCTCGACCCTCGATCCCGCCAACCTCTACGGTTCTGGCGCCCCCTTCGATGTGCCCCTCCTGGAAGGCGGCACGGCAAGGCTCAAGCGATCCGCCTCGAATTACCTCGTCCTGATCGCGGGCCGCCCGGTCCTGATTATCGAATCACATGGGCGACGATTGACCGGCTTGAACTCGGCCTCGGAACGAGAACTGCGATCGGCTCTGGCCTTGCTGCCCACCCTGGCCGGACCGTCGAGGAGAGTGTTGCGTATCGAAACCTATAATGGCGCGGCCACCCTGGCCAGCCCGGCCGCCCCCTGGCTGGCCGATCTCGGCTTTGTCCGAGACCCGCCCGGCATGGCGTTTTTTGCCGGATGGTAGGCGGCCCTTGCGGGAACTCCGGTGGTGAAAAACCGCCGATTCCCGCATGATACGTCAGGACGCGCTGGAAATCGCGGCCACGAGTTTCGACTTTATACGGCCTTCATCAAAACGTGTTATTCTTCAACGCTTCCCACGACGCCTTGGCATGGATTCCCCGGGAGAATCCCCCGCGGCTCAGGAGATCGTCCCCATGAGCGAATCCTCGTCACCCGACGCGGAGGTGTCGGCTCGCCCGTACGACTGCATCGTCATCAGTGACCTCCATCTCGGAAGCGATGTCTGCCAGGCGAGGCTTCTCGAGGAATTCCTGATCTGGGCCTGCGAGAACACGAAAGAACTCGTCATCAACGGCGACATTTTCGACGACCTCAACTTCAAGCGCCTCTCGAAGCGGCACTTCGCTTGCTTGCGCGTGATCCGTCGCAATTCCGATCGCGACGACCTCAAGCTCACCTGGATGCGAGGCAACCACGACGGTCCCGCCGACATCATCAGCCACATCGTCGGGGTCGAGATCCTCGACGAATACGTGTACGACAACGGCCAGGTCCAGCTCCTGATCCTCCATGGAGATCAGTTCGACACCTTCATCACGCACCTGGCCTGGCTCACGAACATCGCCTGCGGCCTCTTCTACTACATTCAGAAACTGGCCCCTCATAACGCGTCGCGATGGATCCGCCGGATCTCCAAGAAGTGGCAGCGCAACAGCCAGCTCATCGAGCGCAGCGCCATCGACTACGCGAAAAACAAGGGGTACCACTTCGTGACCTGCGGCCACACGCATCTCCCCCTGGTCTCGGAACACGACGGCGTCCGCTACTTCAACAGCGGCACCTGGACCGAACACCCCCCTTGCCCGTTCGTTTCGGTCAAGGACGACGAGGTCTTTCTCGAATTCTGGCCCCGCGCTCTCGAAGCCCCCGAGCCGGAAGTCCCGGCCGAATCGGAGTCCGAGGTCACCGAACAGGCGGCGACGACCAGGGAACGTTGACCGCCCGATCCCCCTCGATCGCCACGATCCTTCCCAATCGACCGTGATGCCCTCCGGAACGCGCCGTCTTCCTCCTGTTCAGCCAAGCATTGCCCCGGAGGCCGGACAGGCTCTACCATGGTATGGATCCCCCCGTCGGACACCCCCGTGGTCGGGAACCCCTTGACTCTTGCATGCGGAGAGCTCGCTTGGCGACGTTTCGTAAAGAAAAAGACTCGATGGGTGAGATGGAGGTCCCGGCCGACGCCTATTACGGCGCGCAGACGCGTCGGGCCGAGTTGAACTTCGCGATCAGCCCCTTGCGTGTCCCTCGTCAGTTCATCCGGGCGATGGGATTGATCAAGAAGGCCGCCGCGCACGTCAACATGGACCTCGGCCTGCTGGACGCCGACCGAGGTGAGGCGATCGTTCAGGCGGCTCAGGAAGTGGCCGAAGGCCTCCACGACGCTCAATTCGTCGTCGACATTTTTCAGACCGGCAGCGGCACCTCGACCAACATGAACACCAACGAGGTGATCGCCGGCCGCGCCAACGAGATCAAGGGGAAGGGACGAGGCGGAAAAAGCCCCGTTCACCCCAATGACGCGGTCAACATGGGGCAGTCGTCCAACGACGTCATTCCCACGGCCATTCATGTGGCCGCCCTCGAGGGAATTCAGACGCGACTGCTTCCCGCGCTTCGAGCCCTGCACGCGAAGCTCGACGCCAAGGCCAAGGAATTCGACGACGTGGTCAAGATCGGCCGAACCCACCTTCAGGACGCGGTTCCCATCCGGCTCGGCCAGGAATTCTCGGGCTACGCGTCGCAGGTTCAACACGGGATTCGTCGAGTCGACCAGGCTTGCGAGGCGCTCGGGGAGCTCGCCATCGGTGGAACGGCCGTCGGAACGGGCATCAACACCCACGCCGACTTTCCGCATCGCATGGCCGCTCAGATCAGCGAAGAAACCGGCCAGAACTTCCGCGCGGCGGATAATTGCTTCGAGGCCATGGCGAATCGCGACGCGGCCGTCGAGGCGTCGGGGGCCCTCAAGACGGTCGCCATCAGTCTTTCGAACATCGCCAACAACATCCGATGGCTGGCCTCCGGACCGCGTTGTGGAATCGGCGAGATCAAGATCCCCGAGCTTCAGCCGGGCAGCTCGATCATGCCGGGCAAGGTCAATCCCGTCATCCCCGAAGCCGTCATGATGGTCGGTGCCCAGGTCGTCGGCAACGACGCGACGATCGCCTGGGCCAACGGCCTGGGATCGAACTTCGACCTCAACGTGATGATGCCGGTCATCGCCTACAACCTGTTGCAGTCGATCGACCTGCTGACCAATGCCGCGACCCATCTGGCCGACCGTTGCGTCGAGACCTCGGCGGACGTCAAGGTGTTCGGCGATGTTCGAGGAATCGTCGCCGACGAGACGCGATGCAAGGAGCTGATCGAGTGGAGCCTGGCCATGTGCACGGCGCTGGCCCCTCGCATTGGCTACGACGCGGCCGCCGCCATCGCCAAGAAGGCGTACGCGACGGGCAAGGTCGTTCGCCAGATCGCCCTGGAACTTTCGGGCAAGTCGGTCGAACAAGTTCAGTCCTACCTCGGTCTGGATGACGTCGCGATGGCGGTGATCCGCGAAAAGGGCGTTCCTTCCTCCGAGGAGATCGAAGAGCTACTCGACGCGCGCGGCCAGACGATCCGAGGCACCGGAGTCGGCCGAGCCGCCGGCGGCTGAGGCCCCAAACGGGCCGTCACTCCCGGACGACGACCGGAGGAGCCAGTCATGATCGCCGACGAGGATTTCCCCGAACTCGACCCAAAGCCAGCTTCCGACGAGAATTCCAACGTTCCGGCCGAGCTCGTGACATCCATCGGCGTCCCCGCACCCGTCGTGGTTCCCGAAACACCCGAGTCCTCGTCGAAGGCCCCTCTGGTCGTCGTGCAATATCGACCGAGATCCTGGTCCGCGACCCTGATCCCACCCGCCTTGATCTTGCTGGCCGCCAGCGCGATCCTCTCCTACCGGGTTCACACCCCGGACTGGCGAGGTCTTCGCGCGGGCGTCACACCGAAAACCGATCCGCCTCGCCCGGCCGCGTCCGAGGACGAGGCGCCTCCACCTCCCAGGCCGCTTCGGTCGTTCTCCGTCGAGCCCAATCCCTCGCAACCGCCGGCCGAGCCTCCTCGGGACGACCGAGATACCCCCGCACCCGAAGAACCGAAACGCACGCCCGCCGCGGCGACGCCGACGGTCGCGGACGTCCGGGTCTGGCCGCCCCATCCGCCCTCGCCGGAGAACGATCCATCGAAACCTCGCTTGCTCACACCGGAGGCGCTCTGGGAACTCGCGAACCACCCAACCCCCGTCGAGCGGCCCGATCGGCCGAGCCGACCCGGCGGCGACCTCTACGCCCCCTTGCTTCCGCCTGAAGAAATCGCGGCCGTTACGCCGAGCCTCCCGCCTCCGGAACGAGCCCCGGCCGAGTTGGCCAAGGTCGATCCCAAAAAGGTCTGGAACGACATCGAACGCGAAGCCGAGGCCAAGCGCGTCGAACGTGAGCGGCTCGAAGCCTTGAAACCCGAATTGCAACGCCAGGACGAGATCGAAGCCCGCCGTCGCGAGGAGGAGCGGTTTCGGCAACAACGTCTCGCGGCGGATCGCGAACGCGTGGAATTCCTCAAGCAGCTGCGAGAGATCGTCCAGACTCGAGGACGGCGGTCGGGCCCCTTGATCCGACAGCTCTGCGACCGTCACGCGGCCAACGCCGGCCTCCTTGGCCGCGACCAGGAGTACCGTGCTCGGAGCCTCTCAAGCTCGCGAACCCTGCGCCTCGCCTGGGTCGATCGCTTGCGGTCGCTCGGCATCGCGGAATCGGCCATTCTCGAGGATCTCGAACGCATTCATTTCGAGAACCGCGCCGCGCGCAACGGCCCCAGAACGGAAGACGACGCGTTCTACCGGGCGGCCCTCGAACTCCTGGCTGTACCGCTCACAACCACAAACGTGGAACCAGCTTCTCTCAAGGCCAACGCCCCCTGACGAGTCCCTCCCCGATCAACGATCCAGCGGCATGCACGAAAGATTGAGCACAGAGATCTCCGAGGCTAGGAACATGCGATCTTTGACTACGGTGTGGTGTCTGGGCCTGACCTTGAGCGTTGCTCCCGCCCTGCTCGCGCTTGCCGCCGATCCTCCAAAGTCCGCGATCCCGGCCGGAAAACGCTTGCTCTCGGAGGGGGACGCGCTGGCCAACCAGGGAAAGACCACGGAGGCCGAGATCCGCTACCAGGAAGCCATGGAGACCCTGCTTCCCGGTATCCGCCGCCTGAATTTCAAGCACCCCGTCAAGCGCGACGTGACCGAACGAAAAGAGCTTCGAAACGTGCTCATCAAGGAAATTGAGGAGGAGCAGACACCCGAGGAGGCACGCGGGGAAGAACTGGCGCTGAAGGCCTTCGGATTCATTCCCAAGGATATGAACTACCAGGAAACGATTGTCCAGGTTTATACCGAGGAAATCGGCGCGTTCTACGATCCTCGAACCAAGACGATGCATCTGATCAAGGAGGACGAGGGCGGCCGCGCGCCCGGTCTGCTCGAACGGCTCCTGGGAAAAACCAGCGGATTTGACAAGGACCAGAGCAAGACCGTCATCGCCCACGAGCTGACGCACGCCTTGGCCGACCAGCACTTCGGCCTCGACGCCATGCTCAAGTCGGTCCACAAGGACGGCGACCGCGAGCTGGCCCTCACCGCGCTGATCGAAGGGGAAGCCACCCTCGTGATGATCGGCGCCCAGCTCGAGGACTGGAACGGTCGGGAAACCGCTGAGCTCCCCGCCGATCGATTGGGGCGGATCTTCAGCTTCCTGATGCCGCTGCTTCGGTTCTCCAGCGGTGATGCCCTGCGAAAGGCACCTCCGGTCATTGCCGAGTCGATGCTCTTTCCTTACCTTCGCGGCCTCGTTTTCTGCGCCCACTTGACCAACAAGGGGGGCTGGCAAGAACTCGACAAGGCCTACCTTGCCCCACCCCTCTCAACCGAGCAGATTCTCCATCCCGAGAAGTACCAGGGATCGCCCGACCCTCCGATGGCTATCGAGTTCGGTCCGCTCGACCCCGGCGCCGACTGGAACGAAGTCGATCGCGACACGGTCGGAGAGTTACAAACCTCGGTTCTGCTTCGGAATCACAACGGAACGAGCGCTGCGGCCGGCTGGGACGGCGATCGTTACGTGGTCTTCGAGGGCCCCAAAGGCCGCCTCGGACTCGTCTGGCTGACCACCTGGGATTCGGAGGACGAAGCCCGAGAGTTCGCGCGAAGCTATATCCGCTTTCAAACGAACAAACTCTCAAAAGATGCCATCAATCCTGAGAATGATGTCGATTCGCTTCGACGGACTTCCGACGGCTCGGTCTTCGCCGTGGAGAGGCGAGGAGCGGATGTCGCGATTGTCGAGGGTTTTCCCACCGAGGATCTCACCGCCCACCTCCTCGCCGAGGCGTTTCGCGCCCGCAAGTCCGAGAAAACCCACGCCAACAAGCCCGCCGAGAACGACGCAGACCGCGAATTCCAGGGTTCAAAACCTTTCGTGATCGGTTCGGGGATCGGAATCCGGCCCTAGCATGGATGTCGGTCTCCTCGAGGAAAATTCGACTATTTTTTTGCAAAGACCGCGGCACGATCTCGACGGTTTTGGGGCCAATAGTCCAGGAGACCGAACGAATAACTTCGGCGAGACGACCGTTCATATCTCGTGGCGGTCGCGAGGAATTCTGTCATTCGGAGAGTGGAATGGAGACGCCCACCGTCGAAGCCTTGGCCAAGCGACTCGAGACCCTCGAGCGCGAGAATCACCTGTTGAAGCGGGTGGGGGCCACGCTTGTGCTGGGGTCGGCTGTCCTGGCCATCGTTGGCACGAACCTGTTCCGAGCCCCCAAACAGATCGAGGCCGAGCGGTTCGTCGTCAAGGATTCGCAGGGGCACACGCGGGCCGTGCTGAGCGTTCGCCCCGACGGTCAGCCCGCTCTGGCCTTGCTGGATGAGCGAGGTGGAGATCAGGTCCTGCTTCGATCGACCCCCGATCACTCCTCGTCGCTCGAATTCTACAACGGCCCGCGACTTCACCTGGCGATGTCCTCCGCGTCGACGGGGGCGTCGAGCCTGAGCTTGCTGGATGGGGATTCTGGAATCGCGACCGGCCTGTATCACTGGCCGGGCGGCGACTCGGGACTTGCCTTGAACCATGGCCTCGGGGGCGCCTCAATCGGCGTCAAGCCCGATGGTTCGGCCCGACTGAGCTTCAGCGACGTCGAAGGCCAGATCCGGGGTGGGTTGGGAGTCAGTTCCGAGGGGCAAATGATCACCTTGAGCGAGAGCACGTCTACTCGCAGCCTTACCCAAACGGCTCCCGCACCGGTGAATTCCGAGCCGGATGTCACCGCGTCCCGCACGTCGAGCGCTCGACACTCCTCGAAGGACAAGAAGCCGGTCCCAATCTCGGGACTGGGCGGGGGAAGTTCTTCGTTCATCCGCACGGCCACCGCGCCTTGAGTCGCGTCGCCGGCTTTCCCGGCCCGGTTCCGTCAACAGCAACGCCCTGGCGCTCGAGGAGAGCCCCAGGGCGTCTCGTTTTCTCTCGAATCCGATCAGTTCCGGGAATCGATCGCGTTATTTCCCAGCGGGCGTGAGGGACGAATGCGGGTCGCGTCTCGATCCATGCCGTTCCACTCGACCGAACGGAAGGGACCAAAGTCGTCCTCGACAAAGGGCGCTTCCTCGGGGCATTCCGAAAGAAGCCGTTTGACCCGTTGTCGCCGATATTTGTGTCCGGCCCGCTTGATCTCGCGCTTGAGGATCCGGCGTTCGCGTTTGTCCTGGTCCATGATGACTTGACTCCCAAGACGAAGGGAACCGGGGCAACCGTCGAGCGCCCTGACCACGAGCGAAATGAAACGCATCCTCTCCGAACGGAGGAGAAAATCGAGCGCGAATCGGTCGAAACCCGGTTCCAGAGATCGGAGACACGACTCGCCTACCGGGCCGCTCCCGAAGGAACGACACCGGTCGCCCCCGCGACGTTCGCGTCGGAACGGAGCGTCACGAAGGGCACATTCCATGATTCGGCGGGAGGACGGAGGACGTCAAGGCATCGGTCGGCCCGTCCGATCCGAGAATCAACGACTGGCTCAACCGCGACAAGGCAGGTTCGCGTTGAGCCAGGCCGCCAGGTCGAGCGCGTAGCGGCTTGGATCAGGCTCGAATTCCAGTGTGTGATGCCCTTCCGGATACTCGATCACCTGGCGCGAGGTGCTGGCCAGACGTTCGAAGTACTGGCGTGTCTTCGCGTTATCGACAATTCGATCTTGTCCGGCGAGCATGAGGAGGGCCGGTTGTCGCACCTGCGGAGGAATCCGCGCGACCCAACGATCGATCCAGGCGCTCGACGCCATCAGCCCAGCCGTGGCCACGCGCAGGCTGAGTGGATCCGAGGCAATGAACGCCTGCCCTTCCGGACTGGCCGTAAATAGCGCCGGATCGTTCAGGGGAATGGAGAACGTCTTCTTTGCCGCTTGCCCGGTGAAGAGTGCCCAGGCAATGCCAGCGCGTTCGAGCAGCGAAACATCGACCCTGGGATGCAATCCAGGACAGATCAAGGCCAGCGCATCGACCTTGTCGGCGTGGCGGCCCGCGGCAATGACCGCGAGCTTTCCGCCCCAGCTGATCCCCGCCAGGCCGATCGGCGAAGGGTCCGGGGCGACTCGAAGCGCCTGGAGGTATTCGGCCAGGTCGTCGATGAGTCGTCCCGGCGAGGGAGAATGTCCCCGCTCTCGTCGATTCGCGCCCGAACCTCGGCGGTCGGGAAAGTGCGTTTCGAAGCCCGCTTCCGCGAGGGTCCGCCCCAGTCGATGATACCAGCCGCCGTGGCTCTGAACCCCGTGCAGAATGACCAGCCGTCCCCTGGCCGGTTGGCCCGTCGGCCAGACGGTGACGTGAATCGGATAATCGTCGGACGTGAGGAACGAGCGGATTTGCGGCTCAGTCATAGCGAAGGTCCTGGCGCTTGACGGTCAACCGCTCCAGCGACTCCCGATTCACTCGCACACCCAACCCCGGTCCGTCGAGCGGCCTCGCCCGACCACCGTAACCAAAGGTGATATCCCCTTCGATCAAGTTCTCGGCCAGGACATGACGGTCGTACGATCCCTCGACGTAACGTAATCCAGAAACCTGGCTTGCGAAGTGCCGACCCGCCGCTGACAGTAGTCCCGTTTCACCGGGGTGGCAACCGAGTTGCACGCCGAGCCCGGAGCGAAACGCGAGGCCCACGATACGAAGACTCGGCAGAAGGCCTCCGCACTTCGAGAGCCGCACATTCAGCAGGTCGGCCGTGCCCGACTCGACGGCCCGCACCGCGTCGGGATAGCCGCAGAGGGACTCGTCGAGCATGATCGGCACGCCGACCCGGGGCCTCAGCTCGGCGAGGCGATCCACCTCGGCGTGGGGCACCGGCTGCTCCAGTGCGGTTGGCCCGAACGGCCGCAGCGGTTCGACCCGCTCAAGAAGTTCGTCGGCGTGCCATGCTTCGTTGGCGTCGAGCCGGATGTCCATGCGGCGGCCGAGGATGCGCCTCAGACGCGCGAGGCGTTTCGGATCGTTTTGACCGGCGACGCCGACCTTCACCTTCACCTGCGAGAACCCATAGAGACGCATCTTCCAGGCGCTGATGCGTTCCTTCCGATCCGACTCGGCCGTGATCGCGCCACTGTAACGAACCGGCGAGGGCGCCTTGTTCAGAAACGGACTCGCGACGTCGCTCGATCGAATGGCGTCACTGAGCGACGTTCCGAACTTCTGCCCAAAGGCGTCCAAAATCGCCAGCTCCAAGGCGCAACGGGCGGCATTGCCGGCCATGCCCCTGGGATCCGATTGGGTTTCAGGGAGAACGAGTTCCTCGAGCCGACTCACGACGGAACGATAGTCGTCCGGCTGCCCGAGGGCTCGTGCCACGTCGATCGACGCCAGAGCATCGAATGTCGATTCGATCGTCTCGCCCGTCACGTAGTCGCGAGGAACCCCTTCGCCATAACCAACCTCCCCGCTCTCGAGATTGGCACGAACCACCAGGTTGTCGCTGGTCGTCCGCTCGTGGGAAGCGTGGCGAATCGGTTTCCGCAACGGAACGGCCACATGAAACAGCTCGATCGAACGGACGCTCATGAGCGAGGCAGGACTCCCAGGCTCCCAACAGCCGAACAACCCCAGAGAGCAAGTGTACCCGAGTTTCCCGGTTCAGGGCGTCGCGGGAAGCAATCGTCCCTTCCTCGGCGTACCGCGCAGCACGAAACTCGTTGACAATAAAGACATTATGACCCAAGGAGCAGGGAAAGTCCGATCGCCGACAAAACGAACCCACTGGCCAGACCGAGACGCCTCTCCCAGCGTCCTTCCTGGTCGAAACCAACCACCATGCGCCGCAATCGGGCTGCGGCCAGGCCAACGCCAACGAGAACGGCCGCCATCCCCAGGCTGAACCCGGACAGCAGAATCAGCCCCAGCGCGAGCTTTCCCGCCAGGTCGGCGAGAACCACCAGCACGACGGCATCCCAGCAGGGAACCAGGCCGCCCGCCACGCCGAGGCCGAGAATCCCCCGGGTCCCGATCGTCGCTGGTTCCTGATCCCCCTCGTGCTCTCCGAAACCGCCCAGGTGCCGACCGATCCTCCAGAGGCCCACCGTGGCGATCACGAAGCCGGCGACCTGCGCCAGCGTTGTGTTGATCGACTCGTAGCGTCGAGAATGTGTCAACCAGATCAGGGCGGCAATCAGGAGAACACTGGCAAAGTGGGCCGCCGTGGTCACAAGGGCCAGCCCCACACCGGCAAGCCATCCGCCCCGTTCTCCGACGACCGCCGACGCCACCAGGGTCTTGCCATGTCCTGGCTGGATGGCATGCGCCGCGCCCAGACCGAGCGCGATCAGCCAGAGACCGAAGATCGACAGGCCGCCCGCCCGATCGAGCAGCCTGGAAAGACTGGTGGGCTTCGACCTCACTGGCGTTGGCGACTGATCCGGAGCGATCGAGACGGTGGATGGAGGCTCCTCGCGGCTTGGGACGGAGGGTAACGCGACGGGCGCGGAACCGGCCGATGTGGCGAAGGTGACCTCGATCTGCCTCGTTCGTCGCTCCTCGGCGTCGTTCAGTTGCCAGACCGGTCGAACGGGCACGTCCTGAACGTTCGTCGGCCCGTCGTTGCCCTTGATGGAAACCCCCGAATGAGACCGGAGAGCGAGCCGGCTTGTCCCCTCGCTCCCCGCGTAGTTTGTATCTTGAACTTTCAGAAGACCTTGCGGCGGCAGCGACGCCTCGAAGTGGAACGTGAATCGCGGGTGTTCCTCGACCGCGAGCGAGAATCCCGTTTCGGTCAGGGCGATCTCCCGCCCATCGACGAACACCCAGAGCCCCTTCGCGTTCAAAGGGCCGGTTTCCTGGCCATAGCGCTCGAAGAGGGCCTGGCGATCGGAGCCCGGTAGCGAGCCGATCAGGTTGCGGAGGTCCTGCGCCAGAGTCAGTTCCGAAAGGCTGACCTCGTAGTCGATTTCGATTCGCCCCGGATGGACGTCGACCTGAATCGCCCGGTCGACGCGGGCGTTGGGGATGTCATGCGCCAGGACGAACGCGGGGAACGCGGCCAGAATCGAAACGAACCCAACGCAAAGCCCTCGGACGACGCCCATCAGCGTTGACTCAACGGCGACGGTCCGAGCTTCCCATCCCTGGCGAGACACTCAGTCCGCATGGAGGTAAAACTTGTCGAGTGCCCGGGTAACCACGTAGATCAAGACGTTCTTGTTCACCGGCTTGGCCAGCACGCAGAACACCTTCGCCGAAAGGGCCTGCCGCATCAGCGAGTCATCGCGGTCGGCCGACAGGAGAATCGTCGGAAGCAACCCCTTGATCTGGCGAACGATCTCCATCGTTTCCAGGCCCGTGAGCCGGGGAAGGTGCATGTCCATCAAGGCGAGATGGACGTCCTCATGCTGAACGATGTCAATTGCTTCCTCGCCGCTCTCGGCCAGGTAGGTCCGATATCCGGCGGGCTCAAAGACCTCTCGCAACGACTCCCTGGCCAGTGGGTCGTCGTCGGTGATCAACAGCGAGTAGGGATGCGGCGAGGTAATGGTCATCGGTCTGATCGGCCACGCAACGATGGGGCGATGGCGTTACATCTTATCCACAAGGCAAATCTCGGGCCGTCGGCGGGACGTTGATGACCGGCCCATCGTCCCGCCGACGCAATCTATTACAAAACTAGTGTTTAGACCGATTGAAATCAAGCGTCCCGCTGGTCGTTGCCCGGGGAATCCCTTCCATCCACGGCCACTTTGGCAGTCACTGGGTCGCGATGTTGGCGGGATTCGGGGCCCCGCTGCCGAGGGAGCGGGCGAACCGAGGCAGCAGGCCACGGCTGGGCCCCCAACGGCTGTCGGGGTCGAAGGCCTCAGCCGAAGCCAGGTCGGGAAGATTCTCCTGGAAGCCCCGGAACTGATAGTCTTCCAGCAGGTCGCCGTTGCCCGTCTT
This sequence comes from uncultured Isosphaeraceae bacterium, assembly GCA_964599655.1. GTDB lineage: Bacteria > Planctomycetota > Planctomycetia > Isosphaerales > Isosphaeraceae > CAZRGV01. The sequence goes on along the minus strand of CAZRGV010000023.1, from coordinate 32,078 downwards.
GGCGAGGACCATCGCCGGGAGCAAGGTCTCGGCGTCCAGGCAGACGACCCAGGTTTCTCCGCTGGGCAAGACCTGTTCAATCTTGTGGCAGGACCGTCCCAGCTCGGGAATCGTGACTAGGCCCTGATAGGTCAGTTGATCCTCACAAGGGCCGCTCTCGTGCCGGGTCAGGGTGGCGTCGAGATTCTTGAGAATGCCGTCGAACCCCGCCTCGCTGATCGGGTGGCGGCTACTCCGGGCGACGAGCGGATTCTCGGGCGAGAGCGACACCCGCGGAACCAGCGAGCCTGGCGAGTTGATGTGAATCTGGCCGCTCGGCTCCGAGGCCGAGTAGAGGACCTCTCGCCCCTTGTTCGGCCCCGTGGGCCATTCCAGTCGCACGGCCTTCGGCTTGGTCCGGACGCTCAGGATCACGTCTTCCGACGGCTGAAGGGTTTCTCCGACCCGCTCCTGGCGCTTCATCTGAACCTGATAGTTCGAGATCGAGTCCAGTCGCGTCTTCGCCCCGTTTATCAGGCTTCGCATGGTTTTGAGCGGGTCGTCGGTCGTCTTCGGCTTCGCGGCGGCGGCCCCAGCCTCGACGGAACCCGAAGCGATGGGGTCGTTCGCGGGAACTGCCGGCTTCGGCTGGGACGCCATCTGCACGACCGGCTTGGTGGGCTCAGGCGTTGGCGAACTCGAAGCGCCGGAGGGCGTCCGCGAGGGAAGCGCCGGTGGCGGAGGCAGGCTCACCAGCGCCGGGCGATCGGATTGAGGCGCGTTTGGCGCCAGGTTCCCGGCGGGCGGATCGGTCCACTGAACCAGGGGAGGCGACGGAAGCCGGCGTCTCGTCTGGTCTCTCGACGCGCCGAGGACCCCGGCCAGACGCGAATCCTCGTGATTCTGGGAACGGAGTCGCGATCCCAGCATGGGTGGTGGGAAGAACCGTGATCCGAGACGTTGCGACGTGCGAGACCGCGCGCAGCCGAACCCGGTGGCCAGGATGAGAAGGCCAAGGACGACACCACTCCCGATCCGAAGCCTGGAGTTGGACTGAGACGGCTTTTCGGGGGTCATGACGGGGCTCCCTCCCCGTGGGGGTCGACTTCGGCAACGGCCTGCCCGTCAAGGCGAAACCGCCACCAAGTCCATGGTGGAATCCGTTCACACGGCCTTGATCGACAGCGCTCACAACCGTCTCAGAGGGTGAGTCTCGATCAACGTCTCCCTACGGGCGAGAACGCAACGGCAGGGATGCGACTTCGATACCAGAATTCGCGCGATTCCACAAGCCGAACCGTCCGTTGGCTTGAGACGGATGTTCCTCCCGCGCCGTCTCCGAATCAACGCGACGAACGGGTCATGTCGTCGAGGAATCGGAACTGGTCGATCGCCTGAAGGTCGGCCATCAAACAAGGCTGTTTGTATTGTTCGACGGTTCCCCCGCTTCTCGCCAGTCGTCGTTTCTGGAATTCGGTCCAGGAACCGGGGGGAATGCGGCGCGTGCGGATCGGGCCGAGTCGGAGGGTGGTTCGTTTGTTTTCGTACTCGACGTTGAGCTCCTGGAGCCGCCGTTCGACCTCTTCGGCAAGACGGTCACAGGACGTATCGTCCGGCAGATCGTCATGTTCGATTAAAAGCGAGTAATACGGCGGATCGCCCCAGGTCGGCAACAGCAGGAACGACTTGAGCCGAACGCCGAGGGCCGCCGTGGCCTGGTTGACCGCCGAGACCACCTGAAATTCCGACAGCTTTTCGCCGGTCAGGCTGGAGAAATGGGCCCCTTTGTTCAGGAACTCAAGGATCGGCGCCTGGCCGTGGAAACCGACGCAGCGCACGAGGTCGTAAATGTGGTAGCGGTAAAGACCGCCGGCCGTCGTCGGCAGAATGAAGTAGTTGCGCCCTTCGACAAGTTCGGTGGCTTCGATCGTGTCGGGCTCCTCGCGGTCCCCCTGCTCCTCGGGGATAAACTCGAAGTAATGGTGCCGGATGTCGAGGATACCGCCCGGCGTGGCGTCCTCGATCGGGATCGTCATGCGGCCTTCCGACGCGATCAGGCCGATGTCACGAACCGGTTTCTCACCGAAATGGTCGGGGTAATGGCGAAGGTAGGCTCCCATCGTGCCGCCGGTCCAGTTGGCGAGGAACTCCAGGTTCGGCCAGTAGTCTTTGGGAAACAGATGGCCGGTCTTGCTGGCGATCTCCTCGAGGCGGCGCGCGGTCTTCTTTCGCTTCCAGCGGGTCCGGAAGCGCAAGGCCCGCCGCACGTCGCCGGGAATCTCCCACTTCGGATCGATGGTGCCATCGGCCAGGTCGCGGATCAGGGTGGCTTTTTCCCGGTCGCCGAGGCGAGCGATCGCGAGCAACGTGCTGGGATTGGCGGCCATGATCGTGCCGACGTCGCGGTGGACCGACAGCCGAAGCGCCGTGTAGTACTTGGCCTCGATGTCTTTGATCCGCATCGTGTCGGGAGGCATGCAATAGGTCTGGCGGACCAGCGGGTTTTGCATCTGAGCCGTGAGTCCGGTGATCGCCCCGCAAGGGATTCCCGCCGTCGTGAATTGTTCCCGCCAGTTGCTGACGAGTTGGAGAATCGGCCGAAGCCCGCGCTGGAGGATGTTCGGGTGAGCGTCGAAGGCGAGCATGCCCCAGATCGTCCAGCCCGCTCGATAATTGCCCAGCGACTCGCGAGTCACCGGGATCGTTTTCGGTCTCGCCGTGGTGCCGGACGTCATGGCGAACATCAGGACCTCGGTCCCTGGGCCGAAGAGGGCCGAGATGTCTCCGTCTCGCACGCGAGCGATGTACGGCTCGTGCCCGTCGTAGCCCCGAACCGGAACTCGACGGCGGAAGTCGGCCGGCGACCGGATCTCGTCGAAGTGATGATCTCGACCGAACTGGCTATCGGCGTTTCGAGCCACAAGGTCGAGAAGCCGAGCGCGCTGGATTTCCCCCGCGCGACGGGTTTGATCCAGGAACTCGGCGGCCAGTCGCCTGGATCGGCGGACGACGGGCATCCCCGCGTATTTTCGGATCAAGAAGAGCATCGGGCTCATCTCCGGGGGGAGAGAGGATCGACAAGGACGAGCCCGAGTCCACGAGGAAGCCGACGCCTCTCGCGTCACCTCGGTCGTCAACCGGTGACACGAGCCACGGCCGGGACCCGGCGTCCGTGGCTGGCCGTGACCTCGGTGTCGGGCTGGGGAAGCACGTCGAGGCTGGCCGCTTGCGTCGCCGATTGCCGAGGCGCGTTCGCCCGGAAGAAGGTGCTGATGCGCCTGCGGTATTCTTCGGGCCACACTTCCTTGCATCGGTTGTGCTTCGCGTCGGGCACCAGCCAGAGTTCTTTTGGCTGCCGGGCACGATCGAAGAGTTGGCGGGCGATTTCCGGGCCAATGTACGTGTCTTTTTCTCCGTGAATCGCGAGCCAGGGCCGCGGAGCAATCCGGGAAACGGCTCGCTCCATGTCCGGGAACCGCCGATTCAAGCGCCACTGGGAGCGAAGCCGACCCGCGAAGCCGACCACTTCCAGCATCCACATCGGGATCATCCGCAAGAGCAACCGGTTGCGGATGTAAATTTCCGCCCAGCGCAGGATGTAGGCCTGCATCGTTCCTCGGGTCGGAAACGCCCCGTCGGTGACCACGCCCCAGATCGACGGATCGTCCGCCGCCACGCAAAGGGCCGTGCCGCCGCCGCGGCTGATTCCGAACAGGCCGACGCCCGCGGGATCAAAGTCGGCGCGCGATCGAAGATACCGAAGGGCC
>CAZRGV010000023.1:15530-28322 GCA_964599655.1 uncultured Isosphaeraceae bacterium | reverse complement strand
GCTTATCGCGGTCGGAAACCCACTGGATCGGATCAAAACCGGGTTCCGCGTCACTCTCGCCGTGGTTCCGAAAATCGAACGTGAACACGTCGAATCCGAGGGGACGGAGATGGTCGGCGTAGTGGTGGACGCTGTGCCGGTCACCCAGGAACTCGTGGCAGAAGACGACGACCCCGATTCGCTTCACGGCCTCGGTCTTGTAATACGTGCCCGCGAGTTCTAATCCATCCTCGGTGGGGAATCGGACGTCCTCCCCACCGGGCTCGGCTTCCGCGCGAACCGGCTGGAACACCGGGGCCTCTTCGAAGATGCGGCCGATGATCGGCGCGTACTTCAGTGACACGTAAACGACGATCACGGCCGCGAGAACCGCTACAGCGATCGAACTCCAGAGAATCATCGCGGTGGGAAGCATGGGCAGGTGCTCGGCTCCGATGGCGTCGATGGGTGACACTCAAGGGGTTCGACCGGACGACATCGACCGGCCGGGATCCCGTCGACGCGGTGGCCACGTGGTCGAGCCGGGTTCGTAATGCTTATAACATAACACGCTTGGGAGGAGAAGCCGCCTCATCCGGCCAGCCGCCGCAGAATCAGCGCGATATTCTGCCCGCCGAACCCGAAGCTGTTGGAAAGGGCGACATCCACCCGGCGTCGTCTGGCCTCGTGGGGGATGTAGTCGAGGTCGCAATCCGGGCCGGGATGTTCGAGGTTGATGGTCGGCGGGACGACCCCGTCTCGGATGGCGAGCAGGCAGACGATCGCCTCGACGCTGCCGGCCGCGGCGATCAGGTGGCCCATCATGCTCTTGGTGCTGGAGACCGGGATCTTGTAGGCCACGTCCCCGAGCGACCGCTTGATGGCGAGCGTTTCGATCGAGTCGTTGACCTGCGTGCTGGTGCCGTGGGCGTTGATGTAGTCGATGTCTTCGGGGTTGATCTTCGCGTCCTGAAGGGCCTCTCGAATCGCGGCGATGGCGCCTCGGCCCTCGTCATGGGTATCGGTGAGCCGGAACGCGTCGGCGGTCGATCCATAACCCGAAACCTCTCCGTAGATGCGCGCTCCTCGGCGACGGGCGTGCTCGAACTCCTCGAGAATGAGCATTCCCGCCCCTTCCCCCAAGATGAAGCCGTCGCGATCCCGATCGAACGGGCGGCTTGCCCGGGTCGGCTCCTCGTTGCGGGTCGACAGCGCGGTGAGGAGGTTGAAGCCGGTCACGCCGAACGGGTGGATCATGCTGTGCGTGCCGCCCGAGAGCATGATGTCGGCGTCGCCGCGACGGATCAGCTCGGTGGCCTCTCCGATGGCTTGCGAGCTGGCGGCGCACGCCGTGAGGCAGTTGGCGTTGGCGCCTTGCGCGCCGAAGGCGCTCGCCAGATGCGCCGCAGGCGTTCCGGGCTCCTGCTCGGCCTCTCGAATGGGGTGCAGTTCCTTGACCCCCAGCGCGGTGTAACGCGCGGTGTCGACTTTGCCTTCATGGCTCGACTGGCTGATCAGATGCACGAAGCGGTGAAAGTCGTGCTGCCCTTCACCCGAGCCGAGGTAGACGCCGAATCGCGATCGGTCGATGTCCTTCGCCTCGGGCAGGCCCGAGTCGTCGACGGCCATCTTGGCGGCGGCCAGGGCGAACACGGTGTTTCGGCTGTGTTCGTCCCAACGGGCCGTGTCCTCGAGATAGTCCGACAACTGGAAGCCCTTGACCTCGGCGGCAATCCGCGTCGGGAAGGTGTGCGCATCAAAGAGGGTAATGCGATCAACGCCACTTCGGCCTTCCTGGAGAGCCTTCCAGGTCGACTCCATGTCGTGGCCCAGGGGAGTGACCATACCCATTCCGGTCACGACGACTCGGCGGTCCATTCGGGTCATCCTTCGGGGGTGGTGTGAGATGCGGCGCTGGCCTTGGGTCCAGAATCGGCCGGGTTGCCTCGCACGACCAGGGCGGCGGCCTGGCCGAGTCGAGTGAGGTTGGTCTTCAGGAAGATGGGATTCCGCGTCGGCCTCGGTTCGCCACGAACCAGATCGAGATGCATCTCCGGGTCCGGATCGTCGCAATTGAGCGTCGGAGGGATCCATCCCTGGTTGACACCCAGCAGGCTGCCGATCAGCTCGATCGCGCCGGAGCCGGAGACCGTATTGCCGAAATAGCCCTTCAGCGCGGTGACGGGGACACCGTTCTCGCCAAAGACCCGGCAAATGGCGCGCGCCTCGGCCAGGTCCGCCTCGACCGACGCCGCGCCATGGGCGTTGACGTGGCCAATTTGCGAGGGTTCCAGACCGGCGTCTCGGATCGCGGCGCGAAGCGCGATCTCGGTTCCACGGCCCTCGGGGTCGAGGCCGCCCGAAGGAGCCGCGTCGCAACCGGAGCCGAAGCCGAGAATCTCGCCGTAGATCTTCGCCCCGCGCGAAAGGGCGTGCTCACGCTCTTCGAGGATCAGGATGCCGGCCCCTTCCCCGGGAACCCAGCCATTGCGGGCCTTGTCGAACGGACGGCACGCCTGAGAGGGCTCCCCCTTCCAGGTGGACATCTGACCGAAGAGCCCCATGCGAACCATGCTCATCGGATGGATCTTGGAGTCGGCGCCGCCACTGATCATGACGTCGGCTCGCCCCCGAGCGATGATGCGGCTGGCCTCGCCAATGGCGACGTTGCTGGCGGCTTCGGCCTCGGTAATCGAGTTCGAGGGGCCCTGGCAGTCGGAGAGGATGGAGATGTGGCAGGCCAGCATGTTGGGAAGGTATTTCAGAAGCCAGATCGGCGTGATCTGGGGAATCCCCTCCCGGCCGTAGGTCGCGAAGTCGAACGTCCCGCCCGGCCGGACGGCGGAGGTAATGGCGGGAGCCAGCTCGTCCAGTTCCGACGACATCAAACCCGCGCCCAGATCGACACCGATGCGGGTCGGATCGACCCCGCCGTCGGCCAGCCCGGCGTCGGCCATGGCCAGTTCGGCGGCCGCCACCGCGAGCTGGATGTCGCGGGCCATGTATTTGAGACTTTTCGTGAGCGCCTTGCGGTGCTTGGGCAGGGCCAGGGCTTTCGGGTCGAAGTCGAGGATTTCGGCCCCGACGTCGTTGGGCAGGCCCTCGACCGCGAAGCTGGAAATCTTGCGCACGGCGCCGCGTCTCTCAGCCAGGGCGGACCAGAAAGGCCCCGGGCCGATGCCGAGAGGGCTGATCAGCCCCAGACCGGTGATCACCACGCGGCGTTCGTTAGAAAGCATGGGGGAACTCGTGACAGGGGCACCAGGCGCGAACGATTCGACAGCGCCTTTCCGTTGCGAATCGGCGTGAAGGCGATCGGCTTCACGCGAGGAAGATTTGCGGGCTCAGTCTCCGGTCGCCGGGGGCGCGTCCAGGTCCAGGGGCTGCCCGTTGGATGGCGCCGACAACTCGGCCATCCGGGCACGCTCCTGGGCTCGGGCAAGGTCCAAAACTCCGAGTAACTGCTGGGTGAAGACGAAGTTTTTCGGTCCGAAAATCTGGTTCGATCGCGAGTTGTCCAGGTGCGCGAAGACAATTTCGACGTCGGCCAGCAGTTCCCCTTCCAGAAACGCCTTGGCGTCGACGACGGCTCCTTCGGAGCGAAGGTCGGTCAGCGTCACCTCGTAAATCAGTTGATCGCCCGCGCAGGCCACGCCAAAGAACTCGGCCCGGGGGATCTTCGCCAGCACCACCTTTTCGACGAAACCGCTCGCCTCACCCACCAGGATTCCGCCGGTTTGCGCCAGACCCTCGATAATCAGCGAAGCCGGCATGACCGGATAGCCCGGCAGGTGGTCGTGCAGATGCTCCTCGGCCAGCGTCAAGTTCTTGACGGCGCGGGCAAACTTGCCGCTCCGAAACTCCAGGAACTTATCAATCCAGATCCATCGCATTTCGGGAGCGTCCGAGGGCGAGGCGAGGGAGAGGCGTCCGGCCGCGGAAACCCGGTCCTCTCCTCCTCTTGCCAGGTTTCCGCGGAATCCTCGTTAGGCATTCGCCGCGAGCTTGCTGGCGACGTACTGAACCAGCATGTCCACCGTGTACAGATCGAACAGATTGTCCAGCTCGGGATTGGCCGAGAATTCGGTCAGGTCGACGTAAGGCATCCGCTGCTTGATCTCGGCCAGACCTTTCTCGGTCAGCTTGCCGTTTTCGACAAGTTCGGGATCGGAAACGTTCTCCGGGAACAGCTCACCGCGCGGGATCTTGATTCCGAAGTTTCGCTCGAGCCGGAAGACGATGTCGAGCATGTCGATCGACTCGGCTCCCAGATCCTTGAACAGGGTCGCGTCGGCAGTGACATCCTCTTCATCCACGCCCAGCGCGTCGACCAGGGTGGACTGAACCTTTTGGAAGATCTCGTCGTGCGTCGGCATGTCATCCTCGGAAAGTACAGGAGCCGAATCCCATCCCACCGCGGGGACGAATGTAGGTCGCTGGCCCACAGCCGGGGCTACTCCCCCGACGCTCCGGCCCAACGATGATTGGCCCATCCAGGCGTGGTCGTCTCGGAAGGTCGATCGTGGTGGGTGCCGTCCGGATGGAACCCCGACGGGTTCCGGCCCGGCGCGACCCGACCATCTTGATCATTTTCGCCGAACCTTGCAACATCATCGGCCTTTGCCGACCGCGACTAAAGCCTCGGAGATCGAGACTTCGCCCGACAAATCGTTCCTGCCTTGTTGCTCAACTCACGAGGGAGTACCAGGTAACAGGGAGGCCCCTCGGCGTTCCAAGGCCGGCGCCCGGAGCATTGCCCGGGCCCCGACGGAACCCTTCCGTAACGTGGCATAGAGATCGCGAAGGAAGGCGACGATCGAGGCATCCGTCGCGTGCAGGGCCGGATTCCGGTCTCGCAGATTGTAGCGAGTCAACGTGAAACGCCCTTTGACCATCACCTGGTCGTCGATGACCCCTTCCCCCTTGAAGCTAGACTCGTGATCATCGTGGCTGACCAGTTCGACCCGGAGCTGGAGCTGCCGCCCCGGCTCGACAAAGCTTCCGTACTTGATCGTCTTGGCCGATTTGAGCACGATGACGCTGTGAGCGAAATCCTCCATGTCCCGGATCAACCAAGCCCCGGCTTGGGTGAGAGCTTCCAGCATCAACACGCCCGGCATCACCGGAAAGCCGGGAAAATGATCGGCCAGATACTCTTCGGCCAGCGACAGGTTCTTCACGGCCACCAGATTCTGACCGGGGTTCAGGTCGAGAATTCGGTCGATCAGGACGAATCTCATGGGTGATCTCAGGGGTGGCTTAGACGCGATCGGTGGCTCGAGAACCAGTGGCCGGGTGGGATGCGATCGCTCCGCGATTGAGCCGGCAAGTCTAATGGAAGCGCCCCACCGGCCGCAAGGGGTCATCCCCTCAACACCCTGGCCCCGACTCAGACCCAGGCTCGTTCCAAGTCTACACGACGAATCACAATGGTCAATTTGGGTCGAGCGAGCCTTCGCGGTTTTCCTAGCTTGACACGACGTGCCCGGACCTCCTCGGGAGGTTCTCGACGTCGCTTGGTAGGCGATCAGGCGTGTTCACCGTATACTGAATGAAGCGAAAACCCGCGTCCGCGCGATGATCCCTGTCGGGCTGGCGCACGGTCGTGCGCGGGGAGATTCCAAACGATCCCGCGCGGGTCGTCGCGTTGATTCGAATGATCGGTATCTCTCGCGGAATCAGAAAAACCAGGCCGACCGTTCTCGAATGGGGTGACTCATCGATGCGTCAGATTCCACGAAGGTCCGGCTGGGTGGTCGTTCTGATCCTTGTGTTCGTCCAACCCGTCTCCGCGCAGCGATGGTCTCCGGACGGCAACTGGGTGGCCTACACGGTCGACTTGAGGACCTCCAGCAACGATGCGGGTTCGGGTCTGGACTGGCTGGTTGACCATGCCTCCACGGGCAGGATCAAGCAAGCCACGACACGCGAATCGAAATCGGTGCTTGCCAGGATCTGGACCACGAAGCCGTTGTCGGGAGAGTCGGTCCTTCTGGAGGAAAATCAGGGGCCGCTGACCTTGCCCGCCTGGAACCCCGACGGCTCGGCGATCGCGTTTGGGCGGGTGGTGACGGATAGCGGGCCCGTCGATCGCTTCGAGGTCGTGGTTCAGGACGCTCCCGACCATAAACGCGTCCTCCAGAGCTGGCCGATCGAACGGCCGGCCTCTCCCTCGCTTGGACGATTCGCCAGCGACGTGGCCTGGAGCCCCGACGGCCGGCATCTGGTTGTCCCGCGCATCCATCCATCGGGTCTTGTCCTCCTCCGGGTCGAAGACGGCCGGATCGTGAAAACCCTCGACGGCGCGTCTCGCCCGTCGTGGTCGCCGGATGGACTTCGGATCGCCTTTTACCTTGAGGGGAAGGAACCCAGCCTGTCCTACCTCGACGTTCGATCCGGCGAACCTCACCGACTCGTCGAGGTTCCGGCTTCCGATCCGTGTCCGGCTCCCTGCTGGTCCAAAGACGGCCAGACGGTCCTCTTCGTCGCGCGTCATGCCAGCGCGCCCAGGCCCGGCCGACCCAGTTTTGAGCTCAAGTCGGGCCGGGTGCGGGTCGAAAGCGGTCAGACCGATTATTCTCGCGATCTCGTTCACGAGCCGATCTCGGAAACCGGTCCGCTGCTGAATGTCGCGTTCAGCCAGGACCGCGAGGGGGAGGTCTCGTTCCATAGCACGACCGTCGCCGGTCAGACCTCGCAGTTGACGCTGTCTCGAAGCCTCGATGGCGTGGTCCTCAAGCGGTTCAACCCGTTCGACGAACGAGTGCCCATCAGCCGCGTCGAAGCCTCGCCCGCGCCCGAGGCTCGACTCCTCTGCGTCTGGTTCGGGGAACCTGGCCAGTGTCGGCCACCCGCCGTCACCGACCCCGAGACCGAGAACCTCATCCCGCTGGTGCCCGACGAGGACGCGCGGCGCTCCTGGATCGCCTTGCTGCTGTCCGCGACCCGAACGGTCCTTGACGAGACACTTCCGAAGCGGACGCAAGACGGCCACCCACTCGCCCGACCGACACGGCTGCCCTTGGTCGGAGAGATGGACGACAACAATCCCGGAACGAGCCGCCTTCGAAAACTCTGTGGAATCGCCCGGGAACTTCGGGGACGAGGGGCAAACGCGGACGGTCCTCCCGAGAACGCGTTCCTTCTGGAGGACGCCCGGCTAGTCGTTGCGTACCTCTCGGAGAACTACCAGGAAGCCCTGACCGCCCTGGACCTCGTCGAAAAACGGGCAAACGATCCCGACGATCGCCTGCGGTTGCTGGGCTTGAGAGCCCAGATTCAGATGGGCCTGAAGGAGGACGACCGCGCCGGGGCGATGGTGGGCTACCTCCGATCGATTTTCTCCCACCCCCCTCAGCGGATCGAAGAAACCCCGTTCGGCGCCGTTCTCTCTGCGGTCGACGAACCGGGGGAGGACTGGTCGCTCGCGTTGGAGCGCCAGCTCGCGGATCGAAAAGCGGGGCGGTCGATGTCCAGTCCGGTCTTCCCGACCGAGATCGATCATACGAATTTCGACGCGCCTCAGCCGGGTCTCGGTCTGGATCCGGCCCAACCGCAAGTCCAGATCGTGATTCCTCCGCAGGGCGTCAACCAGCCGCCCGTGGTGCAAATCCCCGAAGAAGGCCTGCCGATCCGCGTCCGCGATGCCATCCCGCCGCCGCCCCAGCCCGCGGCGCCTCCTCGTTGAGCCGGAATCCGGGGTGATCGCTTGCCTCGTTAAAGCACCGTGTACAGCACGATCTGCGCGATGCGCACCATGCGAGTCCGTTCCGACGGGGTGATCTTGCCTCGCTCGATAATCTCGTCGAACGTTTTCAACTGGCCGGAGATCCATCGCATCTGAACGGGCTTCATCTTCAACTGCTCGCTGTGGTCGAGAAGGATCTGCAAAACCTCTCGAATCGCAACGGCTTCCGCGAACGGGTGATCGGGCTCGGCGAGCCATGCGGGGCGATTGTCGGCCATCGCGGCCTGTCGAATCACGTCGTGGATGATCCGGCTTGTGGCCGTCAGTTTCTTGAAATTCAGGGTTTCGGGGGTGTCGTTCGGCGTGTGATAGCGAGGATTCTCTCCCGTGCTGAAGAAGAGGTAGGGGATGCTCCGGGCCCGGAAGGGGCCGTAGTCGCTTCGGTCGAAGAACAGCAGGTCGCTGCCGACCAGCCCGATCTTGACCGGTTCCCCCTTGGCCGCGTTCTTCACCCAGGGACGAAGCGCCGGGCAATGCTCGGTTCCCATCGCGAAGACGTAAGCGTCGCAGACCCCGCCGAGCGAGCGGGCGATCATGTCGGCGGTCACAAAGAGGGCGATCCGGCTCAGGGGAATCGGGGGATGTTCCACGAAGTAACGTGATCCCCAGAGACCATTCTCTTCCAGGTCGTAGCCGACGAACATGATGCTTCGACGAGGACGCTCCGGCGACCGCGTGAGACAACGGGCGACCTCCAGCATCATGGCGACACCCGACGCGTTGTCGTCGGCGCCGGGATAGAGCCGCCCATCGCGGATGCCCAGGTGGTCGAAGTGGGCCGAGACGATGATCCACTGATCGCGGAGCTTGGGATCGGAGCCGGTCAGGCAAGCCCCCACGTTGCGGCCGATGATCTCGTCCGGCTCCTTGCCGGGAATCTCCTGCTCGTACTGGCCGTCGAACAGCGGAGCGAGTTTCAAGGCGCGGAACTGCTCGACGAGATAGGCCGCCGCCTTGGCGGCCCCCTCCCCGCGACGACCGGCGAACTCGGGCGATGCCAGCCGCTCGACATGGGCCTTGAGCCGATCGAACTCCGGCCGAGGTTCCGAGGCCTCCGATCGCGACGACGATCCCACCACCGCGAGAATCGCGACAATCCGCAAGAGCCGTCTGTATCGATCCGCCATCATCATCCCCGGCGATCCGCGCCGGCCTCGTTCTTGCGGCGATTTACCCGACCCGCCGTCTCGCTCCATGCCGCGTAACCGAATTTCGACTCGAAAAAAAAACCTTGGCGGCCCGGCGCTGGCCGCAATCGCGTGGCATACTCCACGACGTTCGGGAGTCTCTCGACTACACGGAGGTGGATCGTGTCACGACGCTCAATCCTCAAGGCGGCCATGCTGGCGGTCGCGTTCCTGGGTCTGGCGGGTGTGGGATCGGCCAAGGCTCAGGACTGGACCGACTACCTGCACTGGCCCTACGTCCCGCCCCAAGTCCCCGGCAACGGCTTTGAGTACAATCCGCTGTACGACCAGTTCTACCTGTATCCTCGCGAGCAGCGTATTGTGCCTCAGATCCAGGGTCCGTACTACCGCAACTTTTACGGCGGCAAGCGGATCCTCGGGCACCGCAACCCGCATGGCCTGTTCCATGACTGGAACAAGAAGAAATTCTACCAGGGTAACCACTTCGTCCTCGACGTCTTCTGAAAAGACTCCGGAACCCGAGACGCCGCCCTGCCCGTTCTTCAAGAGCGCCAGGGCGGTCTCGCATGAATAAGGACTCATGCGGAATCACCTGGAACCGTTGGCCTTCGCGGGGTGGACACCACCCACCGCTCTTCCGCGAACCGAGAGAACTCGGTGGACGGTGCCCACCCTACAACAACCAAACGGTTTTTGGGCGGTTCAGACTGGCTCGCTAAGGTTTTCGCACCGGCGTCAGCCCAGTGCGCAAGCGATCTCGTGGTAGCAGTCTACCGCCATTCGAAGCTGGTCGAGGTCGATCCACTCGTCCTTCGTATGCGCTTGCGCGATGTCACCCGGGCCGAACACCACGCAGGGAAGGCCAGAACGGCTCAACGGCCCCGCATCCGTTCCGTAAGGAACCCCCATCACCTCGGGGCGCTGCCCGGTCACCTTTTGAACGACGTCCCCGATCGCCTCGAGCCACTCCGAAGGCGCGTTGGGGCGAAGGGCGGGCATGTTGACCCAGGCCGGAAGGAACTCCAGGCCATCGAGCGACCCCAGCCGGTCGCGCAGGAACTCCGCGGTCTGGGACGGGCACGATTCGGGCACCTCTCCCGGAATCACCCGCCGATCAATCTCAATCTCGCACCAGTCGGGCACCACATTCACACTGGTGCCTCCCTCGATCCGTCCCACCGAAAGCGTCGGCGGCCCGAGCACCGGATCGGGCTCCGAGCCCGCGAGTAGAGACGCGTATTCCGAGAGTGCCTCGACCACGCGCGCCATCCGGTAAATCGCGTTGACACCCAGATGCGGCTTCGAGCTGTGGCAGGCGACGCCCTGGGCTCGGATTTTCCAACGCACCGCCCCCTTGTGCGTGTTGACGATGTTGAGCATCGTCGGTTCCGCCACGATGCCAAGGTCGGCCCCGGGGGGCTCAGCTTCCAGCCGCGAACTCCCCTTGTGCGTAAACTCCTCATCAACGGTGCATGCCATGATCACCGAGGCCGAGCCGGCGGGGCGCTCGCGGACCAGCCTGGCGAACGCGATCAGCATGGCCGCCATGCCCCCCTTGATGTCGCAGGCGCCTCGACCGTAGAGCCGGTTTCCCTCAATGACCGCTCCGAACGGCTCGATCGTCATGCCATCGGTCGGAACGGTATCCTGATGCGCGTCGAACAACAGGGTTCGACGGGCCTCGGGCGCTTCGTACCGCGCGATCAGGTTTTCACGCCCCGGCGCGATCGTCTGCCGGACGCACGAGACGCCAAGATCTCGAAAGAACTGCTCGAGGTATTCGGTCATCCTCGCCTCGAGCATCACCTGCTCCGAGATCGGGCGGCCCATCGGGTTGACGCTCGGAATCCGGACAAGGTCGGAAAGAAGTCGAGTGACGGCATCCACGAGGTCGGCTCCGAGGGGTGGGGGACTTCCAAAGTGGCGGTTTCGGTGGATCGCCCGACCCGCGGGCCCGATCAAGCACGCCGGTCTGGAACCATGGGGAAGAGCCGGGCGCGGGCGTCCTCATCGAGTGGCGCGCCATATTCGCACGCCTCGAAGGCTTCGAGTAACTCGATCGATCGACCGCGATCCGGTCCGTACGTGTCGATCAGGGCCTGTCGATGCCGGTCGGCCAGTCGCCGCGAGAAATCGGCCATCCGCTCGGAGAGCCAGGCGCGCCGCGGGGCCTCGCCGTGTGGCACCTCGGCTTCATATCCATGGTTGTACGGCAGCCATTCATAAAACTGCGACTCGTGGGCGTGGAGCAGGTCGATCTTCTCGTTCCAGGCGTCGGTGATCTCGACCACGACATCGGGCACGAACGGGTCAGGCTTGCTGAAATCGTCGGATAAGTAGGCGATCACCGGGTCGCGACGGAGGTGGGGAACGTCGGGGCAAATGGCCGGCACGGTGAGCAGGTAGGCGGCGTCCTGCACCAGAAGACTGGTGGCGCGGTGGTCGGGATGATAGTCGTTGGGCCTGTGGGTCAGAACCAGGTCGGGCCGATAATTCCGGATGGCCCGAATCATCCGCTCACGGCGTGCTAAACTGCACTCCAGAAAGCCGTCGGGCTCGTCCCAGATTTCGTAGGAGAGTCCGAGCCGGTTCGCGGCGGCCTCGGCCTCCTTGCGGCGGCGATCCGCCAGGGGCGGTCCGCTCATCTGATGATGTCCGGCCGATCCGTCGGTCGCCGAGAGGAAGCGAACGTCGTGACCGAGTTTTCGATACAGCGCCGCGAGTCCGCCGGCTTTGTACTCGGCATCGTCCGGATGAGCGCCGATGACTAGCAATCGAAGGGAATCCGACATCCGAACCAGCGGCCTCCAGGCCAGGCGTCTTTCGAGGTTTGCCAACGTCTTCCAGGGCGACGATACGAGAGACGGCAACCGGCGTCAAGCCGCCGGAGGCCCGTCAAGACAACCCCGCCGCCAGACTCGATTTTCCAGGTGGGAACGGTTCTCTCGGATTTGTGTCGTCTTGCACTTGTCAGGTTCCGATAGACCTATAGAATCTGCGCGAAGACCTCCCGGAGCCCGAACGTCGTTCCGGAGTCTTCTCTTCACCTCTCACCTTGAAAGGTCATGCCCACATGGCCGACCCGCTCCCGTCCGCGAGCACGCTCGTGGCCTTGCCGGATGCCCCCGAGCTTCCGGATGAGGACGAACCTCCAAGCCTCTCCCCAGAACCATCCCGTTCTCCTCGTCACCCCGCCTGGGCCGATGTGCCCGACCCTGACTGGAACGACTGGCGCTGGCAGGCGCAGCATGCGGTTCGATCGTCCAAGCAACTCGTCGAACTCCTCCCCTTCACCGACGAGGAACACCGAGCCCTCGACCTCCTCCAGGCCCAGTACAAGCTGGCCATCCCACCCTACTACCTCTCATTAATTGATCGCTTCGACCCGCTCGACCCGATCCGCTTGCAATCGGTTCCGTCGCCGATGGAGCTTGCCGGCGCCTCGGGAGTCGACGGCGAGGACGATCCGCTCGACGAGGACAAGGACTCGCCGGTCCCGGGGTTGACCCACCGCTACCCCGACCGGGCCTTGCTCGTGACAACGCATGTTTGCACCATGTACTGTCGCTTTTGCACGCGCAAGCGAGCGACCATGAAACGAGGGGGCTGGGACTCGGTCACGCGAGACGACCATCGCATGGTCGAGTACGTTCGCGATCACCCCGAAATCCACGACGTGATCGTCTCCGGTGGCGATCCGCTGACCCTGCCGCTCGAAAAGCTCGAGTTTTTCCTCACGCATTTGGCCGCCATTCCACACGTCGACGTGATCCGCGTCGGCACCCGGGTGCCCGTGACCCTGCCGCAGCGGCTCGACGATGACGATCTGCTGGAGGTTCTCTCCGCGTCGGACAAGGTCTGGATTCAGACCCATTTCACCCACGCCCGAGAGGTCACGCCCGAAGCCGCGAAGGCCGC
>CAZRGV010000023.1:14758-15419 GCA_964599655.1 uncultured Isosphaeraceae bacterium | reverse complement strand
CACACCCTTGAGGTAGTGCCGTTGCGATCCGGTCACCGGCGCGGGGCATTTCCGCACGTCGCTCTGGCGCGGGATCGAGATCGTCGAGGGCCTTCGAGGGCATCTCTCCGGCCTGGGAATTCCCACCTACGTCGTGGACGCCCCCCGGGGCGGCGGCAAGATTCCGATCATGCCGAACTACCTCGTCTCGGCCGCCGACGACGCGGTGGTCCTCCGCAACTACGAAGGAATGCTGGTGCGCTACAACCCGACCGGCGATCCACCGCGGCCTCGCCCTCCCGTCGAGACCCTGGGCGTCAGCGGCCTGCTCGAAGGCCAGGCCGAAGCCCTCATTCCCGAGGGCAACCCACGCCACAAACGGCGAAAGGCCCTGCCACCGCTCCTCGATCCCGCCAACATCAAACCGGGAAAGACGCATGTCAACGGCTCGTTGAACGGCAACGGCCATGCTCATGCCAACGGCAACGGTAACGGCCATGCCAACGGCAACGGTAACGGCCATGCCAACGGCAACGGCCAGGGGAGGCCGCCGCGTTGAGGATCGGCATCGCCTATAGCCTCGCTCCGGTCGACGGGTCGCACGACGGCCCGGACGACCGGTTCGAGGAATTCGACAAGCCCGAGACGGTCGACGCCCTCGCCGAGGTGATCCGGGGCGAGG
>CAZRGV010000023.1:3224-14657 GCA_964599655.1 uncultured Isosphaeraceae bacterium | reverse complement strand
CGCAACCGTGAAGCACGCGTTCCGGCCTTCCTCGAAACGCTCGGGATCCCGTATTCCGGCTCCGACGCCCTTACGCTCTCGGCCACGCTCGACAAGGAGGTGGCCAAGCGCCTTGTGACCGGCGTCCGCGCGCTCCGGGTGCCAGCCGGTCTTGCTCTCCCGCCCGACCTGAGCCGGAACGAGGTGATCCACGAGATCACGACCGGCCTTTATCCGCTGGCCGGCGGCCAGGTGCCCCTGATCCTCAAGCCGACCTTCGAAGGGTCCAGCAAGGGAATCCGCGGGAACTGCCTGGCCGACTCGCCTGAGGAGGCCGCCGAAACCTTCGGGCGACTGGCCGAAGCCTACCGCCAGCCAATCCTCGTCGAGCAATTCATTCAGGGGGACGAGGTCACCGTCGGTCTCGTCGGCAATGGCACCTCGGTCGAGATCCTGGGCGCCTTGCGCGTCATTCCTCGGGTCGCGACCGACCGCTTCGTCTACTCGTTGGAGGTCAAACGCGACTGGACGCGACTCGTCGATTACGAAGCGCCCGCGCGCTTGCCGGAGCCGGTACGGAACACTCTGTTCGAGGCCGCTCGAGGTGCCTGGCAGGCACTCGGCTGCCGGGATCTCGCGAGGATCGACTTCCGGATCGGTCCGGACGGCGTCCCGGACTTCATCGAGGCAAACCCCTTGCCCGGCCTCTCCCCGACAACGAGCGACCTGGTCATCCTGGCTCGCGGGCATGGCCTCTCGTATGAGGACCTGATACGAAAGATTCTTCACGCCGCACTGTCTCGCGTCGACCTCCGTCAACGGGAGCCCGTGGCATCGTGAGTCGAGCCAAGGCCAGGGTCGCGGTCCTTTACAACGAGCCCGTTCTGCCGCCCGATCACCCCGACGCCGCCTCGGAATCCGGGGTCATCGCCGCGGCCCGAGCCATCTCAAGGTCGCTCAAGGCGAGAGGCTTCAAGGCCTGGCCACTTCGTGCCCGCCCATGGGTTTCGCGACTGGTCCGAAGCCTGAAACGTCAGAGGCCGGACGTGGTCTTCAACCTGATCGAAGGCTTCGGCGGCCAGAGCGGCGGCGAGGCCTGGGTCACGTCGCTCCTCCAAATGATGAACCTCCCCTACACCGGTTGCCCGCCCGAGGCCCAGGGCCTTTGTCGTCACAAGGGCCGGACCAAGGCCCTGCTCCGGGGCGCGGGGCTGCCGACGGCTCCGTTCCAGATCGTTCGAAAGGACGAATCACCGTCCTTCGACCAATGGAACGGCCCCGTCATCGTTAAGCCGGAGTCGGAGGACGCAAGCCTGGGCATCGACCAGGACAGCGTGGTCACGGGAGCCTCGAACATCGCCGATCGCGTCTCGCGGGTCCTTCAGTCTCACGGTCCCACAGCCCTGGTCGAGACGTACCTGCCGGGTCCGGAATACAATGTCGGCGTGCTCGCGATTCCCGAACCAGCCGCGTTGCCCGTGGCCGAGGTCGTCTTCAATGTCCCGACCGGACTCTGGCCAATCTTGACCTACAACGCCAAATGGGCCACCGGCTCCGCCGAAGACCTCGCCAGTCCCGTCCGCTGCCCCGCCCAGGTCGAGCCGTCGCTGGCAACGCGCCTCGGCGAGCTGGCCATCGAGGCCTTCCGCGTCACCGGTTGTCGCGACTACGCTCGAGTCGATTTCCGCCTCGACGCGCAGGGAGAACCAATGATTCTCGAGGTCAACCCGAACCCGGACCTTGATCCGTCCGCCGGCCTGGCTCGCGCGATCCGCGCCTCCGGGCGCGATTTCGACCAAACGCTCGAAGCGCTCGTCCGGCAGGCCCAGCAGCGGGGCCCCACCCATGACTGAGCTTCGACTCCGCGACCTTCAACCCGCCGACCGCGAACCCATCGCCCGAATCCTCCGAGACGCGTCGGTCTTCCGTCCCGAGGAGGTCGACGTCGGACTCGAGCTCTTCGACGAGACGATGCATCCCGGACCGTCGACCGACTACCGCTGGGTCGTGGCCGAGCGCGACGGGCTCGTCGTGGGCTTCGCCTGCTTCGGACCAGTTCCGATGACCGAAGGAACCTATGATCTCTACTGGATCGCCGTCGATCCCTCGGCCAGAGGCACTCCGGTGGCCACCGCGCTCGATCAGGCGGTCTCCGAGGCCGTTCGAGCGCTGGGCGGTCGCTGGCTCCTGGCCGAAACCTCGTCGCTGCCCGCCTACGAGCCGGCGCGCCGGTTCTACCAGAAGCGCGGCTATCGGCTCCTGGAGCGGATCGAGGACTTCTACCGCCTCGGTGATGACCGCCTGACGTTCGGAAAACGACTCGATCGCGACTGAGGCCCGCCCATGTTCCGCATCAGCCACATCCTCGGCACCCACCGCGAGCACGACCGACGCTGCCTCGAACAAATTCAGGCCCTGTTCGCGTCGGCGTTTCCAGAGCTATCCGAAGATGAAGACTACATCGAGCGAAAACTCGTCGATCAGACGGCACGCGGTTATCCCTGCATTCTCCTGGCCGCGCACGGCGAACGCGATCGTGTGATCGGCTTCGCGCTGGCGGATTTCTTCGAGTCCATCGGCTACGCCTATCTCGACTTTATCGTCACCGAGGCCCATCAGCGCGGCCGGGGCCTGGGCGGAGCGCTGTACGAGGCGCTTCGCGAAGACCTGATCGAGCGGGGGGCCTTCGGCCTGTTCCTCGAAGTGCCCACCGACGACCCGTCGCAGGTCCGCAAGGCCGCCGACCTGAAAGCCAACAAGGCCCGGCTCAAGTTCTACGAGCGCTACGGGGCCCTGCCGATCGTCGGGACCCTCTACGACCAGCCAATCCGTCCCGGCCACCCTCCCGAACCGCGACTCCTTTACGACCCGCTTCAGACCAGGGAACCGCTCCAGGCCGACGAACTCCGACGGGTCATTCGATCCATCCTGACACTCCGATACAACTTTGACCCCGATGGCCCCTACGTCAAGCTAGTCGTCGCCTCGGTCAAAGACCCCGTTCAGATCCGCGCTCCGCTCTACACCACCCCCAATGATAAGCAGATCCAGATTCCACGGCGTCTCATGCCGTTGAAAGTCTTTTGCTCAACACATCACTCACTACATCATGTGCGCGATCGCGGCTATGTTGAGCGACCGGCAAGGGTCGACGTCATCCTCAAGGCCATCGAACAGATTCCCGACGTCGAGCGCCTCCCCGTCCGCAACTTCGGCGAGGGCCCGATCCGGGCCGTCCACGACGCCGATTTCGTCAACTACCTGAAAAACACCTGCCAGGAGCTTCCTCCTGGAGAAACGCTCTACCCGTACGTGTTTCCGATCCGAAGGGCCGACCGTCCCCCGCACGACCGGAGCCGCAGGGCGGGCTACTATTGCATCGACACGTTTACACCACTGAGCCACGATGCCTACAAGGCCGCGCGGGCGGCCGTCAACGTCGCCCTCTCGGGCGCCTCGGCGATCCTCGACGACCAACCCCTGGTTTACAGCCTTTGCCGCCCTCCCGGACATCACGCCGAACGCGACACCTACGGCGGATTCTGCTACTTTTGCAACGGCGGCATCGCCGCGCAATACCTGGCAAGCCGGGTCGGAAAAGTCGCCATCCTCGACATCGACTACCATCACGGAAACGGCCAGCAAGATATCTTTTACAACCGATCCGACATCCTGACCGTCTCGATTCACGGACATCCCAGCTTCGCTTATCCGTACTTTACGGGCTTCGCCGACGAGACCGGCGAGGGCGAAGGCAAGGGCTTCAACGTCAACATCCCCCTGCCCGAGCAGGTGGCCGATGTGCGATACCTCGAGGCACTCGACGACGCCCTCAAGATCGTCCGGCAGTTCCGGCCCGAGGTCCTGGTTGTTTCGCTCGGGCTCGACATCGCCAAGGCCGATCCCACCGGTTCCTGGAGCGTCAGCCCGGACGGACTCTTCGAGATCGGCCGTCGCATCGGGGCGTTGAAATATCCAACCTTGCTCGTGCAGGAAGGCGGCTATAACATCCGATCGCTCGGTCGCAACGCCTCCCGAATGCTCACGGGCGTCTGCGCGGGGGCCCTCGGTCGCAGGAAGGTTCGCTCGCGTTCGTAACCACAGAATCGCGGCGTCAGGCCGGCCGCCATTGCAGCCGGATGCGCTGGCCGTCCTTGCGACGATCGCCGCCGATGCAGCGCAGTTCCAGCTCGCCGCCGTCCGGCGCGGGCCGGAACTCGCACCAGCCGAGCGGTTGCTTATCCATGAACCGGTAGCCGACCGCCGGCAGATTGATCATGTAAATGTCGTCGATCTTCTGGCAATTCCAGACGTGCGTGTGTCCGAAAACAACCGCCTTGACCTGCCGACGGTCGCGAATCACGTCCAGAAACGCCTCCGTGTCGGTCAAGGCCGACTCGCTGTGGGCGTTGATATTGTGATGCACGAAAATGATGGTCGGAGCCGCCGGGTCCTCGTCGATCCGATCCGCCAGCCAGGCGCGTTGTGCCTCTCCCAGCAGACCCGCCGAGACATTGACCCCGTTCTGCGAGTCGAGCATCAGGTAGCGGATTTCGGGCGTCTCGACGACCCCCACGTACTTCTCGTCCCCCACGTCCGGCGCCTCATCGCCGATCGCCCGGCGAAAATTCTTGCGATCGTCGTGGTTGCCCAGCGTCAGGTGAATTGGAAGTCCGTTGTCTCGAAGCCGCCGTGTCGCCTCGAGAAACACGCGGTAATCGCCGGGTTGGCCGTCATGAAGCGCCAGGTCGCCGTTGAAGACAACACGTCGCGGCGGGTCAGTCGCGTGAAGGATGTCCGACACGACGGCCCGGAGATTCTCGAGCATGTTCTCGCCGTGCCGCGAGGCGGACGGATCCTCACCGACGTGCGTGTCGGACGCCCAGGCGTGCCAGCCTCCGGCATTTCCGAACGAACCGGCCGGGCGGGAACAGCCCAGGACGAGCCCGGTCCCGCCCAGCACCATGCCCGCCAGAAAGCCGCGACGCGAAATCGCCTCGTTCGGGCGCGGGCGGGCGCCCCTCCCGACATTCGTCGGTAAAAGATGAATCGGCATGGTCGGTTCCTCCATGAACTCAGCCGGTTCCCGCGCACGATGTGGGGAGAGGCGAATGCGCCGCGTTCGCGGATCTTACTTCACCCGTTCGAGGTATTCGCCGCTTCGCGTGTCGATCCGGACCTTCTCACCGGGGTCGATGAACGGCGGGACCATCACCTTCAGGCCCGTTTCGGTCACGGCTTCCTTGTACTGGTTGGTCGCCGTCGCCCCCTTGATCGACGGGGGCGTATCCACCACCGTCAAGTCGACCGAGGCGGGCACTTCCACCGACACCGGCTTGTTGTCGACGTACTTGACCATCACCCGGCTGTTCGGCAGAAGGTAGGGCATCGATTCGCCAACCATGTCGTCCCCGAAGTGGACCTGGTCGAACGTCTCGGTGTCCATGAAAACGTGCTCTTCGCCCGCCGAGTAAAGATACTCGTATTCCTTTGACTCGACGAACGGAACCTCGAGCTGCTCGTCCGACCGAAGCCGTTTCTCGATGATTGTGCCGTTGCTCATGTTCTTGAGCTTGGCCTGGACGAACGCACGAAGATTCCCGGGCGTGCGATGGGCGAAATCCACGACGACGAAGTTGTTTCCGTCCATCGTGACGACCATCCCCCGGCGGATGTCGGAAGCCTTGACGTTCATGGCGGTTCGTGGTGACCCCGGATGCGAAGCGCGCGGTTCAGTTCCTTTGTGGCGGCAATTCCGCCGACTTCCCGATCTCTCTTCGAGGCTAACCGATGCCTCGATTCTTGACTAGATCACTTACGCCGCCCGAGCGTTGGGAAGCCGCCGTTCCAGCCGCTCGATGTCGTTCTGAAGGTCCTCAACCTTCTGTTCGAGCCGGTTGATCGTCCGGTTCAGTCGCTCGATGCTTTCTTGGCTCGGTCCACGGTTCGAAAAGATCATCACGATCAAGGCGATCAGGATCAGGCTGCCGCAACCAAGGCTCACCGTGTAGCGCGGTGTTGGAGGCCAGATCGGCTCGGGCGGATACCCCTTCAGGTCGATCGTCCGGCCGCAGTGCGGGCAAGGAAACACGGCGCGCTCCTCTCCAATCGCCCCGGTTTTTGGTGGGAGTTCGTGCCCGCCGGCAAGGCCCGGGACGTTACGCCTTCCACGCCGGCAAGACACCGCAATGAATCAAGGTCGGGATCCGATCGCCGGGCGTCAGTCCCGCCTCGAGCAGCCACGAACGGTACTCCGCCTCGCTGTAGGCTCGACCCTCCGTCAGGCTGAACAGGGCCGCCGAGTACAACGCGATCGGCAACGGCCCGTCCAGCGCATCGTTCAGAAAAACGTCGTGAATCCAGAACCGGCCCCCGTCCGGCAGCGCCCTGGCCAGCTTCGTTACCAGCGCTCGACACTCGGGAACATCCCAGTCGTGCAACACGTTCGAAAGGAGCATCAGGTCGCAGCCGTCCGGAACCGGGTCGGTGAACATATCGCCCGCAACGCATTCCAGACGATCGGAAACCCCGTGCTCGACGGCCATCTCGCGCGCCACCTTGAGCACCTCGGGACGATCCCAGACCACCGCGCTCAGCGACGGATTCGCCTGCAACAGCGCAATCGCGTAAATCCCCGTTCCGCCCGCGACGTCGAGCAACCGCCGCGCTCCGTTTCCAGGCACGTTCCTCGCGAGAATCGGCGCCACGTTCCTGGCCCGACCCGCCAGCGCGAGCGTCAGGTGCCTCGCCGAGTCGGCCTGCTCCATCGCCGAGGCGATCCCCTCGCGATAGATGAACGCGGCCCCCTCCCCTTCCGGCTCCGATCCGGCCGGACGGTTCGTCCGAAGCCGCTCGACCATGGCCAGCACCCCGGGACTACGCGACGCCAACCCCACGTAGTCTCCCACGTCGAATTCGCCGCCGGGCAACAGATGCTCCCGAGCCAGCTCCGTGAGACCAATCCGCCCGTTTTCGTCGTCCTTCAGCAATCCGAGCGCCCGAAGGGCCGTCAGCAAGACCACCGCCGGCCGCTCCTCCAGCCCGATCCCCTGCCGAAGCGCCTCGAACGACTGCGGACCGTCGGCCAGGCGGCCAAACAGCGAGAAATGAGCCACCGCCGCCGTCAGTAGTTCCGTCGAAAAACTGCCGCGAAACGCCTCGAAGATCGGCGTCGGGTCGTTGCGCGGCGGTTCGAGAGCCGTTCGAGCCATCGAGTGCTCCGTGATCATCATCAAGTGTTTCGGCTGTTCCACGATTTCCTTAGTGAGAATCAAACCCAGAATCCGCCGACCCGCGGAACCGCAAGTCCACGCCTCTTCGTCATCCTTGGACCCCAACTCCGCCATCCGGCCACGCGACTCGGGACCGATCGGGCCTCCAGGATAGCGACGCCTGCACCAAAATCGCCATGTTGACAAACCACTGAGCCGTGCTGGCAACCAGATAAACCCGGTGAATCGGGTAAAACCCCGCGAGTCGCCCCGAATCCATTTGCCCACTCATCATCGCGTGCATCACAAACTGAGCCGCCAGGATCGCGCTGGAGACGGCCAGCAGCCCGACTCGGAACCACGCCCAACGACGGGTTTCGCCCCGTCGGATCGTTTCGAACTCGATCCAGCCGAGGACCAGGGCCGCGAGTCCGATCGCATTGAGCCCCAGGGTCACGTGTCGCGTCACCGGAGCGGTGCTCGAAACGCCGAAGCGTTCGTGGAGGAACGGCAGCACCAGCGCGCCATAAACGGCGAGCCCCCCGATCCAGCAGGCCATCGCCAGGAGGCCGCTCGAACGCAACACAAAGGACCACAACCGCATCGGTCAAACCCTCCTCAGACGTTGGCCGCCCAACCCATCCGCTCGGCCCGCTCGACCCGAGCAACGCGAGTCGCTCGGCCAGCATAACCGATCTTTCCCGGGGTTGGGCGATTTGACCAGCCTCCCACCGTCCCGTTAGAATCGTCCGATCTCGCGTGCTCAAGAGACGATCTGGCAAGACCGACGCCGGGCCCGCCCCGAGACGGCCCGGAAGGAACAACGCCGCATGGCCACCGACATTCGGCTCAAGGAATCGCTGCCCAGCCTAACCGAGCGGATTGTCGAGACCTACGAGGAATGTGGCGCGATCCATCACCTCGGCCACTCGCCGCTGCCGAGCTACTCGGTCGTCGTCGACATCCTGAAAGATCTTCGGGAGATCCTTTTCCCCGGCTACGGGCGACGCCAGAATCTCCACATGGGCAATGTCGCCTATCACGTCGGCGACCTGATCGACTCCCTGCACGACCGCCTCACCCAGCAGGTCGCCCGAGCCTTCCGCGCCGATTGCCGCGCCGTCGACCTCGAACGCGACTACGAGGCCGAGGCCCAGCAGATCGCCATCCGAACCCTCGAAGGTTTACCCGAACTGCGACGCATCCTCGCCGAGGACGTCCAGGCCGCCTACGACGGCGATCCCGCCGCCAAAAACCTCGGCGAAATCATCTTCTGCTACCCCGGTCTCTCCGCCATCACCGTCTTCCGGATTGCCCATGAACTCTATCTTCTCGGCGTTCCCTTGATTCCCCGGATGATGACCGAGTACGCCCATTCCAAGACGGGCATCGATATTCACCCCGGCGCCACGATCGGCCGTCGCTTCTTCATCGACCACGGCACCGGCGTCGTCATCGGCGAGACGACCCGGATCGGCAACGGCGTGAAGATCTATCAAGGCGTGACGCTCGGCGCCCTCAGCTTCCCCAAGGATGAAAACGGCGAGATCGTCCGCACCGCCAAGCGGCATCCAACCATTGAGGACGAGGTCGTCATCTACGCCAACGCCACCATCCTCGGGGGAAACACCACCATCGGGCATCACTCCGTGGTCGGTTCCTCGGCCTGGATCACCCGCAGTATCGAGCCCTACACCACAGTCACCATCGAGAGTCCAAGACTCCGCGAGCGACGCCCCATCGACCCGAATTCCCCCTCGACGGCCTTCTTCCCGCTCGACTACCAGATTTAACGCGCGTGTCCACGCCCGTCCTCGCGTTTTCGAATCGCCATCGACGGGCGTGAAACCCATGGTGCGATTCCAAAAAAATCTCCCGGTCTCCGGAACGAATCGCTCGAACGGTCGTATGAAGTTACGTGGTGTCTGGGCCGCCGCCCCGGCACAACACCGCGACGAGCCCTCGTGTCCCTCGTGTTAGACGAAGAACCCTTGGGGCTCGGTAACTATGGCGAGTGGACGGCGCGCTCCGGTGCCTCTGCGGTTCGCGCCGTCCCTTGTCTCCCAATTCGCGATCGTCCCCTACCCCCCCGTCAAAGTATCGTATCGAACAAACGATTGGTAAGAATCCTTCGCCGTCAGAATGGTTCCTATCGACCGTCAGTCGCTCGGATCGTGTTCGACTCGCTCTCATCCTCAAGCGCACTGGGACACGGATCAAGTCCTGGCGACACCCCAGGCTTGACCGAGGCGGGCCGTCCTCGGCGTGATAAAGGCACGCTCGACACGGATCCGCTATTATTTAGAAACATGGGGCGCGGTTCACGTAGCCTTGTGAACCGCGCCCCATGTGAGTTTCCACCGAGCGTCCTCGATCAGGTTCCGACTCGCCTGGGCCGGCTCAAGCCGGCCGGCTCGCGAAGAGGAGCCAACCGCCGGCCCGAAGACCCGACAAGAGCCAGGGCATCGCGATGCGTCGCGAATGCTCCGCGTCGATCGGAATCACCTCGTCGATTCGAAAGCCCGCCTCCTGAAGCTCCCTCCGGAGCTCTCGCCAGCGGTAAAGGTGAACCTCCATTCCGGGAATGCCGCGGTATGTCATGCGACGGTCCCCGGCGTCAGGCTGCCCTCGCAGAATCTTCCACCACTGGACCGCGAGCCATCGACGCCCTTGAGAATCCTTGACATTGAGCCAGAGGTTGTGTGCGTGAAGCGCCAGCCGACCCCCCGGCCGCAAAATCCGGAACGCTTCGCGAAGCGCCTGCCTTCGAGCCGCCTGGCCCCGGATCATCCCCAGGGTGCTAAACATCGACACCGCGTACGAGAACGTTCGATCCGGAAAGCAGCCGAGCCGGCAGAGGTTCGCCCGGACCAACGTCGCCGTCAGCCCCTCTTCCCTCAGCCGTTGGCTCAGGTGCGACAGCATCGGCCGTGATAGGTCCACCGCAACCACCGGAAACCCCGCCCTCGCGAATCGCAACGAGATCCGCCCCGACCCGCACCCAAGGTCGATCAGCGGCGACGGCTCTCGAAACCGATCATCGAGCGCATGAACATCAGCCACGAAAAGAGGATGGCCACGAAAGTAGTCGTCCTCCTCCTCGGCCAACCTGGCCTCTTGCGTATAGGCCCAAAGCGAGGCGTTCACACCCTCCGGCAGCTTCCAGGATGGCGGCGGTGGTTCCATCGCTCGGCTCACAACGTCAACGGCGTCGCGAAGACCCGCCCCGATCGCGGATCGAGCGTCACATCCCGCAGCATTCCCTCCTCAACCACCAACGAGTCGTGACCCCAGACCTCCTCCAGTCGCGTCCCGTCCGCGATCCGGCCGCCGAGCGGAATCTGGATCCGCCGCGTCGCTCGCGAGACATTCAACGCCACGATCACCGACTCATCGCCGAGTTGCCGAAGATGAACGTGCACATCACCGTGCGCGAAAAGACAAGCATAGCTTCCTCGACGCAGCGCCGGTCGAGCCTTCCGAAGCGCAATCGACCTCTGGAACGCGTGGAGCAACTCCATGTTCCAATCCTCCGCGTGCCAGGGGAAGGCCCTCCGGTTATCCGGGTCGTGCCGGCCCTCCAGGCCGATCTCGTCGCCGTAGTAGATCGAGGGGGCTCCCGGGTAGGTCATCTGGAAGAGGGTCGCCAGCCGAAGCGCCGAGACGTCCCCTCGGGCCAGCGTGACGAACCGCGACATGTCGTGGCTGTCCAGCAGGTTGAGCATCACCGCCGTCACGTTGGGGTGGTACAACCCCAGCAACTCGTCGATCTTCTCTCGAAACGCCTCGGCGCCTGGACGGCCCGCCGGGAACAGCACCGTGCGTCGCAGCTCCGGCTCATCCACATAGTCTCCAATGAAGAACGCAATGCACGCGCGCGTGAACAGATAGTTCATCACGGCGTCCCACATGTCGCCTTGCAGCCAGCGCCGCGATTCGTGCCAGACCTCGCCGACGATGTACGCGTCGGGATTTCCACTCTTGATCCGCCGTCGAAACTCGCGCCAGAACTCATCGTCATCGATCTCGTTGGCCACGTCGAGCCGCCAGCCGTCGATGCCGAAGTCGATCCAGCGCCGGCCGATTCCCAGCAAAAATTCCCGGACCGCCGGAGTCCGGATATTGAACTTCGGCAAGGCCGGCAGGCCCCACCACGCGGCGTAGCTCGGCGGCTTGTCGGGATCGTAGGCGTAGAGCGGAAAACTCTTCACCGTGAACCAGTCGAGATAGGCCGAGCTCTGGC
>CAZRGV010000023.1:0-3199 GCA_964599655.1 uncultured Isosphaeraceae bacterium | reverse complement strand
GAAGAATCCCCGGCTCGCGTGGTTGAACACGCCGTCGAGCACGACCCGAATGCCCCGCGCGTGCGCCTCGTCGATCAACCGCCGCAACGCGCCATTGCCACCCAGCATCGGGTCGACTTTCTCATAGTCATGCGTGTGATAACGATGATTCGACGCCGACTGAAACACCGGCGTGAAGTAGATCGCGTTGATGCCCAGGTCGCTCAGGTAGTTCAACCGCTCGACCACGCCAACCAGGTCGCCTCCCTGGTAGCCGTGATACGTCGGCGGCGCTCCCCAGGGCTCCAGCACGCTCGGTTTCGGAACGGTCAGACTCTTCGCGAATCGGTCGGGAAAAATCTGGTAAAAAACGGCGTCGCGAACCCAGTCGGGCGTCTGCGGGTCGGGCACGGGTCCCTCCGTTGCAAGTCCTCGCGTTCGACGAGGTTCAAATGCAAATGTTCAAAGAGTTTTCTACGTATTTGTCAAGACAGATCGATCACAAACTGGCCGCCGTCCTGGTTCTCAACGGCCTCGCCCCAGTACCGCCTGCACCCGGAGCCAGTAAAGCTGGCTCCGGTCGCCTCGAATCCGAAGGTCTTCCAGCATCGGCTCGTAGTCCACCTTGGCCATCCCCTTGAAATAGGTTCGGCCATTGACCTGAACCTCCAGCTTCTTCGAGAAGTCGATCAGCTCGGGGCTGACCCACACGTCGAGCTTCATCAACCCCGCGCTGGAGATCACCAGCTTATTCAGAACGGCGTTGGCCCGGAAGTCGATATGCGCGGGTCTCAGGTTCTTGCCCAAGGGATCGACCGCCTCGGGGTCCATCGCCCGCCTCGTCGCGAACTCGTGAACCACCACGCCGAAGAACCGATCGTCGCTGGTCCGAGACGTGTTCACCTCGAAGGTCTTGGGCGCCGGATCGCGACGGCGAGTGGACATCCATTCGAACACCTCGGGCGCCTCTTCGGGCAGGTCCTCCAGGCCCCTTCGAAAGTATTTGACGTACGTGATATCATAATTCCGGATTATCATTGGCTTGGACAACTGCTCGAAAATCACGTCGTTCTCGGCCGGCGCCAGGTCGCCCATGGCGATGTAAAGCGGCACCAGCGGGGCGTTCAGCTTGTTCGACCAGACGTACTTCGCCGGCAGGCCGGAGATGATCGCCACGCCGGCGAACAGGTCCGGGTGCGCCAGGCCGAAATCCCACGCCATGTTGCCGCCGAAGAGCTGACCGCCGAGAAACACCCGGTCGGAATCGATGGCGAACCGCCGCTTCGCGTCGCGAAGCGCCAGCTCGACCGCGGCGTGCTCGCTCGGCGTGTAGCGATAATCGCGCTTTTGGTCCCGAAGGTTGTATTCGGGCGCGATCACGATGAAGCCCCGACGTTGCGCTTCCTTGGCCCACCACGTCACCGCCTCCATCGGCCCCTCGTCGCCATGAAGCGCCACGACCGCTGGGTACGAACGAAGCGGATGGTACTCCGGCGGCAGCAAGACCGCGTACTCGGTCGGCTGGTTCGGATTCGGATCGTCGTGGACCCGCACCAGCCGCGTCTGACCCGGCGCGATCGTGTGCTCATCGTGCAGCGACGGACGCATCAGCCGCACGATCGTCGAGAGCATCGCCAGGCTCAGCTTCGACGGCACGCCGCCTTCCTGCTCCAATATCTCCAATTGCTTGAGCGTCTCCAGCGCCGACAACCGGCTGGCTTCGTTCGACGAGCTCAGATAGTCCTGAACCGCCTCGCGCGCCTTCCAGAGCGCCTCGCCGGTGGCCGGGTCCGGCACCGCGTGTTCGGCGCCGACGATCCAGCCGGTTTCCACCAGCGCGAACCGTTCGGCCGGCGAACGCGCGGTGTCGGCCTTCCGGAACGGCTCGAGCCGTTGCCGAACCGCGTCGGGAGCCTCGGTCAACGCGCGAAGAATCTCCAGAATCCGCGATTCAGCCGCTTTTCGAGCCTCGGCGGGCAGGTCATCGGCGGCGTGTTGCACGGCCTCCGCCAGCGCCCGGTCGTCGTCGGCCTGGGACTGGGCCGCCCGCAACTGGTCGCGAACCGTCACGAGCAGATCGGCCGGCGCCCCCTCTTCGGGAAACGTGCGAAGGCCCGCCAGAACCGCCTTCGGCTGCTGCGCCTTGCGGCTTAGCTCGATCGCGGCCAGCCGCTCCCGAGCCTGCGAGTCCCGGACCAGGTTCTTGACCGTCCCCACCGTCTCGCGAAGCTCGGGAAAGTCCCGACCCAGCCGGTCGAGTTCCGCCAGCGCCTCGGGGTACCAGCCCGCCTGGATCAAAAACCGCCCCACCCGGAGCCGTTCCCCCTGGTTCTTCTGATCGACCTTCGCCAAAAGCCCCAGCACGACCTCCTTGGGAACCTGACTGGTCGCCAGCTTGGCCACCCAGAACCCATCCACGCCTCGGAAACGCACCGACTGCGGGCCCAGCTCGTTGATCGCCTGGGTCATCTCCAGCGGCTTGCCCGACTTCGTGCCGATATAGCTGAACTTCCGACGCCCGAACTCATCCCAGGGCGTCGACTTGATCGCGATGGCAAACGGCGGCATCTCCCCCGCGTGAATCGTCATCTGCACGAGCTGAAACCGCTCTTGCTTCGGCGGGCTGTCGGAAACGATCGACGCAACCTTGCTGTCGCGCAAAACCACCCGCTTCAGCCCCTCATTGTCGTAAATCTGGACGAGGGTCCCATCCTTGTCCACCATCCCCTTGTACACGGCCCCCGTCTTGAGCGTGACGGTATCACCATGGACGGCCGACGCAAGGAACAGGTACGGCCCGAGAACGGCCGCCACGGCCGCCCCTCGCCAGGTCGCGTTCGACATGATGGGTGTCCCTACGCCAAAGACCCGAGGATTCCCTGGGTCGGAGCGCCGACGAGCGCGGGCCCCGAAAAGACTACCACCATTGTGACGCACCAATCGGCGGGGTCAAGTCTCGCGGAACCCGCCAGACAACAATGCCTTACGCTAATGCCTTACGCCCCGCCGCCCCGAACCCCTTCGCCCCACGTCCCTCTCGCGATTCTGAACATCCGATCATAAATCACGGAAATTCGTCCCAAGCCTCCCATTGTTTCCATCTTTTTTACTAAGCCGATTCCGTAACGTCGTGCATAATAAAGAAGCTTCCCGTTCGTCGCCGAGGCGACGTCGTCTCGTCGGTCGGGTGCCACTGGTGGCTTGTCCGCCCGTGTCTTCG
>CAZRGV010000022.1:58332-58649 GCA_964599655.1 uncultured Isosphaeraceae bacterium | reverse complement strand
GGCCCAGCGGCCGCAAGAACGTCAAGGACCTGCTCAGAACGCCCCAGGGCCAGTAAGGGGATGGGAAACTCCTGGGGGCGCGATGCACCTGGGGCGTTCTGAGCAGGTCCTTGACGTTCTTGCGGCCGCTGGGCCATGGCATGACCCAGAAACGCCGTCGCTACCAGGGCCGCCAGGGTGAGGGTCAATCGATTCATTGGGGATCCTCCTTCCCAGTCGTCGAAAGATCGCGAGTTGCGTTGCATCCTCCCTGTAGACAGCGACAATTCGCCGAGTCCCGATCGTGAAGTTCGAACAGGCTCGGCGAGGCTCGCCCG
>CAZRGV010000022.1:47768-58315 GCA_964599655.1 uncultured Isosphaeraceae bacterium | reverse complement strand
GTTGGTTCCGGCCTAGTTGCGGCCTTTGCCCGGTCGGCGCTTTTCGCCTTTGCAATGTTATGTCAAGCGGGAGTTCCAAATTCCAGAGCCACGTAGGGCTGGCCCATGGAGTTCTCGGCCACCGCCGCCCCGATCTGCGTGTACTTCGGGTCGAGCATGTTCGCGCGATGACTCGCCGACTGCATGAACGCATCGACCGTTGATTGTGGGCTCGGGTAATTGTACGCGATGTTCTCGCCAAGCCAGGAAAACTGGTAGCCAGCGGCGGCCGCCCGATCCCGCATCGTCGGATACGGAGCGCCCGACAGATCGTGAGCAAGCTGGTTGAGGCTTGCCATCTGTTGCGCCTGGATCTGTGCGATCTTCGTCAACTCGGCGTTGAGCTGAAGCGGCGATAAGCCGTTTTGCTGTCGCTGCTGGTTCGTCAGATCGATGATCTGCTGGGCCCAGACTGTCGGATTGACCAGGTCGGCGGGAGGGTGGTAAACGACGATAAAGGGCGGATTCGTGGCGGAACTCGATGGCGGCGGCGAGGGGGACGAAACGGGCGTCGGCGACGGAGGAGAACTCACGGAAGGCGGTGCTGGTGCCGTTGGGATCGGCGAGGTCGTAGCAGCCCCGACGATCACGCCGTTGATCCGGTTCAACCCAGGTCCACCGTCGATCTGGTCGCCACCGCCGCGTCCGAAGATCCGATCGTCCCCTTGATTTCCCCAGATCAGGTCGCTTTCCGGCCCACCGAAAATCAGGTCATTGCCGTCGCCTCCCGCGATCGCCGTGGGAATGAGCCTCGCCGTTTGCTCATTGACCACGATCCGATCGTCGCCTGCACCGCCCAGAATGTTGATCCGAGTTATCTGATCGGCGGGAAACGACCCGATCCCTCCGACATTGACGACTCCCGACACGGCTGGAATGCCGGGACGGGCTCGCCTGGGGCCCTGCACATTCAACACGATCCGGTCGGCGGCGTCGGTCCCGACCACGGTCAGCACGCCGCCGGATAACGTTGCCGAAAGGCCCGACGAAAGCAGGCAACGATCGTCCAGCAGGTCGAATCGAGGAAGGTGTCGACGGTTCATCATGTCGCGTTTCAAGGTGTCGCTCTTGGTGGCAAGTCTCATCGATCCCGTCTGTTTGTTCGCCGATCTACCCAGGTCCGCGGGCGAAACCTCGCCGAGCGTGCCTGGAATGAGGCTAGAACGCGATCGATGGGTTGAGTCAGTTGTTCAGGTCGGGTCGGACAGACCTCAGTCGTCAGAACCCGTCCGGAACGCACAATCGGGAGGACCGGTTTTAAACGACCTTTACCTAATTTGCAACCTTTACCCAAACTTCATAACCATCGCAGAGGTCATATTCGCCCTCATGGCGGGTTCTCCGACCGGCAACGGCAGTGTCGCGATAACTTGACCCCGACACATCGGCGGGCTTACGATGCACAGGCGTCGAGAACCGAAATGGAAGTAAAGGACAACCCAGGCCAGGCTCCCTTGAGTGGCAAAGGGGCCAATGGCACTGGCCCCGATGGCGAATCTTCCCGTGACCATCACCTTGAATGGCGAGCGTCGTGAACTGCAGGGTTCATGGACCATCGCCGAACTGCTTCGCCGACTGGCGCTAAAGCCGGAGCAGGTGGCCGTCGAACTCAACCGCGACCTCGTACCTCGGAGCCGTCACGACGTGACACGTCTTGCCGAGGGGGACGTGCTCGAAGTGGTCACCCTCGTCGGAGGAGGAGCGCCAGACGTTGAGTCGAAAAGTTATGCTCCAGAACCACTTCGGATCGGGACCCACAACGTCCGAAGTCGCCTTTTTGTCGGGACCGGCAAGTACGCGACACTGGAACTGATGCGCGACTGCCTTGAGGCGAGTGGCACCGAGGTTGTGACGGTCGCGGTCCGTCGCGAGCGGCTGTTCGACAAGGAAGGCCGCAACCTGCTCGATTATCTCGACCTCAAGCGGTACACAATCCTCCCGAACACCGCGGGTTGCTTCTCGGCGGACGACGCCCTCCGACACGCCCGGCTCGGTCGCGAACTTCTCACGAACATGGGCAACCCGGGCGCCGACTGGGTGAAGCTTGAAGTGCTCGCCGACACGAGGACCCTCTTACCCGATCCCGTGGCGACACTCGAGGCCACACAAGTCCTTGTCCAGGAAGGCTTTCAAGTCCTCTGCTATACGAGCGACGATCCCGTGATGGCGCGTCGCCTCAAAGAGGCCGGCGCGACCAGCGTCATGCCTGCGGGAAGCCCCATTGGAAGCGGTCAGGGCGTTCTCAACCCGAACAACATCCGGATCATCCTTGAAGATCTCAAGCGGGACGATCCGAGCTATCCTGTCATTATCGACGCGGGCGTCGGAACCGCCAGCGACGTGACCATCGCCATGGAGCTGGGTTGCGACGGCGTGTTACTCAACACGGGGATTGCCTCCGCCGCCGATCCGCTCCGGATGGCCCATGCGATGCGGCTGGCCGTCGAAGCCGGACGACTCGCCGCCCGGGCGGGCCGGATTCCCCGGAAGCTTTACGCCACCGCGTCGAGCCCCACCGAGGGGTTGATCGCTCCTTCTCGCTGACACATCCTCCTCGCCGGAGTTCGAGATATGGCCATCCCTGCCGACTTGAAGGAACGCCTCGCCTCGGGCGGCTATGCGCAGAAGCAGTTTTTCTGCAAGTCGAGGATCATCTCGTGGAGTCACTCCAGCCGGTTCGAAACCGCGCGAAAGCTGGTCGAACCGTATGCTGGAAAGCGTTTGCTTGACTATGGCTGTGGCGACGCAAGCTTTCTTGCCCTGGTTCACGACCTGTTTCCGAAGGCCGTCGGTGCCGATCTCGACGCCAAGCAGAACGCACAGTGCGCCGAGCGCTTCGCCGACTGGTCGGACCTCTCCTTCGTGCATACCCCGGAACTCGCCGACCCGTCGTACAACCAGAGCTTTGATGTGATCACCTGCATGGAGGTCCTTGAGCACTGCCTCCCGAAGGATGTGGACGCCGTACTCACCGACATCCGGCGCCTGATCGCGCCGGGTGGTGTGATCTTCCTCAGCGTGCCGATCGAGATCGGCCCGAGCCTGCTGGCCAAGGAGACGGTTCGCACGATCGCCGGCTGGCGAAAGCTCGGTGACTACAAGACGAAGGAGAGGTACACGCTGGGAGAACTGCTGACAATGGCCTTCGCCGGAGAAGGCACGTCGATCACCCGCCCCGCCTATCCCCACGAGTTCGCGCCCGGACAGATCTTCGAATCGCACGGCCACAAGGGATTCAACTGGAAAGCCTTGCGAAAGCGCGTGCGCCAGGACTTCGACGTCGTTCGAACTCGGTTCTCACCGCTCGGCTGGACAAGGGGTCTGCTCAGCAGCCAAGTCTGGCTCGAATGCCGGCCAAGATCATGAGAGAACCCATCGCTCGCGAGAAAAACGTGAGACGCCAGGCCGACCAATTCGCAAAGAACGCCGATTTCCTTCGGGGAGGTGTCTCATGTCGAGAGTCGTGCCATCCGACGGGCGGTTATCAAGTCGGCGCGACGTCCTGAAAACCGGTCTGGCGATCGGCGCGGGCATGTTCACGCCCTGGTCCTGGTCCCGGGCCGAGGACAAGACCGCACCATCCTCCACGAGTAAGCTCAACGGCCGCTTATTCGCCTTCACCTTTGCCGACTTCGCTCCGCCGGGTGCCGAGGGGATCATCGCCATTGACCCCGAGAGCGGCCAATGGCAGAGGGTCCTCGCCGAGCCCGCGCCTTCGGGACGAATCTCGCCGGATGGTCGCTCGCTCGCGACGTTCCGTCTCCGAGCGTTGCAAGAAGAGTCGAATCGCGGCGTCTGGTTGTTTGACCTGGAGGGGAACGAACCAAAGCGGGTCTTCCAGGGTCTTGGTGCCGGCCAGACCTACTGGTCGGGCGACGGAACACGTTTGCTGGCCTGTGGGATCGAGCTGCCCCGCGTCGAACCGATCGCGCTGCAATCGTGGGTTATCCCACTTGACGGCCAGGAGCCGACGAAACTCGACAACCTGGACGGCAAATACGTACTCGACTGGTCAGCCGACGGTAAGCGGGTCCTTTTCACTGAACTGGATGCCTTCGACCTCCGGCTCCTCGACCTCGAGGGCGGCGAGCCTCGCACGTTGTACAAGGAGGAAGGCCATCGAATCGGCGCCGCGCGTTTCCTGCTCGATGGCAAACAGGCGGTGTTCGAGAGCATCAAACCCGGCGTCGGGCGAAAGCCCGAGAACACCGTATGGTGGGTGGATCTCTCCGGCGATACCCCCATTGCACCTCGAAAACGGATCGAGGGTGGGGACCGCCGGCTGATCACATCGATCGTCCCCTCGCCCGATGGCAAGCACTTGGCCACGACCTCGATCGAATACGACCCCGAGATGGCGGGGCTTCCCGCGCCCGGAGAGGTCGCGAACACGTTGACGATCGTCGATCACGAGGGCAAGAATCCTCGGGCCATTCCGCATCCGATGAGGCAACTCACCCTCATTGACTGGCGCTGAACGTTCGAGGCCGTGACGAAGAACCGATCCGGGAGACTCGATCCAAGGCTGTCCGACGACGTTGAGCGACATTGGCCGCCGTTTTGCTGCAATGGGCAAATCCTCCGGAGTCGGTATGATGGAGTCGGATTCTCCATCCGACCAGGGACGGACCCGGCCCCATGCCCACGCTTGACCCGATTTCGGTGCTCGGTCCCGGCGGCGCCATCGCCAGGCGGTTGCCGCGGTACGAAGCCCGCGACGAGCAACTCCGCATGGCGGAGGCCGTGGCGAAGGCCATCGAGAGCGAGCATCACCTGATGGTCGAGGCCGGCACGGGTGTCGGGAAAAGCTTCGCCTACCTCGTGCCGGCCATCCTCGCCGCCGCCGAGCACGGCAAGAAGGTCGTCGTCTCGACCCACACGATCAGCCTCCAGGAGCAACTCCTCGACAAGGACATCCCGTTCCTCCGGGCCGTCATGCCGCACGAGTTCACCGCCGTGCTGGTCAAGGGGCGATCGAATTACATCAGCCTCCGTCGGATGGAGGCCGCCACCGCCCGCGCCGGGGCCACGTTCCTCGATCCGAACGACTTCAACCAGCTCGCCGAGATCCGCGAGTGGTCGCGAAAGACCGAGGACGGCAGTCGCTCCGACCTCGACTTCAAGCCCGCGCCGGCCGTCTGGGACTCCGTTGCCAGCGAGAACGGCAACTGCCTCGGCCGCAAGTGCCCCCGGCAGAAAGACTGCTTCTATTACAAGGCTAGGCGGCGGATGTGGTCGGCCAACATCCTCGTCGTCAATCATGCGTTGTTCGTCAGCGACCTGGCCCTTCGAAGTGCAGGGAGCGGGTTCCTTCCCGAGTACGACATCGCGATCTTCGACGAGGCCCACACGCTCGAGGAGGTCGCGGGCGAGCACCTTGGTCTCCGGATCAACAGCGCGGGGGTGGATTACATCCTCACTCGTCTGTACAACGAGCGGAACCGCAAGGGCCTGCTGGCCTACCACAACCTCCAGGGGTCAATGGCGCAGGCGATGCGGACCCGCCAGGCCGCCCGTGAGTTTTTCTCCGCCGTCGCGGAGTGGCAGACGACCCGTGGCTCCGCCAACGGCCGGCTGCGACGCCCCCTGCCCGTCCCCGACACCCTGAGCGAGGAACTCCGGAAGCTGGCCACCGTCATCAACCACGAGGCCGAGCCGATCGAATCCGAGGAGGAGCGGATCGAGCTTTCGGCCTCGCAGGAGCGTTGCGAAGCCCTCGCCGCGGGACTCACAAGCTGGATCTCGCAGCAGGATTCCGACGAATCGGTCCACTGGATCGAGTACGAACCGTTCAAACGACGGGTGACCCTTGCCCGCTCTCCGCTGGAAGTCGGGCCGACCTTGCGTCGCGACCTGTTCGAACAGGTGCCGACCTGCATTCTCACGTCGGCCACGCTCGCGGTCGGGGCGCCGCCGGGTTTCGCCTTCGCCAAGTCGCGTCTCGGGTTGACACGCTGCGAGACCCTGATGCTCGGCAGCCCCTATGATTATCAATCCCAGGTCACCCTCCACATCCCTCGCAACCTTCCCGACCCGTCCGAACAACCAACCGAATTCCAGCAACGGGCGATCTCGGCCATCCAGCACTACCTGGAAAAGACCCACGGCAAGGCGTTCGTCCTGTTCACCTCGTACAAGATGATGGACGAGGCCGCCCGCGCCCTCACGCCCTGGCTGGCCTCGCGCAACATCGCCCTGTTCTCCCAGAGCGATGGCATGCCGCGTTCCAAGATGGTCGAGGCCTTCCGCGCCGATGTCGACAGCGTTATCTTCGGCACGTCCAGCTTCTGGCAAGGCGTCGACGTCCCCGGCGAGGCCCTTTCCAATGTGATCATCACCCGGTTGCCGTTCAGCGTCCCTGATCGTCCCTTGCTCGAAGCGCGCCTGGAAGCAATCCGGCGACGGGGCGGGAATCCGTTCGTCGACTACCAGGTTCCCGAGGCGATCATCAAGCTCAAGCAAGGGTTCGGCCGGCTGATCCGCTCGAAGTCCGACCAGGGCATTGTCGCGATCCTCGACCCCCGAGTCCTGACCAAGCCCTATGGCCGCCAGTTTCTCGGCTCGCTCCCAGACTGCCCGCGGGTCGTCGAGGAGCTTCGCCAACCAAATTTTGACCGCTAAAGCCCACGTTCCGTGGTTGATTGAGTGGCGTCGTGCAGGTCGGAATGCCGGGGACGCCGCGTTGCCGGAAAGTCAAGGCATCTTCATGGCGTGAAGGGTCTTGAACGACGCCGAACGCCCCAGAGCCCCACAAGAATCAGAGGCAAACCTTCGCCGAGGACGATCAGCGAAGTCGGCTCAGGCACCGGGACGAGCGAGGTGTTGGAACCCCAGTTGAAGAGCGATCCTCCTGTCAGCGTTAGAACGAACTTTTGCGTCATCGAGAACTTCGAGGTCGAAAGCGTGCTAATGAGCAGTTGCGAGTCGCTGTCGAACGACCCATTCCCAAGAACGGGTGTTTGCAATCCGGTGGTGAGGATCCCAGCGCCCGTGGTCGCGTTCTGACCGTTGTTGGGGTCAAGGAAGCTCTGGAGGGTGATCGAGCTCCCTGAGCCATCCGCGATGAAGGAACCTCCGACATGACTGTCCATCCGAAGCGAGGGTGGTGTCTGAAGCGACTGGAAGCCCGTGTCGCCGATCAAGATCGTGACCGTATGAACGTCATTCGTCAGATTCTGGAGGCTGAGCGAGTTCGAAAGCAAGCTGGCGAGTGTGGAGGTACCCGGACTGTTGGAACTACCGCTCAGGAGTGACATCTGAAAGACACCGCCCGAGCCGACAATTCCCGAACTGTCGACCTTTCCGCTGAACGTGGCCGTGCTGCCCGAAGAGGCCGTGCCGACCGTGAAAAACGCACCATTGTCCACAGAGACCTCGAGCAACATGTCCGCTCGGGCCGTCGACAGGCTCGTCAACACCAGAACTCCGCCCAGGACGCCCGCAAGGACGAGCAGTGATCTTCGCCGACGCATCCACATAAGCAACGCTCCACCGCACGCAACCACTGTGTTGGGTCATGACCGCCAGAGGGATCGAGATCTCCGCCCGCGCGACGACGACCACGCGGAGCGACGAATCGCGGGCCGCGATATTCCTTTTTTAGGACGAGCTGTTTCCCAAGTACCGTCACAAATTGGTGCGACGGCGTTCGTGATCGTCCTTGATAGCGCGATTCCCCGCTCGATCGCGCCTTGATAGCGAGGGTTCGATTCCCACGCGTTGAAGCGGAACGGAGCGATCTCTACCTCGCAATCCTAAGGGCAATAACATCGAGAATCAATGGATGAGTGCAAAGGCGTTGTTTCTTAGGAACATGGGCCATTACCGAAACGCGTGGCAGAAGGTGCGCATCGACGATGACATCATCCAATGGAGGACGCCACGTCTGTGGAGACGTCGCGGCGTCGGTCTCGCGTGGATTCGCGAGATTCGGCTAGGAAAAGTATGGATGGTGCGGATGCGAAGTGGGGAGAGGTGGGAAGAGGCAGAGTCCGTGATGTCGAATCACAAGCCTTGATGAGACTCGGAGTTGCGACGGCAATCGGCCCTCTGAGTCGCTGAGGGCTTTGAATCGACCGCGATCGACTTGATTCGAGTCCAATGGAACGAAAATGGAAGCAAATCCTGAGCGATGACACGGATCGAGGGAGATCGCCTTCGAGGTGATAAGTCCCAACGGTCGTGGGACGTGAGGTGGTCCGGCTTCGATTCGAGGATATCCGGCGACCGCCTCTGGACAAGCGATCGATCCTTGGCGGATTCTTCCGACGCGGCCTACTACATCCAGAGATGCTCATAGCCCATGACGTCGATCAGGTTATCGACCGCGGCCTCGGGATGCTCGATCAGGTCGAGCATCGGCAACAGGAGCTGGCCGTCCTGGGCGAGGACCTGGGCAGCTTCTAGGGATCGAGCGGGGCCCATCTGTCGGGCTGGTCGATGACAAGGTGCGGCGTTGGGACATCGGTGGTGGCTCCTGTGCGAGGGTTCCGAGACTCCCGATGATACGGCATCACGAACGCCGGAGCCGCCACCGATCGCTACCGCTTCCCACCACCGGCGTGACGTCGTCCGGCGAAATTCCAGCGACGAGACGGGGCAAAACCAGCCTTGTGAAATCCGTTAATTTGGGGGGGACGCGCGACGTTCTATAATTCCAATCAAGCACACAGTCATCAGCCGGATTCGGTCATGGTTGCCCTGCCAGGACGCCAGAAACGAGAAAGGGGCGCGCCTCGAGTCATCGAGACGCGCCCCTTTTGCCTTGTGCCGTCGTGTTCTTCGAGAGCTAGGCCAGAGTCCTGGTTTGTGAAATCCTGTGAAATGACTTGGAGGCCGTGAAAGTCGATTTCACAGAATCGCCTTAACCCTATGCCTTTTCTCGACTTCTGAATACACCCGACTGGATTCGAACCAGTAACCTTCGGTTCCGTAGACCGATGCTCTATCCAATTGAGCTACGGGTGCAAGTCCATCTGCCAGGAAGAGTCATCCTAGCGAAATGCCCTAGAGAACGGAAGACCTTTGTGTTCGGAACACGAATCCTCGTCGGATGGCGCCGTTTTCCAAGGTGTGTCGAGCGGAAACGACCGATGCGCCGGAAGTCGATACGCCCCGATTGATCCGGATCTCCCCAAAGTTCCTTCCGAGATCGCGACGGATCCTGAGGAGCTGGCGGCGTCGGCGATCGAAAACGCCAGGTTCGCCTGGGATTCCGGTCATGGCAGGAAGGTCCCGCACAGCAAATCGTTCTGGACTCCGGCGCTTGACGCCGATCCAATGGAGGAACCGGCGAGGATCCAATTGGCCATGATCGAGCCATTTGACGCTCGCATCCGACAGAGGCGAGCTTGAACTGGCTACCCTGAATAACGCCAAGGGCTGGTTCCGTGCCCGGGGAGGCATCATGAGGCGCTCCGCACGATGACGATGTTCAAGAGACTCGGACTGGCCTTCTGGATCTTCGGTGCCATGGTGGCCGCACGGCTCTCGATCACCGCCGGGGACGAACCGAAGGCGGCATCGGCGTCGAAACCGCGAGACCATTTTGAGCAACGCGTGCGGCCGTTCCTGGACCACTACTGCGTCGACTGCCATTCGAAGGACTACTCGGAAGGCCGAGTCGTCCTGGATCGGTTCTCCAACCAGGACGAGGCCGTGAAGGACGGCGAAATCTGGATCCGCGTGCTCGAGGCGATCGAGGCCCACGCCATGCCGCCGGCCGACATGCCGCAGCCCACTTCGGAGGAACGGCTG
The DNA here is from genome assembly GCA_964599655.1 of uncultured Isosphaeraceae bacterium. GTDB lineage: Bacteria > Planctomycetota > Planctomycetia > Isosphaerales > Isosphaeraceae > CAZRGV01. The sequence continues at coordinate 48,520 of CAZRGV010000022.1, read as the reverse complement.
GCCGTCCTTTCCTGGATCGAAGATGACTACCTGGCCGCCCGTTGCGGCGGCGGGAGCCGTCCTGCGCCGGCCGTGATCCGCCGGCTCAATCGTCGCGAGTACGACAACACCATCCGCGACCTGCTCGGCCTCGACCTGCATCTGGCGGACGCCTTTCCCTCCGATGAGAGCGGCTTCGGATTCGACAATGTCGGCTCGGCGCTGAACATCTCGCCGGTTCACATCGAGAAATACCTCGATGCCGCCGAGCTCGCGATGGACGCCACGATCCGGCTGCCCAATGCCGAGGGCCTCCCTCCGATCGAGCTGATCGGCCTTCGGACCTACCCGCTGCCTCCCGACAAGCCCGTCGAATTCGAACATACGTTGAAACCGGGTCGATACCTGGCCGACTTTAGCCTCGTGCGGGTCGGCATCGCCGAATCGGTTCCACCGCCGAGGCTCGTGATCGGGCTCGGAAAGGACCGTCGCACGGTGGAGGCCGTTCGCGTGCAGGACGAGACGGTGGTGTATCGCTACTGGATCACGGTGGCGGAAGGGGATACGCTCGTTCACGTCGCGCTCGCTCCCGGTCAAGAAAAGAGCGAGAATGTCGTTCGGCCCAAAGCAGTGACCGCCAACGTCAGCGGCGACCAGCGCTACGGGTCGAACCGCGGCTTGCACGTCGATTCGATGGTTGTGCGCGGCCCGGTCCAGTTCGAAACCGACAAACTTCCAGATTCGCACAGGGCGATATTCTTTTGTGAGCCTGG
>CAZRGV010000022.1:32906-47749 GCA_964599655.1 uncultured Isosphaeraceae bacterium | reverse complement strand
GAATCGCGAATCGCGTGCGCGAGACAGGTGATCGCTCGCTTCGCGGAACGGGCCTTTCGGCGTCCGGTCCAGGCCGAGGAACTGGATCGGTTGATGGAGGTCTACCGGATGGCCCACTCCCGGGGCGAGAGTTTCGAGCGAGGTGTCCAGATCGCCCTGACCACGGTCCTCGCGTCGCCTCGGTTCCTGTTTCTCGTCGAGCCGGAATCGTCGAAGAAGGATCGGCCACTCAACGACTTCGAGCTGGCCAGCAGGCTCTCGTACTTCCTTTGGAGCAGTATGCCGGACGAGGCGCTCTTCCAGGAGGCGCGCGACGGGACACTTCGTGCTCACCTGCGGCGACAGGTCGCTCGGATGCTCGACGACCCGAAATCCGACGCCTTCATCTCAAACTTCGTCGGCCAGTGGTTGCAGCTCCGAAGGCTGGACGGCGTGTCGCCCGACCCGAATCTGTTTTCCGGCTTCGACGACGGGCTGCGAGAGGCCATGCAACGCGAGACTGAGCTTTACGTCTCGCACATCCTCCGGAACGATCGGAGCGTCCTGGAGTTGCTCGACTCCGACTACACGTTCCTCAATGAAACGCTTGCGCGGCATTACGGGATCGAAGGCGTTTCCGGCGACCAGTTCCGCCAGGTTTCCCTCAACGACCGGCGACGAGGCGGAGTCATCACCCAGGCGAGCGTCCTGACACTGACCTCGAATCCCAACCGGACCTCCCCCGTGAAGCGAGGGCAGTGGATCTTGCAGCAGCTCCTGGGCACGCCGCCCCCGCCCCCTCCACCCGACGTCCCCAAGCTGGACGAGAGCGAGAAGGCCGCCGATGCCGCCTCCCTGCGCGACCGGCTGGAGATCCACAGGGCCAACCCCACGTGCGCCTCGTGCCATGCCCAGATGGACCCCCTTGGGTTTGCGCTCGAGAACTTCGACGCCGTCGGGCGCTGGCGCGATCGCGACGGCCAGTTCCCGATCGACCCCTCCGGCGAGCTCTCCGGAGGCATGACCTTCTCCGATTCCAGCGACCTGAAGCGGATTCTGGCAACCTCCGCCACCAAGAAATTCACGCGATGCCTGATCGAGAACATGCTCACGTATGCCCTCGGACGTGGCCTGGAACCAGACGACTTTTGCACGGTCGAGGCCATCCGAAAGCAGCTTCTGGCCAATGACTACCGAATGCGCACGATTCTCTTCGGGATCGTGGAAAGCCAGGCATTCCAGAACCGTGGCGTCGCCCGTTAATCGATTCTCGACGCAATCATAGCACAAGTTATTGATATGTTTTTGACTCAGAAGGGACCCGACGATGACGAGCCGAGTGAATCGCCGGACCATGCTTCGCGGATTGGGCGCCGCCCTCGCCTTGCCCTGGATGGAAAGCCTTTCGGCCGTCGCCCGCGCGGCCGGGTCGCCCGCCAGGCCCCCCGTGCGGATGTGCTTCTGGTACGTTCCGAACGGCGTGCATCTGCCGACGTGGTTCCCTCAACACGAGGGTGTCTTGATTGACCTGCCGGAGACGCTCCGGCCGCTCTCGTTCGCTCGCGACTACCTCAACTGCTTCTCGGGACTGACGCACAACACCGCCCTGACGAACGGCGATACCGAGGGTTGCGGTCACGGCCAGGGGGCCACGAGCTTCCTGACCGGCGCCCAGGCGTACAAGTCTCAGGACGCGGTCAAGGCGGGCATCTCCGTCGATCAGCTCTATGCCCAGCATGTCGGAAACGCGACCCGCGTTCCAAGCCTCGAGCTCGGCTGCGAGTCGCCTCGTTCCGGCAACGCCTTCGGCTACAGCGGCACATACAAGACCCACATCTCGTGGCGCACGCCGACCTCTCCCGCTCCCTATGAGATCAACCCCAAGGCCGTCTTCGATCGCCTGTTCACCAGCGGAAGCAGCCAGCTCAGGCAGACGACCATCGCCGAGCGCGACTATTACCGCCGCAGCATCCTCGATTATGTCATGGACGACGCCCAGCGCGTGCGCGAGCGCGTTTCGCCGGCCGATCAGCGAAAGCTCGACCAGTACCTCACCGGCGTTCGCGAAGTCGAGCGCCGCATCCAGAACTCGGCGTCCTCGGCCGATCTGCCCGACTCCGGTTTCAACCGGCCCTCGGGCATCCCGGAAGACTTCGACGAGCACCTCCGCCTCATGTGCGACCTGATGGTCCTGGCCTTCCAGACCGACAGCACCCGGGCCGCCAGCTTCATGGTCACCAAGGAAGCCACCGACCGGAACTACCCCTGGCTTGGCTTCACCGACGGACACCATGAACTGTCTCACCACGGCGGCGACGAGGAGAAGAACCGCAAGCTCCGCGAGATCGACCAGTATCACATCACCATCCTCGCCTACATGATCGAGAAGATGATGACCGTGGAGGAAGCCGACGGATCGACATTGCTGGATAATTCGCTGGTTCTGTATGGCAGCGGCATCAGCGATGGCGATCGCCACGACCACATTAACTTGCCGGTCATCGTACTCGGCAAGGGCGGCGGCACCTTCCGGACAGGACAGTTCTTGAAGTGTCGGACCGAAACTCCGATGTCGAACCTGCTGCTCTCCATGCTGATCCAGGTGGGTGTGCCGGTCGATCGCTTCGGAGATAGCACCGAACCCCTGCCCGGCTTGCTCTGAGCGCCGATCGAATCGGTTTCGCCCCTCGTGGCCCGAGCGACCATCACGGCGTGGACGCCCTCGCGTCCCGCCACCGACCCCACCGATCGTTGCTCCACAATGCTGGGCCTTGATCAGAAACGGCCGCGACCACTGCACCACACGTTCTATGACCGTCCGCAATAAGGGAGATGAACCAACGTGTCGAATTCTCGACGGGATCCGGTCCTCCTGGTGGCGGCCATTTGCGGTCTGCTCGGCGCGCGAGGATTTGCCCAGGAGACTCCGAGTCCCTCCGACCCGCTGGTGACAATCGAGCGACTTCGGTCCGAAGTCGTGGAGCTTCGTCGCAACGCGGTAACGGCCCTTCGGGAGAGTGGGAAGGAGTCGATGCGAGCGGCCTTGCCTGTGCTCATCGAGCTCCTGAAATCGGAGAAGGACGGTCAGGTACGCCTGGCCGTCCTCGACGCCATGATCGACCTCGGGCCCGACGCGGCCCCGGCCATCCCTGCGCTCGTGCACACGCTCCGGACCGACTACGGTGGCCAGTCGAAGGAAGAACTGCACCAGGACTATCGCTCCGCCCTGGCCCTGGCGGCCATCGGCAAGCCAGCCGTCGACGGCCTCCAAGGGCTTCTCGTCGAAAAAAAAGTCAACGTCCGGGCCGAAGCCGCGATGGCGCTGGGGCGAATCGGACCGGTCGCCGAGGCCGCCATCCCCGCCCTGATCCGTTCGCTCGGAGACGAGAGCGACCGCGTGCGCCGAGAGGCGTCTCTCGCGCTGGGGCGAATCGGCGAGACCGCAGTCGAGCCATTGCTGATCAGTGCGATTAGCGACAATGCGAACATACGTTATGGATCGGTGGAAGCTCTCGGGCATCTTCCAAACACCGACCCTCGTGTCCGGAAGGCCCTGCTGGAGCGCGTCGGCGACGAGGTCCCGGCGGTTCGAGCCCGCGCGTTGGCTGCCCTGGGGCACCAGAATCTGCCCGCGGACTTACTCGTACCGATCATGGAACGAGCTATGTCCGACCCCGATGAGGCGGTGAGACTGGCCACGGTCAATCTTCTCGTGGAACGTCGTGATGTGATCGGAAGAATGATATCTCGACTGGAATCGCTGCTCGAGGCCGAGGATCCCGGCGTCTCCCGACACGCGGCGTTTTTGCTCGGGGCCATTGGCCCTGATGCGGCTCCCACCCTGCTCAACGCCCTTGGCGGGAAGAAGAGCCGCATCGATCAGATTGCCGCCGAACTGGCTCAACTCGGCAGGCCGGTGGTCGACCGGCTTCAGACGGCGCTCAAGGCTGAGGACCCGCGCGTTCGGCGAGGGGCAGCGCTGGCGCTCGGGCAGCTCCGGCCGTTGAGTCCGGGCACGGTCGAGATGCTGTCGGTCGGGCTTCACGATCCCGATCCCGAGGTTCGCGTGGCCTTCCTCACCTCTCTCGGCTTTCTCGGCCCTCGCGCGGCTGCCGCCGTACCGGACGTCCGGTCGATTCTCCGCGACGAATCGGCTGAGATCCGCGAGCAGGCCATCGAGGTGCTCTTCCACGCGGCCCCCCGCGACGAACGGTTGCTTGCCGACCTCACGACGTGTCTCGACGACCAGGACACTCGCGTCCAGCGGCGAGCCCTCGAGGCGATTCGTGCCATCGGACCGCTTGGTCGCGAGGCTCTGCCCGCTGCGATCAAAATGCTCTCCAGCCCGGATCGCTCCGTCCGACGAGCGGCCGCCGAGTTGATCGGAAGTCACGGCCCCTCCTCCGCACAGGCCGTGCCCGCGCTGGGCGCCTTGCTGGACGACCCATCGCCGGAGGTTCGAACGATTGCCGTCCAGACTCTTGGCAATCTTGGCAAGGCGGCACAGTCGGCGTTTCCTCGACTGGTCCCGCTCCTGAGCGACCAATCCGCGCAGGTCCGGATCGCTGTGGTTGACACCCTGTGGAGCCTGGAACTCGACGCGGCGGAGATTCGACCCCACCTGTCGAGGGCACTCGGCGACGAGCAAGAGGAGGTGCGGAAGGCCGCCACTCGATCGGTTTTCCGGCTCGGCCCCCAGGGCGCGGTTTTCCTGCCGGATCTCATCCGCCTGACCGCAAACCCGGAAGATCGTCGCTCGGTGGAACGTGTGCTCCGGCGTTTCGAGCGAACCGGCCCCGATCCCCGATCGGTCCCGGAGCTGGTTGAGCTCCTGGGCCATGCGCAAGAGCCCGTTCGCTTGCTCGCGATCAAGTTCCTCGGTCTTGCCGGCCCCGCGGCGAGAGAAGCCCTCCCCGCGCTCGAGCGGCTGAAAGACGACCCCAGTTCCGAGGTCCGTCGCCAGGCCGAAGCCGCCCTGGAACGCATCAAGAGCAGCCAATCTTCGGAATGATCCTCGGATCGGTTCCGTCGCTTGTGGGAACGGCGATTGTCGTGGGCCGCACCGTACCAACCGGAACGTTCGAGCGAACGGCCGTCAAGATCAATCGAGCGCGGCGATTCCCCATCCGGGAAAAACGTTCCCCCAGCCTTTCCCCGAGTGTCTACAATAAAGTGTCGTCGTGACCGCGTCCAACTCAACGGGGAGTCAAGCGAATGAGTCGTCCCTCGACACGGACCCGCCATGCCTGGTGGTGCTTGCTGATTGCTCTCGCCGCGGTGATGGCGGCCGGACGGTATGCCGCCGACTCGATGACGCCAACCTCTGACCTCGGTGCGGATCGAGGAGGGAAAGGCACCTTGATACCGATCGCCTACCGTCCGATCCAGCAGATTCCCGGTGGACTCGAAGGGGGAGTCGACTGGATCAATACCGCCGGCCCAATCCACCTCCAGGATCTTCGAGGCAAGCTCGTCCTGCTCGACTTCTGGACGTATTGCTGCATCAACTGCCACCACGTTCTGCCCGATTTGGCCTACCTGGAAAAGAAGTACCCCAACGAACTCGTCGTCATCGGCGTGCATACCGCCAAGTTCGACGCCGAGAAGAAAACCGAGAACATTCGCAAAAAAGTGGCCGAATACCGAATTCAGCACCCGGTCATCAATGACGCCAACCAGACCCTCTGGCGGCGGTTCGGCGTCAATAGCTGGCCGACGCTCGTGCTGATCGACGCCAAGGGGAAGTACGTCGGCTCGGCCGCGGGCGAGGGGAACCGCGAGGTCCTCGACAAGGTCATCGGACGGCTGATCGCCGAGCACAAGGCGGCCGGCGAGCTCGACACCAAGCCGATCAAGTTCTTCCCCGAGAACGAGAAGCCCCACAACGGCCCCCTGCTCTACCCCGGCAAGGTTCTGGCCGATGCCGAGGGGAACCGGCTGTTCATCACAGACACCGGCCATAACCGGATCGTCGTGACCGACCTCGAAGGCCGGCACCTCGCGACGATCGGCAACGGTGCCACCGGCCTGTCCGATGGCTCGTACGAACAGGCCAGCTTCAACCGCCCGCAGGGAACCTGTCTCAAGGACGGTGTGCTCTACGTCGCCGACACCGAAAACCACGCGATTCGGGCCGTCGACCTGGCGAAGAAACAGGTCCGCACAATCGCGGGAACGGGCGAACAATCGTACATGCGATCTGGTGGCGGGCCAGGTCGGCGCACTGGCCTGAACAGCCCCTGGGACGTGATCGCTCTGCCAGGCACCGACACCCTGGCCATCGCGATGGCCGGGCCGCACCAGATCTGGCAGTACGACCTCAAGACCGAGAGAGTCTCCGTCTGGGCCGGCACCGGACGAGAAGACATCATCGACGGCCCGATCGAAGACGCCAGCTTCGCCCAGCCGAGCGGACTGGCCACCGACGGCAAGCACCTGTTTGTGGCCGATTCGGAAGGCTCTGCCATCCGCTCGATCACCCTCAACGGCGCCAACCGGGTCGGCACCATCGCCGGGACCCACGACTTGCCCAACGGTGCCAGCCTGTTCGCCTTCGGCGACCGCGACGCGAAGACCAACAACGCGCGGCTCCAGCACTGCCTCGGTGTCGCCTACGGCGACGGCAAGCTCTACATCGCCGACACGTATAACAACAAAGTGAAATATATCGACCTCGGCAGCGGCCAGGTTCACACCCTGGCGGGCAGTCGCGAGGCGGGCGGCTCGGACAAGCCCACCCGCTTCGACGAGCCGGGCGGCGTGAGCCTGGCGGGCAATCGGCTGTTCGTGGCCGACACCAACAACCATGCCATCCGGGTCCTCGATCTCGAGGCCAAGGTCGCGACGACCCTGACCCTCAGCGGAGTCGAGGCTCCCACGCCCCCGCCCTCGAAGCCCAAGTTCCCGAACGCGATCGCCATCGAGCTGCCGCCCGCCAAGGTCGCTCCCGGGAGCCAGTTCACCCTGGATGTCGCGCTGGCGTTGTCCGATGGGTTCAAAATCAACCCGGAAGCACCCATGCCCATCCTGCTCGAAGCGCCAGCCAACCCGACCGCGCTCCGCGATACGGTGTCGCCGAACGGGTCGAGAATCGAACCGCCCAAGTCGGCGTTCGAGGTGGTCGTCCCCCTCGCTAAACCAGCCGCGCCGGGCGACACGCTGGAGGTCAAGCTCTCGGTCTCGGCCTTCGAATGCAAGGAGGGGGCGGCAGGGCTCTGCCGCGTGAAGAACTTCGTCTGGACGATCCCCGTCACGTTCGAGGCGGGAAGCCCCGATCGGATCACGCTCCGCAACGAACCGCAGACCGCCCGGCGCTAGGCCGCTTGCCCCGAGGGGCGTGTTCGCCCTCACGACGGACCGAGCCCGTCCTCCCGCCTCCTCGTGAGACGGGAGGACGCTTGCTTCAGGGACCGCATGATGAAACGTCGATGGAGCAAGCCACACGAGGCCGAGATCTTCGAGACGTTCTGGCAGAACCTCGAACCGGGCACCCATCTCTCTCATGGACAATGCCCGATCGATGGAACCGACCTCTCGATGCTCCTCTTGCCGCACTGCGACCCGAACCGTTACATGGTTGTCGCCACCTGCCCCCATCCGGATTGCCAGCGCGTGCTGATGATGTCGGAGGATCGCGACCCCAGGGCCGACGAACTCAAAGACCGTCCGTGGACAACCACCGAACGCGCCTGGATGGTCCGCCGCGTCCTGAACGGATATTCGCTGGTCAAATGCCCAAGCGACGGCACCGCCCTCCGCGCGGGTCGCTACCTCGATGAGGACGAGCGCATCCATGTCTGGATTCGCTGCTGGCGATGCGGCAACGAGATCGAGGAGGCCGCTCCTGCCGATCATCGGCCCGATCCGGAGTGATCGCATCAACGAAAAAAGTATGACATATAATTTAAATTACGCTTATTATATTATATCATATTTAGGCATCGATTTCCGTTATGACCCCGGCTCCGTGTCGGCCCGCAATCGCAGGCCGACGGGCAAGGCATCGCCGAGCGCCTGCCCCTGCTGGGCGACTTCCAGTTCGTGGTATTCGCGAACCGGATGAATCGTGGCCTCGTCGGCGCCGAGCTCGACCAGGCGGTCGAGGACGCGGTTTCGGAGTGAGTCGTCGAGGTCGCGGGCCCGGTCGCCGGAGACCCGGGCCAGTTGCGACAGGGCGAAGGCCGCGTCGGCCTTCTCGCGCTCGGTCGCGAGGGAGCGGGCGAGCACGGCTTCGGTCCACCGCGCGGCGATCTCGGGATGGACCACGGTGTTCGCTGGTCCGTAGAGCGGCACTCGGGCGCCGAGGCGGCCGATGCACCACAGGACGTGATGCGGCAGAGCGGGCCGGGCGAGTTCCCGGACCAGTGCCTCACCGAGCGGCTGCTTCAGGTTCGGGGCCAGCCGCTCCAGACTGGCGGCGCACCGCCACATCTCGGCCAGTTCGTGCGCCTCCGGTTTGGGCCGAGCGGCCTTCTTGCCCGTGCCGCCTTTGGGAGGGATCAGGAAACCAATCAATCTTCGGTGGATCTCTTCATGATGGGCCCGGTTCAGGCCGGCGGACACCCGGCGCCAGAGAATCCACCACTCGGCCCAGCATTGAACATCCTTGATATGCTTGACGCCGACGTGGAAGACCGGCCAGAGGGCCTTGATGCGTGTTTCATCAAGCGGATAGCCCGTTCCGGGTCGAAGGCAATAGCCCGCCAGATTCAGCCATCGCGACTCATGGCGAGGCGATTTCAGGCGCGCTTCCATCACGTCGCGGAGCGGCTCCCAGAAGGCACGAAGGGCGGAAGGCGGCCACTGGTCTCGAGGGACGTCCAGCCGTTCTTCCAGGCGTTTGACGAGGCGTGCGGGTCCCGCGTCGTCGGGAGGGTTGGGACCGAACGCGACCCGGATCGCCTCGATGGCCTGATCGAGCTCCGACTGCTCGATGACCACCTGATCGGCCGCGCCGCCGGTCACGCGGGCGCCCGTGCTCGTGGGCGTGCCCGAGGCCCCTCGAAGCTGGATCTGGAGCCGCCAACGGCGATCATCGGTTCGGGAGTGGCACCAGAGCTCGACCGTGCCGACCTCGGTGACGCGGGCCGCCAGTTGAACCGGCACGCGCTCGGCCTTCGCCTTGCGGCCGACCCGCATGACGCCCACAAGCGGGGGCAATTCCAGGATCGAGTCGGGGTCGGACGGCACGAGGTCGCCGGGCTGATCCTTGGCCCGCACCGAGCTGCTGGCCAGGGGAAACGCGACCGGCTGACCCATCAAAAGGTCAAAGTCTCTGTTGGCGATCTCAATTTCATCCCCTTCCTGGGCGTCGCGGGGGACCACGCAGAGCCAGGGGGTTTTCTCCTTGGCCGGCGACTCGAAGCCGACGTAGAATGCGCGGGCCGTCCCCCCGCCGATGCGAATGCCGCCGCCTCGACGGACCACTCCGTAATAGGCCGCGCCGAAGGCCACCGCCAGGTCGAGCGACTCGTTGGTCAGGACACGAGGCCGGTAGGGGCCGTCCACTTCCTCGGGGAACCATGAGGCCACGACGTCGACGATGCGGTTTCGAATCAGGGCCGGGGTTAGGGCTCCGCCGTTGAAGAGGATGGCGTCGGGCCGTGCGGGACGGCCGAGCGTCGCCTCGCCTCCCTCGCCGATTGGCGACTCCTTATGCCTTCGAAGGAAGGCCGAGAGGTGTCGGGGAATGGCCGGGTCGGCCACGAACGGGAGGCCGAACTCCTGGAGGCCGAGCTTGCCGCCTTTCGCCGGTTCCTCGTCGCGGCGGGTCATTGGCAGGAAGCCCTCGACGGCGATCTGGAGGACTTCCTCGCGGGTCAACTCAGACTGGAGACTCCCACCGATGATCCGGGCGCCTCGGCCGGCGATGGTGACCGGCCAGCGCTCGGCGGGGGTCTGATCGGCCAGGAGCTTTTCCTTGGCGGTCCGGCAAGCGAACCGAAGGGCGCTCCACTGCTCGGCGTCGAGGCGGACGCCCCCGAGCTTGGCCTCGACCTTGTGGGCCAGGGCGAGGTCGATGTTGTCGCCGCCAAGCATCAGGTGATCGCCCACGGCGACGCGGCGGAAGCCGGGGCCGGTGGGGGTCTCGACCACGGTAATCAGGCTGAAGTCGGTGGTGCCGCCACCGATGTCGCAGACGAGGATCAGCTCGCCGCCCCGGACCTCCTTCTGCCAGCCCTCCTGGTGAGAGACGATCCAGCAATAGAAGGCGGCCTGAGGCTCTTCGAGCAAGGTGAGCGCCTCAAACCCGGCGCGCCGGGCGGCCTCGACGGTCAGCTCGCGGGCGGCCTCGTCGAACGAGGCGGGGACGGTCAACACCACCTCTTGCTGTTCGAGCCGATGGGTCGGGTCGCCCTGGGCGAATTGGTGGTTCCAGGCATCCCGGATGTGCCGGAGATACTCGGCCGAGGCCTCGACCGGCGAGACGCGACGGGCGTCGGGAGGCGCGCCCCATGGTAAGATGTCGGCCTCGCGATCCACGCCGCCGTGGCAGAGCCAGCTTTTGGCGCTCGAAACGAGGTGCGCGGGGACCCTGGCCCCTTGAATGCGGGCGAACTCTCCCACGATCCGGTCGGATGTGATCCGCCAAGGGAGCCGGGCGGCGTCGGCGGGAAGCTCGTGCGGGCCGGGAAGGTACAGGAACGACGGGAGCATCGGTCGAGGCGCCGTCTCGCCGGCCGCGACGAGCTGCGGGATCTCGAACAGCCGGATGTCGGCCGACGGCCGCTCGCGACCTTTCGTGTCGACGTAAGCCGCCGCGCAGTTGGTCGTTCCGAGGTCGATGCCAACAATGTAGCGCGAGCGTGCCATGAGCGAGGACCATTCCCAAAGGACGAATCGATTCGGTCTTACCCCCGTGTCAGAATCGGCGAGCACCACTATTATAGACGAATCCAGGCCGGGCCCTCGCCCGGCCAACGGGAACCTTCCGCCACAAACCGTTGGAGCCGACCTCATGCCCGAGAACCACACCGCCCCTCGTCGATGGCTGCCCTGGGCCTTCCTCGTTCTGGCCGGAACCGCCACGATCGCGTTCGCGCGGTTTGCCCCGAACGCCTCGCCGAGCGACGTGGCGACCCATCCTCGCATGGAATTCGTCAACCAGGACGTCCAGGCCGACGTGGTGGTCAAGACGCTGAACGACCTCGAAGCCCAGGGCTGGGAGGTCTTCCAGATCATCCCCATCTGGAAGCTCCAGAATGAGGGAGATTCCAACGGCCTGGTCGCCAGCTCGTACCAGGTGTTCGGCCGTCGCCCCGTGAAGTGATCGGCGACGGGTCGAGTTGGTTTGGTCGTCGCCTCCGAGTTCGTTTGGTCGTCGAGCCGAGTTCGTTTGGTCCTCGCGTTGGCTTCGGTTCGGCAGAGGTCGATCAACGGGCCGGGAGCCTCCTTCCGGCTCGTGAGATCGCGAACTTGAGTGCAGGAACGCGAACGTTTCGTCATATCTTGTATGAATTTGTTTCCATTGAGCGCGGAGAATTGGCCGAGAACGGCGACGGAGGCGGCGCGTTGGCGGGTTGAGCGCGGACGGCGAACGCCACCGGTTGGGCCGGTTGTGGCGCGAGGAGCGGTTCTGTCGATCGAGCCGATCCGATCTGGTCAGCGGCGACGGCGACGGGACCTTCGGGACTTGAGGTTCGGGGTCGATCGCGCGATGGTCAACGCCAGCGACGAGGCCAGCGTGCTCGGCCGGATCGACAGCGCGGGTTGCGAGGGACGATCGCTGGATTCCTCAAGGATCGATTCGAGGCTCAGCGAGAGTGGTTCCGATGGCGCGGGTCTGGGTGGCGGCTCGGGCTTTGAGGGCGGCGGCGTTGGTGGTGACGGTGCCGCGACGGTCGAGGGCCGAGGCTTCGCGATGGGCTCGGTTCGCTGGGCGTAGGCCGGCCGGCGCTGGAAGTCCTTGAGGGTGTTGAGGGCCCAACGGAGGGATCGTTCGCTGGCGGCGACGATCCGGCGGACCTCTCGGGCCTCGGGGCTGGCGTCGAGCGACCGGCCGAAGAGGGCATCGCGATATTCGCGGTCGTTCCGCTTGATCAGGTGGTTGGTTTTGAGGGCGTCGAGGGCCGCGATCTCGGCCTCGGCGGTGGCGCGAAGGGTGGCGGCGTCGGCCCCTTCGGGCAGTCGAGGCTCGACGCTTCGGAGCTCGACCGGCACGCCGAGCAGGTCGAACGCGAGCCGTCGCTGGTCGTCGTCCCAGGTCCCCCTGGCGTCGAGGGCGCGGATCAGGCCGTTCCAGCGATCGACCAGGAGATTCACGCCGTGCAAGGTCTGCCGCAACTGGAGGACGACCAGGGCCGGCTGGATCGGGAGCCGCTCGAAGAGGCGCTCGGCTTGCAGGTCGTGCTCCTCGTCCCAGCGGTGCTCGACGCGTCGGGAACGGCTGGCCTGAAGGGCGTCGGTCATTCGGGCGGCCATGTCGATGCGGACGGAATTCCAGGCCAACTGGCCGACGAGCCAGGCCTCGAACGAGTTGCGGGGCCCGAAGATCGTGGCCCACTCGGCGGCTCGTGTCTGGGTTTCGGACGGCCGCGAAGCGGCCGGAGTGGCGGCCTCAATGACCGGTGAGGACGATGTTTCGGGCGACACCGATTCTGACGGAAGGATCGGTATGTCCAGCTCGGCGATCATGGATGTCTCCTCAAAGCGGGTGTTGAGGGACCTCGCGAGGGAAGCGACGGACGTCGTCGCCCATCCCGAATGCGAGGTCCTTACACCTGATAACATCGAAAGATCGCGCGACCGAATTCGGGTTATTTTGGCGGATCGTCGGAAACGGAATGCCTGCAAGGCGTTGGAGCCTGGTTTTTCTCGCGTAGGGAGGCGAGGACGACGCGCTCGACCGTCCGTGCGGGAACGGAGCCGACCGGGGTCGATCGGCCATGACGTGTCAATCTATGACTTACACGTCGAGATCGTCCGTAGCCGTGGCGGGACCGCGGATTGACGCGATACCAGCCGGCTCACCGGCGTCGAGTGCGACTTCATCTACGGCGCTCCGGCGCCGCCGGGGTTTCCAGGTGCGATGGTCACGGGGACGGTTACGGATCAGAAGTCCGCTTATCTCTACAACACAAGTTCGTCTGGTGGTAGCGACTCGCTGCAACGGCCCGGCCAAACGGACCGCCGACGAGTGGCGACGAAGAACGGAGCGGCAACGTCGCCTTACTAAGTTACGTTGTGGCGATCCCGTTCGGCGCCACAAGCTGGTACCAGGACGCCGCTAACCATTACGGGAACCCCTCGGCCGGCATCCACACGTTCCCCTGAGATCGGAAGTTGCCAATCCGCGTGTGGTCCGCCGCGCAGACCGATCGGAGTGGATCGAGGTAGGTCCGTGTGGCGGACCCTGCCAAACCGATAAAAATCCGTCCCCGAACCGTCCACGCTGGTTCTGATGGGGATGGGAGGCGCCGGCCTGATGGCGGTGGCGTGGAGGCGCCGGCGCCGGGCCGTCAGCCACCGACGACAAAGTTGATCAGCTTGCCGGGGACGACGATGACCTTGCGGATGTTGTGGCCCTTGAGCAGGGCGGCGACCTTCTCGTCGGCGAGGGCGGCGGACTCGATGTCGCCGCGGTCGGCGCCGGCGGGGACGACGATCCGGGCGCGGAGCTTGCCGTTGACCTGGACGGGGATCTCGACCTCGTCGTCGTGGAGGAGAGCCGGGTCGAAGGTCGGCCAGGGGTGGTAGGCCAGAGTCTCGCGGTGGCCGAGGATTTCCCAGAGTTCCTCGGCGATGTGCGGGGCCATGGGCGAGAGCAGGAGCACGAACGTCTCCATCGCCGACTTCGGGCGCACGTCGGCGGAGGTGAAGGCGTTGGTAAACTCCATTAGCTTGCTGATAGCGGTGTTCAGGCGGAGGTGCTCGATGTCGTCGGTGACGCCGGCCACGGTGCGGGCGACGAGTTTGGCCTGGTCGCGGTCGGGCTCGACGTCGATCACGCGATCATCGAGCTTCAATTCGTCGGCCTCGGCGTCGACGATCATCCGCCAGGCGCGGCCGAGGAAGCGATAAACGCCCTCGACGCCCTTCATGCTCCAGGGCTTGACGGCTTCGAGCGGTCCCATGAACATCTCGTAAAGCCGGAGACTGTCAGCGCCGTAGTCGTGGATCACCTCGTCGGGGTTGATGACGTTGCCGCGGCTCTTGGACATCTTGTGGGCGCGGGCGTCGACGCGGATTTCGGGGGCTTCGGCCAGGACGAAGCTATCCCCCTTCTTGACGATCTGGTCCTCGAACAGCTTGACGGTTTCGACGGGCTGGGGCGGTTGCGAACCCTTGACCACGGCGCCGTGTTCGGTGTCGACGACCTCGCTGGCGCTGATCCAGGCGCCGGAGGCATCCTTGTAGCCGGTGTACTCGGTCTCACCGAGGATCATGCCCTGGTTGACCAGCCTGCGGAACGGCTCAGGCGTGCTGACATATCCACGATCAAACAGAACTTTATGCCAGAATCGGCTATACAGCAGGTGCAGGACGGCGTGCTCGGCGCCTCCGACGTAGAGGTCGACGGGCATCCAGTAGTGTTCTTTTTCGGGGTCCCAGGGCCGTTCGTCGTTTTTCGGGTCGAGGTAGCGGAGGTAGTACCAGCAGGAGCCGGCCCACTGGGGCATGGTGTTGGTTTCGCGGCGGAGGTTCTCGGCGTAGTGGACCCATTCGGTGGCCTTGCTTAAGGGGGGCTCGGGGTTACCGGTGGGCCGGAAGTCGTCGAGGTTGGGCAGACGGACGGGGAGTTCCGACTCGGGCAGGGCGTGCGCGCGGTCGTTCTCGTCGATGACGATGGGGAAGGGCTCGCCCCAGTAGCGCTGGCGGCTGAAGAGCCAGTCGCGGAGCTTGTAGTTGACCGCCAGCCTGCCCTG
>CAZRGV010000022.1:29008-32873 GCA_964599655.1 uncultured Isosphaeraceae bacterium | reverse complement strand
GGCCTCGGAGGTGGTGAGACCGTCAAGCGTGATCGAGGCGTTGCGCGAGTTGATGGCGGTCCCTTCGCCGGTGAACGCTTCGGGGAAGCGTCCGGGATCTCGTTCGTAGACCGTTCGGAGTTCGTGGATGTTGAGGGAATCGGGATCGAACCCGGTCGGGTTATGGGCTTTGAGCCAGGGATCATCGGGGAGGACGACGGCCTTGATGGGCAGCTCGAACTGACGGGCGAAGGCGAAGTCGCGTTCGTCGTGTCCGGGGACGGCCATGATGGCGCCGGTGCCGTAGCCCATCAGGACATAATCGGCGATCCAGATGGGAATTTTATGGCCGTTGACGGGATTGATGGCATAAGCGCCGGTGAACACGCCGGTTTTGGATTTTGCCAGGTCGGTGCGGTCGAGGTCGCTCTTGCGAGCGGCGGCGGCGCGGTAGGCCTCGACGGCCACGCGGTGGACGGGGGTGGTGATCGAGTCGACGAGGGGGTGTTCGGGGGCGAGCACCATGTAGGTGGCGCCGAAGAGGGTGTCGGGCCGAGTGGTGAAGACGCGGATGACGTCGGTGTTGGGGGTTTCGGTCCAGTCGGCGGCGGTGCGTTTCAGGGCCCAGTCGTCGACGTCCGGGCTGACGCCATGCTCACTGGCGACTCCGAGCGCGCCCCGTCCGGCGATGTGGAAGTCGACTTCGGCCCCTTCGCTCCGGCCGACCCAGTTGCGCTGCATGTCCTTGATGGCGCGGGGCCATTGCAGGTCGTCGAGGTCCTCGATCAGGCGCTCGGCGTAGGCGGTGATGCGGAGCATCCACTGAGTCAGGGGCATGCGGACGACCGGATGGCCGCCGCGCTCGGACCTGCCGTCGATGACCTCCTCATTGGCCAGCACGGTGCCGAGCGCGGGGCACCAGTTGACGGGGACCTCGGCGCGGTAGGCCAGGCGTTTCGCGTCGCGATAGGCGTCGGGGTCGATCGTTCCTTCGGGGATCGGCAGTTCGGCGATGGGCCGGCCCTTGCCCTTTCGGGAGCGACCGAGGGAATCGACCCAGTCGAAGTCGGGGTCGTACCAGGTATCGAAAAGTTGGAGGAAGATCCACTGGGTCCACTTGTAGTAGTTCGGGTCGGTGGTATCGACCTCGCGGTCCCAGTCATAGGAGAAGCCGAGGGCCTTGATCTGGCGGCGGAAGGTGTCAATGTTCTTCTGCGTGGTGATCCGTGGGTGGGTTCCCGTCTGGATGGCGTATTGTTCGGCGGGTAGGCCGAAGGCATCCCAGCCCATGGGGTGCAGGACGTTGTAGCCTCGCATCCGTTGGAAGCGGCAGAGGATGTCGGTGGCGGTGTACCCTTCGGGATGGCCGACGTGCAGCCCCGCGCCGCTGGGGTACGGGAACATATCGAGGATGTAGAGCTTCGGCTTGCCGGGGACGAGGTCCTGGGCTCGAAACGTTTTGTGACGATCCCAGTAGTCCTGCCACTTCTTCTCGATGCGCTGGTAATGATACACCGGCATGATCGATCGCTCTCCGACCTCGAAACCCGGGGCGTTGCGCGAGGGCGTGCGAATTCCGCCCGGAACCGGACTCCATCGACTCGCTCACGGAAGTCTCACCAGGATAACGTTCGACCCCCCTTCGATGCCAGCGGAGCCGTTCGGGTTCGGGTTGCGCCAGGAGGAAGGGACGCGCGTGTTGTTGCGGTTCCACGGGTCAGGGGCGCGGGGACGGGTCAAATCGACAAACGGGATTATGCAATTCTACAAACCGCCGTCGTCCGGACTTGCAACGAACTTGAGAAAAAAATGCAAAAAGTGGCCGGCCGCCCGCCTGTCGGCCAATCGACGTGTAGACTTGAGACGAAGTGGAGGTTTTGGGAAACGACTTCGCGAAGGAACCCGGCGCGTCTCGGCACTTGTCTTGCTTTGGACGAGAGACGTGACCCATCGCGACGACCTTGAGGAACCCAGAACCTATCGAGGAGGTGGCACATGGTTCCGCATGAAAGACTTCGACGGATTGGGCGGGTTCGACTCGTGCTCGGGCTGGCGATGGTCCTGAGCCTCGTCCTTGGAGCCGGATGCAAGCATCGACGATCGGCCCTGCGTCCCGTGTTCGTCGGGCCGGCACCGGCGGTTGTGGCGCCCGCGCCTTGCCCGTCGGGCGATTGCGGCGGCGCGGTGCTTTCGGCTCCCGAACCGGCGTTCGTCGAGCCTTCGGAGGTGACACCCCCGCCGCTGAACGCCCCAGCGAAGGATCAAAATGTCGTCCCGCAGTCGGGCACGGAGCCGTCGTTGAGTCCCGCGACGCCAGGGATCGAATCCTCCAGGGCTCCCGCCTTGACGCCGCCGTCGCAGACCTCGAACCGGACCACCCGGCCCGCAATGCGGACCGGGCGGAGCGCCCTGCTCCGCCGCAACGTTCAGGCCTATGTCAACGATCCAAATGATCTGTTCACACCGCCCAGGGCCGACCGGCCCTGGCGGTACATCGTCCTGCACCACAGCGCCCATGACAGGGGAAGCTACGCCCAGATCGACCGCGAACATCGCGAGCGGCTCGGAACCGCGGGCTGCGGTTATCACTTCGTCATCGGCAACGGCACCGAGAGCACCGACGGCCTGATCGAAGTCGCTCAGCGGTGGTCGGAGCAGAAGGCCGGCGCCCACTGCCGGGACGGGAAGGTCGCCGACCTGAACGATTACGGCATCGGCATCTGCTTGATTGGCGATCTGGACCAAAGCGCCCCGACGCCCCGGCAGTTGGAAGCGGCCCGGGCGCTGGTGGCCTACCTTCAAGAGCGGTACGACATCCCCGCGCGGAACGTTCAGACCCACGCCCACGTCGCGAAGACGGCGACGGCCTGCCCCGGCCGGAACCTTCCGCTCGAAGCGATTCTGGACGACCGAGGGCTGGCCGCCCGTTGACCGCGATCCCATCCACCCGCGTCACGTCAGCCGATCTTCGCGGCCTTTCCCCCGGTTCCCCGAGCCCAGTCGCTGATCCCCCAGAACGCCAGAATCGCGACCATCGCCAAGGCCACCAGCAGCTTCATGATCATGAGGCCCTGGGAAAGGAGCGGCATGGAGTCGATGGCGCGCTGGAACCAATCGACCTGTGCCAGGACCACGAGGGTCAACTGGACCAACAGGAGGGCGAAGAAAACGAACTTCGACAGGTCGCTCTGACGAGGCGGCTTCTGTTCGGGGGTTTTCATCGTTGGATCCTCAGCAGATCGCCCGGATGGGAATGGTCGCTCCCACGCTTGAAATCGTAACGTGAGTGGATCGCAACGGCAAGAAAAACGTTTGAACGTTTCGCGCGAGGACATCTCCCGCGAGCGACTCCATGCGGTTTGCGAGCGTCAAACCGAGTGTCCGGCGTTTCGAAGGGCCTCCGAGGCGCGCGCGAGTTTCGCCTCCGGGACGAGCAGGTCGTCGGTCTCGAAGGTGGAAACGGCGAACAGGTTCACGCCGGCGTTCGCCAGGGTCGAGGCGAGCGACGCGAGAACGCCGGTCAGTCCAAGATCGAGCGGCCCTCCGACCTGGAGCGCCCGCCAGCCACGCGCGGCCTCAACCTCGGATGGAACCCGATCCTGCTCGCAGACGATCGAGAGTTCGGTCGGAGTGCGGGTGACGGACAGGAACCGGCCCTGGAGGCACCAGTCGGGGATCTCGGAGATCGGTTCGAGCCGGCAGATGGCCCGGGAGATGTCGAGAACGATCAAGGAAAACGATTCGAGGGGGCCCATGCGTGGACGTTCCTTCAAAGACCACGGGCGCGGCGAAGGCCCTCGTGAAGCAGGGCGATGACGCTGAGCGAGTCCGTGATCTCGCCGCGATGGAGCATGGCCCAGGCTTCGTCCCAATCCACGTGCCGGAC